>NZ_BCSW01000010.1 GCF_001571065.1 Dietzia cinnamea NBRC 102147
CCGCCCGCCGGCGGGCGGCGCCGCGGCGACGCAGTTCCGGCGGCGCGGGATCGAGGACGACGGCACCCGAGGGGATCCGGTCCGCGCCCGGTTCGCGCAGGATCAGGCGGTCCCCGATCCGCATCGGCAGCGGCGCGGAGATCGCCAGCCGCGCGTGGCGCTCGTCGAGGGGCCGGACGCGGGCGGCCACCGCCGCGGAGCCGAGATGCACCATGATCTGCTCGGGCAGCGCGTCGGTCCGCCCGTCGACCCGCACGTCGACCGTGTCGACCGCCCGCCAGCGGCCCGGCGCGACCAGGGTGCTGCCCCGCGGGACGTCGTCGGCGGCGACCCCGCGGAGGTTCACGGCCACCCGCGCCACCGCGGTCACCTCGTCCCGCGTGTGCCCGAGCGACTGCAGGCCACGCACGGTGACGCGCTGGCCCGACGGACCGAGTTCGAGCGAGTCGCCCACGCGGATCGTGCCGGCGGGCAAGGTCCCGGTGACGACCGTGCCGGCGCCGCCGATCGTGAACGAGCGGTCCACCCACAGGCGCACGTCGGCATCGGGGTCGGGCCGGGGCAAGAGCGAGCCGAGCTCGGCCAGCTCGGCGCGCAGTCGGTCCATGCCCTCGCCGGTGACCGCGGAGACGCACACGGCCGGGATGTCGGCGAGCGGGGTCCCGGCGAGCGCCTCGCGGGCCTCCGCCAATGCGAGCTCCGGCTCCAGCAGGTCACTGCGGGTGATCACCAGGATCCCGTGCCGCACCCGCAGGGCCGCGAGGGCGTCGAGGTGCTCGGCGGACTGCGGCATCCAGCCGTCGTCGGCCGCCACGACGAACATCACCGCCGGCACCGGCCCCACTCCGGCGAGCATGTTCGGGACGAACCGCCGGTGCCCGGGCACGTCGACGAACGCGACGGTCCGGCCGTCCTCGAGGGTGGTGGAGGCGTAGCCGAGGTCGATCGTCAGTCCGCGGCGCCGTTCCTCGTCCCACCGGTCGGGCTCCTCGCCCGTCAGCGCGCGGACGAGCGTCGACTTGCCGTGATCGACGTGCCCGGCGGTGGCCACGACGAACATCAGGCGAGCGCCCCCACGCGGAGCACGAGCGTCGCGAGCTCGTCGTCGTCACCCGGAGGCAACGCCCGCAGATCCAGGAGGCACCGGCCTGCGGCGACCCGCCCCAGGACGGCGGGGCGGCCGGCGCGCAGCGCGTCGGCGAAGGAGTCCGGCAGGGACACCGCGGCGCTGGGGAGCTCGACGCCCGGTGCACCGCCGCCGCCGACGGCCGCGACCGACCGCACGGCCCGCGCGTCCACCCCCGCGTCGTGCAGACGGCCGGCGATGCGCTCGGCGCGCGACATGAGCTCGACGGGGTCCGCCTCGAGCCCCGCCACGACGGGCGGGCGAGGCCCCCGCAACGTCGCCTCAAGCGCCGCGAGGGTGAGCTTGTCGACCCGCAGCGCGCGGGCGAGCGGGTGGCGCCGCAGGCGGTGGACGAGCTCGGCGTCGCCCGCCAGGACCCCGGCCTGCGGGCCGCCGAGCAGCTTGTCGCCGCTCGAGGTGACGAGGTCCGCACCCGCGGCGAGCGTGGTCGTCATGTCCGGCTCGTCGGGGAGCGCGGGATGGGGCGTGAGCAGGCCCGAGCCGATGTCGACGACCAGCGGCACGCCGAGACCGCGGAGATCGGCGGGCGGGACGGACGAGGTGAAGCCGCTCACCACAAAGTTCGACGGGTGCACCTTGAGGACGAACGCGGTGGTGTCGTCGATGGCGCGGGCGTAGTCCTCGGCGTTGACGCGGTTAGTCGTACCGACCTCCCGCAGGCGCGTGCCCGTGGACTCGAGCAGCTCGGGCAGACGGAAGCCGTCGCCGATCTCGACCATCTCGCCGCGCGCGATGACGACCGTGCGGCCCGGGCCGCCCAGCGCCGTCACGGCCAGCGCGAGGGCGGCCGCGCCGTTGTTCACCACGTGCACGTCACCGGCCGTCGGGACCGCCGCGCGCAGGGCGTCCAGCGCCCCGCGGCCCCGCCTGCCGCGGCGTCCCGTCGCCAGATCCAGCTCCACGTCGTTGGTCCCCGCCGCCTCGGCGAGTGCCCGCACCGCGGCATCGGACAGCGGCGCGCGGCCGAGGTTGGTGTGCAGCAGCACGCCGCTGGCGTTGAGGACCCGGGTCAGGGTCACCGCGGCGGTGGGCAGGGCCGCGACGACGGCGTCGACGATGCTCGCCGGGTCGAGGTCGCCCGAGCGGGCCCGCTGCTGCGCGCGCCGGATCTCTGTCTTGACCAACTCGCGGCCCAGGTCGGCGACGGCGGCGGCGAGCCGGGGATCGCGGAGCAGGACGTCGGTGGACGGGATGCGTCGGCGTGGATCGTCGGAAGCGGGCCGGGGCGGCACCGAGCGTGGATCGTCGGCGGCGGTCCGCGTGGGCCCCGCGGGCGGCTGCTCGGCGATCGTCGCTCCCCTTACGGACGGTTGTGGCGGAGGCGGACGGGAATCGAACCCGCCTGACCGAGATACTCGGCCACGTCGGTTTTGAAGACCGCGGGGACCACCAGGTGCCCGGACGCCTCCCTGCCACCACGAGGGTAGGCGTTCGTCGCCGGACGCGCCCGGTGATCCTCGCGCGTGGGTGCCCACCAGCCGCTCTCGTGGTCACCCGCCCGGCCGCTCTCGTGGTCACCCGCCCGGCCGCTCGCGTGGCTAGGGTCGGGGCATGGCCACCGACACCACTTCGTCCCCCGCCCGGTTGACCTCGTACGCCCACGGTGGCGGTTGCGCCTGCAAGATCCCGCCCGGCGCGCTGGAGAACGTCGTCTCCGGACTCGTCGGGGCCCCGGTCCGCGATCCGGCCGCGGAACTCATCGTGGGCCTCGACGACGGCGACGACGCGGCGGCGGTGCGGATCACCGGTGGCCGGGCCGTCATCAGCACCGCCGACTTCTTCACCCCCGTCGTCGACGACCCGTACGACTGGGGGCGCATCGCCGCGGCCAACGCGCTGTCCGACGTCTACGCGATGGGCGGGACGCCGATCATGGCGATCAACCTGCTGTGCTGGCCGATGGACGTCCTGCCGTACGAGATGGCCGGAGAGGTGCTGCGTGGCGCCCAGGAGGTGGCCGGCGCCGCCGGATGCCACGTGGCCGGCGGGCACAGCGTCGACGACCCCGAGCCCAAGTACGGCATGGCCGTCACCGGGCTGGCGGACCCGGACCGGCTGCTGCGCAATGACGCGGGCCGGGCCGGGATGCCGCTGTCGCTCACCAAGCCGCTGGGGATCGGGATGCTCAACTGTCGGCACAAGAACACCGGGGAGGTGAGCCGCGAGGCGATCGAGACGATGACCACCCTCAACGACGTCGCCTCCCGGGACGCCCTGGCCGCCGGGGTCGAGTGCGCCACGGACGTCACCGGGTTCGGCCTGCTCGGCCACCTGTACAAGATGGCCCGGGCCAGCGGCGTCTCGGCCGTGATCGACCCCGCCGCGGTGCCCTACCTCGAGGGCGCCCGTCAGGCGCTCGCCGACGGATACGTCAGCGGCGGGACGCGCCGCAACCTCGACTGGGTACGTCCGCACCTCGCGGCCGACGTGGACGAGGACGAGCTGCTCCTGCTCGCCGACGCCCAGACCTCCGGCGGGCTGCTCGTGGCCGGGGAGATCCCGGGGGGCACCGTGATCGGCGAACTCGTCCCCGCCGGAGACGCGGCGATCACCGTGCGCTGACGGGGCCGGTTTCCCCGCGCCTCGCCGAGCAGAGGGTTTCGCACACCCGCTCTCGGGCGATACCGGCGAAATCCTCTGCTCGGCGGGAGAGTGAGCGCCCAAAGGCGGGAGGGTGAGCGCACGAGGGCGGGAGAGTGAGCGCGCGCGGCCGGGATCCGCCCCGCCAGCTCAGGCGGGGCGGTCGAGGCGGGCGAACGCGTCGAAGATGCGGGCACCGTGGGCCAGCGCCCGCTCGTCCAGCACGAAGCCCGGATGGTGGAGATCCGTCTCCTCGGACTCGCCGTCCCACACCCCCAACCGCAGGTAGACGCCGGGGATCTCCTCGGTGTACCAGGCGAAGTCCTCGCCGCCGCTGGACTGGTCGGCGGTGCCCACCCCGTCGGTTCCGAGTACCGATTCGACGGCCTTCGCCGCGAGGTCGGCGCACTCGTCGTCGTTCACCACGGGCGGCACACCCTGGATGTACTCGACCTCAGTGCGCGCCCCGTACAGGGCACCGATCCGCTCGACCGTCTCGCGGACCAGCGGCTCGACGGTCGCCCACACATCCCGGTCCGCACTGCGCAGCGTGCCCCAGATCTCGCCCGAGTCGGGGATGACGTTGGGCGCGGACCCGCCGGCCTTGAACGAGGCCCACGTGAGCACGGTGCCGGACCGCGGGTCGATCCGCCGGTCGATCACGCCCGTGACGCCCGTGACGATCTGGGCGAGGGTGAAGACGGTGTCCTGGGTCTCGTGCGGACGCGCGGTGTGCCCGCCGTCCGAGTGGACGGTGATGCCGATCTTGGCGTTGGACGAGGTGATGGCCCCGCCGGTCACGCCCACCTCGCCGACCGGGCGGTGCGGGTCGCAGTGCAGCGCGAGGATGCGGTCGACGCCCTTGACCACGCCCTCCTCGACGCAGTCCTTGGCACCGCCGGGCATCGTCTCCTCGGCCGGCTGGAAAATCAGGCGCACCGGGCGGGGCGGCGGGTCGGCGACCAGCATCTCGGCGGCGCCCAGCAGCATCGCCGTGTGGCCGTCGTGCCCGCAGGAGTGGCTGACGCCCTCGACCTCGGAGGAGAAGGACTCGCCGGACTCCTCGCTCATGGCCAGCGCGTCGATGTCCGCGCGCAGCGCCACCACGTCGGTCGACGTGGCCCCGTCGGCGGCCGCGATGTCGCACCACAGCCCGGTGCCCACCTCGAACCGCTCGGGCTTGAGCCCCATCGAGCGGAGCTCGCCCTCGATGTACTCGGTCGTCTCCCGCTCCTCGTAGGACAGCTCGGGGTGGGCGTGGATGTGCCGCCGCCACCCGACGAGCCGGCCCTCGAACCCGGTCGGGTCGGGGGTCTCATTCTTCTTGCGTCCGAACATCGAACACCTCCTGGCAGAACTGGACCACCCGGTCGCCGAGACGCTGCCGGTTGGCCAATTTCACGAATTCATGACCTTCGTCCTCGAACAGCAGGACGTCCACCGGTACGCCGCGCCGGCGCAGGAACTCCACGGCCTGATCGGTCTCGCTGAGCGGCACATTGGTGTCGTGCGCGCCGTGGACGAAGAGCATCGGGACGTCCACGTGGTGGTACCGCCGTAGGGGCGAGACCTCCCGCAGTAGCTCACGTTCCTGGAGCGGGTTGCCGTACTTGGGGTAGGCGGCCGCGGCGATCCACGGCTCGGTGGTGCGGTAGAAGGTCTGCAGGTCGCTCATCCCGCACGCGGCGATTCCGCCTCGCCACCTGCCGGGGTGGCGGACCAGGGTGGCGTTGACCAGGTAGCCGCCGTAGGACCGGCCCGAGACCACCGCCCGGCCTGGATCGGCGATGCCCTCGTCGATCAGGTGCAGCAACGCGTCCTCGACATCGTCGATGCCGGAGAAGCGACCGTAGCGGTCGTCGGCGTGACTGAAGAAACGCCCCGAGCCGGTGGAGCCGCGCACGTTGGGCAGGAAGTAGTTCACGCCGATGTCGAGGTAGCGGCGGGCGATGTCGTTGTACCCGGGGCGCGACTGCCCCTCGGGACCGCCGTGGAGGTGGACCACGGTCGGGCCCGGTTCGTCGCCGATGTCGGGACGGTAGAGCCAGCCGCTGAGCTGGAGCCCGTCACGGGCGGTGAACTCGACCAACGTCGGCGCGGGGTCGGGTTGCTCGGGCGGCCGCCCGGTCCACCTGCGGTTGTCCACGTCGTACATCACCACGCGCGGCGGCTGGTCGAGGCTCTCGATGGTGAGCGCGAGCAACCGGCCGTCTGCGGTGAGCGTGGGTGAGGTCGCCACGACCTCGGGCAGCGGTGGCCGAACGATCACGCGGGGGCGCTCCGGCCGTAGGTCGAGGACCTCGATCTCCGACAGACCACCGCGCACGTTCCACAGCAGCACCGCGGTCGAGCGGTCCAGGCTCACCTCGACGCGGTCGAGATCGGCGTCGGTGCGGAACGCCACCGGCCAGGACTCGGTGGAGTCCTCGTCCGCCTCGACCGCGAGCAGGCCCATCCGGTCCGCCGAATGGTCGCTGCGGACGACCATCCGCATGGGACGGTCGTCGTCCCCCGCGTCGAGGATGACCCCGGCGTCCGTGGTGGAGCCGGTGTCGACGGGTAGCAGTGGCCACCACCGGCCGTCGGGGACGATGCGCAGCAACTCGCGGTTACCGCGGGCACCCACCCGGAACAGCGCGGCTCCGTCCCACGCGTGGACCAGTGCACCGCCCATCCGTCGATCGACGACGGTGTGCTCCCCGGTCTCGGGGTCCACGAGGCGGCCCTCGGCCAGGCCCTCGGAGTCGAACGCCGTCACCGCGAGCAGGTCGCCGTCCCAGCCGACGATCTGGACGGTGGCGTCGCCCACGGTGTCGACGGGGTAGACGTCGTGATCGTCGGGGTCGGTGGTGACCAGCCAGATCCGTTCGCGCTCGCCGCCGTCCGGGGCGACCTCGCAGGCGAGCCACCTGCCGTTGGGCGAGTAGGCCACGCGGCGCACGGGGCCGTCGACGGGCAGCACGACGTCGCGCTCCGGCCCGGCCCCGTCCAGCCCACCCGGCCCCAACGGCCGCTGCACGGCGCGCGGGTAGCCGGTGCGCTCGGTGACCACACACGCCAACATCGACCCGTCGGGCGACAGGTTGGGGGACGTGGTGTGGCGGATCTGGGTGGCCCCCCCGGCGGCGTCGTCGGGTGGTCCCGCGACGTCGCGGGACTCGGCCTCCTCGGTGACCTCGACGTCGACCTCGGTGGTGTCAGGCACGGTGAATCCAGGTGTCCTTTCCGCCGCCTCCGCTCGAGGCGTTGACGACCATGGTGCCCGCCGGGGCCACGCGCGTCAGTGCGACAGGCGGGGCCGTGGCGGCGATCTCTCCCCCCTCACCGTGCCGCAACATGACGAACGCCCGCATGTCCACGTGGCGACGCTGCAGTTCGCGGCCGTCGAACGTCGGCAGGGTGGACAGCGACTGCACCTCTTGCGCGACGAACCGGTCCCCGTGGCGGCGCAGCTCGTCCCGACGCTCGTCGAGCTCCCGGGGCGAGCATTCCGGGCCCACGGTGATGTCGGACCCGCCGTAGCCGTCGATCGGCTTGACGACCAGCTCGCCGAGCCGGTCGAGGACCTGTCGACGCTGGTCCGGGTCGGCGCACAGGTACGTGTCGACCTGGCCGATGAGAGGCTTCTCGCCCAGGTAGAAGTCGATGATCTTGGGGACCATGGCGTAGATCGCCTTGTCGTCGGCGGCACCGTTGCCGGGCGCGTTGACCACGGCGACGCCGTGCTCCGCCATCGCGTTCAGAAGCCCACTGCGCAGCGCGGTGCCATCTGCGCCCGTAGAGGACAGGAGCATCTCCTCGTCCATACGGACGTAGAGCACGTCGATCTTCTGCCGCTCCCCGCCCTCGACCCGCCACAGGGCGGAGTCCTCGCACACCAGGTCCGAGGGCGTCACCAGGGTGCCACCGACCGCCTCCGTGACACTCTTGAGGTCGTACGCCTCGAGTTCGTCCTCGGCGACCACCACGCCGATGGCGGGATCGTCGACCCCCTCGGGCGCGGCCGCCCGCAGGGTGTCGGTCAGCATCGCCAGCGCCTCGCGGGGGTCGTGGACCTCCGACCGCGCACCGAACTCGGGGAAACCCTCGGCGATCCGGTCGCGCAGTGCGACCGCCATCGCCATCCCCCCGGGCATCCGCAGGTTGTCCTCGAGCACGATCCACTCGCCCGGCGCCGTGGAGACCAGGTCCACGCCACACACCGGGGCGTGGAGGACGCCCTCGGGCACCGCGCGTCCGGTGGGACGGAACCCCGGTGCGCGCTGGAGCGCCTCGGCGGGGACCACGCCGGCCCGGCTGATCTCGCCCGCCCCGTAGATGTCGCGCAGGAACATCTCCATCGCGCGCGCCCGCTGCTCGATGCCCGCAGAGATCCGCGCCCATTGGTCAGCCGGGACGATCCGCGGGACGGAGTCCAGCGGGAAGACCTGCGGCTCGTCCTTGCCGTACACCTTGAGCGTGATGCCCATGGAGCGCAGCGTGTCGTCCACCTGCTCCTTACGCTCGCACAGGACCTCGGGGCCCATGTCGGACACGGACTTGAGCAGGTCCACGTACTCGGGCCGCGGGGTGCCGTCCTCGGAGATGGCCTCGTCGTGCACCTCCTCGGTGACCGCCTCCCCGAGCGGCGAGTAGGAGGCGAGCATGTGTCGCATCCCGCGGTCGTCGGCGGTGTCCCGGGGGCGGATCCGCTCGACGGTCTCGGCCAGCAGGACGGCGATCACGTCGCTGCGGCGTCCCCGTCGGCGGTGCGCCGCGCGTTGGCGGGTGGCCGAGGTCGCGGAACCGCGGACCCCGTCGAGCAGGTTCAGCACCAGGTCGAGTTCGCCTCCGGCCCGGAGGTGGTCGACGTGGTCGTCGACCAGTCCGGTGAGCACCTCGGTGGCGGGGCGGGGGCGCCCGGTCGCCACGTCCACGAGGTCCCCCTCGAGTCCGGAGCGTGCGGCGCGCCAGAACGCCGCGGCCAGCACGGCGTCGGAGGGTCCGTCCCACCCACCGGATCCGGAGTCCTGACCGGCGTCCCGTTCGGCGAGGACGCGGTCGACCGCCGCGCGGAACAGGGCGGCGACGACGACGAGGGTGTCGATCGTGCTGCAGGAATCGCAGGCCACGAGTTCGATCCCGTCCCCGTCCCGGGCGGGGCGGACGTCGACCGCGATCCCCTCCCGTCCCGCGACCACGCCGGTGGCGACGATCTCGTCCTCGCAGGCGAGCGCCTCGTCGGCGGTGTCGGCGGCATAGGCGGGCAGGTGTGCGGGCGACCACTGGCTCTCGAAGTAGCGGGTGGAGGCGTACCCGGAATCGGTGCCGTCGGCCCAGTAGGGGGAACTCGCCGACAGTGCCAGCAGCACCGGCGCGAGGGCGGCGACCCGTCGGGCCGCGTACTGGGCCTCGTCGGCGTCGGCGGTCTCGACCACCACCCGGAAGCCGGCCGAGGCGCGGGTCTGCGACTCGCGGCCCGGCGCGGGGTGGGGGTCCTGCGGGGCGGGGTCGAACTCCACGCCGGGCGAGGCCAGCGACCCTGCCGCGACCACCCCGGTCCGCAGTCCGTTGGCGGCCTCCGCCAGGCGGGTCCGGTTGCGGCGGAGGGTGTCCCCGAGCTCGCCGAGCCCGGTGTGGGCGCCCGCGTCCGCGACCACGATCGCGCCGTGTTGCTCCGGCCGGACGTGGCCCTCCTGTCCCCGTTGCCCGGTGTCGCCGAGAGCGGCGAGCACCTCCGTTGCCCGCCGAACCGGTCGCCGGGTCCTCGTGTCGACGAGGTGGAGTTCCTCTTCGACTCTGATCCATCGCTGTGCGTCGGTCATCATTCCCACGCTAAGCGAACCCGGGCGAGCCCGCACCCGCAGCAGCTCTCCGGGCCCGGCGCGGGGGTCACCGCATGATCCACGTGTCCTTGCCGCCGCCGCCCCGCGAGGAGTTGACGATCATCGATCCCGCCGGCGCGACCCGGGTGAGCCCGGCCGGGACCGCGTGTGCGGTGGTCCTGCCCCCCTCGCGTCGGACGTGGGCGAACGCGCGGAGGTCCACGTGTCGGCGCTGCATCCGGGTGCCGTCGAAGGTCGGCAACGTGGACAGGGGCACGACCTCCTGGGCGATGAACCCCTCCGGCCGGGTGAGCAGGTCCTCCCGGCGGGCGGCCAGCTCCGCCTCCGAGCACTCCGGCCCGATGGTGATCCCGAGTCCGCCGTACCCGTCGATCGGCTTGACCACCAGCTCGCCGAGGCGGTCCAACACGAGGTCCCGCTGCGTCCGGTCGGCACACAGGTAGGTGGGGACCTGCTCGAGGATCGGGGTCTCCCCCAGGTAGAAGTCGATCATGGCGGGGACGGAGGCGTAGACGGCCTTGTCGTCGGCCACCCCGTTGCCGAGGGCGTTGGCGATGGTCAGCCGACCGGCGCCGAGCGCGTCCAGCAGCCCGTCGCGCAGCGGGATGCCGTCGTCGCCCGGCGAGCTGAGGAGCATGTCCTCGTCTATCCGGGCGTACATGACATCCACCCGGTGCAGGTCGCGGCCCGCGCGATGGTGCAGCACCCCGTCCCGGAAGGTGAGCCGGTCTGGCGTGACCAGCGGCAGTCCGGTGCGCTGCGCGATGAGTCGGTGCTCGAACCAGGCCGAATCTGCCGACCCGGAGGAGACGACCGCGAGCTGCGGCTCGTCCCCGGCGGCCGGCGGGGCGGCCGCCTCGAGCGTCTCGCGGATCATGCCGAACGCCTCGTCCGGCGCGTGGAGATCGAACCCGCCCGTGAGGTCGCCGAACAGGGAGGTGGTCATCTGTCGCAGGGCGTGGGAGAAGGCGATCCCGGAGGGCACCCGGACGTTGTCCTCCAGCACGAACCACGTGCCGTCGTCCCCGCACACCAGGTCGATCCCGCAGATGTGCGCCCGCGTCCGACCCGGCCGCTGTACGCGTCCCGTGCTGCGGTGACCGGGGGCGCGGTCCAGGGACTCGGGCGTCATGTGCCCCGCGCGCACGAACTCGCGCTGGCCGTAGATGTCGTCGAGGAAGGCGTCCAGGGCGCGGGCGCGCTGCTCCGTGCCGGCGGCCAGCACCCGCCACACTTCGGGCGAGATGATGCGGGGTACGAAGTCCATGGGGAACGCCTGGGGCCGCTCCTGTCCGGTGACCCGGAACGTCACCCCGGCCACCGAGGCCTCCTTCTCCGCCGTCACCTGTCGCGACCGGAGCCGCACGGTGCCCGCCCGGTCCAGGGCCGACATCACGGGAGCGTAGGCCTCACGGGGGGCACCCCCCTCCTCGACCGCCTCGTCCCAGCTCGGGTCGGCGTCGAGGCCCTCGATCGGTTCGTAGACGCCGAACAGTCGGGAGTGGGCGTCGGGGACCGCCGACCGGGGACCGCTGATCCCGGCGGTCTCCGCCGCGAGCAGGTCGACCACGTCGTGGGGGTGTCCCCGCCGACGGAGGGCCTGGCGCTGCCGGAACGCACTGCTGCCGTTGTAGAGCGCGTTGTCGAGGAGGGTGCGCACGGTGTCGAGGTCGCCCGAGCGGCTCAACTCGCCGGTCAGGGACTCCACCAGATCCGAGACGACGTCGGTGGCGGGCCGGGCCCGGAAGGTGACGGGGTCCACGAGATCACCCTCGAGGCCCGACCGGGCCGCGCGCCACAGGGCTGCCCGCAGCCTCGTCTCGGCGGGGGCCGCCGACCCGGCGCCGTCGGCGACGGCGGTCGCCTCGCGTTCGACGAGGGCCCGGAACAGGGCGGCGGCCAGAACGGTGGCGTCGGCGGAGGGACAGGCGTCGCCCACCTGCAGCTCCACGGACCGCCGGTCGGCCCCGGGCTGCACACCGAAGTCCACCATCGACGCATCGACGACCACCCCGCTGGCCACGAGGTCGGCCACCAGCTCGTCGTACTCGGCGGCCGAGCACACGCCCGCCACGGGCGCCGCCGTGGGCCACTGCGAGGCCGCCACCGAGCGGCAACTCGCGTAGCCGGAGTCCGACCCGTCCCTCAGGAAGGGCGAGCTCGCCGTGAGCGCGAGGAACACCGGCAGGTACGGAGCGATCCGGCAGGACACCGCGACCGCCTCGTCTGCGCCATGGGCCTCCACCCGGATCCGGACGCCACAGTAGATCTGATCCCGGGCCAGGTACTCGTAGTCGGCCAGGAGTCGACGAGTCCTCGGCGTCTCGTCGACGAGGGCGGACCCGGGGGGCACGAGCGGGACGGCCCCGGCGGCGACCACCGCCAGCCCGAGCTCGGCCCCCGCCCCGTTGAGCCCCGCCCGCTCCGCGCGGAGGGCCGACCGCAGCTCCGTCGCGGACCCGGCAGGGGCGGTCGCGGCGCGGATGACGCAGTTGCGCAGTTCCTCTCCCGCGCCACCTCCACCCCGCAGGGCCAGCAGCTCCGCCGCCCGGGGCGTCAACTCCCTGCTCGCGGTGTCGAGGACGTGCAGGTCCTCTTCGACGACCATCGACCTCAACACTGCTTCCATAAAGGAAGTGTAGGGCCGGGGGGGCGGAGTTCACATCCGGTCGGATTGTGGGATGGGTCTCATCGGATCCGGGTTCAGCGCGCCTTCCATACCGGGGCACGCTTCTCCGCGAACGCCCTCGGGCCCTCCGCCGCGTCCTCGGAGGTCATGACGGTGATCATCTCCGTGTCATTGACCTTCCACTGGTCGACCTCCGCCGGACGCCCGCCGTCGGTGATACCGAGCGCGACCCGCTTGGTCCCCTGGACCGCCAGCGGCGCGTTGGCGGCGATGGTCCCGGCGAGCTCGAGCGCGGTGTCGAGCAGCCGGTCGGCCGGGACGACGTGGTTGATCAGGTGCAGGTCGAGCGCCCGCCCGGCGGTGATCGGCTCGCCGGTGAGCATCATCTCCATGGCCACCCGGTGGGGCAGCTGGGCCGGCAGCCGGAACGCGCCACCGGCGGCGGCGATGAGCCCACGCCGCACCTCCGGCAGACCGAACACCGCGTGGTCGGCGGCCACCACGAGGTCGCAGGCCAGGGCGATCTCGCAGCCCCCACCCAGTGCGGTGCCGTTGACCGCGCCGATCACGGGGACCGAGACGTACTGCTGCATCATCCCCGCGAATCCCCACCACCGGTTCTCGACCGGGAAGATGTCCTCACCCCGGGAGATGGCCTTGAGGTCGGCGCCCGCACAGAACGACCGCTCTCCCGCGCCGGTGATCACCACGACCCGGATCTCGGGATCGGTGTCCGCCTCGTGCAGCGCGTTGCCCAGCAGCGTGCTGACCTCGCCGTTGACGGCGTTGCGGGCCTCCGGGCGGTCGAGGGTGACGAGTAGGACGTGGTCCCGGCGCTCGGTACGGACGGCGGGACGGTTCTCGGTTGACGTCATGGGCCCAGTCTCGCCCGGCGGTGGCTGCCACGCAGCCCCTCCGCGCTATTCGGCCCTCTCCGCAGGAAGGTTCGTGCGGATGTCCGCGCATCGCACGCTCGAGTGGCACGGCCGACGTCGCTGCGCGTAAACGCATCCTTCCCCTCGGCCGGTCCCGGTGCGGGCGGGCCCAGGCGCCCCGCCGGTCGGGCACCGTGCCCCGCCGGTCGGGCTCCATGTCGCGGGTCGGGGGCGCCACTCGCGGGTCGCCGACGGTCGCCGCGGGGCCACCGCCGAACTGTCGCCGATTCCGACCCGCGCTGCAGCGCCCCGAGGAGACGGGCCGGTCGAGGGTTGTCATAACCGAAACGAAGGCGAGCGAGAGATGTTTCACGTGAACCCTTCTCGGCGGTGGGTGGATGCCCCGCCCCCGGCGAGGTAGTGTGAGCCACTACAGATATATTTGATTTAGATCATCGGTCTCGGCGCTCCGGGTGGGTGCCCTTCTCTCGTGGAATGAGGTGGCGGACGTGGCCCCCACACGACTCGGCCAGCGCCCGCAGCTCTCCGAGGAGGTCGCCGACCACGTGCGGACTCGGATCATGAGCGGCGATGTCCGCCCGGGGTCCTTCATCCGGCTCGACGAGACCGCCTCCGCACTCGGGGTGAGCGTGACCCCGGTCCGGGAGGCACTACTCACCCTGCGCGGCGAGGGCCTCGTCGATCTGGTGCCGCGGCGCGGCTACCTGGTCTCGCCGATGAGCCGCCAGGACATCGAGGACATCTTCTGGCTCCAAGCGGAACTCTCCAAGCGCATCGTCGACCGGGCCATCACCCGCTACGACGCGGAAACTCTCGAGTTCCACGGTCGTCTGATCGACGAATTCGAGAAGGCATCCGCGTCAGATGACACCGACGGCGTGGTGCACGCCCAGTACGCGATCCACCGGTGCCTCAACCGGGCTTCCCGCTCGGACAAGCTGTCCCGGTTCCTGTCCAACGCCGCCCGCTACATGCCCTACCGGCTGTACGCGGACGACCCCGAGTGGCGTGCGGGCGCACTGACGGACAACCGCCGCATGCTCGAGGCGCTGCGTGACGGCGACGTCGAGACGGCCCACGAAGTGGTGGACGCCGAGTTCACCGGTGGCGCGAGTCTGCTCATCGCCCATCTCGAGCGAGCGGGCGTGTGGGACGACGAGCGCGCACCGGAACTCGACCCCGAGCACTGAGTCCCACTTCAGTGATCGGTCCGTCCGCACTCTCCACCTCAGATCGGTTTGAACAGGATGCGGTGGGTGGCCGTCCGAACCGTCCGGGGGAGTTCGTCGGGCCGCGTGCGAACTCCACGGGATTCCGAGTTCATCCCGGAACGGTCGCTGCAGGAAGCCGGTGGTCGCGCACCTGTGGATCCGGCCCGACGATAGAGCTGGTGAGCACTTCCCTGCTCTCCCGGAGTGGTCGGACGGGAGCCGGGACACCAGCTCAGACGCCCACGGTGCCGTGCTCGGAACGCAGTGTGCCCTTGACGACCTTGCCGCTGGCGTTGCGGGGGAGTTCGTCGACGTGGACCAGATGCTTGGGGAGCTTGAAGCCGGTGAGCTTGTCCCGCAGCCACTCGCTGAGCTCCTCGAGGGTGAGATCGGCAACGCCGTCCTCCACGTTCTGGGCGACCACTGCGACGGGGACCTCGCCCCACCTGTCGTCCTTGCGGCCGATCACCGCGACCTCGCGGATCCTCGGGTGCCCGGCGATGATGTTCTCCACCTCGGCGCAGTAGATGTTCTCGCCGCCGGAGATGATCATGTCCTTCTTGCGGTCCACCACGTAGACGAAGCCCTCGTCGTCCATGCGGACCAGGTCGCCGGAGTGGAACCACCCGCCCTCGAAGGCCTCCGCCGTCTCCTTGGGCTTGTTCCAGTAGCCGGACATGGTGGTGGGACCGCGGTAGACGATCTCACCCGGGCCGACGAGCTCGCCGAAGGCGTCGACGACGCGGGCCTGGAGGGTGGGGATGACCTTGCCGACGGAGCCGATCTTGCGGATCGCGTCATCGCCGTCGAGGGCACAGGTGATGGGGCTCATCTCGGTCTGGCCGAACACCGCGCAGTTCAGGGCGTCCGGGAAGGTCTCGGCCATGGCGCGCAGGATCGTGTCGGTGGACGGGGCCGCGCCCCAGGAGATGGTGCGCAGCACCAGGCTGCGCGGGCGGGCCTGCTGCTCGGCACAGACGGCCTGCCACTGCACGGGGACGAGGAAGATGCTGGTGATGTGCTCGGCCTCGAGGGTGTCCAGGACCGCTGCGGGGTCGAAGGCCTGCAGCGGGTGGACCACCGTGACGCCGCCGAGTTGGAGGCTCGGCGCGATCGAGCCGAGCGCCGCGATGTGGAACATCGGGGCGGCGCACAGTGCGCGCCCGTCCTCCTCGAACAGTCGGAACACCCGGATGCAGGTCAGGGACTGCGCCGTGAGGTTCTCGTAGGAGAGCATCGCGCCCTTGGGGCGACCCGTGGTGCCCGAGGTGTACATGATGAGCGCGGTGGAGTCCTCGGGGACGTCGACGGGCTCGTGCGGCTGGCCCTCCTCCGCGATCGCGTCCGCGTACGTGGTCTGGTCGGGCGTCCCCGGTTCACCGCCGATGACGATGTGGTGGCCCGGCTCCTCGCCCTGGGCGCGGATCGCGCCGACGAGCGGGGCGAGCATCGCGTCGGTGATGACGCCCTTCGGCGTGCAATCGCTGACCAGGTAGGCGAGCTCGCCGGGGGTGAGACGGAAGTTCACCGGGACCGCGATGGCACCCAGCTCGTTGATGCCCAGGACCGCCTCGACGAACTCCGGGTTGTTGAGCGTGATGAGCATGACCCGGTCGCCCCTGCCCACACCGCGGCGGGCCAACGCGTCGGCGAAGCGGTTGCTGCGGTCGTGCAGCTGGGACCACGTGGAGGTCTGGCCGAGGAACCGCAGCGCCTCGGCGTCGGGCTGCATCTCGGCGTGGGTGGCGACCCACGTGTTCCAGTTGTTGCGACGTGCCGCGTGGAGTTCGGCGATGGGATCCGTGGCGGTGGTCATGATCTCGGCCTTTCGTAGGGCGGTGGGTGACGGGAGGGGCAGGTGACAGGAGGGACGGTTCAGGAGAAGTTCGGGCGCCGTTTCTCGAGGATCGAGGACACGCCCTCGGCGAAGTCGGGGGAGATCAGCAGCTCGCACTGGCCCTCGTGTTCCCTGGCCAGGGCCGCGTCCAGCTCGGCGAGCGTGGCCCCGGTGACGGCCCTCTTGGTCAGTTCCAGGGCGCGGCGCGGACCCCGGGCCAGTCGGCGGGCGAGCTTCGCGGCGGCGGGCTCGAGGTCCGCGGTCGGGTGGACCTCCATGGCCAGTCCGACGTCGTGGGCCTCCGCGGCGGAGACGGCGTCGCCACGCAGCAGCATGCGCGAGGCGATCGATCGTCCGACGGCCGCGGGCAGCAGCACGCTGGCGCCGCCGTCGGGCATGAGTCCGATGTTGGTGAACGCGAACAGCAGGTAGGCGTCCTCCGACATGAGGACGAGGTCGGAGGCCAGCGCGAGCGAGACGCCCACCCCGGCCGCCGGGCCGGTGACGGCGGCGATTACCGGGACCGGGGCCGTGAGGACCGCGCGGACCAGTGCGGCGGCCCCGGCCATGGTCGCGTCGGGGCTGGGCGCGTCCGCGCCGGCGTCCTTGATCGCCTGCAAGTCAGCTCCGGTGGTGAACGCCCCGCCCTCCCCTGAAAGCACGATGACCCGGGTGCCCGGATCGCTGCCGTGTTCGATGATGAGCTCGGTCAGCGCGGTGACGGTGGGGTGGTCGAGCGCGTTCATCCGGTCGGGCCGGTTGATACTGATCGTGGTCACGCCCAGGTCGTCATGGTCGACCTTGATGGCGTCACGTCCGGTCGCGGTCATCGGACCGTCTCCCCCGCCTCGACCATCCCGGCCAGCCTGCCGGTGATGATCTCCTCAGCCTGGGCCATCATCCGGTCGACGAGCTCCGCCGCGGTGGGTACGTCGTGGATCAGACCCTGACACTGGCCGGCGCTCCAGATGCCCGCGTCCAGGTCGCCGTCCTCGAAGACCTTGCGTCCGCGGGCTCCGGCGACGAGGTGCTGGATGTCGGAGAACTCGGCACCCTCGGCCTCTTTCGACACGACCTCGGCGGAGACGGCGTTGGCGGCCACCCGCGCGGTGTTGTGCAGTGTCCGGAAGATCAGCTTCGTGTCGAGCTCGGTGTTGGCCACGATCTGTTGTTTGACCTGCTCGGCCACCGGCGACTCGGCCGTGCACATGAAGCGGGTGCCCATGTTGGCGCCGTCGGCTCCCAGCGCCAGTGCTGCCACCATGCCGCGGGCGTCGGCGATCCCGCCGGAGGCGAGGATCGGGATGGACAGCCTCGCCGCCGCGGCAGGGATGAGCACCAGGCCGGGGACGTCGTCCTCCCCCGGGTGGCCCGCGCACTCGAAGCCGTCGATCGACACCGCGTCCACACCGAGCTGCTCGGCCTTGATCGCGTGGCGGACCGAGGTGCACTTGTGGATCACCTTGATGCCGGCCTCGTGGAACACCGGTAGGTGGTCCTTGGGATTGGACCCGGCCGTCTCGACGATCTTCACGCCCGACTCGACGATCGCCTGCCGGTACTCGGCGTACGGGGGCGGAGAGATCGCGGGAAGGATCGTGAGGTTGACGCCGAACGGCTGGTCGGTCATCTCCCGGCAGCGCGCGATCTCCTTGACCAGGTCCTCGGGCGTGGGTTGGGTGAGTCCGGTGATGATCCCCAGCGCGCCGGCCTCGGACACGGCGGCGGCGAGTTCGGCGCGGCCGACCCACATCATGCCGCCCTGGACGATGGGATGACGGACGCCGAACTCCTCGGTGAATCGGGTGCGGATCACGGCTGGACCTCCTCGTAGGTGCCACCGGAGGTGGCCTCAGGACTTGGCACGGGCGACTGATCCCTTCTGCAACCGACCGCGATGACGTCGTCCCTCCAGAACGACCATGGATCCGATCACATATATGTGTAAGTGTCGCTACGCGATGCCCACTGTAGCCGGTGTTGTCAAGATCACACCGTGTTCCACCTAACCCGGAAAGCGCACCCATGTGCCCCTCACGCCCTCGTGGGTCACGCACCCTCTCCGGGCATCGGGTTCGGCGTCCCGACGTGCGGAAATCGCGGGGCGCGGCGGCAGTTCCGCCGGGTTAGGCGGCTCCGGTGGAGCCGGCGGCTGGAGCGTGCACGACCGGGCAGGCGACCACCCGGTCGCGCGGCTGGATGGGGCAGGCCCCCAGGTCGGCGGGACGGTAACCCTCCGGGTATCCCGGGTACGTCCGGTTCTCGGTCCGACGGGACCCGAGCTCGCGGCGGCGGACCGGCAGCCACCGCACAGCCTTCGACCGCATCCGCAGCGCCGCGTAGGCGGCCTCGCGGAACGCCGGAGGAGGCCACGGGAAGCCGAAGGCGCGGGTCATGTCGTCGTCGATCAGCGCCTGCACGACCTTGCGGACCACCGGCCGGGCCGGCTCCGGGTACCAGGAACACATGAGATCGAGCGTGTACGTCCCGATGAGCTCGTTGGTCCGGGCGTAGCGCATGGTGCGCGCCTCGTAGTCGTCCCGCCAGCGCCGGAACTCCCCGATGTCCTGCGGGATCCCCTTGATCTTCATCCGCTCCCCGACTGCGCGGTAGAAGTGGAACGCCGCGAGCCGTTCGTTCGGATGCAGACGCCGCCAGCCGTTCGCATCGATCCACTCGAGCGGTTCGTAGATGAACGTCGACAACACATAGAGCATGTCGTCATTGGTGATCTCGTACATCGCGTGTTGGCGGTTGATCACCCGCAGCGCCTCCTTGCCGCGGGGCGAGTCGTACCCGTGCTCGACCAGCTCCACCATGAGCAGCGCGGTGTCGTCGTACCGCTTCTGCGGGTGATCGCGGAAGTTGCCCGCCTGCTCCAGGACCGCCGACACCGAAGGGATGCAGTAGGTCCGGTACAGCGCCAGCTCGAGCGCCCGCTGATAGTCCCACGGGAACTCGTACGCGGAGGTGATGCGGTGGATCTCCGCCGCGTCCGCCACCGGATCGAGAGTCGCGATGAGATCACGCCAGTACCAGCGCCCGGGCCTGAACGGGACCCCTGCCGTGAGCGGGTGGTCGACGGCGGAGTCGGCGACGAGGTCGGCCGGGATCGGTCCGAACACCCCGGGCACGGCGGACCGCTCGGTGGCCGCGGCCCTCGTCGTCGTCGTCATCTCCTCGGTTCTCTCGGAGGTGGCGGTCATCTCACCTCACATCCTTCCCTGGACGTTCGCGAGCATCCACTTGACGATCTTGATGTCACGCGGCTTGCGGGTCATGGTCATGAGGTTCAGCGGGGCCGCGAACTTCTGCGCGGTGATGGCCTTGGGGCGGGCGAACTCGCGCAACCCGTCGGCGCCGTGGATACGGCCGAAGCCCGAGTCACCCGAACCGCCGAACGGCAACGCCGGGATACCGGCGAACGCGAGGAACGAGTTGACCGACACCATGCCCACGTCCAACTTCTCCGCGAGGGCCAGCCCCCGCTTCTTGTTGCCGGTGAAGATCGAACCGCCGAGGCCGTAGCTGCTGGCGTTCGCCTTCTCGATCGCCTCCTCCAGGTCCGCGACAGGGTTGATCACGACGGTGGGGCCGAAGGTCTCCTCGGTGATCGCGGACGAGTTCTCGGGGACGTCGACCAGGACGACCGGCTCGATGATCTTCTCGCCGACGGAGTCCTCGCCGCCGAGTACGGCCCTGCCCCCCTTCGCGAGTGCGTCCTTGACGTGCCTGCGGACGATGTCGACCTGTGCCGGCAGCGTCATGGGCCCGTAGCTGGAGGAGATGGAGTTGCCCGGGGTGAGCGCGCGGACCTTGGCCGTGAACTTCTGGACGAACGCGTCGTGGACGTCCGAGTGGACGTAGATCCGCTCCACGCCCGCGCAGGTCTGGCCCGCGTTGCCCATGGCGCCGAAGACCGCCTGGTCGGCGGCCGCGTCGAGATCCGCGTCCGAGTCGACGAGCAGGGCGTCCTTGCCACCGCCCTCGATGACGACCGGCGTGAGCGTCTCCGCGCAGGCGGCCATGACCTTGCGGCCCGTCGCGGCGGAGCCGGTGAACGCGAGCTTGTCCACGCCCGCCCGGCACAACGCCGCACCCGTCGAGCCGTCACCGGTGATCGTCTGGATGAGCGGCTGGGAGGCGCCCAGGGAATCCCACACCTCCGCCAGCCACACGCCAACACCCGGCGTGAGCTCGCTGGGCTTGAACACCACCGCGTTGCCCGCGGCCATGGCGTAGGACAGCGTGCCCATCGGGGTGAACGCGGGGTAGTTCCACGGGCCGATCGCGCCGACCACGCCGTAGGGCTGATATTCCACGTAGGCGGCCTGGTTGCTCATGAGCAGCCCGGCCGAGACGGAGCGCCGTCGCAGGACCTTGTCCGCGTTCTTGGCCGCCCACTCCAGATGGCTGACGGTGAGCATGACCTCGAGGGTCGCGTCCTCGTCCGGCTTCCCGGTCTCGGCGGAGATCAGGGACGCCAACTCCTCGGCCCTGGACGAGATCGCCCGCTTGTACTCCAGCAGCCACTCACGGCGACCCCGCGGACCCTGGTTCGCCCACCAGCGGGCCGCGGCACGCGCACGCTCCACGGCGAGGGCGACCTCCTCGGGACCGGCGACGGGGTACTCCGCGAGGACGGTGCCGTCGCGGGGGTCCAGGCTCGCGAACGTGGGGCCGGTCTTGCTGGGCTCGGTTGTCGTCATCTGAGGTCCTCTCGCTTCCGATCACATATATTTGATGTAGCGTGCCGTGATACGGGCCACAGTAGTCCAGTGTGCACCCAACCGACACCCCGTGACAGATACCGGGGCAGCCACACAGAAAAACGAGGCGAGAAGTGTTCGACATCCTCACCGAAGAGCAGCGTGACTTCGCCAAGTCGATCGATGACTTCTGCGCGCGCGAGGTCGGCGGCGTCGAGAAGCGACGCGAGCTCACCACCGAGGGCGGCACCCACTCGCCGCACATCTACTCCAAGATGGCCGAGCTCGGATGGTTGGGGCTGACCGTCCCCGAGGAGTACGGCGGCTCCGACGTCGGTGCCGTCGAACTGTGCCTCCTGCTCGAGCACTCCCTGCGCGGCCTCGCCCCGATCGGCGGCATCGGCCCCACCCTCATCACGGCCGCCGCGTACCAGAAGTTCGGGACCGAGGAGCAGCGCAGGCGCGCCCTCGAGCTGGTCGTGAACGGCGGGACCCTGTCCATCTCGATGTCCGAGCCCGGCGCCGGGTCCGACGTCGCCGCCCTGCGCTGCAAGGCCGAGCGCGACGGCGACGACTGGGTGATCAACGGGCAGAAGACCTGGTGTTCCAACGCCCACTTCGCCGACCGCATCCTGCTCGTCGCCCGCACCGACTCGTCGGGCAAGAAGCACGAGGGCATCACGATGTTCGACGTGCCCGCGGACATCGAGGGCCTGCAGATCACCGGGATCGAGACCATGGGCGGCAAGGAGGTCAACGACCTCTACTTCACCGACGTCCGCCTGCCCGCCGACTCCGTGATCGGAGAGGTCGGCGGCGGCTGGGCGCAGCTCATGACCGGGCTCAACACCGAGCGCCTCATCCTCGCCGCCATGCAGCTCGGCGTGGCCCAGCGGGCGTTCGACGACTGCCTGACCTTCATCAAGGAGCGCGAGCAGTTCGGCCGCCCCGTCGGCTCCTTCCAGGTGCTCCGCCACCGTATGGCCGACCTCGCCACCGAGATCGAGGCCACGCGCCTGCTCGTCTACGCGGTCGCCAGGAAGGTCGACGAGGCCGACCCCACGGCCCTGTTCCCGCGTGAGGCCTCCATGGCCAAGCTCAAGGCGTCCGAGCTGAGCAAGCGGGTCACGCTCGAGTGCATGCAGTCCATGGGCGGGTACGGGTACGCCACCGAGTACGGGATGGAACGTCTGGTCCGCCAGGCGGTGGTCTCCACCATCTACGGCGGCACCAACGAGGTCCAGCGGGACATCATCGGCAAGACGCTCGGCCTGTGAGCACCGCCGGTACAGCCGGGGCGGCCGGGACCGCAGGGACCGCGGGTGTCGCCGCGCGACGACATCGCGGGCAGCCGCTGGAAGGGCATCGGCCTGGACACCGGGCACCCCATGTTCGGCATGCTCGGGCAGATGCGCTGGTGGGGCAAGGACTTCACCGAGGCCCGCAAGGTGGACCCGATCCTCGTCACCGACGACTCCGGTGAGGTCGTGCCGGACACCTCGGCGACCGGCGGGGGCGGGGCGTCCCTGTGGGAGGTCTCCTTCCGCGGCCGCCCGACCGCCTCCATGGTGTACGACCGCCTGCCGGTGATCGACCACTTCGCCGTCGTCGGACCCGACACCCTCCTCGCGGTGATGAACGGGCGCCGCACCGTGCACGAGGGCGAGCACTTCTGGTTCGTCCTGGAGCGCGAGCGCTGAGACGCACGGGCCGGGTGCGCGGGGCGGCGCCACGCCCCACAATGGGGCGCATGACCCCGAACCCCACGCGCCCGGTCCGCATCGCCGTCCAGCTCCAGCCGCAGCACTCGCCGGACTACGGACTGATCCGGGACGCCGTCCGACGCTCCGAAGACGCGGGCGTGGACGTGGTCTTCAACTGGGACCACTTCTTCCCGCTCTACGGTGATCCCGACGGCGCCCACTTCGAGTGTTGGACGATGCTGGCCGCGTGGGCCGAGCAGACCGAACGCGTCGAGATCGGCGCCCTGGTCACCTGCAACACCTATCGCAACCCCGACCTGCTCGCCGACATGGCCCGGACCGTCGACCACATCTCCGGCGGCCGCCTCATCCTGGGCCTGGGCAGCGGATGGTTCGAGCGGGACTATGCCGAGTACGGCTACGAGTTCGGCACCAAGGGCTCGCGGCTCGACGACCTCGGGCACTCCCTCGAGCGGATCGAGCAGCGCTTCGCCACGCTCACCCCCGCCCCGACGAGGGACATCCCCGTGCTGCTCGGTGGCGGCGGTGAGAAGAAGACCCTGCGACACGTGGCCCGCCACGCCGACATCTGGCACTCGTTCGTGGACGTGGAGACCTACCGCCACAAGTCGGAGGTGCTCGCCGGGCACTGCGCGGACGTGGGGCGCGATCCGGGCGAGATCGAGCGGTCGACGGAGATCGGCGGGGCCAGCTCACCCGACGAGGCGAAGCGGCTCGCCGAGGACCTGCACGCCGAGGGCGTCACCCTCTTCACGGTCGGGCTCAACGGCCCCGACTACCCGCTGGACCTGGTCGAGTCGCTGGTGGCCTGGCGCGACGGCCGCTGACTCGGCGCTGACCCTGCCCGTCGGCGCCGAGCCTGCCCGTTGGCGCTGGAAATCCGCTACTTGGATTCCGAATCCGCTATCCCGATCGGCGTAGCGAATCCGCATTCCGAGTAGCGGATTTCGGGTTGGGAGGGAACCGGGCGGGCCGGGCGGGCTGGGGCGGGCGCGTGTCGGCGCAGACCGCGGCGGGTCAGCCCCGCTTGACCGCCCGGTCGACCCGGCGCCACGTCCGGTAGGTGTACCACGACGCCACCAGCATGAGCACCAGCACGAGCGAGGCGAAGATCGACGGTCGCCCGGTGAGGATCAAGCCCACCGCGTTGACCAACGCCAGCACGGTGAAGAACCCGACGAACCCGCCGATGACCTCCAGCCGCTGCCGGGCGCCCAGGGCGTCACCGCCGCTCCGAGCCACCGCCGATCAGCTCTTCAGGCCGCCGGCGGTGAGGCCGGAGATGATCCGTCGCTGGAAGATCAGCACCATGATCACCAGCGGCACGGTGACGAGCGCGCCGGCGGCCATGATCGCCGCGTGCGGCGGCAGGTACGGGTTGACCCCGGAGAACCGGGCGATCGCCACCGTCACGGGCTCGGTCGCGGTCGTGGACAGCTGCTGCGAGAGCACGAACTCGTTCCACGTGATGATGAACGCCAGGATCGCGGTGGTGAACAGGGCCGGCGCGGCGAGCGGAAGGATGATCTTGATGAACGCCTGGCCGCGGGTCGCACCATCGACGCGGGCAGCCTCCTCCAGCTCCCACGGCAGGTCGTTGAAGAACGACGTGAGCGTGTAGATGGTCAGCGGGAGCGCGAACGAGATGTTGGGGATGATGAGCGCCTGGTAGGTGCCGATCCAGCCGATGTCCGTGAACAGCTGGAACAGCGGCGTGACCAGGGCGACGCCGGGGAACATCGACGCGGCGAGGATGAGGCCGGTGACGAAGAATTTGCCGCGGAAGTCGACCCGGGCGAGCGCGTAGGCGGTGAACACGCCGAACGTCAGGGCGAGCGCGGTGGTGACGGAGCTGATGATCACCGAGTTGATGATCGCGCCCAGGAAGTTGTTGCCGCCGTCCGTGGACAGTGCCTCACGGAAGTTGTCCAGCGTGACGTTCGACGGCAGCGGGCTGGCGGAGAACACGAACCTGTTGTCGCGGAACGCCGTGACGAGCATCCAGTAGAACGGCGCGAGCCCCCAGATGAGGATGAGCAGGGCGCCGACGTAGGTGCCCGCGGTGCGGCCGAGGGGCTTGCGCGGGGGCTTGAGGTCCCGGTCGTCGGGACGTCGGTGGGGGCCGGAGGTCGACGACGACGAGGTGGTCGTCGGCGTGGCCGGCGAGGTGCTGTGGTCAGGCACTCGGTGGCTCACCGGATCTCCTCCTTCTTGCCTGTGCGATCTTCCACGACGTTCGCGCCGAGGAACTTCACCATGATGTACGCGACGGCGAAGACCAGCAGGAACACGAGTGTCGAGATCGCGGAGGCGCTGTTGAAGTTGCCCATCCTCATCTCGTTGACCACGAGCATGGACACGGTCGCGGTGGGCGAGTTGGAGTTCGCCGAGACCAGGATGACGGGCAGGTCGTACATGCGCAGCGCGTCGAGCGTGCGGAACAGGATCGCGACCATGAGCGCGGGCCGGACCAGCGGCAGGGTGATGCGGACGAACTGCTGCCACCGGGAGGCGCCGTCGACGCGGGCCGCTTCATAGACGTCACCGGGGATCATCTGCAGTCCGGCCAGGATGAGCAGGGCCATGAACGGCGCGGTCTTCCACACGTCGGCGACGATGATGGCCACACGGGCGTAGAAGGGGTCGGTGGTCCAGGCGATGTTCGTGCCGAGGATCGTGTTGGCGATGCCGTTGGGATCGAAGATGAACGCCCACAGCTTGGCGGTGACGGCGGTGGGGATCGCCCAGGGGACGAGCACCGCGGCCCGCAGGAGGGAGCGGCCCCAGATGCTCTTGCCCATGATGACGGCCATCGCGAAGCCGAGCACGGTCTCGAGCGAGACCGTGGTGACCGTGAAGAACAGGGTGTTGCCCATGGCGGGCCAGAAGTCGGTGGCCGAGACGCCGTCGGGGCAGGTGACGGTGCCGCCGCCGGGGGCCGGGCACGCCTGCGTGAGCCAGTAGAGGTAGTGCTGGAAGCCGGCGAACCCGCCGGAGGTGAACATCCCGGTGGCGGGGTCGAGCCCGCGGTCGGCCATGAAGGACAGGTACACCGCGCGGACGATCGGGTAGCCGATCACCACCGCGAGGATGATCAGGGCGGGGCCCACCATCCACACCGGTCGCCAGTCGAATCTCTTCGCCACCAGCGGAGCCTGGGACTTCTCGCTCGTCGTCATCTCGCCGCTTCCTCGCCGGGTGCGCCACACCCTGTCAGGGAGACCGCTGGGCCCCGGGCTCGCACCCGGGGCCCATCGGCCGTTGTTCAGAGAGGGCCCGTCACTGAGCCTGTTCGATCGCGGCGCTCATGTCGGTGAGCGCCTGCTCGACGGTCTTCTCGCCCTTCAGGGCCGCGAAGGTGTTGTCCTGGATGGCCTTCGACAGAGCCGGGTAGAACGGCGAGACCGGGCGCGGCTCGGCGTTGTCCAGGGCGGCCTTGAGGGCCTCCATGTACGGGAACTGCTCCTGCAGCGCGGCGTCGTCGTAGATCGAGGACAGCACCGGCGGGAAGGACTCCTGCGCGAAGCCCATCTGGACGTCCTCGGAGATGAGGAACTCGAGGAACGCCTTGGCCGTGGCCTTGTTCTCGGAGTAGACGTTGATGCCGTTGTTGTAGCCGCCGAGCACGGACTTGCCCGGACCGTCCGGGCCGAGGATCGGCGCGACGTCGAACTTGTCCACGACCTCCGAGGTCGGGTCGGTCTGGCCCGAGTCGTACATGTACGGCCAGTTGTAGGCGTACATGGTGCGGCCGCCCAGGAAGGCCTGCGCGGTCTGCTCCTCCGTGAAGCTGTCGGACTTCATGGCGACGACGTCGTTCTTGTACGCGTCGACCAGGGCCGTGAGGCCGGCGCGGGTCTCCTCGCTGTCCAGCTCGGGGGTCTGGCCGTCGTCGCCGACGATCCTGCCGCCCCAGCTGTGGATGAACTGCGTGGCCGCGACGGTCAGGCCCTCGTACTGCTTGAGCTGCAGGTTGACGCAGTCGATGGCGGCCTCGACGGCAGCGCCGCAGGACTCGACGAGCTCGCCCCAGTTGGCGGGGGCCTCCGGCTGCAGGTCGGTGCGGTAGTAGAGCAGCTGCGCGTTGGTGTTCTGCGGCACCGCGTAGAGGGTGTCGTTGTAGGTCGCCGAGTCGACGGCGGCCTCGATCAGCCCGCTGGTGTCGACCTCGGTCTCACCCTCGATCGGCTGGAGCCAGCCGTTGGCCGCGAAGTACGCGGTGTCGGTGACGTCGAGCGCGAACACGTCGTACTCGCCGCTCTCCGTCTGCAGCGACTGCACGAGGGTGTCGCGCTGACCGTCCTGCTCGGCGGGGAGCTCGTGGAGGGTGACCTCCTGGTCGGGGTTCTCCGCGTTCCACTGTTCGATGACGGGGCGCAGCTTGTCCGTGTCGTTGCTGCCCATCGCGAAGGTGATGGGGCCGACGCCGGAGGTGCCGGAGCTCGCCTGTTCGCTGTCCTCCCCGCCCCCGGAGGAACAACCCGCGGCGACCACCGCGACGATGGAGGCGGCCGTCGCCGCCTTGAGGAACCTGCCGTGAACGGCCATGCGCTCTCTCCTACTGTCGTGTCTCGACTCCCGTCGGCGCGCGCCGAGGGGCAGCTGATCGACGTCGACTGTGACGCGGATCTCACTGAGGACCTGCTGAGCGTAACCCACACGACGGCGGCGGCGCGGGACCACGGCGATCATCGGCCGCGTCGCTCGCTCCCGCCGTCACGTGGGGTTCACGCAGGCGAGGTCACAGCGTTAACTGTAACAACAACAGATGTTGCGCCGCTTGACGGTTCAGCGGAGGCGGTCGCCGGTCTCCACGTCGAAGAAGCGCACCTCGCCGTCGAGCGCCTCGAGGTACACGGTGTCGCCCTTGCGCGCGTGCTCGCCGGACCCGGCGCGGTACACCACGGGGTGGCCGTCGGCGGTCGAGCAGTGCAGGTAGCTGTCCGCGCCGAGCTCCTCCACCAGCACGACCGTCACCTGCAACCCGTGACCGTCCTCGGCGATCCGCAGGTGCTCGGGCCGCACGCCCACCGTGACCCGCGGACCCGACCCGGCCGGCACCGGCTCGCGGAAGCCCTCGAGGTCCACCGCCCCGTCGGCCACGGGCGCCTCGAAGAGGTTCATCGACGGCGAGCCGATGAACCCGGCGACGAACGCGTTGACCGGGTTGTTGTACAGCTCCCGCGGGGTGTCGACCTGCTGGAGCACCCCGTCCTTGAGCACCGCGACGCGGTCGCCCATCGTCATGGCCTCGACCTGGTCGTGGGTCACGTAGATCATCGTGGTGCGCAGGTCCCGCTGCAGCTTGGCGATCTGCGCACGCGTCGCTACGCGGAGCTTGGCGTCGAGGTTGGACAGCGGCTCGTCCATGAGGAAGACCTGCGGGTTGCGCACGATCGCCCGGCCCATCGCCACACGCTGCCGCTGACCACCGGAGAGTTCCTTGGGCTTGCGGTCCAGGTACGGCACCAGGTCGAGCATCTCCGCGGCGGTCTGGACCCGCTCGGCGATCTCCTGCTTGCTCGCCTTGGCCAGCTTGAGCGCGAAGCCCATGTTCTCGCGGACCGTGTAGTGCGGGTACAGCGCGTAGTTCTGGAACACCATCGCGATGTCCCGGTCCTTGGGTTCCGTGCCGGTGACGTCCTTGTCGCCGATGAGGATGCGGCCGGCGGCCACGTCCTCGAGACCGGCGAGCGCGCGCAGGGTGGTCGACTTGCCGCAGCCGGAGGGCCCGACCAGGACGAGGAACTCGCCGTCGGCGATCTCCAGGTCCAGCCGGTCCACGCTGCGCCGCGCGGCCCCGGGATAGACGATGGACACGTTCTCGAAGGTCACCGAGGCCATGAGCGGGTCTTTCCCTTCACCGGCAGGAACGTGCCGGACGATCCGAGATAGAGGGTGGACACGACGACTGTAGCGGCCCGCGCCGGAGTTCACCGGCACTGCGCCCACAGTTCATCCGGACGTTCACCGGGCGCGTCCGTCCGGTGGTTCTGCGCACCTAGCGTCACAGCGTCCGTTGAGCCGTAGATGTCTTCAGGGAGACTCGAATGTCCGTCCGCCGCCTGCTTCCGATCGCCACTCCGGGGATCTCCAACCGCCAGCACGTGACCTGTGTGTACAAGTGTGGAGACCAGTGCGCCGCCCCGGTGCCGAACACCTCCGACAACGCCTACTTCGGCGACATCGCCACCGAGATCAGCCGCCGCGGGGCGCTCAAGGCCGCGGGCGTCGTGGCGCTGGCGGTGGGAGCCGCGCAGGCCCTGCCCGCGACCGCCGCCGCGCAGGGTTCCGCGGCCACCGGCTCGCTCGGGGCCACCGGCTCGACCGGCGGCGCCGCGATCGACACCGGATTCACCCCGGTCGCGCCCAACAAGGCCGACGCTGTGACCGTCCCCGAGGGCTACTCCAGTGACGTCGTGATCCGCTGGGGCGACCCCGTGCTGCCCGGCGCCCCGGAGTTCGACTTCGAGAACCAGACCGCGGCCGCCCAGGCCATGCAGTACGGCTACAACTGCGACCTCGCCGTGATGTTCCCGATGGACGACCGCGACGGCCGCTACCTGCTCACCGTCAACCACGAGTACACCACCGAGCCCACGATGTTCCGTGGCTACGACTCCGCGAACCCCACCCGCGAGCAGGTCGAGATCGCATGGGCCGCACACGGGCTGACCGTCGTCGAGCTGGCCACCCGCTCCTCCGACGGCGGCCTCGACCCCGTCATGGGCTCCTACAACCGTCGCATCACCGCCACCACCCCGTTCGAGCTGCGCGGTCCCGCCGTCGGCCCGCTCACCCGGACCACCGCCGACCCGACCGGCACGCGCGTCCTGGGCACGCTGAACAACTGCGCGGGCGGGCACACCCCGTGGGGCACCGTGCTCTCCGGCGAGGAGAACTTCAACCAGTACTTCGGCACCTCCGGTTCGGTCACCGACACCGAGCGCCGCGCGCAGCTGAGCCGCTACGGCATCAGCGTCTCCCCCTCCGGCCGGCTGTGGGAGCGGTTCGACGACCGCTTCGACCTGGCGAAGGAGCCCAACGAGGTCAACCGCTTCGGCTACGTCGTCGAGGTCGATCCCTGGGATCCCGACTCGACGCCGGTCAAGCACTCGGCCATGGGCCGCTTCAAGCACGAGGGCGCGAGCATCCACGTGACCGCCAACGGGACCGTCGTGGCCTACTCCGGTGACGACGAGCGCTTCGACTACCTCTACAAGTTCGTGTCCAGCCGCCGCATCGTCCCCGGTAACACCCGGGCCGCGCGGGCCCAGAACATGCGGATCCTCGACGAGGGCACCCTCTACGTGGCCACCTTCTCCGGCAACTCGCCCGCGTCCGAGATCGACGGCTCGGGCACGCTTCCGTCCGACGGCGCGTTCGACGGTTCCGGCACCTGGATCCCGCTCATGACCGTCAACGCCGACGGCAAGGCCGTCTCTCACGTCGAGGGCATGACGCCCGAGCAGGTCGCCGTGCACACGCGTATGGCGGGCGACCGCGTCGGCGCCACCAAGATGGACCGGCCCGAGGACGTGGAGCCCAGCCCGACCACCGGCAAGGTGTACATGGCGCTGACCAACAACTCCCAGCGCGGCGGCACCGGCCGGGCCGCGGCCGACGAGGCCAACCCCCGGCACAACAACAAGCACGGTCAGGTCGTCGAGATCACCGACGACCACGAAGGCACCACCTTCGGCTGGAACCTGCTGCTCGTGTGTGGTGATCCCGCCGAGGCCGATTCCTACTTCGGCGGCTTCGACAAGTCCAAGGTCAGCCCGATCTCGTGCCCGGACAACGTCGCGTTCGACCCCGCCGGCGGACTGTGGGTGTCGACGGACGGCAACGCGCTCGGCTTCAACGACGGCCTCTACTCGGTGGCCACCGAGGGGTCGAACCGCGGCGAGACCAAGCTGTTCCTCACCGTCCCGATCGGGGCGGAGACCTGCGGTCCGCTGGTGTTCAAGGATCGCGCGATCGTCAACGTCCAGCACCCGGGCGAGATGGACGGCGCGTCGATCGAGAACCCGGCCTCGCACTGGCCCGATGGCGGCGACTCCCAGCCGCGCCCGTCGACGGTCGTGGCCTGGCGCGACGGCTTCTCCGGCGGCACGGGCTCGCTCGGCTCGGGTTCCCTGGGCGGGGGTTCCCTGGGCTCGGGGTCGCTGCCGACGGGCTCGCTCGGCCGCTGACCCCACTCGGCCGCTGACCCCGCCGCGCCCCGGAGCGTAGGCCTCTGACCCTGCGCACCGGGGCGTAGGCCGCCGTCGAGAAGACCGTTTCGCACATTTCCACTCGGACAATGCGGGGCAAACGCTCTTCTCGACGGGCCGGCGGACAGGCGGGCAGGCGGGCGGCGCGGCTTACCGCCCGGCGGGTGCGCCCGCGTTCGCGACCGCCGGTGCCGCGCCCGTGTACGCCAGTCCGCGCTCGGCGCAGGCCGCGATCGACGCGGCCACGCCCTCGGGGTCGTCGGACATCGGCACGTGCCCGTCGGCGGTGATCTCCACCTTCGCCTGCGGGAACAGCCGCGTGGCGAGCTTGATCTGACCGACCGGTAGGACCATGTCGAACCGGCCCCAGCGGATGGTGATGGGGAGGTTCTCGTCGACGGGCGCGGAGAACAGGAAGGTCCGGCGGTCGGCCCGGTCCAGCACGGTGTTGGACACGATCGCCTCGCTGTCTATCGCGGCGGCCTCGGCGGGGTACCGCCACGGGCGGGCGCAGAACACCGCCATCATCACCGCGCGTCCGGCGGCCCGCTCGGTGAGGGCGGGGATGTGCCGGCCGAGTCTGCCGGCCGCGCGTCGGAGGCTGCGGAAGACGGTGATCGTGTAGCGCCACTCGGCGTGCGAGCGGAAGAACCCGGCGGGCGAGAGCGCGGTGACGCTGCTGGCCAGCCCGCGCGCGCCGAGTTCCAGCGCGAGGAAGCCGCCGAGGGAGTTGCCGGCGATGTGCGGCCGCTCGCCGGCCGGGACGACCGCCTCGATCAGGTCGACGAGCTCACCGACGAAGTGGTCGAGCACGTCCCCATCGTCCGGCAGGTCGGCGGAGCGTCCGTGTCCGGGCAGGTCGACGACGACCACGCGGAACCGGTCGGCGAGCAGCGGCACCACGGCGTCCCAGGCGTGCGCGCGGTGGCAGACGCCGTGGATGAGGACGATGGTCGGTCCGGATCCGGTGATCTGGTGATACAAACCCATGCCTTCAGTGTCCACCACCACACGCCCCCCCACCAGTGCCTCGACGTGACGCCCCACGGCGGGAGAGGAAGGGCTTACATTCGGTGCCGCGAGGCTCCCGGGGGGGAGCCGGTCTCGAGGGGGCTGGGGTCATGGTGACGACGACGAGGGAACCGGACACCGGTGAGGTCGGGCCCGCTCTGGGTCTCGCCGAACAGTTCCGGCCCATCCTCCTCCGGCTGGACCTGCTGGTCCGCCGGCAGAGCACCCAGTACGCGCTGAGTAGAGCGCAGACGTCGATACTGCACACCCTGGCCTGCCACGGGCGGCTGCGCATGACGGACCTCGCCCGTCTCGAGAACGTGCGGGTGCCGACCACCAGCAACTCGGTGAGCGTCATCGAGGCCATGGGGTACGTCGAGCGCGAGCCCGACGAGTCGGACCGGCGTGGTGTCTGCGTTCGTCTGACGGACCTGGGCCGTGCGCGCATCGAGCAGGTGCTGGCAGACCGCGACCGCGACTTCGCCGAACACCTGGGGCGGCTGACCGGCGAGCAGCGTGAGCTGCTGTCGGCGGCGGTGCCCGCCTTCAACGCCCTCCTCGACGCCTTCGACGCCGACTCCGCCGGACCCGCCTGAACCCACCTGGCCCCCGCCCGACGCACGGCCCCCGCCTGGACCCGCGCGGCCCACTCCCCCGCCTTGCCCGACTAGCCTCGGCGGGCATGAGCACAGTCGTCATCACCGGCGCCTCCCACGGGATCGGGGCGGCGACCGCCCGCGCCCTGGCCGGCAGCCACGACCTGGTCCTGGTGGGCCGCGACGCCGACGCGCTGCGGGCCGTCGCCGCCGACTGCCGCTCCGCACACCCGGGCGACCGCCGGGCCGTGGAGATCGTCGAGGCAGACCTCACGACCGCCGACGGGGTCGCCCGCGTCGCCGACGGCGTCAGCACGCTCGACGGGCTCGTCCACTGTGCCGGGGTCGCCGATCTCGGCCGGATCGAACACACCGACGCCGAGCAGTGGCGCCGGGCGTTCGAGGTCAACGTGCTGGCCGTGGTCGAGCTGACCCGGTCACTGCTCCCGGCGCTGCGCGCGGCACGAGGACACCTCGTCGTCGTCAACTCCGGCGCGGGGACCACCGCCAAGCCCGGCTGGGGCTCCTACAGCGCCTCCAAGTTCGCGCTGCGCGCCGTCACCGACACCCTCCGCGGCGAGGAGCCCGACCTGCGCGTCACCTCCATCCACCCCGGCCGCGTCGACACGGACATGCAGCGCGCGATCGTCGCGCACGAGGGCGGCACCTACGACCCCGGCGCCTACCTCAGCGCCGACTCCGTGGCCACCGCCGTCCGGCACGCGTTGGAGTCGACCCCCGACGCCCACCCCACCGAGGTCGTCCTGCGACCCCGGCCCCGCTGACGCCCGCCGGCCACCCCCTTACGCGCCGCGCCCACCCCCTCGCGCTCTTTCCGCACGCCCGCGTGCCGCGAACGCCTGCCGCGCGGCCGTGCGTGTCGTAACGTCTGCACCACCATGACCAGCCCCGATTCCCCTCTGCGGATCACCGTGATCGGCGCGGGCGTGGTCGGTTGCTACCTCGGCGGCCGGCTCGCCCGCCACGCCGACGTGACCCTCGTCGGGCGACCCCACGTCCTCGACCCCATCCGTGAACTGGGCCTCACCGTGGAGGCGGGCGGCAACGAGGGCGGCCGCCTGCACGTCCCCGCCGACATGCTCACCCTGGCCACCACGCCGGACTCGGTCCGCCGCGCCGACGTCGTGCTGGTGTGCACCAAGGCCGGTCAGACCGCCGCCGCCACCGCGGAGTTCGCGCCGCTCCTGCGCCCCACCACCCTCGTGGTCGGGCTGCAGAACGGGCTGCACTCCGCCGACCTCATCCGCGAAGGCGTGGACTCCGCGCCGGTGATCGCCGGGGTCGTGCCGTTCAACGTCGCGCGCACCGGGCCCGCCACCTACCGCCGCACGTCCACCGGTGAGATCCGGATCGCCGAGCACCCGAGGCTCACCCCACTGCTGCGCACGGCCGCCGAGGCCGGCCTGCCGCTGCGTCCCACCGACGACATCCAGGCCGTCCTGCACGGCAAGATCCTCATGAACCTCAACAGCGCCGTCCAGGCCCTCTCCGGCCTGCCGCTGCGCACCGAGCTGCTCGACCGCGACCTGCGGTGTTGCGTCGCACTGTGCCAGGCCGAGGCGAACCGGGTGTTCACCGCGGCCGGCGTGGTGCCCCGGGTGCCGCTCGCCGTGCCCGCGGGCGCCCTCCCGATCGTGATGCGCCTGCCCACCCCGCTGTTCCGCCGACTCGGTCGGGCCGTGATGCGGGTCGACGCCGACGGCACCTCGTCCATGAACGACGACCTGCTGCGCGGCCGGCCCACCGAGATCGACGTCCTGCAGGGCAAGGTCGTGAAGATGGCCCGTCAGCTCGGACTATCGGCGCCGGCCTGCGAGCGGATGGTGGAGCTGGTGCGCGAGGCGGAAGCCGACGGCGAGAACCGCCGTCGGTGGGGTGGCCCCGACCTGCTCGCCGAGTTGCAGCGCGCGCGGCGCCGGGCACGCCGGCTCGCCCGTTCCAGCAGATGAGCGGTCAGTCCTCGTAACCGATCGAGAACGCGGCCTCGAGGTCATGCTTGGACTGGGTGCGGAACGCGATGTGCGTCTCGGTGTCCAGCACGCCGGGGACCTTGTTGAGGCGGTCGGAGACGATGTCGGCGATCTCCTCGTTGCGCCGCGCCCGGACCAACACGATGAGGTCGATGGTGCCGGTGACGGAGTACACCTCTGACACGCCGTCGATCTCGGCGATGGCGGAGGCGACCTCGGGGATCCGCGCCGTCTCGGCGTGGACGAAGACGATTGCGGTGATCATGGGCCCAAGGCTAGTGCAGTCGAGCGGCCAAGGGGCGGCGGTGTCCGGTGCGAAAACCTCCGGATGGTGGAGCGGCGAACCGCACGGGCCCACTCCTCCGACCGGAGGCCTTCGCTCAGCCGGGGTCAGCTTCTCGAGCCGCGAACGACCCTCCCGTGGATCAGATCTCGCCTGCCTCATCGAGCACCGCATGAGCGCAGGCGACGAGTTCATCGACCGCCTCCGCCGGGATCTGACCCATCGCCGTGAGGTTGCGCGGATCGTCGAGCTGGCGCCGTCGCACCCCCTCGAGGATGATCGCGAGCTTCCACAGTCCGAGGCCATGCCAGAAGGGCAAGTCCGAAACGTCACGTCCTGACACCTCGGCGTAGTGCTCGACCAGCTCGGTCCGTGTTGCGAAGCCCGGCAGGGTCGAGGCGTCGAAGCGCATCGTCGGCGGGTCTCCCTCTTGGGGCCAGTAGGCCAGCAAGGTGCCGAGGTCGGCGAGCGGGTCGCCGAGGGTGGCAAGCTCCCAGTCGAGGATCGCCCGCACCTGCGCGTCATCCGGGTCGATGATGATGTTGCGCAGGTGGCTGTCGCCGTGGACGAGGGTGATCTCGCCCGCCTGCGGGACGAGCCCGGTGAGGCGTTCGGTCAGCCGGTCCAGCTCAGCCAGGTCACGGGTGCGGGAGAGCTCCCACTGCCGCGACCACCGACGCAGCTGTCGCTCGCCATACGGCTTGTGACTGGCCAGGTCGGCGAGACCGACTTCCTCCAGATCGACAGCGTGAATGCGTGCCAGGGTCTCCGCCAGAGACAGCCCCACGGCGTGCCGAGCAGCCGCGGAGAGCCGCTCCGCATCCGCTCGATCATCGAGCACGAGCCCGTCGACGAAGGACACGACGAGTACCGGACGGTCGGCGACCGCCGGGTCCTCGCACAATCCGTGGACGACAGGCAAGGGTACCCGCGTGTCCTGGAGAGCCGAGAGAATCCGGTGCTCCCGCGCGACATCATGCGCGGAGGCGAGGATCTCGCCCATCGGTGGACGGCGTAACACCAACCGGCGGCCCCTGACGTCTGTCGCCAGGTAGGTCAGGTTGGACTGACCCAAACCCACACGTTCGTAGGTCAACGGCTGCTCGACCTCCACTCGCTCGGCGAGCCACTCCGTCATCGCCTCCGTGTCGATGCCCTCGATCACTTCTTCCGCCCCCACTCGGGATCGCGGCGACGGTACTCGCGACGCGCGATGGTCATCTTGTGCACCTCGTCCGGACCATCGGCGAGACGCAGGGTGCGCATATTGGCGTACCAGAGCGCGAGAGGGAAGTCGTCGCTCACGCCGCCACCGCCATGCACCTGGATGGCGCGGTCGATGACCTTCAACGCGACAGCTGGGGCCGCGACCTTGATCGCGGCGATCTCCGTGCGCGCCACCTTGTTGCCGACGGTGTCCATCATGTGTGCCGCCTTCAGGGTGAGCAGGCGGGCCATCTCGATCTCGATGCGCGATTCGGCGACCCAATCCATGATGTTGGCCCGGTTCGCCACCGGCTCGCCGAACGTCACCCGCGACTGTGCGCGGTCGATCATCAGGTCGAGAGCACGCTCGGCCACACCGATCGCTCGCATGCAGTGATGGATACGACCCGGGCCGAGTCGTGCCTGGGAGATCATGAAGCCATCCCCCTCGCCGGCGAGAAGAGCGGAGCGGGGCACGCGCACATCGGTGAACGTCACCTCCGCATGACCTTCCCGATCCATGTACCCGAAGACCGGGAGACCGCGTTCAATCTTCATACCCGGGGTGTCGATCGGCACGACCATCATCGACTGCTGCCGGTGAATGGGGGCGTCTGGGTCGGTTTTGCCCATGACGATCATGACCTTGCAGTTCTTGTGCAAGGCGTTGGAGGTCCACCACTTGCGGCCGTTGATGACGTACTCGTCACCATCGCGCTCCATGCGGGTCTCGATGTTGGTCGCGTCGGAGCTCGCGACGGCGGGCTCGGTCATCGCGAAGGCGGAGGCCATCTCGCCGGCGAGCAGCGGCTTGAGGTACTTCTCCTTGTGCTCGTCGGTGCCGAAGAGGGTGAGCACCTCCATGTTGCCGGTGTCCGGGGCGTTGCAGTTGATGGCCTCGGGGGCGATCTCGAGGCTGCGGCCGGTGATCTCGGCCAGGTGCGCGTACTCGAGGTTGGTCAGGCCCGGCCCCCACTCCGGATGCGGGTGGAACAGATTCCACAGACCCTGGCTACGAGCCTCCGCCTTGAGGTCCTCGAGCACCTGCGGCTGGTGGTTCGCATCGCCCGATGCACGCATCTGCTCGCGGTAGACGCTCTCGGCCGGGTAGACGTGCTCTTCCATGAAGGTGAGGAGACGGTCGCGGTAGTCCTGTCCGCGTTCGCTGAGTTCAAACATCGTGGTGGTCCTTTTCTGATGGCGTGCCGGCTACTCGCGGGCGACGGATGGGGCAGGAAGGTGCAAGAGGTCGTGAACGACGCCGATCGTCTCCTCGGCGGTTCGGTGGAGGACGCCGGTGATCCCCAAACGGGCAGCACCGACGAGGTTGTGCTCGAGGTCGTCAACGAGCAGGCACTCATCCGGTGCCACACCGAGCCGAGCACACGCGATGCGGTAGATCTCGCGTGATGGTTTACGTACACCCACCTGAGCGGAGATCACACTGACATCGAAGAGTTCGTCGAGGTCGATGCGGGAATAACAATCCCGACCGAGGGAGTTGGAGACGAGCGCCACCGGTACGCCTGCAGCACGAATCCGGCGGACCATGTCGATCATCGGCAGGTCCAGCTCGAGGTGGGCGCCCAGGCCGGCCAGCAGCCCCCGCGCCTCGACCTTCCCCCCTGCCTCGACAAGGGCTGCCGCGAACGCATCCTCGAAACCCTCGTCATCCAGCTGTCCCACCTCGTGCTCCACCAGCGCACAGCGTGCCCCTTCATGGGTGCCGAGCACGCCAAGCACCTGATTCGGTTCGAGTCCGGCGTCTTCGGCGATTCCGCGGAAGGCTGAACCCAGCGGGACCGTGAGCACTCCCCCGTAGTCGATCAGAAGTGCCCGCACACGGCGCTCGTCGGACGGGGCCGTCACCGGAGACATAGACGTCAAAGCGGGACTCCTTCACGGTTCATCTGACTACAGGTATACTTGAACCCTGATTCGCCTTCAAGTCTTTGCCGCCTCGCCTGAGGAGTGACCATCTCCAGCGCCAGCCCGCCACCGGCACCGCACCGCGGGACGCTCGCCTGGGCCATCGCCGTGCTCTTCGGCGTGACCGGCCTCGGCAGCGCGGCGGTCGCTGTCGCCCTGCCGGCGATCGCGAACGATCTCAACCTCACAGCTGGTCGTGCCGCTCTCGTCGTCAGCTGCTACTCGCTGGCCCTTGCGGTGGGCAGCGCGATCTTCGGACGCCTGGGCGACTTTTTCGGCATCCGGCTGCCCCTTCTCGTGGGCATATCGATCATGGTCACCGCGGCCTGCGCGGGTGCGCTCGTCGATTCTCTACCCGCCCTCATCGCTACACGCACCCTGCAGGGACTGGGAGCTGCAGCCGTCCCGGCGCTGACCATCGCCGCAGTCCAAGCGCTATTCGCGGGCGACTCGAGAGCGCGCGCCATGGCGACGTACTCAGGCATCGGAGCGACCATCAACGCACTCGGTCCGGTGGCCGGGGCCCTGCTCGTCGACCCCTTCGGCTGGCGGCCGGTCGTCGCCATCCCGGCGCTCACCCTTCTCATCGTTCCTCTCGTGAGGCGCGACCTGCCGACAGATCGCCAGCAGGGCGCGACGCTGGACCCCGCCGGAGTCGCCCTCATCGGGGGCGCGGCTATCGGCGCCGTGATGTCCCTGCAGGCAGCGACGCTGGGCCCGATCGTGGCGGCCGCAGGTGGCGCGCTCCTACTCGTCTGCGGACCCACCGCGGTCCTGCGTTCGCGCTGGCGGCCGCACGGGGTCGTGCCCGCCCGCCTCGTCAGCGACCGAATAGCCCGCCGGAGCCTGCTCACCGCGGTGAGCCTTCCAGCGGCGGCGAACCGGTGGTCCCTGAGGTGTAGAGCAGCACTGCGGCGTCCTCGGACTGTGGCTGCTCGAGCCCGGTTGACGATGTGGAACGCCATGCTCCACGCCGACACCGACGTCACCGCCGAGGATCTGAGCAACCTGCGGTCGCCGAGGCGGTGGAGACGAAGTACCCGCTCCCCCGCTCGACCCACCCCGGTACGAGCTGCCGAGCCGCGCGCACGTGGGCGAGCAGGTTGACGTCCAGTGCGAGCTGCCATTGTTCGTCCGTGGCAGCCAGGCCGGAGCCGTCGCCGACCCCGGCGTTGGCGAAGAAGAGATCGACCGGGCCGTAGTGATTCTGCGCTGCGGTGATCATCTCGCTGATCGTCTCCTCGCGGGAGGCGTCCCCCGCGACCGCGATCGCGCCGAGACGCTCAGCGGTAGCGGTCAGCCGGTTCTCGTCGAGGTCGGAGACGACCACCCGCGCGCCGGCCTCGAGGAGCGCTTCCGCGAGGGCGGCACCGATGCCACCGGCAGCGCCGGTGACCACGGCCACCTTGTCGTGTACCTGCATCGGGACGCCCATCAGTCGCACGGCCCGCCCGCAACGTAGAGAACCTGGCCCGTGGTGAAGCCGGCGCCCTCGCTCGCGAAGAAGGAGACGGCATGCGCGATGTCGTGGGGCGTGCCCGTGCGACCGACGGCCGCCTGGTCGCGCGCCATATTCTTCAGGTCGTCGAACGAGATCCCGATGCGCTCGGCGGTTTCCGCGGTCATCTCGGTCTCGATGAATCCGGGGGCGATCGCGTTGGCGGTGACGCCGAACTTCCCGAGTTCGATGGCGAGGGTCTTGGTCAGACCTTGCATGCCGGCCTTCGCGGCAGAGTAGTTGACCTGGCCCCGGTTCCCCTGCGCCGATGTCGAGGAGAGGTTGACGATACGACCGAAGCGTTCCTGCGTCATGTACGCCTGGCAGGCCTTGGTCATGAGAAAGGCACCGCGCAGGTGGACCGCCATGACGGAGTCCCAGTCCTCGACCGACATCCTGAAGATCAGGTTGTCGCGGATGATGCCGGCATTGTTGACCAGCACCGTGCCTCGACCTGGTCGGGATCCGACACGTCGGCGCCGACCGCGAGCGCCCGGCCCCCGTTGGCGACGATGTCCTCGACGACGTCCGCACAGGTGGATTCGTCCAGGTCCAGTACTGCCACCGCCATTCCGTCGCCGGCCAGTCGCCGGGCGACGTCCGCGCCGATACCCCGCGCGGCGCCGGTCACGACGGCGACACGCTGATGATCAGTGGTCATGTGAGCTCTCCTGTATCCGTATTTGCGATCTATCTCACACGTTAGTTGAATCCGGTTTCAGGTTCAACTATGGTTGAAATCACAACGTTCATGACCCAAGGAGTTCCGCGTGACCCAGACCGCCCGACACCGCCCGACTTCTGTGCAGGACCTGAAGGACCTCTCGGGCCGAGAGCTCGGCCCCACCGCGTGGCACACCGTTGACCAGTCCCGAATCGACGGATTCGCCGAGCTCACCGGCGACCATCAGTGGATCCACGTCGACCCCGCGCGAGCGGCGGACTCGCCGTTCGGCTCGACCATCGCGCACGGTCTCTACAGCCTGTCGCGCACGCCCGCCTTTCTCGAAGAGCTGATGGCCTTCGACGGGTTCGCCCACAGCCTCAACTACGGCTACGACAAGGTCCGCTTCATCCACCCACTGCCGGTGGACTCTCGGATCCGGATGCGCGCCACGTTGACCTCGGTCGAGGAGACAGCCCCGGGCGCGGTGAAAGTCGTCACCACGCTCACCGTCGAGGCCGACGGCATCGACAAGCCGATCCTGGTCGCCGAGTCGATCGGCCGCTTCACGGTCTGACCCGTAACTCGCACGAAAAGGGACCGCATCTGCAGTGCAGGTGCGGTCCCTTTCTGTTTCCCGGTCCGGGTTCGACCTAGTGGCGCACGGCCATAGCCCCCGAGAGGGGGAGCTGCCACCCGAGACCTCGGTGGGCGGCTACCTGCTCATCGATCCGCTGCGCGACGCCGGCGGGGAAGGGCGCCGTCCGTCGCGCGGTGAGGTCGACGTGGCCCTCAATCATCTCGAGCGTGTTGGCGATCCGCCCGGTAGTACGGTTGACGATCACCGAGATGCCGTGAAACACCTTGTCCCCGCGGTCGAGCCACCGGACGTGGACCGAGATCTCCTCACCGATCCGCACTTCGTCGAAGAACTTGAGGTGCTGCTCCATACTGAAGACCCCCATCCGCCGGCTGGCACGGTAGGCCTCGTCGATTCCCACTCGACGTAACTCCTCCTCAGCCCCTCGGATGTGGAAGCCGTAGAAGTGAGCGACGTTGACGTGGCCGTTGCCGTCCTCCCACTCGCCTCCGGCGACCGTACTGCACGCCGCCGGGATCTGGTCGACCTCCTCCACGGAGGGCAGGTTCTGTTTCACGGCACCAGCACGACCTTGCCGGTGACCGAACGCCCCTCGAGGGAGCGCAGTGCAACGGAGGCGTCCTCTAGTGGATGAGTGGCGCCGACGACGGGCCGCAGAGCCCCGCTTCTTAGGTGCGGCAGCATCGCCTCCCACTCCCTGCCGACATGGCCGGGGCGGGATAACGCGTAGGCACCCCATCCGACTCCCACGACGGAGACGTTGTTCAGCAGGAGCCGGTTGACCTTCACCTCGGGGATGGATCCGGCGGTGAAGCCGATGACGAGAAGACGGCCGTGCTCCCGCAGGGAGCGCAGCGAGTCGGTGAACCGTTCACCACCGACGGGATCGACGACGATGTCGACGCTCGCTTTGCCGACCGCCTCGAGGAAGCCGTCGGCCGGGACCACCTCGTCCGCGCCCGCAGCGCGGGCAATCTCGCCCTTCTCCGGCGTGGAGACCACTCCGATGACCTTGCCCGCCCCGAACGCCTTCGCCATCTGGATGGCCGCGGTCCCGATCCCGCCCGCGGCGCCGTGGACGAGGACGGTCTCACCCTCGGCGAGGTGACCGCGCTCGACGAGGGCGAAGTAGACCGTCGCGTAGTTGAAGGTGAAGGATGCCGCCTCCTCGAAGCCGACCTCGTCCGGCAGTGCGAAGGTGAGGTCGGGGCGCGCCAGGGCCTGCTCCGCGAAGCCACCGAGCAGCGTCAGGGCCGCCACGCGGTCACCGACAGCCAGGCCGCTGCCCTCGGGCGCAGCGGTGACGACACCGGCGACCTCCGCCCCCGGGACGAAGGGGAGCTCGGGCTTGAGCTGGTACAGGCCTCGGGTCTGGAGCAACTCGGGGAAGGCGACCCCGGCCGCTTTGACCTCTATGGTCACGAGCTCGTTGTCGCGGAGGTCGGGGAGCTCGACGACCTCGACGGCGTCCGGGCCATCGAGAGAGGAGATGTGGATGGCGCGCATGGTCAGCCCTTTCGGATTCTCAGCAGAAGCTTGCCGGTGTTGACCCCGTCGAAGAGGCCGAGCAGGGCGTCCGGGAAAGCAGGCACCCCGCCCTCGAGGATCGTTTCGGTCGCGACGAGGCGCCCCTCGGCGATGAGTTCCGAGATCTCGGCGACGGCCTCGGCGTAGCGGTCCGCGTAGTCGGACACGACGAACCCCTGCATCGTGGCGCGGAAGACCAGAAGGGACATGTACCGCCGCGGGCCGTCGGCGAGGGTCTCGTCGTTGTACGTCGACACAGCCCCGCACAGCACGACCCGGGCGCCGCGGCGCAGGTTGGCCAGTGCCGCGTCGAGGAGCTCGCCCCCGACGTTATCGAAGTAGATGTCGATTCCGTCGGGGGCGGCGTTGCGGACCTGGCGCAGGAGGTCGCCCTCCCGCCGGTCGATGACCTCGTCGAGTCCGAGCTCGCGGAGCCAGGACACCTTGTCCGGACCACCGGCGACGCCGATGACGCGGGCCCCTTTCGCCTTGGCCAGCTGCGCGACGGTGCTCCCGACCGCCCCGGCCGCCGCGGAGACCAGGACTGTGTCACCGGCCCGGAGTCGGCCGACGTCGTGGAGGCCGAAGTACGCGGTCATGCCGGGCATGCCGAGCGCGCCTAGCCAGGTGCCCATCGGGGCGATGTCGGTGTCGATACGGTCCACCCCCTTGCCGTCTGACAGCGCGTACTCGCACACGCCGAAACTGCCGGTGACCCGGTCGCCGACGGCGAAGTCCGGGTGCTCCGAGGCGATCACCTCGCCGGCGCCCAGTGCCCGCATGACGTCTCCGATCCCGACCGGGGGAATGTAGGACCGCACGTCGTTCAGCCATCCGCGCATCGCCGGGTCGAGGGAGATCAGATCGACGCGTACGAGGATCTGACCGGGACCCGGGTCCGGGATTTCGGTGCTGGTGAGATCCCAGGTACTGGAGTCTGGGCGGCCTTGCGGGCGGGCGGCGAGACGGATCTCCTGCGAGGTCCGGGACATAGGTCGACTCCTGTGTTCGGTGCGGGGTTTGTTCGTCAGCCTCCCACAATCTGAATCTAGGTTCAACTAGTATGAATCGGGATTCAATCGAATCTCGAGTCGACCCACTGCACCCGAACGAAGGACAACAATGGACATTCCCGCCCTCTTCTCTCTCGATGGACGCGTCGCCCTCGTCACCGGCGGGTCCCGCGGCATCGGCCGCATGATCGCCGAAGGCCTGCTCGCCCAGGGCGCGACCGTCTACATCACCGCGCGCAAGTCAGAGGCCTGCCTGACCACCGCCGACGAGCTGTCCGCGACCTACGGCGAGGGGCGGTGCGTCGCCCTGCCGTACGACATCTCCACGACCGCTGGCATCGCCGCCCTGCTCAACGCATTCCGCGAGAACGAGGACCATCTCGACATCCTCGTCAACAACGCCGGTGCAGCGTGGGGAGAGGCCTTCGACGACTTCCCCGAAAGCGGTTGGGACAAGGTGATGGACCTCAACGTCAAGGCGCCCTTCTTCCTCACCCAGGCCGCCAAGCAACTGCTGCTGGCAGGACGCGAGAGCACGGGCCACCTCGCCAAGGTCATCAACATCGCTTCGATCGACGGGCTCTCCCTCAACCCGATGGAGACGTACTCCTACCACGCGAGCAAGGCCGGCATCGTCCACCTGACCAAGCGCATGGCGGTGCGCCTGGCTCCCGAGGGCATCATCGTCAGCGCGATCGCCCCTGGCGCATTCGCGTCCGCGATGAACAAGGGGGCCCGCGACCACGCCGAGGAGATCGCCGGCGAGATCCCCTCCGGCCGTATCGGCCGTCCCGAGGACATGGCGGCCGCGGCGATCTACCTGGCCTCGGACGCCGGCGACTACGTCGTCGGCAGCACTCTCGCCGTCGACGGCGGGGTCAACATCGCCCGCTGACCGCGCGGAGTTGCGCGCTGGACGCCTCAGTCCGCGCGCAACTCCGGCGTCGTCAGGCCCAGGGCATTGGTCCACAACCGGGTCGCTGTTTCGACGAGTTCGTCGATGGACTCGACCACCGCGCCCCCGGTAAAGGATTCGAAGGCCAATCGGGCCACCATGCCGGACAGCGCCATCGCCGCCATCGAGGCGTCGACACCACGATCTGCCAGGCCCCGTTCCTGCAGATCCGCTATGGCACGCGCGTTACGCGTGACGAAGGCCATCGTGCGGGCGTTGCGCAGCTCGCGGAATCGGGGATTGAGCGCCGCCACCTGCTGCAGGAGCACGTTCAGCTGGGCGTTGCGCCGATAGGCTTCGAAGTAGGCGCGGTTGCTGGCGGCGATGATCGCGACCGGGTCATCGCTCGCCTCGATACGGCCCGTCCCCGGATGGAGCATGTCGCTTTGCGCTTGGTACAGGACAGCAGCAAGAACCTCGTCCTTGCTGTCGAACCACGTGTAGAAGCTGCCAATCGAACATTTGGCCTCGGCGGCAATGTCTACGAGCCGGGAATCAACGTAACCATCGCGCTCGAACACCGTGCGCGCGGCCGCGATCAGAGCGTCACGGGTGCGCCGGCCACGCTCCGTCTGCGGCTGCGGCTGGGCACCCAGCCGTGCAGCATCGACGAGGTCGGGGGCCGCCGTGCTGTTATCGCGGTCGCTGGACATACCGGTTATGCTAGCGGCCGCTTATCCGGGAGCGACAATGGTGAAACCGCCAGGGCTTGTGTACTACATGGCGTAGCCAGGTCGGTATGGCGCAGAGGTGACGCCGGGGCGGCAGGTGGTCGGAGCTCGTCATGGCGGGTAGCGAGGGCTCGCCATTGCGTGGCCAGGCTTCGGCGAGCACCGCGCCGTCGTTGCGTTAGCCTCCGGTGGTTGCGCCCGGTGCGAAACGGGTGTCGAACATGCAGGTCAGTACCCACTTGTCGACGCGCACCATGTTGGTATGCGAGCGGCCGCGATTAGCTCATGTTCTCCGGGGTCCAGTAGGCGCGCATCGAGGCGACCTTGCCCTGGTCGTTGTGCACCATGAGGTCCCACACGTTGATGGTCGCCTTGGAGCCGCCGTCGAAGTGGGTGGTGATCTCGAAGTTGAACAGCAGGTCGTTGCCGCACACGCGGGTCTCGAGGACCTTCGCCTCGATCTTCAGCGCGGTGACGGTGGAGTAGAAGGCGCGGATCGCGTCCGCACCCTCGTGCACGGTGCCGCCGCCGACGGGGTCCTCGACGGTGGCGTCGTCGGCGTAGAGGGCCATGACGGCCTCGAGGTCGCCGGCGACGAGCGCGTCGACGTAGGACTGCGCGGTGGCGCGGATCTGCTCGGGTGCTGTGACTGCGGCGCTCATGGTGGGTGGCCTTTCGGTACGACGACGAGGTGACCCGAGCCTAGAACGTGTTCTCGCACTGCGGCCGCGCACCGGCGTATTTCCCGGTGGGCCCTCCTTCGGTGGCGCCTCTCCCGCCCCAGCCCTACCCTCCTCTCACCACTGTCACAGGGCCGGCGGGCCCGGGGAGCGGGGTACGCATGTCCACACAGCAGACGTCCCGACAGCCGTCCGACGAGGAGTCGTTCCACACGGGCCGGGTGGTGATCATCTCCCTGGTCGCCGCGCTCGGCGGGTTCCTGTTCGGCTTCGACACCGCGGTCATCAACGGCGCGGTCGACGCGGTGCAGCAGGACTTCGGGATCGGTGCCGGGCTGATCGGGTTCACGGTGTCCTCGGCGTTGCTCGGATGCATCCTCGGCGCCTACCTGGCCGGGCGACTGGCCGACCGGTGGGGCCGCACCCGCGTCATGGTCCTGGCGGCGGTGTTGTTTCTCGCGAGCGCCCTGGGATCGGGGCTCGCGTTCGGCCCGTGGGACCTCATCGCCTGGCGTGTCCTCGGCGGGCTCGGGGTGGGCGCCGCGTCGGTCATCGCGCCGGCGTACATCGCGGAGGTCGCGCCGCCGGCCGTCCGAGGTCGCCTCGGTTCGCTACAGCAGCTCGCGATCGTCTCGGGCATCTTCGTGGCACTGCTCTCGGACGCGTGGCTGGCGGGAGTGGCCGGCGGCGCGATCGAGGAGTTGTGGTTCGGGGCGGCGGCCTGGCGGTGGATGTTCTGGGCGGAGGTGATCCCCGCGGTGGCCTACGGCGTGCTGGCGCTGATGATCCCCGAATCGCCGCGCTACCTGGTGGGCCGCGGGATGGTCGACGAGGCCAAACGCGTGCTGCGGTCGATCCAGGAGGGCGGCATCGACTCCCGCATCCGCGAGATCCGGGCGACCGTCCGCGAGGACCGCCGGCAGTCGTGGCGGGACCTGATCCGCCCGGGCGGATGGAACTTCCTGCCCATCGTGTGGATCGGCATCATCCTGTCGGTGTTCCAGCAGGCCGTCGGCATCAACGTGATCTTCTACTACTCCACCACGTTGTGGCAGTCGGTGGGCTTCGCCGAGGAGGACGCGTTCACGCAGTCGGTCATCACCTCCGTGACGAACATCGTGGTCACGGTCGTGGCGATCGCGCTCATCGACAAGATCGGGCGTCGCAGACTGCTCATGATCGGCTCCGTCGGCATGACGGTCTGCCTGGCGGTGATGGCGGCGATGTTCAGTCAGGCCACGATGGTCGCCGGCCCGGACGGCGCGCTCGCCCCACAGCTCGGCGACACCTCCGGGCTGGTCGCGCTGATCGCGGCCAACGGGTTCGTCGTGTTCTTCGGGATGTCGTGGGGCCCGGCGGTGTGGGTCCTGCTGGGCGAGATGTTCAACAACCGGATCCGCTCCACCGCGCTGGGACTGGCGGCGGCCGCGCAGTGGCTGGCGAACTTCGCCGTGTCGACCGCCTTTCCGCCGATGGCCGAGTTCAGCCTGCCGTTCACCTACGGCTTCTACGCGGTCGCGGCGCTACTCTCGCTGCTGTTCGTGGCGCGGTTCATCCCCGAGACGACCGGCCGCTCGCTGGAGGAGATGGAGTAGCCACCCGCGCCCCCACCCGCCGCCCCGCGACCCGCCCCGCGGACCCTCACCGTGACTGGACTCCGCCAGCCGTCACTTCGGCCCGCGTTCGCCCAGGTCGCCTCCCGGTGGAACGTACACAAGCGACGGCTGACGCGCGAAACCCTCTCGGGAGGCGCCGGGGCGGGTCAGGCCGCGTCGTCGGGCGTGCCCACCGCGCAGAACAGGTCGGTGCGCAGCGTGGCCGGGTCCATGTCGGGCGACGGCTCGGTGACGTAGGACTCCCAGAACGGCAGCCCGGGCGCGCGTCCCGTCCCCGCGATCTCGCCCATGAAGTCGCCCCAGGCCCGCCCGAGGTCGTCGTACGAGCCCACGTGGCTGATCACGGCGATCTCGCCGGCCGGCAGCTCGGAGGCGACGAGCTGTCGACCGTCGGCCTCGATCGGCTCCGTGCCCACCTGCTCGGCCAGCTGGGCGCGGAGCGGGAAGCCGATCTCCAGGTCCACCACCGAGTCGGGCCCCTCGACCGCGGCGGTGTAGAGCGCGATGGGCGGGCCCGCGGGAGCCAGGCCGACCTCGAACGCGCGCGGCAGCACGGTCCCGAAGACGGAGTCGAACACCCCGGTCAGCTCCGACATCGGCACGCCCGTCACGCGGACCACCGCGGTGGGCACGGCAGGCGCGCGCAGCACCCGCATCCCGTCGATCGGGTCCGCACCGAGGTCGGGGTAACCGGACGGGGGGTCGGCCGGCGCCGTCGGCGCCTGATCGTGTGACGAAGAGGATGACGACGACATGGTGTGCCCTTCCGACGACGAGGTGCCTCCTCCCAGTGTGCGCCGTGGTCGGGATGAGGGGAAGACCCGCCGAGCAGCAGTGTGGACCGTCCCGCGCCGACGGGTGCGCCCGGCGCCCGGGGGAGGCGGCCGACGACGGGTGCGCCCGGCGCCCGGGGTATGCGCCCGGCGAGGGATGCGGCCGGCGCCCGGCGGGGGGACACTGGGGGCATGCCCCACTACCGCCTCCGCACCCCCGACCAGACGATCGATCTCGGCGAGCACGAGACCGCCCAGCAGGCCCTCGAGTCCGCCGTGTCCGGTCATCGCGAGACCCGGTCCGCCGACGGGTCCCTCGAGGTTCAGGTGGGCGAGTCGTGGCACCCCGTCGATATCGAGGGGGACATGCCGTGAGCGCGGCGCGCGGTGCCGGGGCCGATGGCGGACCGGGCGGGGCGGAACCGGGTTCGGTGACCCAGTGCGCGACGTGCGGGGTCGAGCGGGCGGAGCCCCTGCCCGAGGTGTGCCCGATCTGCGCGGACGAACGCCAGTACGTGCCCGTCGCCGGGCAGCGCTGGACCACCCCCGAGCAGTCGCGGGCGGCGGGTGCGTCCATCGAGTTCACCGAGCGCGAGACCGACGTGATCGGTCTGGAGCAGAAGAACTGCCCCGGGATCGGCCAGCGGCCGTCGCTCATCCGGACCGACCACGGGAACGTCCTGGTCGAGGTCCCGAACTACATCAGCGACGAGGCGGTCGCGGCGATCCGCGGGTGGGGCGGGTTGTCGGCGATCATCGCCTCGCATCCGCACATGTACGGGCTGCAGTCGCTGTGGTCGGCGGCGTTCGACGACTGCCCGGTGTACGTCTCCGCCCCGGACGAGGAGTGGTTGGGCCTGCGACCGCGCAACACGATCGTGTGGGGCGGGGGCCACGCGGCGGACCCGTCCGACGGCGGCGAGATAGAGATCCTGCCCGGCGTGCGGGCGTCGCAGCCGGGCGGCCACTTCCCCGGCAGCGTGGTCGTGCACTGGACCGCCCCCGACGGCCGCGGCGTGCTGTTCAGCGGCGACACGATCGGCACGGTCGCCGACCCGGAGTGGGTGACGTTCATGCGGTCGTTCCCCAACTGGATGCCGCTGTCCGGGGCGGTGGTGCGCCGGATCGCCGACCACGTCTCGCGGTACGACTTCGACCGGCTCTACAGCAACTTCGGCGGGTGCGTCCCCCGGGACGCGCGGGCCGCCGTGCAGCGGTCGGCCGAGCGCTACGCGGCGTGGGTCGACGGCGAGTACGACCACCTCACCTAGGGGCGCCCGGGCCCGACCCGCGTTCGGCGGACTCGGCGACGTCGCCGCGCTCGTCGGACGCGGCACCCTCCCCGCGCTCGGCCGCCTCGGCCCGATCCAGGCGCTCGGCGCGCTCCCTGACCTGCGCGAGCCGACGATCCCATCCCCGCGACACCGCGCCGAGGAGGTCGGAGATCTCCCGGATACGGTCCGGCCGCACGGCGTGTACCTGTCGACGGTGATGCGGTCGCGCGTGCACGAGCCCTGAGTCGGTGAGGATGCGCAGGTGCTTGGCGACCGCCTGGCGGCTCACGCCGAGATCGCGGGCCACGGCGCCGGCGTCGTCGGGCCGATCGGCGAGTCGGACGAGGACCCGGCGACGCGTCCGGTCCGCGAGGGCGCCGAACACACCGTCCGCCTCCTCGCTGAGCAGCCGGTCGTGCGGGACCTCTCCCCTCGGGCTGCTCATCCGCCGCCCTCGGCACGCACCCGCGCGAGCTCCAGCTCGGACACCCAGCCCTCGGAGTTCTCCTCGAACCGCCGGCGCCGGACGGCCGCGTCGTCGTGCAGCCCCGCGAAGCCGGTCTCGCGGACCGTCAGGACGACGCCCGATCCGTGGTCCTCGATCGTGAACTCGACCAGATTGGCCTGCGCCTCGTCGATCTCTCCGGCCATGCCGCCGAGCCACCGGAACACCGCGCGACGCGGCGGGTCGAGCTCGACGGTGCCGATCGTGAACTCGCCGTGCACGGGGTCGACGACGCGCGACACGTCGCCGTCGGTGGTGATCTCGTGCTCGGTCCATGTGCCGTCGTTGATGAACCATCCCGGTTCCGACACGATGGCCCAGACCGTCTGCGCCTCGGCTTCGATGTGGATACTGCGGACGATCTCGTCGGGCACGTCATCGCTGGTCACTCCCGCTCCGGGCGCGCTATCGCCGTCGACGGGCACGGTGTTCTCGCTCATCGGGCTCTCCTCTCCCCCGCGGTGCCTCCCGCTCGGTGAGGTGGTGTCGCGGCTGCACCTGCCCTCCCACGATGACACGCCGCGCGCCCGGGTGCAACCATTCAGTTGCAGTTAAGCGCTGTCTCGGCCGCGGCGAACTCCCAGAACCGCGCGGCCGCCGCGGGGTCGGAGGCCTCGGCGCTCCGACCGATGAGCGTGGGCATGCCGCGCAGGTGCCTCATCGCGTCGGGACCGGTGTAACTGCACGGCGGCAGCGGTCGAGTCGCGGCGCTCATCGTCGTCAGCGCCGCCTGCGCCGCGGGCTGGGCGAACAGGGAACAGACGCCGGTGACGATCCTGTCCAGCGTCGCGTTACCCGTCGCGTTGGAGATCCCGGTGGCCGCCCACCCGGGGTGCGTGAGCTGGACGTCGACCCCGACCCTGCCGGCCTCGGCACGTCCGTCGCGCAGCCGCCGCTCGAGCTCGAGCCCCCACAGCATGTCCCCGAGTTTGGACTGCGCGTACGCCGCCGCGGACGTCCACCGCCGACGCCGGAAATGCGGGTCGTCGCCGTCGAAGGTGCCCGCGTGGTGGGCGTTGGACGCGACGATCACCACGCGCCGACGCACCACGGGCAGCAGCAGGTTGGTGAGCAGGAACGGGCCCAGCACGTTGACGCCGAGCAGCATCTCGAACCCGTCCACGGTCTCCCGCCGACGAGGCGTGATGGCTCCCGCGTTGTTGACCAGCACGTCGATCTCCTCGCGGCCGCGGCCGTCCTCGCCGGTCAGTTCGCCGGCCGCGCGTCGCACGCTCGCGAGGGAGGCCAGATCCGTCTCCACGACCCGCGCGTCGCCGGGCAGTTCGGACGCCACCTGACGACCGCGGGCGGTGTCGCGGACCGCGAGGATCACCCGCGCCCCGTGCCCGGACGCCGACCGAACCGTCTCGAGCCCGACCCCGCTGGTCGATCCGGTGACAAGCCACGTCTGGCCGGTGAGGTCGGGGATATCGATCTGCTTTCGCGCCACGGCCGAAGCGTACGACCCGGATCCGCGCGCCCGCGCCACTTCGCAGCGGAGCCGGCAGCGCGAACCAGCCCCATGAGACGCCGCGCGTGGGGCTGCGGCCGGCGATCCGGTCGTAACCACCGCAGAAAAGGTCGTAGTCATGTGGGCAAAACGCCGCCGGGGCCACGATGGCGACGTCCAAGAAATCGATGATGACGACCAGCTGCGCGATGGACCGGCGAGTGTGTGGTCACGTGTCGAAACGGCGGGCCAGTTGACCTAGCGACGACGGGCACGGGCACCCTACTGCGGGGCTCGGGAAGAGAACCGGCTCGCCGCTTGCGGGGCTGGGTGAAGCCGGGACGAACGCGGCCCGCCGATTGCGGGACCGGACGAACCCGCCTGGAGAGGCGCGGGCGGCGGACTACCCTCCGGGTATGAACTCCCTCACCTCCCCGAAAATCGGGCGGACGCTCTGCGCGGCGGCTGCGGCCCTCGTCGTCGTCGCCCCTCTCACCGTCCCCACCGCCGGCGCGGCGCCCACCGCGGCGACCAACCCGGCACCCACCTGGTCCGGACTCGACACCCGCGAATGGGCTCGGCCGATCCCCGCGCCGGGGGCCGCGGCGGAGACCGTCCCGCTCGACCCGTCACTCTCCCTGCCGCAGGCCGGGCGGGCGGTGCGGCAGGTCTACGGCACCCTCGACCAGCACGGCCGGCCCGCGATCTCCGGGTCCGCGGTCTTCCTGCCCCACGGCGCCGCGCCGGAGGGCGGCTGGCCGGTCATCGCGTGGGCGCACGGCACCACCGGCCTGGGCGACGACTGCGCACCGTCCACCCAACCCCGCTCCGAGCGTGACGCCGAGTACCTCGGCCACTGGCTCGACCGGGGCTACGCCGTGGTCGCCTCCGACTACGTGGGCCTGGGCACGCCCGGGCTGCTCAGCTACCTCAACGGGCCCGCCACCGGCCAGGCGATCGTCGACTCGGTCATCGCCGCACGCTCCGCCGGCCTGCCCCTCTCCCCCACCTGGGCACTGGTCGGCCAGTCGCAGGGCGCCGGGGCCGCGCTCAACACCGCGGTCCGCGCCACCGAACTCGGCGCGCCCGCCGGGCTCGACTACCGCGGCGTCGTGGCCACCGGGGCCCCGGCGAACATCGAGCACATCTTCCAGTGGGGCGCGCCCGGCTTCCCGCCCGTACAGCTACCGACCGGACTCAACGTCTACGCGATGTACATCCTCGCCGGGTTCCGCGACCAGCACCCCGAGCTCGACATCAACGGCTACCTCACGCCGGCCGGGCGCGAGATGGTCGACGCCGCCGAGACCCTCTGCTACGCGGCGATGCGCGAGAAGGTGGGCGGATTCCAGATCTCGCAGGCGCTCTCGCGGCCCCTCCAGGAGATCCCCGACGTGTTCGGCCACCTGCGCCGCTACATGGGCACGCCGGCCACCGGGTACGACCGACCCGTGTTCCTCGGCCAGGGGTTGCTCGACCTGGACGTGCCCGCGCCGTCGGCCCTGTCGCTCGCCGCGGAGATGACGCTCAACCGGCAGCCGCTCGAGCTGCGCGTCTACCCGGACAGGGACCACAGCGGGACCGTGTACGCCGCGACCCCGGATGCGACCGCGTTCCTGGCGCGGGTGATGGGATGACCGGGTGATGGGGTGGTTCAGATCACCCCGAACACCCCGTTCGGTGCGGTCGTCCACTTAGCACCGCGCATTCCTGCACGTCAGGGCGCGCGCTCGAGTGCTCACAGTGTGACCTGCACAATAATCGTTACAGACTTGTCACATCGCGCTGTCACGGGTTAGAGTCTCGCCATCGCCGCGCGGGGATGTTTCAGGGACTCCCCGCGCGGCTGACATCATTTCGAGGCGACGCCGGGTTCGCCGGGCCGCTAGATTGCCGGGACAGCGCGATTCCTAGAACGCGTTCTAGTACCGTTGAGGCCATGAGCGCCCTCGACTTCGAGTCCACCAGCAAGACCATCACCGCCGGCCGTTTCGAGCTGCACTACCACGAGGCAGGGCGGGCCACGAGCGCAGCGGGCACGGCCGAGCCCGAGAGCGCGGTGCCCGTCCTGTTCCTCCACGGATCCGGTCCGGGCGTCACCGCCTGGTCCAACTTCTCGGGCAACTTCCCGGTCTTCGCCGAGCGGTTCCACACCATCCTGCTCGACATGCCGGGCTTCGGGAAGAGCTCCGACCTCGAGTGGGAGAAGGCCTACCCGATGATCGCCGCCGAGGCGATCGACGCGTTCTGCGAGGCCAAGGGCATCGAGAAGGTCGACATCATCGGCAACTCCATGGGCGGCAACGTCGCGTGCGAGACCGCCCTCGCCTACCCGGACCGCGTCCGCAAGATGGCCCTCATGGGCCCCGGCGGCCTCGCCGCGCCGCTGTTCGCGCCCGACCCCAGCGAGGGCTCGCGCCGCCTGTTCGAGTTCCTCGCCGATCCGACCGACGAGAAGATGAGCGCCTGGGTCGACACGATGGTGGGCAACAAGAAGGTCGTCTCCCCCGAGCTGATCCGCGCCCGCACCGAGGCCGCGACCGCGCCGGGCGCCGTCGAGCGCATGTACTCGATCTTCGGCTCGATCCTCAAGCCCGAGAACGCCTACACCCCGCTGTACACCCGCGCCTCCCAGATCCGCCACGAGACGCTCCTCATCTGGGGCCGCGACGACCGCATGCTCCCCTACGAGCAGGCGCACTTCGCGTTCCGCCAGCTCCCCAAGGCCGAGCTGCACGCCTTCTCCCGCTGCGGGCACTGGGCCATGATCGAGCAGAAGGACAAGTTCGAGCGCCTGGTGATCGACTTCCTGCTCAACTGAGCGCCCGCCGGGCGGCCGGGCATGTGGCGGCCGGGCGCGTGGCGTCCGGTCGCGTCGTGGGCCGGACGTGTCGCGGCCGCCGGGACGCGGGTTAGCCTGTCGTGCATGACCGACTCCCCGCAGCCCGGCCAGCCCGAGCAGCCGCAGGACCAGCCGCCCGCCGTCGACCCGCGGACCGGCGAGGACCTGTCGTGGAAGCAGACGCCCGTGGCGATCGTGCTGCTCGACCGGCCCGCCCCCGGCTACGACGAGATCGGTGAACTGCTCGCCGAGATCTTCGAGGGCTCCTACGAGGTCGAGCGCGGCACCGAGGACGACCCCGCCACGGCGGTGTACATCGAGGACGCGACGGTCATCGTCTCCTCGATCGACGCCCCCGTGGCGGAGGCCGCCCAGTACACGCGCGACCTGGCCGCGTGGAACGGCGGCGAGGCCGTGGTGGAGACGCACCGGTCCCAGGTCGTGGTGGCGGCGTTCCGGTGGGGACCGGTCGGCGACGACGGCGAGCCCACCGATCCCGAGTACCTGGACCCGCGGCTCGATACGCTCCGCTGCGAGTTGGCGGTCGCGAACGTCACGGCAGCACTGACCGCGCTACCCGGCGCGGTGGCCGTCACCGTGGGCGGCGCCGCGATGACCCTGCCGGCCGGCCCGTACCGCGATCTCGTCACGGGCAACCCGGTGCCGGCGCCGGCTCTCGTCGGGGTGCGGGCGGGGATGCAGTCCGAGTCCACGTCGTGCGTCTACACCACGGGGATGGGCCGGTTCGGCCGGATGGACCTCGAGCGCCTGGACGTGGACGCGCCGCCGGCGGCCGTGTACTCCGAGATGTGCAATCTCGTCGCCTACTCGCTGGCCACCGACACCGTGCTCGTGCCCGGCCAGACGATCGAGGTGGGCGGGCCGCAACCGCTGGTCGCCAGCGCCGAGGTCTCCCCCTTCACCGGCCAGGAGATCCTCCGGCTCGCGCCCGGCCCGAGGGGCTGACCGGCACGCGCCGGGCCCGGGCGCCGCGGCGCGGACCCGGCCCGAGGGGCTGACGGTCAGGGCCGCTGGCGGTTCATCCGCTCCACCACCAGCCGCGTCGTGGCCGCCAGCTGGAACGGCCGGATGACCGGCTCGATCCGGCTGGCCAGCCGCTCCTTCTTGAGCCGGGCGATCACGCTGCGGACCAGCTCCGGCAGCGGGTTGCCGAGGTGGTCGACCAGTGGGTAGATCCGCACCTCCGGCGCGATCCGCGCCATCTCGACGATCGCGTCGACGTGGTCGGACAGATCCATCCGGTCGGCGTACGTGAACAACAGGTGCGAGCACAGCACGAGGTCGGACGAGTCGCTGGCCAACGGCAGCGACGGCAGCGCACCGGCGATGTACCGCTCGGGCGAGGCCTCCAGGTCCGTGAGCATGCGGTCCGCCGCCGTGCGCCGGATCGCCTCGTGTCCCACGACGCCGCCGCGGACGTCCCAGTCGAAGTCCACCTCGCGCGCCTGCTTCTGCGCCACCGAGCGGTCGACGTCCGCGAGGATCCGGCCGCGGAGGTCGTCCGCACCCCGGGCGTACTGGGGGTCCACCGCGATCGCGTCCCCGCCGGCCGCGCAGATCTCCGCCACCGCGCTGGCCGCGCCGCCCGGGCAGTCCACGATCCGGCCCTCCAGGTCAGCCCCGTTCAAACCGAACATGTCCGTGTACTCGGCCAACGATCGCGCGCTCACGAGGACATCGGTGTCCTCCAGCGCGTGGAACGTGGTGTCGGGACTTACGGTCACCTGGAAACTCTCCTGAAGTGAGCCGGCGCGGATCTGATTTCCGCCGCCGTGGGGTCATGAGCATGGACCCGGGTTCCGGCGCGGACCGCCGCTGATACCGACCGCGGCCCGCCCTTCTCCGGTGGGCCCGCGCGTCGTCCGTGCTACGCCATGACGGCGTGGGCGACGCGGGACCTCTCCGGTACGCGTCGCCAGCACATCAGCACATCTTTCGGCACGGACTCACCGTAACAGCGGCGTACGACAGTGGCCACCGTGAAGTTCACGGTGATCAGAATCGACTCCTGAGGTGCACCACCGGCCGAACATGACACACGCTAGGGTTTTGTCCAGTTCACGGTCCTCGCGGACCACCTACCGTCTCGACCCCCGGGGAGCACTTGTGAGATCACCGACCAGCCGCCGCAGGAGAACGCCCGGACTGTCCGCCGCCGCGGGTGCGCTCGCCCTGGGCGTCGCGATGGCGCTGGCCCCCGCCGTCTCGCCCGCCGCCCCGGAGGCCGCCGCGCAGGGCTCGTCCAACACGCCCGACCGCAGCGCGTTCTACACGCCGCCGGCCGACCTGCCCGCCGAGCCGGGCACGGTCATCCGCACCGAGCCCATGACCATCACGCCCAGCTTCCCCGATCTGGCGAACGGCGGCGCACTGCCCGCCGACGCGCAGCGGATCATGTACCGCTCCACCGGTGCGGCGGGCGGGCCGATCGCCGTCACCGGCACGTATCTCCAGCCCAAGGCCCCGTGGACCGGGCCGGGCCCGCGGCCGCTCGCCGTGGTCACGCCCGGTACCCAGGGCCAGGGCGACCAGTGCGCGCCGTCCAAGTCCATGGAGGTCGGGCTCGGCGTGCAGACCGCACCGCTGTCGGCGGCCGCCGGCTACGCGGTGATCGACGCCCTGACGATGGTCCAAGAGGGCTTCGCCGTGGTCGTCACCGACTACGAGGGCCTCGGCACTCCCGGCCACCACCCGTACGTCAACCGCGACTCGCAGGGCCGCTCCGCGTTGGACGCCGCACGCGCCGCGCTGCGCCTCCCGGGCACGGATCTCGCTCCCGACTCCAAGACCGTGATCAGCGGCTACTCCCAGGGCGGTGGCGCCGCCGCGGCGGCCGGTGAGATGCAGCCGACCTACGCGCCGGACGTCACCCTCGTGGGCATCGCCGCGGGCGCACCGCCGTCGGACATGATCGGCACGCTCGAGCGCGTTGACGGCGGCCTGCTCACGGGCGCCGTGGGCTACGCGATCAACGGGATCCTGCAAGTCCACCCCGAGCTGCGAGAGGCGTTCGACCGCCAGCTCAACGACGAGGGCCGTCGGATGCTCGAGGTGACCGCCGGGCAGTGCGTCGCCGAGACCGGCTTCGCCTACGGCCTGCGCCGGACCACCGAGTTCACCCGGGACGGCCGCTCCCTCGCCGACGCGGCCCGGTCCGAGCCGGAGATCATGCGTGTCCTCGAGGGCTACAACCTGGGCGACGAGGCGCCGGCGGTCCCGTCGCTCGTGCTGATCGGGCGGAACGACGACGTGGTCCCGCACGACACCGCCGTCGACCTCGTCCGGGACTGGTGCGCACAGGGCACCACCGTCGAGCTGCGGACCGCCGAGGCGCCCGCCCTGGCCCCAGGCCTGGTGATCGACCACGCGATCCCGATGCTGTCCGAGCGCGCGACCAACGCCCGCTACCTCATGGACCGGGTGCACGACCATCCCGCACCGAACTCCTGCGGGACCGTCTGACCGACCGCGCGCCGCGGCGGTCTCAGGGCAGATTGTGGTGGTACGCCTGCTGCTGCGTCAGCCGCGAGATCCGCCAGCCGGCGTCCGCGCGGACGAACTCGAGGACGTACCAGAGCCCGTAGAAGAACACCTGCTGGTCCTTCTCCTCCACGGGCCGCAGCGCCATGGGGTTGAAGCACATGCACCGGCCCGTCGCCGAGTCCCCGTCCAGACTCACCTCGAGGTTGGCCATGAGGTGCTGCGTGGCCGTGAAGACCGGCAGCATCTCGGCCAGCCACGCGCGGATCGCCGGGTAGGCGTCGTCGGGCCCACCGGAGGCCTCGTAGCTCACCCGCGCGTCCGGCGTGAAGACCCGGTCCAGGCCCTCGAAGTCGCGGGCGTCGATGCAGGTTGCGTACCTGGTCACGAGGTCCTGCAGGTCCCAGCGGTCGGATAACTCGACCAGTGTTCGGCTCATGATCCCTACGCTAACGTGGCCGTATGCAGTACGAGGAGGAAAGGCGCGCCCGCGAGGCTATCGAGCAGCTGAAGTACCGCTACTGGCGGGCATGCGACGCCAAGGACCCCGACGGCTTCCGCTCGTGCTTCGTGGCGACCGGCGGAGTACTCGACTTCGGCCCCCTCGGCCGGACCGACCCCGACACCATGGTCGGCATCTTCCGGCAGATCGCCCTGGCCACCGCCGCCGACGGCGGGCCCCGCATCCTCGACATGCACCACGGCTTCATGCCCTCCATCACCATCGAATCCGGCGGACCGAGCAGCCCGCCGAACCGCGCCACCGGCACGTGGACCCTGCAGTTCCGTCAGATCGACCGGGACAAGGGCACGGAGACCCTCTCCACCGGCGAGTACTCGGACGTTTACGTCCTGGAGGGTGACGGCGAGGACGAGCGCTGGGTCATGGCCGAGTGCCTGTTCACGCCCGGCTGGTCCATCACCCGCACCCTCGACGAGGCCACCGTGACCTACCCGGAGGTCAGCGTCGTCCCGGGTGCGGCCACCGAGGGAGCCGACTCGTGAGCGCCCGGGTCGCACTGGTGACAGGTGGCAGCCGTGGGGTCGGCCGCGGGGTGGCCACCGCGCTCGCCGACGCGGGGTGGGATGTCTACGTCACCGGACGGTCCGCCGAGCGACTGCAGAGCACGGTCGACGCAGCCGACGGCGCCCCGGGCCGGATCCGTCCACTCGAGTGCGAGCACTCCCGGGACGAGGAGATCCTCGCCGTCGTCGCCCGGATCGCCGACGAGACCGGCCGCCTGGACCTCCTGGTCAACAACGTGTGGACCAACCCCAAGGGCTTCATGGGGTTCAACGGCCGGTTCTGGGAGCGGCCCGCCACCGACTGGGACGCGCTCATGGGTGTCGGCCTGCGCGCGCACTACGTCGCGAGCTGCGAGGCCGCCAAGGTCATGGTGCCGCAGGGGTCGGGGCTGATGGTCAACATCTCGTCGTTCGGCTCGCGCGCGCCGTTCCACACCGTCCTGTACGGCATGAGCAAGACCGCCCTGGACAAGATGGCCTCCGACATGGCGCACGAGCTCGCTGGCACCGGTGTGTCGACCCTGTCCCTGTGGCTGGGCCTCATCCGCACCGAGGTGCTGCTGTCCACCGGCATGGAGGACTTCAACGGCTTCCCGCTGGCCCGCGCGGAGGACCCCGCGTTCGTCGGTCGCGTCATCGCCGCCCTCGCCGACGACCCGGACCTCGGACGGATGAGCGGCTCGACCGTCATCACGGCCGAGTACGGTCGCGAGAAGGGCATCCGGAACGACGACGGCGAGGTTCCGCTGTCGCACCGGGGTGCCTTCGGCGGGGGCCCGCTCTTCCCGCCTGTCACGGACGAGCAGTTGGGGATCGAGACAGTGGACGAGGTGGCCGCGGCGGGCGGACACAACGGATTCACCAAGGAGGGTTGAATGACATCCCCCGAGTTCGGGGAGCTCGACGACCCGCTCGAGCGACTGGAGCGGAACGAGCGTCAGGGCAACCAGGCGTTCCGGTTCGTGCTGCTGTCGGTACTGGCGATCGTGGCGCTGGTCGTCGCGATCGTGCTGATACGCGGCGGCGTCGGGGACGAGTGCGCTGACGAGGGTGCCCTGTGCCTGACCTCCGACCGCGTCGAGGTGGTCATCATCCCGCTGCTGCTCTCGATCGCGCTGGCCATCACGTCCGCAGTGAAGACGTACCGGCGGTGGCAGGCGCGGATTCGCTGGCGGCCGTGGCTGTACGCGACCTACGCGATGTGGATGGTCACCACCGCGTACCTGCTCATCTCGTCCTCGGCGGTGTTCGTCCAGCGGGGCTGAGGGCGGCACCGAAAACACGCGATTCGTCTGGTAGTAATCTCAGTAGATGAGTGTCCGAAAGCCCAGCCAATTGAGCGATTCACTTCGGGACCGAATTGATGTAAGCGACTGGAGCATTTCCGCACGGGAGACCCTCGGCAGCGATGCTGGGGAATGGCTCGTGGATCCCTCGGGCAGACGGTGGCTGCACAAGAGGGTTCGTACGCACGCTACCCATGTAGACGGCGAAGACTGGGCAGAGGTCGCGACCACAGCTGTCGCGGATCGGCTTACGGTTCCCGCAGCCCGCACACGACTTAGCTCCCGCAGGGGCGTCAACGGGTCAATTTCATTGCAGGTCAACAACCCAGAAACTCACGACTTTATCGAGGGGACTCTTTTGCTCCTCGATGTTCTCAACATAGACGTACAGAAATCACGCAAGTCGGGCGGCTCGACGTTCGTTCGAACCGGGCACTCACTCGAGAACATCAAAGCAGCCTTGAACGGTGTTCGGCCGCCCAGCACCTTCGTAGGCCCAGCTGACTTCTCGGCCTTCGACGTGTTTGCCGGGTACATATGCCTCGACGCACTGGTCGCCAACAGAGACCGGCACGAGCAAAACTGGGCGGTCCTCGAGCCGCGCTTGACTGGAGGAGACTTAGAACTTGCGCCGTCTTTCGACCACGGAAGCGCTTTGGGCTACAACCTAACGTCCGAGCAGCGCCAGCGTCTCCTTGCTGACACTGACCGCCTGATGCGATGGGTGGAGAGGGGCACAGCGTACCGCCTAGAGCACCGGAAACCGCCTGGACCTCTCACCCTCTTAGAGGCAGCAGTCACGGCGTTGAGACTAGCGACCCCGGCTGCCAGAACCCACTGGTCAGAAGCCGTGGCTAGCTTCGACGTCGCCGATTTCTCGCAGCAGCTTCCTCCCGCGATACCCCAGGCTGACGGGGCTGCCTGCCCGCAAGTGTCAGACCTCGTACCTACCATGATCACCAGACTGCTAGAGATCAACCAGAGGAGGTTCTGCGATGCCATCGCCAACCTGTGAGCGCACTGTCGTCCGCGGAAACAAGGTTACTGGTCGGGACCTCCTCGTACTCTGGCAGCACCCAGTGACGCGCGCAATCAAAGTCGTTGGACGCCTCCAATTCGATGGACGGACGTACACCTTTGGATATACCAACAGCGCCGAGGAGTCATTCGATAACGGATTCCGCGGCCTGCCAGGGCTCCGCGCACGGGGCCGGATTTATAGGTCCGAGAGTCTTTTCAAGGTGTTCTCGCAGCGGACTCTTGATCCTGCGCGATCGGACTTTACTCGCCACTTGGAACAGCTCGGTCTCGACGAGGCTTCGACACCGCTTGAGCAAATCGTGCACTCAGGTGGGAGAAGAGCCGCCGACACGATTCAACTCCTCGAGGTTCCGCGAGCATTGAACGGCGCAATTGAGTCAACGTTCTTGGCGCACGGAGTTCGTCACATCCCCACGCGCCCTCTCAATTTTGAAGATGGCTCGCGCAGTGTCTCTGGCATAGAGCACGAGAGAGCGCTTAGGAACATTCAAGGAGGGGATAGACTCGGTCATCGCATTGAGTCGGGAAACAAGAGCAATCCTCAGGCGACCATCTTGACTTCATCCGATGATGTACCGCTCGGATATGTCCCCGATGTGCTCGTAAGAGGTGTTCGATCAGTAATCGACCGGGGCGAGAGCATTGAGTTCCGCGCTCTCAGAGTAAACGGACCAGACGCACCGCCCCACCTTAGACTCCTTGTGCGCATGATTGCCCATTCCGACCAACGCGACGTGTTCGATGAGGCGGATTGGAACTTCGCCGCTGGTAGTAGCGAGGATTCCGATGAGCGATAGTCACACGCACCAAATACTCGAAGGCGATATAGACGCACCGACCTTCGAGGCATATATATCCGCTGGGCGCATCGCGGTCGACACAGAGACGAGCGGACTCTCGTGGGCTGCCGACCGACTGAATCTCATACAACTGTCGGCACAGTCAGTCGGCGGCTCGCTTGTCCGACTTTCTGCCGGCGCAGCGCCCCTACTAAAGGACCTGCTCGAATCTCGAGATGTAGTCAAAATTTTCCACTTCGCGCCTTTCGATCTTCGATTTATAACCCAACTAGGAGTGGCGCAAGCCCAAAACATCCGGTGCACCAAGACGGCCTCTAAGCTGTTAGACCCGCAATTAGATCCAAAGCAACATAGCCTGAGAGCGTTGCTTCTCAGGAAGCTTGGGGTCGAAATCACAAAAGGCGAGGCCCGAACGAGTGACTGGTCGGCTAGGTCACTCAGCGATTCGCAGATTCGATACGCTCTGGACGACGTAGCGCACTTAGAGCGCCTCCACTCGAAGTTGGAGAAAGAGCTGGAAGAGCGTTCGCTGATCGAGCTCTACCGTCAGATCTGCGATTACATCCCCATAGACGCGCTGCTTGAGACGTCGGGTGTACCGAATCCCCTTAGCTACTGAGTGTCAGCCTAACTTCACAGTCGCCAGCTAGTGGTCCGCATTTGAAGTCTTCTTACGGTTGGCTTTCTTGAGGACTTCGTCGGCGGTTTTCGTCCAGACGAAGGGGTGGGATCGGTGGTTCCAGCCGTCGATGAAGGCGCGGATCTTCGCGTTGAGGTCCTTGACGGATGTAAAGATCCCACGGCGGATGGCCTGGCGTTCGACGATGCCGAACCACACCTCGACCAGGTTCATCCACGACGCGTGGGTGGGTGTGAAGTGGACCTTGAACCGGGGATTTTCGGCCAGCCAGGCCTTGACGTTTGCGTGCTTGTGGGCGGCGTAGTTGTCCATCACCAGGTGCAGCTCAACTGGCTGACCGTCGGCATCGACGACATGACGGTACGCCCGCTCGATCTGCTTCAAAAACGCCAGGAACTCCTGGTTCCGGTGACGCGGTTTGAGTGCGGCGGTGACCTGACCGGTGGCGATGTCCAGCGCCGCGAACAGGGTGCTGGTGCCGTGCCGGACGTAGTCGTGGCTGCGCCGCTCGATCAGGCCGGGCTGCATCGGCAAGATCGGCTGAGTACGATCCAGTGCCTGGATCTGGGACTTCTCATCCACGCACAACACGATCGCGTTCTCCGGCGGCGCCAGGTACAGGCCGCAGATGTCGGTGACTTTGCCGACCAGCTCAGGATCGGTGGAGAACCGGAACGACTCCGAGCGCCACGGCTTGATCCCGTAGGCACGCCACGCCGTGACCACCGTCGAGGCCGAGACCTTCAACCGGGACGCCAGCAGCCGCGACGACCAGTGGGTCACGCCCAGAGACTTCGGCGGCGGCATCAAGGTCGCCGTCACGATCTCCGCGTGATCGATCGTGCGCGGCCGACCAGAACGCTTCTCATCAGCCAGGCCCCCGATGCCCTTGTCCTCGTACCTGGACCGCCAGAGGTTCACCTTCGGCCGCGACGCCCCGGCCAACTCGGCGATCTCCGCATTACGCCGGCCCTCCGAAGCCAGCAGCACGATGCGAGCTCGCTGCACCATGCCTGCCGACATCGACTGCGAGCGCGTCATTCTCTCAAGCTTCTCGCGATCGCCGGGACGCAACATCAATGCCGGGGCAGGTCGATTCGCCATGCCCCATGATTTCACAAACCCAACTGTAAAACTACTTCACACGCACGACACTAGCCGCTGGAGAGCGTCCCATCGGTCACCGCCGACTTCGCATTCGAGGTCAGGGCACGATGTTGACCATCTTGCCCGGCACCACGATGACCTTCTTGGGCGCGGCCCCGCCCAGGTTCTCCTGCACCTTGGCATCGGCCAGGGCGGCGGCCTCGACGTCGACCGGCGAGGCGTCGGCGGGCACGGTGATGCGCGAGCGCACCTTGCCCTTGATCTGGACCGGGTACTCGACCGAGTCCTCGACCAGGTACGACTCGTCGAAGGTCGGGAAGGGGCCGTGGGCCAGCGACCCGGTGTGACCGAGCCGGGCCCACAGCTCCTCGGCGAGGTGCGGGGCGACGGGCGCGACCATGAGCACGAGCGGTTCCACGACCGAGCGGGGCGCACCCGGCCCCTCGGTGGGGTACGCCTTGGTCAGGGTGTTGACGTACTCGATGAGCTTGGCGATCGCGGTGTTGTCGCGCAGGCCGGCGTAGTCGTCGCGGACCCCGGCGATGGTGCGGTGCAGCGCCTTGAGCACGTCCTCGCCGGGTGCGCTGTCGGTCGAATCCGTGTCGGTCACGCGGACCTCACCGGTGGACTCGTCGATCACCACGCGCCACAGCCGCTGCAGGAAGCGGTGCGCGCCCACGACGTCCTTGGTGGCCCAGGGGCGCGAGGTGTCGAGCGGGCCCATGGACATCTCGTACACGCGCAGCGTGTCGGCACCGTAGGAGTCGCAGATCTCGTCGGGGGAGACGGAGTTCTTGAGCGACTTGCCCATCTTCCCGTATTCCTGGAACACCTCGATCTCGGTGGCGTCCGCGCCGGCGGAGGCGTCGGTCCAGTAGTACTTCCCGTCGCGCTCGGTCACCTCGGCCGCGGGCACGTAGACGCCGCGGGAGTCGGTGTAGGCGAAGGCCTGGATGTACCCCTGGTTGAACAGGCGCCGGTAGGGCTCCTCGCTGGTGACGTGGCCGAGGTCGAACAGGACCTTGTGCCAGAACCGCGAGTACAGCAGGTGCAGCACGGCGTGCTCGACGCCGCCCACGTAGAGGTCCACGCCGCCCGGGTCGCCGGCGCCGTGGATCTCGGGGCGCGGGCCGGTCCAGTAGCGCTCGTTCTCGATCGCGCAGAGCTGCTCGGAGTTGGTGGGGTCGATGTAGCGCAGCTGGTACCAACTGGAGCCGGCCCAGTTGGGCATGACGTTGGCGTCGCGGGTGTAGGTCTTGAGCCCGTCACCGAGGTCCAGCTCGACGGTCATCCACTCGGTCGCCTTGGCCAGTGGCGGGGACGGCACCGAGTCGGCGTCGTCGGGGTCGAACGAGACGGGCTTGTAGTCCTCGACCTCGGGCAGCTCGACGGGCAGCATCTCCTCGGGCAGCGCGTGGGGCACGCCGTCGGAGTCGTAGACCACGGGGAACGGCTCGCCCCAGTAGCGCTGCCGGGCGAACAGCCAGTCGCGGAGCTTGTACTGGACGGTGCCCTCGCCGGTGCCCTCCCCCTCGAGCCAGGCGATGGTGGCGGCCTTGGCCTCGTCCACGCCCAGGCCGTCGAGGGACAGCCCCTCGTCGTTGGTGGAGTTCACGGCCACGCCGTCGCCGGCGTAGGCCTCGGCCTGCACGTCGAGCTCGCGCCCGTCGGCGGGCGCCACGACCTGCCGGATGGGCAGCCCGAACGCCAGGGCAAACTCGTGGTCGCGCGCGTCGTGGCCGGGCACGGCCATGATGGCGCCGGTGCCGTAGCCCATGAGGACGTAGTCGGCGACGAACACCGGGACCTGCTCGCCGTTGACCGGGTTGACGGCGTAGGCGCCGGTGAAGACGCCGGTCTTGTCCTTGTTCTCCTGGCGCTCGAGCTCGGACTTCATGGACGCGGCGCGCCGGTAGGCGAACACGGCCTCGGCGGGCGAGGAGTGTCCGCCGGTCCAGCGCGGGTCGAGGGCGCCGGGGGTCGACTCGCCGGGGGCCGCGCCGGGCGCGCCGGCCGGGACCTCGGGCCAGAACGGCCCGGCGAGCTCGTCGACCAGCGGGTGCTCGGGCGACAGGACCATGTAGGTGGCGCCGAACAGGGTGTCGGGGCGGGTGGTGAACACCTCGATGGACTGGTCGGCCACGGCGAACCGGACGCGGGCGCCCTGCGAGCGACCGATCCAGTTGCGCTGCATGGACTTGACCTTGTCGGTCCAGTCGAGCCGGTCGAGGTCGTCGACGAGCCGGTCGGCGTAGGCGGTGATCCGCATCATCCACTGGCTCAGGTTCTTGCGGAAGACGGGGAAGTTGCCGCGCTCGGAGCGGCCCTCGGCGGTGACCTCCTCGTTGGCCAGGACTGTGCCCAGGCCGGGGCACCAGTTGACCGTGGAGTCCGAGAGGTAGACGAGCCGGTGCGCGTCGAGGACCTTCTCCTGCTCGGCGCGGGTCAGCTCGCCCCAGGTGCGGCCGGCGAGGTCGGCGGCGAGATCGGCGGGCAGTCCGGCGGCCAGCGGGCGGGCGCCGGAGGCGAACTGCTCGACGAGCTCGGCGATGGGCCGGGCGCGGCCGGTGCGGGTGGGGTGGTCGCCGCCGTCGGTCGTCCGGGCGGGGGCGTCGGGGTCGTACCAGGAGCCGTGGATCTGCAGGAAGATCCACTGGGTCCAGCGGTAGAAGTCGGTGTCGGTGGTGGCGAAGACGCGGCGGCGGTCGTGGCCCAGGCCGAGGCGGCCGAGCTGGCGCTCCATGTTGGCGATGTTGGACTCGGTGGTCACGCGCGGGTGCTGTCCGGTCTGGACGGCGTACTGCTCGGCGGGCAGGCCGAACGCGTCGTAGCCGAGGGTGTGCAGCACGTTGGTGCCGAGCATCCGGTTGTAGCGGGCGAACACGTCGGTCGCGATGTAGCCCAGCGGGTGGCCGACGTGCAGCCCGGCGCCGGACGGGTAGGGGAACATGTCCTGGACGAAGAGCTTGTCCGCGGGCAGCTCGCCGTCGGGCGCGGCCAGCGGACCAACGGGGTTGGGGGCCTCGAACGTGCCGCGCTCGGACCATTCGCGCTGCCAGCGGGACTCGATCTCGCCGGCGAGCGCCGCGCCGTAGCGGTGGGCGGGCCCTCCCTCGGGCTGGGTCCCGCTCCCGGACGCCGCCGCGGTCTCGGGCTGCGCGCCGGTGGCGCTCTGGTCGCTGCTGCTCACGTCGTCTGCTCTCCCTGGTCTCGCCGGTGCCCGCACGCAGGCCGTGTCCAGCCTAAACCCTGGCCGGGGCGGGGCCGCGTCAGCGTCGGACCCGCGCGGCCGGACGCGTGGCGGCGTCCGGCCGCGTGCCGGGTGGCGTGGATCAGGTGGTGGCCGCCCCGGATCGGGTCGGGTGCCGCGCCGGATCAGGTCAGGCGCGGTCCGCGCGCCCACGGGCGAGGACCGCGTCGACGCTGTAGCGGCCGGGGCCGACCAGCACGAAGACGGCGGCGGCGAGTCCGACCACGGCGATGAGCTCCCGGCCGTTGTCGGAGACGTGGACGCCGGAGCCGAGGTGGACGGTGAAGAACGCGCCGATCATGACGACGACGACGAGGACGGCGACCAGGGGGGTGAGCAGTCCCAGGATGAGCAGGATGCCTCCCACGAGCTCGATCACGCCGACGACGGCGGTGGCGGCCGTGGCCCCGGGGGCGCCGACTCATTACGTGTCGTGTCAACTATGCCGCTATAGTGGGGCTATGGCAGATCAGGCTCGGAATCACCAGGTGCGATGGCTGGACAACGAGGAGAAGGCCCTGTGGCGGGACTACCTCGCCGTCCAGGGCCGCCTCCACCTGGAGATCCAGCGAGACCTCAAGGCCTCGTCCGACCTGACCGAACCCGAGTTCGAAGTGCTCGTCTACCTGAGCGAGGCGGACGGCCCGCAGCGCATGACCGCCCTCGCCGACGTCCTCATGTGGGAGCGCAGCCGCCTCTCCCACCAGGTGAGCCGGATGATCAAGCGCGGCCTCGTGCAGCGGACCACCTGCCCCGAGGACGGCCGGGGCGCGTTCGTCTCCGCTACCGGCGAGGGGATGCGGGCCATCGAGCAGGCCGCCCCGGACCACGTCGCCACCGTGCGTCGGGAATTCCTCGACCGCCTCGGCGAAGACGACAAGCGGGAGCTCGCCCGGCTGCTCGCCAAGGTGCGGGGCGCCGACGGGGCTGAGGCGACTCGGCGATCCGCCGGCGCGGGCGTACCCTCAGGGGCGTGAACGCAGTGTCCGTGGTGGTCATGGTGCTCCTCGCGGGGCTCGCCCTCGTCATCGCCGGGACCGGCGTCGCCGCCCTGGTCGGCATGCTCCCCGGCAACGGGGTCCTGGGCGTCCGCACGCCGGAGACCCGCCGCTCCCCCGAGGCGTGGGAACTCGCCAACCGGGCCGCCGGTCCCGCGTTCCTCGGCTCCGGTCTCGTGCTCCTGCTCGGTGCGCTCGCCCTGGGACTGATCGGCGGATGGGTGGGCGGCCTCGTCGTCGTCGTCTCCGTCGTCGGTTCCCTCGCCCTGCTCAGCGTCGCCGGCCTCGCCGGGGCACGCGCGGCGGCGATCTGGGCCGCCGCCGAGGACGGTGACCAGGCCGGATGTGGCTGCGGCCCCGACGGTTGCGGCGGTCACTCCGGCACGAACGCCGCCGACACCGGCTGCGCGGACGGCTCCGCCGACTCCCCCGCCGGCGCCTGCTCCCCCACCGACGCGGGGCCCGGCGCCCCCGGCGACCCCGCCGCCGACTGCGGCGTCACCGGCGGATGCGGCTCGTGCGCCCTCCAGGGCATGTGCGAGACGGAGAGCGCCACCCGCTGAGCGGACCGGTGGCCCGGCCCCACGGTCGCCCCTACGGTGTGGGACACATCAGTCGCCACCGTGGAAGGAGACCGACATGGCCGCCACAGACACGACCCGGGACGTCACCGAGATCCTCACCGCCGATCACCGCGAGATGATCGAGCTCCTCGACCAGATCGAGGCCACCACCGACCCCGCCGAGCGTCGCGCCCTCGCCGACGCCGTCACCGCCGAGGTCATGCGCCACTCCGTGGCCGAGGAGATGTTCGTCTACCCCGTCATGGAACGCGAGATCCCCGGCGGCAAGGACGAGGTCGAGCACGACAAGGAAGAGCACGACGAGATCGTCGTGGTGATGAAGAAGCTCGAGAACGTCGACGCGCAGGAGGCCGAGTTCATGGGCCTCGTCCGCGAGCTCAAGGGCCTGCTCGACCACCACGCCGACGACGAGGAGTCCGACCAGTTCCCCAAGCTGCGCGAGCACCTCTCGAGGGACACGCTGCTCGACCTGGGACGCAAGGTCGAGGCCGCCAAGCAGATCGCCCCCACGCGGCCGCACCCCAGCGCCCCCCACTCCGAGCTGTTCCACAAGACGATCGGCGCGGGCGTCGGGATGGTCGACCGGCTGCGTGACGCGCTGAGCGGGCGGATGAAGAACACCTGACGCCCGCGCCGCCGGCGCGGGCAGCGAGGGGCGGCGCGGGGCGGCAGGCGGCGCGGGGCAGCGAGGGGCGTTTTGGACGCAACCATGTCGGCCTGGCGGCCGTTTCGCCTACATGGTTACGTCCATTCCCTGCCTGGCTGCGTCCACGTCCGCGGAGGTCTGTCCCTACGGCGCCGGCGAGGGTGATCGGCGGTCTACGCCCGGCCGGGTCACCGGAGGGACGTCACCACGATCGCGGCCAACCCGCAGGCGGCGATGACGATCACCAGGGCCACCAGCCCGATGTTGTGGCGGGCCTGCGTCTGCTCGACCTCGCCCGCGCGGACGAACCGGTCCACCCGCTGCTCGTGCCGACGCTGCACCCGCAGAAGGGCCAGCAGCGGGACCACCACGAGCGCCGAGAACGCGGCCGCCCATGCCCACGACAGTTCCCCCACCAGTTTGGCGACGAGGATGATGTTCACCGCCACCACGGCCCAGGTGCGGGCCCACGACAGGCTGGTGCGCTCGGATTGGAGCCCGGCGTCCGGCGGCACCGCCTCGGGCTCCACGCCGATCCGGCGCGGGCGCGGCGAGGTCACCCGAAGGTCCCGCTCAGGATCGCCACCATGAGCACCACCGCACCCGCCGCGATGCCCAGGACCAGCAGGATCGACGCCTGTGGCATGGGCAGCGGCCGCTGGTGCCGCATGGCCACCTCGATCCGGATCCAGCGCCGGAAAGCCACGATCGCCAGCAGCCCGGCCAGCACCAACAGGATGCACGCGAGCGGGGTGCGGATGATCTCCGGGATCTCGTCACCCGCGAACGCCTCCAGCGCCACCGCCCCTGCCGTCAGCCCGAGGCTCGTGCGGATCCACGCCAGGAACGTGCGCTCGTTGGCGAGCGTGAAGCGAGGATCCGGTTCCTCGCCGTCCCGCAGCGCCCTGGGCCGCCACCCCTGCTCCGTCATCCGGCGTGCTCCGTCATGACCCGAGCCTATCGGGCGCCTCGCGCGGCGCGAGTGATGCAATAGGGGGATGGGCCTTCTGCGTCGTCTCCGGGTCGAGCCGTTCATCCTGGCGATCCTCGCCGCGGTGGTCGTCGCCGCGTTCCTGCCCGCCACCGGCGGCGCGGCCGACGCCCTCGACTGGGTGACGACCATCGGCATCGCCGTGCTGTTCTTCCTCTACGGCGCGCGACTCGAGCCCCGCGAACTGCTGGTCGGCCTCACGCATTGGCGGCTGCACTCGGTGGTTCTCGTGGCGACGTTCCTGCTGTTCCCCCTGCTCGGCCTCCTCGGGCAGTGGATCCTGACGCCCGTACTCGGCCCGGCGCTCGCAGCGGGGTTCCTGTTCCTCACGCTGGTCCCGTCGACCGTGCAGTCCTCCATCACGTTCGTGGCGATCGCGCGCGGGCACGTCAGCGCCGCCGTGGTGTCGGCGTCCGTGTCCAACCTCTTGGGCGTATTCGTCACTCCCCTGCTGGTGTTCGCCCTCATGACCACGGACGGGTCGGTGATCATCACGTGGGACTCGGTGGGGTCGATCGCGCTGCAGCTGCTGCTACCGTTCGTGGTGGGTCAGCTGCTGCGGCGGTGGGTTCTGCCGGTCATCCGCAGGATCACGCGGATCGCCCTGTTCGACAAGACCGTCATCGTGCTGGTGGTCTACGCGGCGTTCTCCGACGGGGTGGCCGACGGTATCTGGTCGACCATCGGCGCCGCCGAGCTCGCGTGGCTGCTCGTCGCGTGCTGCGTCCTGCTCGCGGTGGTGCTGGGCCTGACCGAGCTCGCCTCCCGCGCTCTGGGCTTCGAGGACCGCGACAAGCGCGTCGTGCAGTTCTGCGGTTCCAAGAAGTCGCTGGCCACCGGACTGCCGATGGCCGCCGTGCTGTTCGTCGGGCAGCCGATCGGCCTCATGGTGCTGCCGCTCATGCTCTTCCACCAGATCCAGTTGATCGTGTGTGCGTGGCTGGCCGGTCGCTACGGGCGAGCGACCGAGGCGACGCCCGCCTGAGCCGCGCTGCCCATTCAGTCTGTCAGGCCCTTCTGCCGGCTTCACGCCAGCGGGAGACTGCTGTACATTCGTACGCGTACTTTTGTACGGCAACGATGGGAGATCTCGTGACAGCCTCCGGACGCACCCGCGACCCCGAAAAACGCATCCGCGACATCGGGCGCGCGGCCGCCGACCTCATCGCCGAGAACGGCGTGGAGGCGCTCACGCACCGCGCGGTGGCGGCCCGGGCCGGCGTGGCCGTGGGCACCACCACCCGCTACTTCGCGGCCATCGACGACCTGCGCCGCCACGCTCTGGAGTACCTCGCCGACCGGGTCGACCGCGACCTCGCCGAGCTCGCCGAGGGGCTGGCCGTCACCGACGACCCCATCGCCTACCTCGCCGCCGCCGCCCACGCCGACCTCTCCGATCATCAGACGGTGCTGGCGGAGTGCTCGCTCGAGTACGCGGGCCTGTTCGAGGAGGACTTCCGTGATCTCGCCCTGCGCTGGTACACCGGCCTGACCGAGCTCCTCGCCCCCTATTTCGGGCGCGCCCGCTCCGAGATGCTGGCCATGTGCCTGGACGGGGTCTACATCAACACCGCACTCACCGTCACCCCGCCCGATGCCGTCCGCCTCGAGGCGACGATCCGTGCCCTGACCACCATGCCCGACATCACCGACGCACCCGACGAGGACCCCTCCGCATGAGCGGCACCTCCGCCCCTACGCGCGACGCGATGCACGCCGACCCGCATATCGTGGGTTCCTACGACCCGTCGCGTCGCTGGCTCGGCCTGGCCACGCTGGCCTTCTCCCTGCTGGCCATCACCACGGACATGACCATCCTCAACGTGGCGATCCCCGCGATGTCGGCCGACCTGCAACCCACCGCCTCGGAACAGCTGTGGATCATCGACGCCTACTCGCTGGTCATGGCGGGTCTGCTCATCTCCATGTCCTCCATCGGCGACCGCTGGGGCCGCAAGCGGATGCTCATGACCGGGTACGTGCTCATCGCGCTCGCCTCGGCCCTGGTACTGCTCGCCGAGTCCCCCGGGTACGTCATCGCGCTGCGCGTTCTCCTGGGCGTCGGCGCGGCCATGGTCATGCCGTCCACGCTGTCGCTGCTGCGAGTGACCTTCACCGACACCCGTGAACGCGCCACCGCGTTAGCCGTGTGGGCTGCCGTCGCCGGCATCGGCGCCGCCGTGGGCCCGCTGCTCGGCGGGTTCCTGTTGGAGACATTCCACTGGCAGGCGGCGTTCCTGGTGAGCGTGCCGATGATGGTCATCGCCTTTGTCAGCGCAGTCGTCACCGTCCCGGAATCCCGCGTCCCCGAGCCCGGACCCTGGGACCCGTTCGCCGCGGCGCTGACCCTCATCGGGATGTCGACCACTATCTGGGCCGTCAAGAAGTTCAGTGAGGAGGCGTCGATGACCTACGTGCCGGCGTGGATCGCCCTCGCCGTGGGCCTGGGGGCGCTGTCCTGGTTCGTCCGGCGCTGCCTGCGCTCGGACTCGCCACTGCTGGACGTGACGATGTTCCGCCACCGCATCTTCTCGGCCGGCGTCCTGGCTGCCCTCGTCGCGAGTTTCTCCATGTCCGCCGGCCTGTTGCTGCTGGCCCAGTGGTTGCAGCTGGTCAACGGCGCGAGTGCGTTCGAGTCCGGCCTGCAGCTCATGCCGCTGGCGCTGGCCGCCGCCGTCACCTCGCTGCTGGCGCCGGTGGCCTCGGAGCGGATCGGCATGCGCTCCACGATCTTCCTCGCCCTGTTCGTCACCGGCGCCGGCATGGTCTTCCTCGGCCTCCGCGGCGAGGACCTGGACCTGACCTCGGTGTCCATCGCCCTGGCCCTGATCGGGGCCGGGATCGGAGCGCTCGCGCTGGCCTCCTCCATGATCATGGGCGGTGTCCCGCGGTCGAAGGCCGGAAACGCCGCCGCCATGGAGGACACGGCGTATGAGTTCGGCGCCGTCCTGGGCATCGCTCTCCTGGGCTCTCTGGCCTCGTTCCTCTACCGTCGGGAGCTCGGCACCCCGGCCGAGGCACTGGTCCTGGGCCAGGAGGCGACGGAGGCTGCCCGCGACTCGCTGGGCGGGGCCGTGGCCGTGGCCGAGGCCGCTCGACTGCCGGACCTTGCGGTCCGCGCGGGCGAGGCCTTCACCTCCGGACTGGGGGTGACGGGACTGATCGGCGGGGCGATCCTGCTGACGTTCGCGTTCGTGGTGTTCGCCCTGACCCCGAAGGGCACCATGCTCGCGGATCTGGAGCACTGACAGACCAGCTGCGCCCGGCGGAGACGAACTCCACTAAACGATCGTGATCTCGAGCGCGTGCCGGGGGGGTCACAGTGGGCGACCCGGTGCCGGACAAAGCTCGTCCGGCCGATCGGTCCGCTGATGAAGTCGCGGTGGGCGTGGAGTGCGTCGGGTTGCAAGTTCTCCGGGTCGCCGTGCGTGGACAGTAGCCAGTCGCGGAAGTGCTCGCGGTGCTCGGACAGTCCGTAGCCCAGCAGCCCGAAGACGTGGGTGCGGTACCCGGCCTCGGTGCGACCGGGCACCACGACCGCTAGATGTCCGACGACGAGGGCGTTTTGTGGTTGAGGACGACGGGTTCGCCCTCGCTGTGGACGCCGAACTCGATCCGGTGGCCGGCCGATGACGGCGTCGCGGTCGACGGTGTGCTGCACCGGCACCGGGTCAGCCGAGGTCGGACACGATGCGCTTGGCCAGTTCCTCGGAAGACTGCGGGTTCTGGCCGGTGTAGACGTTTCGGTCCACGACAACGTGCGAGCTCCACGGCTCAGCGGCCTTGGAGTAGTTCGCTCCCAGCTCGACGAGCTTGTCCTCGAGCAGCCAGGGCGCGTTGGCGGCCAAGCCCACCTGCTCCTCCTCGTCGTTGGAGAACCCGGTCATCGTGTAGCCGGCGAACGGAGAGGAGGCCGGGTCATCGGACGCGGCGAGCACCGCGGCCGGCGCGTGGCACAGGAGCGCGACGTGCTTGCCCCCGCTGACGCGCTCCCGGAGGATCGCCCCGGAGGTCTTGTCGACGGCGAGGTCCTCCAGCGGGCCGTGGCCGCCCGGGTAGAACACCAGGTCGAACTCGTTGTGGTCGACGCTCGCCAGGTCGGTCGGCGCCTCGAGAACCTGAGCGAGACGGTCGAGGGAGGCACGGACGTGCTGCAGGGTCTCGGGGTCGCCCGCGCCCTCGTCGAGGCTCGCCTGGTCGACGGAGGGGGTGCGGCCGCCCGGCGTGGCCACGGTGATGGACCATCCGGCGTCGGAGAACACCTCGTAGGGGGCCACGAACTCCTCGGCCCAGAAGCCGGTCGGGTGCTGGGAACCGTCCTTGAGAGTCCAGTGGTCGGCTGCGGACAGGATCATCAGTACGTTCACCATGAGCGCGACCCTACTGATCCGAGACGGCCTCGCAAGTGGTCTCACCGAGTCACCTCGCGCGTGACCTCGCCCACAGATATATACATCTTCACCTGAACCACATGTGACAGAGGATGACATTCGCGATCCCGCTACCAGCACCTTTCTGCCGCGCGAGCGATTGGCGACATATCAGCAGGTCAGGACGGGTGCGGTCCGGGAGGCTGCTTAGGGAGCAAAACGTTGAAGAGCGGTGGGGCGACCCTTAGCGTTCACGCGGCATGAGCTGAGCGGCTCACGCGAGTCGAGGGGTGACCCGGGCCCCTCCCGGTGCATTGAAGGAGTTCTCGTTGGCCACAAAGCCCGTCTTGCTCCGTCGCACTGCTCCACTCACCGTCCTGACCGGTCTGGCACTGCTGGGGTTCTCGGCAGGGGCGGGAATCGCATGGATGACTGGGGCTACCGCCTCAGCATCCACGAACCACCGCGCGGATCCTTCCGTCGCGCAAGCGGGTTTGGTCTCTCCGACGACAACCGGCCCGACGTCCACAGCGGCCACATCGACTCCGGCGACGTCGACAGCACGCGTAGATGCCAAATCGCCGGAGTCTTCGAGATCCGAGGGGCCCTCGCCCGGGCCGGCGCCTGCTTCCGCACCCGCGCCCGCCGTCCGCGTGCCAGTGGCGCCCGTACAACCACCCGTGCGGCCGCGGTACACGCCGGCTCCCGCGCCGCAGCCTGTGCCGCCACCCGCACCAGCGCGGGCGCCGGCGCCCGCACCGATAGTGCCAGCAGCGCCTGAGCTGCCTCCGATCAACATTCCACTACTACCCGTCAATCCTCAGCCACCCATCCAGCCGCGGCACGTCACCCTCGGCTGAATCTCGCCAGAGAAAAATCGGAATATCAAGGAGAAAACACAATGATCCCCGCTGGAATCCTCGCCGCCATCGCCGCGATCGGGACCACGATCACGGCCGCCCTCGTCGGTCTCGGACCCGCTGCCGCGTCCGTGGCCGGGCCGGCCATCGCCGCCGGCCCGCCCGCGGTCGCCGGCGTTGCCGCGGCGGCGCTGGGCGGTGCCGGCAGCCTCGGCGCGCTCGGCGTCGGTGCCGGCGCCGCCGGTACCAATCCCCATGTGGCCGGCGGCCTCCAGAACGCCGGCGCCCAGATGTACAACGATGCGGTCGGGTCGGTCGCGGGTGCCGTCAACGGCCTCAACATCCCCGGCGTGCACATTCAAGTGAACTGACCCGCCGATCAGCGCTCGGCCCCGCCGGATCCCGACTCAGATCGGATCCAGCGGGGCCACAGTGTTTCAATTGGGCGGTGACCAGCGTGACCTACCTTCAGCAGACCACCGCGGATCAGCTACGGCCGGCCGATCCCGTCGACCTCACCATCACGCGCGTCTTTCCCGCCGAGCCCACCTTCAATGAGCGGATGTACCGCGAGATCGGCAGCGACTGGAAGTGGGGCGACCGCCTCGACTGGTCGCAGGGTCGCTGGGACTCCTACTGCTCCGACCCGTGCGTCAGCACCCTTCGAGCAAGACTGGGCGACGAGGTCGTCGGCTACGCAGAACTGCGCATGAGCCCCTGCGACAGCGCAGCCGACGCTGCCACCGCAGCCGGGATCGGACCCGCCGGTGACGGAGTCGACGTGGAGATCGTCTACTTCGGCATCCTGCCCGCTTTCGCCGGCGGCGGCCTGGGCGGCTGGTTCCTCTCCGAGGTCTGCCGCATCGCCTGGAACGTTTCGGGCTGCCGTCGAGTGTGGCTTCACACCTGCGACGACGACTCCCCCGCCGCCATCCCCAACTACCTCGCCCGCGGGTTCGTCGAATACGCCCGAGCCGGCACTGGCTGCTACGCCTGCACTGCGTGATCCAACGAGCGGGCCCGGCTCACTGCTCCGGAAGCCGGCTCAGCGCCCGCCCACTCATCCGGGAGATCAGCTTCTCCGCGACCGCCCCGAACGCCTGCAGCTCGTCGTCGTCGAATCCCTCGAACAACCAGTCGGCGAGGCCGACGCGCGCCGTCACCACCTCATCAACGATCCGTCGCGACTTCTCCGTCAGGCTCACCAACCGCACCCGGCGGTCATCCGGCGGCATCGTTCGCTCGACGTGACCACTCGCCACCAGGCCGTCCACCAGCGCCGTCACCTGGCGCGGTGAGCAATCGAGGTACGTCGCCAGCTCCACCTGCTTGCACTCACCCTGCAGGCCCAGCACGAACAGCAACTCCAGCCGCGGCACCGTCAGCCCGTAGTTCGCCGCCGCGCGCGCGATGTGCCCGGCCATCTGCTCGGAGAGCATCAACGCGCGATCGAGAACTTCCCTCGACGATAGTGCCACGTGTATATAGTTACCACTATTCACGGTTTCATCCCCGCCGGGGGCCGGTGGGCGACCAGTCTCAGGAGACACCATGGACGTGACCATCCCGGCGGGCTTCGACTTCACCGACCCGGACCTGTTCGAGAAACGGCTCCCGCACGACGAGTGGCGCCAGCTCCGGCGGACACAACCCATCCACCGCGTGGACAAGCGCCCCGGCTCCGACGGGTTCGACGACGACCACTACTGGCTCGTCACCAGGCACGCCGACGTCAAGGAGATCTCCCGGCTGACCGGCGAGATCTTCTCCGCGGGGGAGAACACGATGATCCCGCGGTTCGCCGAGGGCACCCCGCGCGAGATCATCGAGGCCCAGCGCGCGATGCTCGTCAACGAGGACGGCGAGATCCACAAGAAGCACCGCCGGATCATCTCCCGCGGCTTCACCCCCCGCGGCGTCGCCGGCATGCGCGACGAACTCGCCGACCGGGCGCGCAAGATCGTCACCGCCGCCGCCGAGAGCAACGCCGACGACTTCGTCACCTCCATCGCCTCCGAGCTGCCACTCCAGGCGATCGCCGACCTGCTGGGTGTGCCGCAGGAGGACCGCCACAAGATCTTCGAGTGGTCCAACATCATGACCAGCTACGACGCCGGCGGAGACCCCGACGCGCCCGCCATCGCGTCAATGGAGCTCATCGGGTACGCCAACGCCATGGCCGAGGACCGTGCCGCCAACCCGCGCGACGACATCGTCACCAAGCTCGTCCAGGCCGACGTCGACGGCGAACACCTCTCCGCCGAGGAGTTCGGCTGGTTCGTCACCCTCTTGGCCGTGGCCGGGAACGAGACCACCCGCAACGCCACCACACACGGCATGGTCGCGATGCTCGAACACCCCGAGCAGTGGGAACTGTTCAAGCGTGAGCGGCCCGAGACCGCCTACGACGAGATCCTCCGCTGGGCCTCGCCGATCACCCAGTTCCAGCGCACCGCCATGGAGGACACCGAGATCGGGGGCGTCTCCATCGCCAAGGGCGACCGTGTGCTGATTTGCTACGGATCGGCGAACTTCGACGAGGAGGTCTTCGACGACCCGTTCACGTTCACCATCCTCCGCGACCCGAACCCGCACGTGACCTTCGGCGGCCAGGGCCCGCACTACTGCCTGGGCGCGAATCTCGCGAAGATGCAGCTCGAACTGATCTTCAACGCCGTCGCCGACCACCTGCCGGACCTCACCGCGCTCGGCGATCCCAAGCGCCTGCGCTCCGGGTGGCTCAACGGCCTCACCGAGTGGAAGGTCGACCTGGGCGTGTGCCCCGTGGCGAGCTGACCAGCCCGCTCAGGCCAGCCACGCCTGCAGCACCATGTACGTCGCCGTGCCCAGCACGATGCTCGCGGCGGCGCGCCGGAACGCCAGGTGCACGCCCAACGTGAGCGCGAGCGCGACGGTCGCCGGCAGCCACGAGCCGAGCGCCGTGGTGGTGTCGCGCAGGGTGTAGACCACCAGGACCACCATCACGCCGGCCGGCATGGTGCGGCCGAGATAGCGGACGACGCCCGAGTCGCGGAGGCGGGTGAGCGCGAGGAACGGGGCGGCCCGCAGCGCCACGGTGACGAGGAACATCACGCCCAACCCGGCAAGCAGGTAGGCGGTCCCGGGGACGGCGGTCACGCGACATCACCCCCGGTGCGCTGCGTCTGTTCGGCGTGCTTCGCCCGCCCGGTCCGCTGCAGCCACGCGTACCGCACCAACAGCACGCCCACGAACGCGCACAGACCCACGATGAGCATCTGGTCGGGAGCCACCACGGCGGCGACCAGCCCGCACACCAGGCCGATCACCGGCGCGGGCAGGTCGCCGGACGACCGCCACGCGTCCACGGCCAGCACGGCGAACAGCCCGGTCAGCGCGAACTGCAGTCCGTCCAGCCCCTCGGGGAGGGCGGTGCCGACGAGCGCTCCGATCACGCCCGGGATCACCCACAGGGACTGGCAGGTGATCGCGATGGTCAGCGTCCGCGGACCGCTCATCTCCGCGCGCCGCTTGGTCGACGTGATCGCGTAGACCTCGTCGGTGAGCGCGTACACGGCGTACAGCCGACCCAGCCGTGAACGGATAGCCTCGAGCGGGAAGCTCAGGCCGTAGAAGACGTGGCGGAAGTTCACCAGGAACGCCGCGGCGGCCAGCGAATACAGGGGGGTGACGGCAGTGAGCAGGCCGATCGCCAGGAACTCCATCGACCCGGCGTAGATCACCAGGGAGAACACGGGCGCCCACCACCAGTCGAACCCCGCCTGGGTCATCAGCACCCCGAACGCCAGTCCGAGCGGCACCAGTCCGAGCCCGACCGTCGAGCAGTCGGCCAGACCCTTGCGGATCTCTGCGCGGATCTCTGCGCTGGCGGAGGGGCTGGTCGACACGCCGGGCAGTCTAGCCAGCCACGATTTCGCATCACCCCCGACAGAGGCCTACCGCCGCCCGGCCGGCCGGCGCAGACTCGACCCATGGACGCACATCAGACGGGCACGCCACCCGCGCCGACGGTGTGGCACTGTTTCCGGTGCTCCGACGCCCGGACGGTGATCGACTGGCTGGTCGCGACCCTGGGGTTCGTGGAAACGGCGTGTTACTCCGAGGACGGCGTGGTGACCCACGCGGAGCTCCTGTGGCCCGAGGGCGGGGGCGTGATGCTGGGCGAGGGCGGGCGCGGTGCGGACGATCCGCACGCCTCGCCACCCGGCACCGGTCTGGCCTACGTCGTGACCGCCGACGCGGAGAAGGTGTACCGCAGGGCCGTGGACGCCGGAGCCGAGGTGGTGCTGGCGCTGCAGGACACCGACTACGGGGATCGCACCTTTTCCGTGCGGGACCCGGAGGGCAACGTGTGGTCGGTGGGGCAGTACCGGGGCGCGCCCCTGCCCTGACGATCTCGCGATGCGGCGGTCAGGCCCGGCGCTGGTCGGCGGCGGGTACGAGCGGAATCGCCAGCGCCGCGATCACGGCCGCGCCGGCGAACACCGGCCAGTAGCCGACGGCGTCGATCACCGCGGCGACCAGGGGAGTGGACGCCGAGATCGCCACGAACTGGGTGGTGTTCTGCACCCCGAGCGCCCGGCCGCTCCACCGGGGCCCGGCGAACTCGGCGACAGCGGTGAACGCCAGGCCGTTGTCGGACACCGAGAGCACGGTCGCGATCACGCCGAGCGTCACCGCGATGACCCCGGGCGCGCCCAGAGCTTCCGCGGCCGCCAGCGCGGCCAGTCCGGCGGTCACCGAGATCGCCACGCCGCGAATGGGCGTCATGCGGGACCCCACCCGGTCCGAGACCGCGCCCGCCACGATCCGCGCGACCGCGCCGAGCACCTGACTCACCGTCACCACGACGCCCGCGGACACCGCCGACCAGCCGTGCCCCAGCACCAGCCACGTCAGCAGGAACGCCTGCAGCATCCCCTGCGGCAGCACGAGCAGCACCGACACCCCGTGGACGCGGTACAGGTAGCCGGACCCGCGGTACGGCGAGCCGTCCGTCGCCGCGCCACTCACCGCCTCACCGTCGGCGCCTGTCGCCGCGCCACTCATCGCCTCGGCGCCCGCGTCGCGCGTGGCCTCGGGTGGAGGCGGATCGGTGACGACGACGAGGGCCGCCACCGCCGAGACAGCGGCCATCGCCAGGGGGAGCGCGAACGCCGCGCCCAGACCGTACGACTGCGCGAGCAGCGGCATGGTCATGGCCGCGACCGCGGAACCGGCCGGCTGCGACATCTGGCGGACACCCATGGCGAGCCCGCGGCGGTGCGCGGGGAACCAGCTCACGACCAGTCGCCCGCTCGCCGAGTTACCCGAGGCGGTGAAGGCGCCCGTGACCAGCAGCAATACCGCCAGCAACACGAACGACTCCACGAACAGTGCCGCGGTGAGGGTGACGGCGGCACCGACCGACCCGGCGACCAGGACGACCTTCTCCCCGGCACGGTCGACGAGCCAGCCCCACGCGATCAACGCCGCGGCCATGCCGACCAGCGGCATCGCGACCAGGATCCCGCCCTGCGAGAGGGACAGTCCCATGACGCTCGTGAGATGAGGGAGCAGGAAGCCGACGCCGATCACGAACGCCGATCCGGACGCGGCGACGAACGTGGCCACGGCCAGCACCAGCCAGTGCCGGGCCGTCACCGTCGTCGACTCGCCGCCTACCGTCTCCACCTGCAGGAGCATATGTCACTGCCCAGAATACGGAAACATCGTACCACATTGTGAGACAGCGCGAGGCGGCGATGTCAGTTGAGGTCGCCGTCCTGCAGGTACGTGGCGTACAGGGGCAGGGGCATCTCCTGGCGGCGCAGCACCGCGCCCCATACGTCGACGCGGGCGGGCGCGAGCAGATCGCTGGGCAGGCTGGGCGCGACGTACCAGTCGCCGCGGTCGAGCTCGTCCTGCAGCTGACCGGGCGCCCAGCCGGTGTACCCGACGAACACCCGCATGCCGTCGATGTGCTCCCGCAGGAGGTCGGGATCGCTGTCCAGGTCCACGACGTGCACGCGGCCCTCAATCTGCTGGAGCCCGCTGAACCGGTGGCCGTCGACGCCGGCGCTCAGCACGACCAGGGCGATGCCGGTGTCGGGTTTGACGGGTCCTCCGATGTGGAACACGGACGGGGGAGCGCACAACTCGGACCAGGCGGGCAGGATCTCCTCGACATCGGTCTCGCTGCGCCGGGTGATCACCACGCCCAGCGACCCGGAGTGGTCGTGTTCGATCATGTAGATGATCGCGCGCCGGAAGTTCGGGTCGGGCATGTCGGGCGCGGCGATGAGCAGTGAACCGGCGACGGGATCCCGCTTGTCCATGGCGTCGTAGAGGCGGTCGCCGAACAGGCCTCCGCCGCTCAGATCATCCGGTCCCGTGTCCATGTATCCATGATGCCCCCGTCGTCGCCGGGCCACACGCGCGTCCCCTCGATCGGGTCTCGCCGCGGTGATCGGCGGCCCGGCCGCGAGCGCTACCGTGACTCCCGTGACCTCACCGCCCACCGACCCGGCCGTTCCCACCCGGGGCCGCCTGGCCGCCGCCCTGCGCGAATCCGATGGTCTGGGTCGGCTGTCGACGGCACGGCTGGCGGCGTTGCTCAGCGAGGGCATCCATCAGGCCGCCCTCGGCGGGATCGTGCTGTTCAGCCCCGAGTCGGGCACCACTCCGGCGGCGATCGTGGGCGGGTTCGCAGTGATGCTGCTGCCCTATTCGATCGTCGGGCCCTTCGCCGCGGCCGCGCTGGACCGGTGGGACCGCCGGGTCGTGGTGGCCGTCGCCGCCCTGGTGCGGACCCTCGCGATCGTCGCGACCATCGCGCTCATCGCCGCCGGCGCCGTCCACTCGGGCGCGGGTCTGACGGCGCTGTTCGTCCTGTCCCTCGTGGCGATCGGCCTGGGCCGGCTCATCAACACCGGGATGACCGCGGCCATGCCCAAGGTGGTGCCCGACCGCCTCCTCGCGGCCACCAACTCGGTGCTGGTCACGGTCGGTTCGGTCATCACCGCGGTGGGCGCGGTCGCGGCGTTCGCGGTGCTCGCCGTCCTGGGCGCGGGCGACACCGCGGTCTCGTGGACCCTCGTGCCGTCCGTGGTCACCGCGTTGGCGGGGGTGTGGGCGATCCTCGCCCTGCCGCGGCGCCACCTGGGACCCGACGACGACGAGGTCCGCTCCCACCCGGTCGAGGCCGTCACCCGCCGTGCCGCCCGGGCGTTCGCCGGGGGACTCGCCGAGGGCGTCCGGGCCGCCCGTTCCTCGGCCCTGGTGTGGGTGTCGTTGACCGGCGTGACGCTCGGGCGGGCCGCGTTCGGGATCACGACGATGCTGGCGATCCTGCTCCTGCGCGATGCCGAGTCCGGCGGGTCGGGCGGCCCGGTCGTCGCCGGGATGGGCGGATTCGGCTTGATGTCGGCGGCCGTGGCCGCGGGCATGGGTCTGGCCGCGGTCGTCACACCGTGGGCCATCGCCCGAGCCCGACGCGTCCTCGTCGTCGCCGCCGGGGCCGGTGTGTCCGCGCTCGCCCAGCTCGTCGTCGGACCGACCCTCGACCCGACGGCCCTGGTGGTCGGCGCGGTGGCGATCGGCCTGGGGGCGCAGGTGGTCAAACTCGTCGCCGACAACGCCATGCAGACCGACGTCCCCGATGTCCGCCGGGGCGGGGTGTTCGCCCTCCAGGACGCGCTGTTCAACTCGGCGTTCGTCGTGGGCATGCTCGTAGTGCTTCCGCTCGTGCCCGCGGACGGCCGGTCGGTGTCGCTGATGGTGGTCCCGGCGGTGCTGTACGCCGCCGCGGCCGTGATCGCGCTGGTGGTGGGCACGCGATCAGGAGCCCAGACCGAGCGAGCCCGCGGCGATCGAGCCGCCACCCACTGAGCCCCCACCAACAGAGCCCCCACCCACCGAACCCGCACCGACCGACCCGGCGCCGATGCTTCCGGCACCGACCGAGCCGCCGGCCGCAGAGCCGCCCCCGACGCTGCCCGCGCCGGCCGACCCGGTCGCGGCGGACCCTGCGGCGGCCGAACCCGCGGCCGCGGAGCCGGCTCCGAGCGCGCCCGCGTCGATGGCCCCGACGTCCACCGAGCCGGCCACCGACCCCGCGTCGACGTGCGGCAGTTCGACATGCGGGAGCTCGATGGTGGGGAGCTCGATGCGGGGCGGTTCGAAGTGCGGCAGCTCGATGCGCGGGGGTTCGAACGGCAGGGCGGTGTCGAGGCGACCGTTGCCGTCGACGTCCGCGACCGACAGCCACCCGCCGCCCGTGTCGACCGTGATCGATCCGTCCTCCTCGACGACCGGGGCCGCGGGCTCGGGGACCGTGCCACCCTGTACCGGCGGGGGCGGGGCCGGGGCTGGCTCGGTGACCGGGGGAGTCGACCATCTGGACGAGTCCGCAGCCGCGGCGGAGCCGTGATGGATCGCGCCGATCGCATCGGACAGCAGCGAACCCCAGTCCGGCAGCGCCCCCAACGACTGCGAGCCCGCGGCGATCGCGTCCGACCCTGCGGCCAACGCACCGTCGACGAGGCCGTCCGACCCGTGCACCCCTGCCGCGATCGACCCGGCCGCCAGGGAGCCGGCGCCGACGGAGCCGAGACCGACCGAACCACCGCCGACCGAGCCCGCACCCACCGAGCCACCGCCGACGCTGCCTGCGCCGACCGAGCCACCACCGACGCTGCCCGCGCCGACCGAGCCGGCGCCCGCGGCTCCCGCGCCGAGAGAACCCGCCGCGAGCGCCCCCACGCCACCCGCGTGCACGTTCCACACGCCGCGGTTGCCGTCGTCGGCGTAGGCGACCTGACCGGCGGCGCCGACGTCGGTCACCACACGGTCCGCGGTGCCGTCGACGTCCGAGTCCCAGAGGGCGTCATCGGCGTACCCGTCGCCGTCGAAGTCCAGCCACAGCGCGTCCGGCGCGCCGATTCCGAGGGTGAGGTCGGGCTCGCCCTGCCACTGCGTCGGTTCACCGACGCCGTCTCCGAAGAAGTAGTCCATGCGCCGATCGTGTCGCTCACGAACCGCACCGACCAGAGCCACCGGCCGATCTGTGGAGAGCCCACCGAGTTGTCCACAGGCCACGCGGAGCGCTTGACGCCTTTCCGCTCGTCGCGCGGCAGTTGCCGCCCGATCGTGGGGCCACGCCGTCCCGAGGAGCGGCGCTGCGGAGGCTCGCTCGGGCCCTACGGCATCGCGGTCAACCGTCGAGTGGTCAAGAACGGCAACAATTCCCCAGGTCACCGCCGCCGAGAACCGGCATTTGCGACCACTCGGCGAGCGGGGCGCTCCGAGCGGCGCTCGTGCGGTGAGGTGCGCGCTGCCGAAGCGGGCCGACTGGAGCCCGAGTGGGCGAGCTGGCTCGGTGGGGCGCCACGGGGGCCCCGGCGAGCTGGGCGGCTCGCCGCGGCGCACACCCGCCATCGAGTGGTCAAGAGCGCCCACGCTTCTCCAGGTAAGTGCGGCCGACGACCGGCATTTGCGACCACTCGGCGAGCGGGGCGCCCCGAGCGGCGTGCAGCGGGGCGGAGTCGGCAGCGTGCCGCCGGGCCAGGCGGGCGCGGCGGCGGGCGGACCGGGGGCCGGCGCGGCGAGCAG
>NZ_BCSW01000011.1 GCF_001571065.1 Dietzia cinnamea NBRC 102147
CGGGGGCGGTGCGCTGGCCTGGGCCCGCCGCCACCGCCGTGGCGGCACCCCCCGCCGCGACCAGCGCCCCGGCCACGGTGGCCACGTGATAGCCGAATCCGCCGCCCGGGGCCTGCGCCACCTCGCGCCAGCGCGGGCCGTGCAGCCTCCGCATGAGGGCGTCGTCGGCGTTGCCGGCCTGCAGGCGCAGGCTCACCCCGTCGTCGGCCGGGCGGACAGGATGGATGATGTGTCGCGCACCGCGGGCGAGCGACCAGCCCGCGCGGCGGACCCGCAGCGCGAGATCGGCGTCCTCGCGGAAGGCCCGGGGGAACCGCTCGTCGAAGCCCGCCACCTGCTCGAGGGCCGCACGGCGGTACGCCATGTCCGCGGTCGCCCAGTCCGCGCCCTCGAGCGCGGCGACGTTGCGCTCCCAGTCCGTCGGCGGGCGATCCGTCGGACGCGGCACGCGGATCGAGGCCTGCGTGGCGCCCGTGTCCGGGCCGCACGCCGCGAGGTCGTCCACGAGCCCGGAGAGCCACCCGTCGGGCAGGATCACGTCGTCGTCGAGGAAGGAGATCCACTCCGGGGCCGACTCATGCGTGGCCCGCCAGCCGCGGTTGCGGGCGGCGGCGGGCCCTCGCCCGTAGCCGCGGACGACCCGCAGCGGCCAGTCGACTCCCGGCAGGCTCGCCGTCAGCGGGTCGACCCGTCCCGGCCGGTCATCGACGAGCACGACCTCCACGGGAGCCGGGTGGGTGTCATCTGTCCGCTGCGCGGCCAGGGAGTCGAGCATCGCCTGGAGGCACTCCCGACCGATGGTGGGCACGACGATCGCCCAGCGGGGAACTCGGCTCATGCGTCACCGCCGGCGACGAAGTCGGCGCGGCGCACGAGGTGGGGGCCGAGCACCAGCGCGGCGACGGGCGCCGACCCGAACAACTCGAGGGCGTCGCGGGGATCGTCCACCATGGGCCGGCCCGCCGTGTTCAGGCTCGTGTTGACCAGCACCGGGACACCGGTCCGGGCCTCGAAGGCGCGCAGCAGGTCGGCGACCCGCGGCGTGTCGGAGTCCGAGACCGTCTGGACCCGCGCGGTGCCGTCCGTGTGCACCACCGCGGGCAGCCGATCCCGCCATTCGGGGCGCACCGTGTGCACGAAGAGCATGTACGGGCTCGGCAGCGGGCCGTCGGTGACGATATCGGCGGCGCGCTCGGCGAGGATCATCGGCGCCACGGGCCGGAACTGCTCACGCCCCTTGACGTCGTTGAGCCGCTCGACGTTCGCCGCCCGCGTCGGGTTGGCCAGCAGGGACCGGCGACCCAGCGCCCGGGGACCGAACTCACTACGCCCGTCGAACCACGCAATGACGCCGTCGGCGGCGAGTAGATCGGCCACCTCGCCCGCCAGATCATCCGGGGTGCTGAAGGGCACGCGCGCCGCGGTGAGCCACTGCGCCAGCTCGTCGTCGTCCCATCCACGCCCCACCGCGGGGTCCACGGCCCCCGGGGCGAGCTCGTCCTGCTCGCGCGCCAGGTGCAGCGCCGCCCCCAGTGCGGTACCGGAGTCGCCGGACGCCGGCTGGACCCACACCTCGTCGAACGGCCCGTCACGCCAGATCCTCGTGTTGGCCACACAGTTCAGCGCGGTCCCGCCCGCCATGGTGAGCACGTGCTCGCCCGTCTGCCGGTGCAGCCAGCGCACGTTCTCCACCAACACCTCCTCCACCCCGGCCTGCACCGACGCGGCGAGATCGGCGTGCACACCACCCCACGTCCCGTCGTCGACGCGGCGGGGCGCGAACCTCTCCCACTCCGGGGCGCGCGCGGTGAACCCCCCGTCCGGGTTCGCGTGCAGGCTCTCGCGCAGCTCCGGCAGGAAGCGCGGCTCGCCGTAGGAGGCCAGTGCCATCACCTTGAACTCGTCGCTCGAGCGTAGAAAACCCAGGTGCTCGGTGAGCGACTCGTAGTACAGGCCCAACGAATCGGGCAGTTCCTGGCGGTGACAGATCTCCAGCTCCCCGTCGCGGTAGTGCCCCGCCAGCTGGGAATGCCGCTCCCCCCGGCCGTCGTTGACCACCACCGCGCACGTGCGGTGCGGCCCGGCCAGCGCGGCGGAAGCGGCGTGCGCGACGTGATGCTCGACGAACCGCACCTGGTCGGGGTCCAGCCCGGGTAGCGCCTCGGCGAGGAACTCCGGCGCGCGCCGCACGTAGTCGATGCGCACCGGGTCGAAGGGGTCGTCGGGCTGCAGCGCCGCCAGCTCGGGGTCGAAGGCGTACCCCACCGCGTCCAGATCCGCCGCGGTGATCCCGGCCTCCTCGAGGCACCAGCGCATCGACAGCTCCGGCAGTTCCCAGGCAGAGAACGGCACCGGCCGCTTGGCGTGCTTACGGCGGGAGAAGCGTTCCTCCTCGGCCGCGGCGACCACGCGTCCGTCGACGACCAGCGCGGCGGACGAGTCGTGGAAGGTGGCATTTACTCCCAGGACGATCATGGCGCGACCATAGGCCCGATCGGGGGGAAGTGGCCACCGAACGCGGCCGTCCTAACGCTCGACCGCGAACCGGCGTGCGAAGCCTCAGCTCTCGTAGCGCCTCGCCGCGCTGGACCTCTGGCTCTCCTCGAGGGCCAGGAAGCGCGCCTCGACGTGCGGTGGCAGGACCCGCCGATCCCTCGCCACCCAGGCCGCGCCGCGGAGGGCGTCGAGCACCCCCGCCGCGGTGACCCGGTCCCGCGGGGCGCCCGCGAGGACGTCGCGCGTGCGCCGGAGTGCGGCGGGCAGCGGCCGGCGCAGCCACGTGAACCAGAGGGTGTTCCGGATGCCGTGACGGCGGCGCAGATGCGGGTCGCGCAGCACCGACGCCTGGTGGTGCACGGTCATCTCGGGCAGGTAGCAGAGCTCCCAGCCGGCGGTGGCGAGGTCGGCCGCGAGCAGCTCCTCCTCGCCCCCCAGCCACAGACGATCGTGAAAGCCGCCGACCTCCCGGTAGGCCCCGGCCCGGACGATGCTCGCCCCCGCGAGGAAACTGCCCAGCGCCGGCCCGGGGAGCCAGTCCGGGCCGCGCACCGGTGAGTTCTCCAGCTCCGCGACGATCGGGTCGTCCTCGCCGTCCGGCTCCACGACGATCCGCGCCGTGACCACGCCCAGCCGCGGGTGCGCGTCGAGGGCGTCCGCACCGGCGCGCAGCGAACCGGGATCCCACCACGTGTCGTCGTCGCAGAACGCGACATAGGGGGTGGTCGCCGCGTCCACCCCGAGGTTGCGGCCGACCGCGCCCAGGTTCGTGGGGCTGGCGATGAGCCGCACGCCCGGGCGCTGGCGGGTGATGGCGTCGGCGGTGCCGTCGGTGGAACCGTTGTCGACGACGATGACCTCCGGACGCTCGGGAAGCCCCGCCAGCCGGTCCAGGGCGGCGAGCGCCTCCTCGCGGCGGTTCCAGGTGATCATCACCACGCTCACCCTGGGATCCCGACCATCCGGCTCCGGTGCGCTGCTCATCCGACTCTCCTTCCGTGTGGCGGCTTCCACCCGTCGTCTACGGCGCGGGGCTTCTACCCGTCGTCCGCGGCGCGGAGCCGCTCCCGCGCGCGCAGGGTGCGCTCTCCCACGACCCGGCGCGCGGCGAGCGCGGCAGGGATCCGCGGCACCGCGCTGAGGAGTCCCCTCCGTCCGTCCGCGCTGCGCATCCCGTCCACGACCTCACCCGCGACCGCGCCCGCCGGCAACCGGAGGACCGCGGTGAGGAGCCGGCTGCGGGTGAGGCCGGCCCGGCGGATCCCCGGCGCGTCCCGCACCGGTGACGGGTGGTGGTGGGCCACGAGGTCCGGGACGTGGCAGAGCTGCCAGCCCGCGTCGTGCAGGTCCAGGGCGACCCGCTCCTCCTCGCCGGGGAAACGGATGACGTCGTCGAACCCACCCACCTCGAGGAACGCGTCGCGGCGGACGATCGCACCGCACCCGACGAAACCCAGCAGAGCCGGGCCCGGGGCGTCCGGCGCGGTGCCCAGGGGCGAGTCGGCGAGGACCGCGTTGATCGGGTCCGGCTCGTCCGCCGGACCCACGAGGATGGTGCCGGCGGCCAGGCCGAGTCGCGGGTACTCGGCGAAGAGCCGCACCGCCCGCTCGAGGGAGCCCGGTTCCCACCACGAGTCGTCGTCGGCGAACGCGACGAGCTCGGTCCGCGCCGCCCGCGCGCCGACGGTGCGGGCCCTCGCGGCGAGGTTCTCGGGCGACGCGATGACGCTCACGTGGTCACCCGCCGCGCGGCACACCTCCACCGAGTCGTCGTCCGAGGCGTTGTCCACGACGATCACGGGCGCGTCATGGCGGGGCAGGGTGGCCCGGAGGTCCTCTCGTCGGTTCCTCGAGGCCACCACGACCGTCACGTTGGTGTTCACCGGCCCGAGGCTAGCCCGACGAGCCGGGGCTGGCGGGACGGCGCCGGGTCGGGCAGGCTCGGGACGTGCGCGTACTCATCGTCGGTTGGTCCAGTCCCCTGCACGGCGAGGCCACGGCCGGCGACGTCCTGGCGATGGAGGCGGTGGCCCTTCGCCTCACCGCCGACGGGATCGGTCACGACACCGCCTGGAGCGCGGTGATGTGCCCGCCCGGCGGCCTCCGCCTCGACGACGTCGATCCCTCCCGGTACACCCACGTGGTCTTCGTGTGCGGCCCCGCCAGCGGCGACGCCGCGGTCGAGATGCTGGACCGCTTCCCCCACTGCCGACGCATCGCTGTCGGCGTCAGCGTCGTGGACCACGCCGATCCCCTGCTCGACCGGCTCGACGCCGTGATCGCCCGCGACGCCCCCGGTTCGACCGCGCGACCTGACCTGGCGGCACGCGTCTCGCCATCAGCGGTACCAGTCGTCGGGGTCTACCTGACCGGCGGCCAACACGAATACGGCGACCGTCGCCGCCACGAGGCCGTGATCGGCGCGCTCACCGACTGGCTGGGCGGCCTGGACTCGGCGCTGCTGTCGCTGGAGACCCGACTCGACCCCCGCGACTGGCGACTGCCCTCGACGCCCGGTCAGGTGAGCTCGGTGATCGCCCGCATGGACGCCGTGGTGACGATGCGGATGCACGGACTCGTGCTGGCCCTGCAGGCCGGTGTGCCCGCACTGGCGATCGACCCGATCAGCGGTGGCGGCAAGGTGTCCGCGCAGGCCGCCGCGTGGGACTGGCCGGCGGTCGTCGGCGCCGACGACCTCGGCGCGGGCGCGCCCGGCGCCGACGCGTTCACCGCCGACGGCCTGGGCGCCCCCGGCCCCGGCGAGACCGTCCTCGACCACTGGTGGCGGTGGTGCCTGTCCCCCGACGGGCGCGCCACCGCGAGCCGACGCGCCGACGACCGGCCGTCCGACGGCATGCTCGACGACCTGATGAAGGCACTGCGGTCGCGGTGAGCGCGCGGCGGCCGACGTCCGATGGCGGTTGGGCGGCGTCCGGTCGCCGATGCTGCGGACGCGACCGGAAGCGCGGCGGCGCGAGTCGCTCTAGTGTGGCCGTGACGCCGACCGCGAGTTCCCACCCGAGCACGAAGGAGAGCGCCCGTGCCCCGACCCGTCCCCCGACTGATCAGCGACCAGTCCTTCGACTTCGTGCGCTCGGGATACCTCTTCGCCTCCCGGGTACGGCGGCGTGCGGGGGTCACCGCCGAGTCCCAGACACCGGTCCGGTTGCGGTTGATGGGCCGCAGCGCGGTGTTGCTCCGGGGAATCGACGGCGTGCGTGCGTTCTACGACGCCGACAAGGTCAAACGTGACGGGGCGATGCCGGGGTTCATCCGGTTGCCTCTGTTCGGCCCCGGCTCCGTCCACAAGCTCGACGGCCGCGCCCACGCCACACGCAAGAACGCGATGGCCGACATGGCCTACGACGACGACCGGGGAGCCCACTTCGGCGAGCTGGTGGCCGAGGAGCTCGAGGAGATGCTCGACCAGTGGGCACGCAGCGGCGCCGGCACCGTGTACGACGACACGGCGACCGCGTTCGGTCGGGCGGCGTTCCGCTGGGCCGGTCTGCCCCTCACCCCTGCGGAGGCCGACCGTCGCGCCCGCCAGATGAGCCGCCTGCTCGACACGTTCGGACGCGTGGCGACCAACCCGGTCGCGCAGATCGAGCGCATCCGGCTGGACCGGTGGGCCACCGACCTGATCCGGGCGGTGCGATCCGGCCGGCACCGGGCCGACCCGCACTCCGTCCTGGCGGCCATGGCCGACCTGCGCGATGAGAACGGCGCGCTCGTCGACGACCGCACCGCGGCGGTGGAACTGCAGAACCTCACCCGGCCCACCGTGGCGGTGGCCCGGTTCGCGGCGTTCGCCGCCGTCGCACTCACCGAACACCCCGCGTGGGCGGACCGGATCCGGGAGGCCGCGTCCGCCGCCGGGCGGCTGACCGAGATCCCCGAGGCCGTGGCGTTCGCCCAGGAGGTCCGCCGTGTCTACCCGTTCGTTCCCATGCTGCCCGCCCTGGCGACCACGGACTTCGAGGTCCAGGGCTGCCCCGTGCGCAAGGGCCAGCGGGTCCTGCTCGACCTGCTCGGGACCGACACCGACCCGCGGCACTGGCCGGACGCCACCACGTTCGACCCCGACCGGTTCATGGACGTCGACGACGCCGAAGCGCTCGAGGCGTTCATCCCCCACGGCGGTGCCGGCGTGCGCACGGGCCACCGCTGCCCTGGTGAGAAGATCGCCGTGGCCGCACTGTCCGCCGCCGTGGCCGCGCTGTGCCGCCCCGAGGTGCGGGTCAGCCGGGACCCCGACGACCTGACGTTCCCGTGGACCGAGATGCTGACCCGGCCCGCGACCGGCGTGCGGGTGGCGTGGCAGGAGCGCTCGGCCGCGACGGCGTAGGGCCGCCGCCGTGACCCGGCCGCGAGGCGGGAGGGGGTCAGGGCAGGAGGCCGAGCAGCCGTGCCCGGGCCACCGACTCCATCCGCGACCGCGTCCCGAGCTTGGTGCCGATGTTGCGCAGGTATGCCTTGATCGTCTCCGGGGAGAGCGACAACCGCGCGCCCACCTCGGCGTTGGACAATCCGAGCGCCACCTGGGCGAGGACGTCGATCTCGCGGGGCGAGAGCACCGAGTTCGCGGGCACCGGCACGTCGCCGGCGTCGGGAGCGCGCCCGACGCCGGCGAGGGCCGACCCGGCCGCCAGCAACCGGTCGCGAAGGGCCGGGTCCCCCAGCTCTGCGGCGATCGCCCGCAGCTCGCCGTGCAACACCCTCAGCTGCTCGCGATCCGAGGCCTCCAGGCCGACCGAGTGCTCGGCGGCCGCGACGTCCGCCATGCGCAGGCGGCGGTCGACCTCGTCGCGGACCCGGAACTCCGAGGCGAGCTCGGCGGCGACCGAGTTGAAGGTCCGGGTCACGTGGTCACCGAGCTGCGTGGCCACCCGCGTCGACCCGTAGAGGATCGTGCGCGCGACGCCGGAGACCATCACCGGCACCGAGATGATGGCGCGCAGCCCCTCCTGCCCCACCGCCTCGGCGTAGTGCCGGGTGATTCCGGAGCAGTCCTCGTAGTCGCGCACCGTCGCGGGTCGCCCCGACGCCATGACGTGACCGCCGAGCCCGCGCCCCTTGGCCACCTGCAGGCCCTGCATGGAGGAGGTCCGGGCGCCGATGAACCGACTGAGTTGGGCGGTCTCGCCGTTCCCCTCCCCGGCGAACACGATCGGGAGCCCGGAGTCCTGCCGGGCCCGGCGCAGTGCGCCCAGGACGGCGTCCGAATCGCTCGGTCGGAGGGTGGTCATGGCAACGCTCCTCGTACTGACGTCGATCAGCTCCGCGCGGAGTCGCGGATGCTGGTGATGATGGCGCTGAAGTCCTTGTCACCGTGATCCTGCGCGAACTCGTCGTACAGCGCCGCGGCCGCAGCACCGAGGGGCGCCACCGTGCCGGTGCTCTCGAGCGCGGACAGCGCCAGGCCGAGGTCCTTGTTCATCAGTGCCGTGGCGAAGCCGGGCTTGAACTCGTTGTTCGCCGGCGACGTCGGGACGGGGCCGGGTACCGGGCAGTTGGTGTGCAACGCCCAGCTGTTGCCGGTGGCGCCGGTGACGACGTCGAACAACGCCTGGTGCTCGAGACCCAGCCGCTCGGCCAGGACGAACGCCTCACCGATCGCGATCTGGTGCACGGCGAGGACCATGTTGTTGCACACCTTCGCGGCCTGCCCCGCACCGGCGCCGCCGCAGTGGATGACCTTGCCCGCCATCGGCTCGAGCAGCGGCTGCGCGGCTGCGAACGCCTCGTCCTCACCACCGACCATGAACGCCAGGGTGCCGGCGGTGGCGCCCTTGACCCCGCCCGAGACGGGAGCGTCGACCTGGAGCATGCCGGCGGCCACCGCCTGCTCGTGGACCGCGCGGGCGTCGTCGACCGAGATGGTGGACGAGTCGATGAACAGCGTCCCCGCCTCGGCGGAACCGAGCACGTCGGCGTAGGTCGAGGTCACCAGCGCGCCGTTGGGCAGCATCGTGATGACCGCGGCGGCACCCCGCACCGCCTCGGCCGGGGACTCGCACACCGTCACCCCGGCCTCACGCGCGGCCTGCTGCGCGGCCTCGACCGGGTCGAAACCGCGGACCTCGTGACCGGCCCCGACCAGATTGGCGGCCATCGGCCCGCCCATGTTGCCCAGCCCGAGGAACGCCACGGTCGGCTTGCTCGTGTCCACGTTGCTCATCTACTACGCTCCCAGTCCGCGAGCGGCGACGGCCCGGCCGACGACGACCCGCATGATCTCGTTCGTGCCCTCAAGGATGCGGTGGACCCGCAGATCCCGCACGATCTTCTCGATTCCGTACTCGGATAGATATCCGTAACCGCCGAACAGCTGCAGCGACCGGTCCGCGATGTCGAAGCAGCGGTCGGTGACGAACAGCTTGGCCATGGCGCACAGTTCGACGTGGTCGGGCTCCTTGGCGTCCAGCGCCGCCGCCGCACGCCACAACATCAGCCGGCTGGCCTCCAGCTCGGTGGCCAGCTCCGCGAGGGTGAAACGGATGGTCGGCTCGTCGATGAGCGCCCCACCGAACGCCTCGCGGTCCCGCACGTGGGCCACCGCCCGCGCATAGGCCTCCTGCGCGCCGCCCAGCGAACAGGCCGCGATGTTGATGCGGCCGCCGTTGAGACCGCGCATGGCGATGGTGAAGCCCAGCCCCTCCCCGCCGGAATCCGCACCGCCGATGAGGTTGGCGGTCGGCACGCGCACGCCCTCCATGATCACCTGCGCGGTGGGCTGCGCGTTCCAGCCCATCTTCCGCTCGTCCGCGCCGAAGCTCAGCCCCTCGGAGTCCGCGGGGATCAGGAACGCCGAGATGCCCTTGGGGCCGGCGTCCCCGGTCCGCGCCATGACGAGGTAGACGTCCGACTGCCCGCCACCGGAGATGAACTGCTTGGTCCCGGTGAGCACGTAGTGGTCGCCGTCCCGCACCGCCTTCGTCCGCAGCGCCGCCGCGTCCGAACCGGCGCCCGGCTCGGTCAGGCAGTAGCTCGCGAACAGCTCCATCGAGGCCAGCCGCGGGATCCACTCCCGCCGCTGCTCGTCCGTGCCGAACTCGTCGACCATCCACACGCACATGTTGTGGATCGACAGATACGCCGCCACCGACGGACACCCCCGCGCGAGCTGCTCGAAGATGCGGACACCGTCCAGGCGACGCATCCCGCTGCCCCCGACGTCCTCCGAGACATAGATCGCGCCCATGCCCATCCCGGCGGCCTCCCGCAGGACGTCCTTGGGGAAGTGGTGGTTCTCATCCCACTCCTGCGCCATGGGCCCGACCCGCTTGTCCGAGAAGTCGCGTGCGGCGTCGACGATGACCTTGTCGTCGTCATCAAGCGTGAACATCAGGTTCCTCTCCTACGCCCGGTAGGCGTCAGTCCATCGTGGGGATGACGAACTCGGCGCCGTCCTTGATCCCCGAGGGCCACCGCTGGGTGACCGTCTTGACCTTGGAGTAGAACTTGATCGACTCCGGCCCGTGCTGGTTGAGGTCGCCGAAGCCGGACTTCTTCCAGCCGCCGAAGGTGTGGTAGGCGATCGGCACCGGGATCGGCACGTTCACGCCGACCATGCCGACCTCCACGCGGGAGACGAACTCGCGGGCCGCGTCACCGTCACGGGTGAAGATGGCCACGCCGTTGCCGTACTCGTGGTCGCTGGGCAGCGCGAGGGCCTCCTCGAAGTCCTTGGCGTGGACGATGGACAGCACCGGGCCGAAGATCTCGTCGGTGTACACGCTCATGTCGGTCGTGACCTTGTCCAGCAGCGTCGGCCCGACGAAGTAGCCGCCCGAGATGTCCTCGCCGTTGAAGGAGTCCGTGTAGGCGCCCACGCCGCGGCCGTCGACGAGCACCTCCGCGCCCGCATCGGCGCCCTGGGAGATGTAGTCCAGCACGCGCTCCTTGGACTCCGGGGTCACCAGCGGGCCGTAGTCGGACCGCGGGTCGTGGCTGTGGCCGACCTTCAACTCCTTGACCTTGGGCAGGAGCTTCTCGATCAGCTTCTCCGCGGTGCCCTCGCCGACCGGCACGGCCACCGAGATGGCCATGCAGCGCTCGCCCGCCGAGCCGAAACCGGCCCCGACCAGGGCGTCCGCGACCTGGTCCATGTCCGCGTCCGGCATGATGATCGCGTGGTTCTTGGCGCCGCCGAAGCACTGCGCGCGCTTGCCGGTGCGCGCGGCGTTCTCGTAGATGTACTGCGCGATCGGGGTGGAGCCGACGAAGCCGACCGCCTGGATCGTGTCGTTGTTCAGGATGGCGTCCACGGCCTCCTTGTCGCCGTGCACCACCTGGAAGATGCCGTCCGGCAGACCGGCCTCGGTGAACAGCTCCGCGAGGCGGACCGGCACCGACGGGTCGCGCTCTGATGGTTTGAGGACGAACGCGTTGCCGCACGCGATGGCCGGACCGGCCTTCCACAGCGGGATCATGGCCGGGAAGTTGAACGGCGTGATGCCGGCGACGACGCCGAGCGGTTGGCGCATGGAGTAGACGTCCACTCCGGTGCCGGCGTTCTCGGTGTACTCGCCCTTGAGCAAGTGCGGGATGCCGATCGCGAACTCGATGACCTCGAGGCCGCGCTGGATGTCGCCCTTCGCGTCCGGAGTCGTCTTGCCGTGCTCGATCGCGAGCAGCTCCGCGAGCTCCTGCATGTTCTGGTTGACCAGGTCGACGAACCGCATGAGCACGCGGGCGCGCTTCTGCGGGTTCTGCGCGGCCCACGCCTTCTGCGCGGCGGCGGCCTTGGCGATGACGTCGTCGACCTCGGCCGTCGTGGCCAGCGGCACGATCGCCTGCGCCTTCCCCGTGCTCGGGTTGAGCACCTCCTGGGTGCGGCCGCCCGTGGCCGCGACACGCGCGCCGTTGATGTAGTGCTCGACCTGCCTGAGATCCGACATGTCCGTCCCTTCGTCAGCGGGCTCGCCGCGGCCTGGTGACCGCGCGCCCCTCTCCCGTGATGCCCATCACCCTATACTTGCAACTCCTAGTAATCCATATCGAGGCGGCGACGGGCCTCGCACCATCCCCTTTCGGGTGTACCGCCACCCCGAACGACGGACCTACTGTGAGCTGACTCACTACACAATAGGCACGTCCGTCGACAGGAGTACCCATGTCCCCGTTGCCCACCGAGGCCACCGTCCGGTTCCGCGCCGCCCGCGACTTCCTCCAGGCCCACGCGCAGGACTACGAGGGTGCCCGGGACGGTTTCGTCTGGCCTGAGCTGGACGAATGGAACTGGGCGTTGAATTGGTTCGACGTCCAGGCCGAGGGCAACGACGACCCGGCGCTGTGGATCGTCGAGGAGCACGACGGCGGCGGCGCACCCACCGAGGCCAAGTACTCGTTCGACGAGATGCGCATCCGCTCCGACCGCACCGCCAACTGGCTCCGCGACCACGGAGTGGAGCCCGGCGACCGCATCCTGCTCATGCTCGCCAACCAAGTCGAACTCTGGGACGTCATGCTCGCCGTGATCAAGCTCGGCGCCGTCGTCATCCCCGCGACCACGCTCCTGGCCGAGGGCGACCTGCGCGACCGGATCGCCCGCGGCGGGATCAAACACGTGATCGCCCGCGCCGAGCTGGCCGACCGCTTCGCCGGCATCTCCGGTGACTTCCAGCGCATCTCCGTCGGCGGGGCCGACGTGGGTGGCGCCGTCGGCGGGGCCGATGTGGGTGACGCCGTCGGCGGGGCGCCCGAGGGCTGGATCGATCTGGCCGGCGCGATGGACGCCTCCCCCGACTTCGAGCCCAGCCACACCACGCACGCCGACGACACCCTGCTGCTGTATTTCACCTCCGGCACCACCAGCAAGCCCAAGCTCGTCGAGCACACGCATGCCTCGTACCCCGCCGGCCACCTGTCGACCATGTACTGGATCGGATTGCAGCCCGGCGACGTGCACCTCAACGTGTCCTCGCCCGGCTGGGCCAAGCACGCGTGGTCCAACGTTTTCACGCCGTGGATCGCCGGTTCGTGCGTGTTCATCTACAACTACTCCCGCTTCGACGCGACGGCGATGATGCGCGAGATGGACCGCTGCGGAGTGGCCAGCCTGTGCTGCCCGCCGACCGTGTGGCGCATGCTCATCCAGGCCGACCTCACGCAGCTGCAGGTCCCGCCGCGTCTGGCGGTGGGCGCCGGTGAGCCGCTCAACCCCGAGGTGATCGGCCGCGTCCGCGACGCGTGGGGCGTGACCATTCGTGACGGCTTCGGCCAGACCGAGACCACCGTGCAGATCGCCAACACCCCCGGCCAGCCCATCAAGGACGGCTCCATGGGCCGGCCGTGCCCGGGCTTCGAGGTGGCGCTGGTGGACCCGGCCACGGGGCAGGAGGTCACCGATGACGGGGCCGAGGGCGAGATCTGCCTGCGCCTCGACCCGCGGCCGCTCGGTCTGATGGTCGGCTACCACGGCGACCCGGAGCGGACCGCTGCCGCGTACGCCGACGGGTTCTACCACACGGGCGACGTGGGCTCCCGGGACGCCGACGGCTACATCACCTACGTGGGTCGCACCGACGACGTCTTCAAGTCCTCGGACTACCGGATCTCACCCTTCGAGCTCGAGTCGGTCCTGCTCGAGCACCCGGCCGTGGCCGAGGCGGCCGTGGTGCCCTCCCCCGATCCGGTGCGGTTGAGCGTGCCCAAGGCGTTCGTCGTCCTGGCCGGGGGTTGGGAGGCGACCGAGGAGACCGCGCGGGAGATCTTCGAGTACTCGCGCACCCACCTGGCCGGCTACAAGCGGATCCGCCGGCTGCAGTTCACGGACCTGCCCAAGACGATCTCGGGCAAGATCCGGCGCGTCGAGCTGCGCAGGGCCGAGGTAGACAACGGCCCGTCGGTGGACTTCCCCGGCGAGTTCCGCGAGGAGGCGCTGCGCTGACCGCGACGACGACGGCGTGAGCGCCGCGCCCGCAAGGCCGCCCGCCGCACCGAGGGCCGAGGGGTGGGCGCTAGGTTGACTGTCATGACCGCACCCGAGATCGAACCCTCGCTGCTCGCCGTCGCACTCGCCGCCCCGGGCTTCATGCCACTGGAGGAGGGCACGACTCTCTACGAGATCGCCTGCGAGTACCTGGGCGACGGTGTGGGCGTGGAGATCGGCACGTACTGCGGCCGCTCGACGGTGTTCCTCGGCGCCGCCGCGCGCGTGACCGGCGGCAGCATCGTCACCGTCGACCACCACCGCGGGTCCGAGGAGCACCAGCCGGGCTGGGAATACCACGACACCTCGCTCGTCGACCCGCACACCGGGCGCCTGGAGACCCTGGTCGCCTTCCGCCACACCATGTGGGACGCGGGTCTGGACGAGGTGGTGACCGCCGCGGTGGGCAGCTCCCGGCAGGTCGCGCGGGTGTGGGGCACTCCCGCGTCGTTCGTCTTCATCGACGGTGGCCACTCCTCCGAGGCCGCGCAGGCCGACTACTCCGGCTGGGCCCCGTGGGTGAAGATCGGCGGAGCGCTGCTCATCCACGACGTGTTCCCGAACCCCGAGGACGGCGGTCGTCCGCCGTACGAGATCTACTGCCGCGCCCTGGAGTCAGGGCAGTTCACCGAGGTGGCCGCCGTGGATTCGCTGCGTGTCCTGCGCCGGGTTTCCGGCGAGGTCGGCGCACCGATGCCCTGAGAGGGGTCACACGGCCCAGCGGCCGCCCGCGCTCCACGCGTCACCGGCGCCAGGCCGGCCGTGGCGTGTGTGCAGGAACCGCCCCACCACGGCAGCCCCGAGGTCGTCGACCTCCGGCGCCACCACCGTGCCCTCGACCCGCCGGGCCAGCGCATCCAGGAACCGCGAGAGGCCGGGATCCGCACCCAGGCGGAAGAACGTGGTCTGCGCGCCGAACCGGGCGACCCTGTCGAGCTCGTCGACGGTCGTGCGGATCGTGTCCGGGTCCGGCGGGTAGGCGAACCAGGGTTCGCCGCCGCTGAGCAGGTGCGCGGTGGGCTCGCCATCGGTGACGATGAGCAGGACCGGCTGCATGGTCGGGTGCTCGCGGAAGAAACGACCCGCCAGGAGCAACGCGTGGTGCAGGTTCGTCCCGGCCTCGTACTGGGCGTCCAGTGACAACAGTGACTCGATCGTGCGGGTCTGGGCGAACCGCCCGAACGAGATGAGCTGGAGCCGGTCCTGCCGGAAGCGGGTGCTCACCAGGTGATGCAGGGCGAGCGCGGTGCGCTTCATCGGCACCCACCGGCCCTCCATCGCCATGGAGAACGAGGTGTCCACGAGCAGCGCGACCGCGGCCTGCGTCCGGGCCTCGGTCTCGCGGACCTCGATGTCCTCGGGCAGGAGCCGGACCCCGCCAGCGGGTTCACCGCCCTCGGCGGCGATGCGGGAGATCGCGTTTCCGATCGTCCGCGGCACGTCCCACGACTCGACGTCGCCGAACTCCCATCCCCGGCTCGACCCCGTCTGGTCACCGGCCGCGCCCGATGCACGGGTCTCCCGCGCGCCCGATCTGCCGGACAGCCGGCGGGCGGCGTCCCGCAGCAGCGACCGGCCCAGTTTACGGAGCGCGGCCGGGGACAGTCGCAGGTCGCCGTCCGACCGGCGGCTCAGATAGCCCGAGTCCCGCATGGCCTGCTCGAGCCGGGCCAGGGTCTGGACGGACACCGCCGCCTCACGACCGAGGGTGCGCTCGACGGCCTCCAGGTCCAGTTCGGACAGCGGCGACCGGTCACCGCGGGACAGCTGCTCGGCCAGGCGGTCGAGGTCTCCGAGTTCGGCCATCGCGGCCGTCCCCTCGGACACGCCTAGGTCCTCGGAGCCCTCGAAGTCCTCGGAGCCGTCCCAGTTCTCGCCGGGTCGCAGTGTCTGCAGCAATCCGTCGAGTCTGCCGAGCTGCTCGGAGAGCTCGGGCGAGCCGAACGCCTGCTGCGACAGGGCCATGAGCTCCTCCCGCTGCTCCGGGGTCATCGAGCGCATCATCCGCTGCGCTGCGGCCGAGCGCTTGGCGAGGGTGTCGATGAGCTCGTCGACGTTCTGCGGCTGCTCGGGGAAGGCGTCACCGTGCCTGTCCATGAACTCGCGGAAGTCCTCGTCGGTGTCCTCCCCGCGGGCGTGCTTGCCCAGCAGGTCGGTGAGGCCGGAGAGCATCTCGGACACCGCCGCCCGGTCGGCGTCGGTGGTGTTCTCCAGCGCCTGCTTCATTCCGGCGAACCGCGCGTCGAGCGCCTCGGCACCCAGCAGGTCCTGGATCCGCCTGTACGCCTCGCGGGCGTCCGACGAGGCCCAGTCGTAGTCCTTGAGCTCCCCCACCGCGGCCGCCGGACTGTCGGGGAGGTTCTCGATGGTCATCTCCCGCAGCGTGCGGTCCATGGGGTCCATCTCGGTGTCGCGGGCGAGCTGCCCGCGTTCGGCGAGCAGCGCCTCGTCGAGCAGCTTCGAGACCTCGTCGAGGGTGCCGCCCAGCCGGTGGCGCTTCAGCAGTTCACGCCGGCGGCGGTGGACGCGCCCCGCGAGCTCGTCGAGCCCGGTGTGGTCGCGGCCGCCGGAGCGCAGGAACTCGCGCATGGACTGCTCGGGTGAGTAGCCGGCCATGACACCCTCGGACACCGCGTCGAGTGCCTCGGACAGGTCGAGCGGGGGCGCGAGCGGGTCCGGCCCGCCGACGTAGCGTCCGTAGCGGGCGCGGGGTTCTGGTCGCGACATCGCGCACCTCCTGCTCCGATGGCCGCGTGGCCACCGGGGTGTGTCAGCCGTAGACGGCGGCGCCGTCCCCGGTCTCCTTGGACAGGCGCCGCGAGAGGTACAGCCCCTCCAGCGCCAGCTCGATCGCGCCGGCCCGCTGGCCGGCGTTGGTGGCGCCGACCCGGTCGGCGATCTCGTCGTACAGCCCCGGTACGGACAGCTCGGGCAGTGCGGCCAGGAACTCGGTCGCGGTGACGCTCGCCCCTGTGGTCAGGGTCACCGAGCCGTCGAACGCCTCGACGAGCGGGGCCATGTCGATGCCGCGGAAGAGCCCGCGCACGACGTCCACGGTCGCGGTGCGGAGCAGGTACCGCAGGATCTCGGATTCGCGCCCCTCCTCGCCGGGTTCGAACTCGATCTTGCCGCGCAGGACCTCCACGGCGGCGTCGAGATCCACGAGCCGGGCCACCGCCTCGCCGGGGTCGTCGGCCCCGCGGACGGCGGCCCGCCGGCGGGCCGCCGCGGCGACGGTCTCCGCGCCCGCGATGGCGAAACGCGCCGACACGCCCGAGGCCTGGTTGATCGAGTCGGAGGTGCGCAGTTCTCGGGTGAAGCGGGCGAGCAGCTCCATGAGAGCGTCCGGCACCTCGGCGGTGAGCTCGGCCTCCTGCCGCACGACCTCGATCTCGTCGGCCAGGTCGAGCGGATAGTGGGTGCGGATCTCCGCGCCGAACCTGTCCTTGAGGGGAGTGATGATCCGCCCGCGGTTCGTGTAGTCCTCCGGGTTCGCCGACGCCACTACCAGTACGTCGAGGGGCAGCCGCAGCACATAACCGCGGATCTGGACGTCCCGCTCCTCCATGACGTTGAGCAACGCCACCTGGATGCGCTCGGCGAGGTCGGGCAGCTCGTTGAGCGCCACGATCCCGCGATTGGCGCGGGGTACGAGTCCGTAGTGGATGGTCTCCGGGTCACCGAGGCGGCGACCCTCCGCCACGCGCATGGGGTCGACGTCGCCGATCATGTCGGCCACCGACGTATCCGGGGTGGAGAGCTTCTCCACGTACCGTTCGGTGCGGTGGCGCCACTCGACGGGCAGCGCGTCACCCTCGCGGGCGATCCGCTCGCGGGTCGGGTCGGTGATGGGGGCGAGCGGGTCCTCTCCCAGTTCGGAGCCGGCGACGACGGGGGACCACTCGTCGAGCAGCCCGACGAGGGTGCGCAGCAGGCGGGTCTTGCCCTGTCCGCGCTCACCGAGCAGTACGATGTCGTGCCCCGCGATGAGGGCGCGCTCGACCTGCGGGATCACGGTGGTGTCGAACCCGTGCATCCCGGGCCACGGGTCCCGTCCGGCGGCCAGGGCCGCGAGCAGATTGCCGCGCAACTCGTCGCGGAGGGTGCGGCTGGTGTAACCGGCGGCGCGCAGCTCGCCGAGGGTCCTGACGTCCGGCTTGTCGCTCACATCGCCCACCGTAACCCTGTGACGCGACTTCCGCTTCCGACCTACAGTGGCGGCATGCGTTCCGTGCTGACGGTGGTCCTCAACGTCATCTGGCTGGTGACCGCGGGCGTGTGGTTGTTCCTGGGCTATGTGGTCGCCGGGATCCTCGCGTGCATCCTCGTCGTCACGATCCCGTTCGGGGTCGCGAGCTTCCGGATCGCCGCCTATGTCCTGTGGCCGTTCGGTCGCGAGGTCGTCGACCGGGGCCGGCCCGGCGGGGCGAGCACGGTCGGCAACGTCATCTGGTTCTTGGTGGCCGGGCTGTGGCTGGCGATCGGCCACGTCGCCACGGCACTCGCCCAGGCGGTGACGATCATCGGACTGCCGCTGGCGTGGGCCAACCTCAAGCTCATCCCCGTGACGTGTTTCCCGTTCGGCAAGGAGATCGTGCGCTCCGGCCGGGCGTCGATGGTGCCGGTCGCCTCCCGCTGACCACCCGTCCGGGGCCGGCGGCGGTCGCCGTGCCCGGGGTCGGCGGCGGCCGGGTCAGTCCTCGATCCGCGGCTGGTGGTGACTGGCGATCGAAACCCGGTTGAAGGCGTTGATGAGCACGATCGTCCACTCCAACGCCGAGAGCTGCTCATCGGAGAAGTGGTCGGTGGCGGCCGCCGTCGCGGCAGCGCGTTCGTCGCCGTCGTCCAGGCGTGTCAACGTCTCGGCCAGGCGCAACGCCGCCCGCTCGGGGTCGCCGAACGCGTCGAGTTCGTGCCACGCGGGCAGCAGGTCCAGCCGTTCCTGTGACACCCCGGCCTCGCGGGCGGCCGGCACGTGGGTGGCCAGGCAGGCCGCGCATCCGTTGATCTGCGACACGCGCACGTTGACCAGTTCGAGCAGTGCCTCCTCCAATCCGGCCTCGCGGGACGCCTGCCGGGACGCGACGGCGGTACGGACGAGCTGCTTGTAGACCTCGCGCTGGGTCCGATCCAGCTGCGGGACCCCCATATCAGCCGTCCTCCGCTCCGACCCGGGCGCGGTCCTCGTCGGTGGCGTCGCGGTACGCTCCCGCGAACTCGTCGGCGTTCTTGCCGAGGAACCCTTCCACCATCGAACACACGGGGACGATCATCACGCCCTCGTCGCGGGTCGCCTCCACCGCGCCGCGCACGAGCGCGGTACCGAGACCCCGGCCTCCGAACTCCTCGCCGACCACGGTGTGGTGGAAGATGCGCTCGCCGCCGATCTCGCGGAAGTCGGCGTGGCCGGCGACCTCGCCGGAGGCGTCCCGGATCTCGAACGCACTGCGCGAGTCGGAGCGCTCCACGGTCACGGTGCTGCCGCTGCTGTCGGTGTACTCGGTCATCGGTGTTCTCCCCTACTCGGTGGTCCGTGCACGCGGATCGGGATTGACCCGCGGTCTGAGCGTGGTGGTGGGCAGCGTGGGCGCGGGCAGCCGGGTCAGGCCCTGCGGGTCGTGGCCGATGTAGCCGTCCACGCGGCCGAAGCGGTCGGAGCCGGCCTCCCACAGGTCACGGTAGTGGGCGATCTCGTCGTGGGTCCGCCCGATGAAGTTCCACCACATGATGATCTCCTCGGCGAACGGAGTGCCGCCGATGAGGATCGCGCGCCCGGCGGTGGCGCCGGTGTTGCGGAGGGTCAGGGTGGTCTCGCCGACGCCCGTGTAGGCGAGTTCGGTCACCGCGACGCGCACCCCCTCGAGCGTGAGGTCGCCGCTGTCCGCGAGCAGCCCGTGCTCGAACTCCGGGTCCACGTCGAGCGTCAGCTCGGCGCCGGGGTCGAGCCGGATCTCCGCCGCGAGGAGGGGGGTGTAGGTGGGGACCGACGACGACGAGCCCATCAGTGACCCCATGAAGACCTGCATCGACGAGCCCTCGAAGCGGACCGTGTCGGGCACGAAGTGGTCGAACCTGCGGCCGCCCACCTCGCGGTGCGACTCGGGGAGCACGGTCCAGAGCTGCACTCCGTGCAGCATGGTGGTGTCCTGGGTCGACACCTCGGTGTGGCAGATGCCGGACCCGGCGGTCATGAGGTTGACCTCCCCGGGGCGCACGACGGCGTGGTTGTCGCCGGAGTCGTGGTGGGTGATGTTCCCCTCGAACAGCCAGCTGACGGTCTGCAGGCCGGTGTGCGGGTGGGAGGGGACGTCCATGCCGCCGCTGACGGAGACGTCGTCGGGTCCGTAGTGGTCGACAAAGCAGAAGGCACCGATGAGGGAGCGTTGCCGCTGCGGCAGCGTGCGGCGGACGGTCATCGCGCGCGGCCCGCCCAGGGGGACGTCGCGGGAGGTGATGATCTCCACGGCGGCGCCACCGGGGCGTGGCCCGTCGGGCGCGCCGCCGGCCTCGCACTCGATCTCCTCGGGCCGGGGGTCGAGGTTGGTCATTCGGCCACCTCGCTCATCTGTTCGCGGGCGCCGGCTTCCTGTCGCCGCATCTCGAGCTTCCGGGCGTTGATCGTCCCGCCCAGCGCGAGGACGAGCGCCTTGTCGACCAACGGTACCGGTAGATGGTCCAGCAGGCGACGGGTCAGTCCGCGGCGCAGGGCGGCGAGCGGGCCGATCCCCAGGATCCCCGCGAAGGTGACGACGAGGTCGAGTCGACCGAAGTCGGCCCGCACGCGGTCGGCCAGAGTGGAGAGGGAGTCGGGGTCGGTGACGTCCGCGGCTACCGGCGTGATCCCCGTCCCGCCGGCCCCGGTGATGACGACGACGGGAGCGACCGGGTCACTGTGGTCCATACCACGACGGTACCGGCGGAACCGGCCCGGGTGGGGCGCTACCGGCGGCTCAGACCGTGCCCCGAGGCCGAGCTTGCCGCCGAGGACGACGATGTACGGCTCGCCCTCGCGGCCGGCCTCCGCCCACAGCTCGCGCAACCTGCGCACGCTGCCGGAGATGTCCCGGGAGATGGGTGTGGTCATCCAGCCGTCGGCGCTGCGGCAGATCCACTTCAGGTTCTTCTCGTTCCCTGCCGCGCCCACCAGAGTGAGCGGGCCGGGCGTCCGGGCGGGCTTGGGCCAGGCCCAGCTGGGCCCGAAGTCGACGAACTCGCCGTGGTACTCGGCCTTGTCGTGGGTCCAGAGCTCGCGCATCGCCTCGAGGTACTCGCGCAGCATTGTGCGACGGCGCTTCGGCGGAACGTTGTGGCCGCCATCTCGTCGAGGCTCCAGCCGTAGCCCACGCCCAGGACGGCCCGGCCGTCGGAGAGGTGGTCGACGGAGGCGAAGGTCTTGGCCAGCGTGATGGGATCGCTCTCCACCGGGATGGACACGGCCGTGCCCAGCCGGATGGTCGAGGTCACCGCGGCGGCGGCGCCCAGCGCGACCCACGGCGAGCGCCGCGGTGTGTGGCCTGATACCCCGGTCGCTCGTGAACAGCGTCAGGCCGAATTCCATGCGCACTCCCCGGTCTGCGTCGCCACCCGCGCCGACACGTGATGAGGCAGGTGTCCCGCGGCGGCGTGGCGACAGACTAACGCGCGACGACGGCGGTCGGGCAGGCCTCGCCCGGCGCACAGTCCGCGGGGTCACCCGGCTGCGACCGCAGGCGCTGCATGGTGTGGTCCGAGACGTACCGGAAGATCTCGTTGCCCGGCGTGGTGCGCGACAGTGCGTCAGCGGCCAGCAGCACCACCGCGGCGGTCCATGTGCTCAGCTCGACGGGCCACCGTTTGCCGTCCGCGAAGACCAGGCCGGTCCAGTACGAACCGTCGTCATCCCTCAGGTGCTGCATGTTGGTGAACTGCTGCAGCGCCTGCTCGTGCCGACCCGCGGCCTCGAGCGCGAGCACCAGCTCGCATGTCTCCGCGCCCGTGACCCACGGACGGTGGTCGACGCAGCGGATACCGAGGTCGTCCACCACGAAGTCGTCCCAGCGGGAGTCGAGCCGGGCCTGCGCCTGCTCCCCCACCATGACACCGGCCAGGACCGGGTAGTACCAGTCCATGGAGAACTCGTCCTTGGGCGTGAACAGCTCCGGGTGCGCGCGCAGCGCGTGGCCCAGCCGGTCGGCGGCCGCGTCCCAGTCCGGCGCCGTCTCCCCCAGCTCCTCGGCGATCGCGACACCGCAGCGCAGCGAGTGGTGGACGCTCGACGACCCCGTGACCAGGGCCTCCTCGCAGAAGCCCTCGGGGCCGGCGCCCCACCACATCTGCCCCTCCGGGCCCTGGAACGTCAGCACCAGGTCGAGCGCACGCCGCACGGTCGGCCACATCGACTCCAGGAACCCCGGGGTGCCGGTGACCAGGTGGTGGTGCCAGACCCCGACCGCGACGTAGGCGCAGAAGTTCGAGTCGACGTCGCCGTCCACGATCCGGCCGTCCTGCCACTTGATCGGCCACGAACCGTCCGGGCGCTGGGAGTCGCGGAGGAACCCGTAGGCCCGCTCGGCGGCCTCCCACTGGCCGGCGACGGACAGACCCATCGCCGACTCGACGTGGTCCCACGGGTCGGTGTGCCCACCGGTGAACCACGGGATCTCACCGTTCGGCTTCTGGACCGAGGCGATCCACTGCCCGGTGGCCCGGACCGCGTCGGCGTCGAGGACGCCCGGCACGCTGGGCACCGGCCGGTCACCGGCCACCACGGTCACCGGCCCCGGGCGGGACACGCCGTTGTTGTGTGACTGCACGGACGATCAGGCCTCCACGGGCTTGCGCAGGTAGAACACGATCGACTTGCCCATGACCGGGTTGAGCAGCTTCTCGGCGGTGCGTGTGACCCACGGGCCCTTCATGAGGTCCCACACGAGCAGCTTGTGGTACGCCTTCGGCAGCGGATGATCCTCGTTCTCCGTGCCGACCGCGCACTTGAGCCACCAGTACGGCGCGTGCAGCGCGTGGGCGTATCCGGTGCCCGTCACCTCGAGGCCCGCGGCGCGCAGCTTGTAGCCGAGTTCCTCGGCCGTGTAGATCCGGCAGTGCCCGCCCGGGTTGGAGTGGTAGGCGTCCGACAGCTTCCAGCACAGCTTCTCCGGCCACTCCCGCGGCACGGTCACCGCGGCGACCCCGCCCGGCTTGAGGATCCGGACCAGCTCCGCGATGGCCTTCGTGTCCTCCGGCACGTGCTCGAGGACCTCGGAGATGAGCACCAGGTCGAACGTCGCGTCCCCGTACGGCATGGCCAGGGCGTCCCCGGTGACGGCCTCGCCCTTCGACGTGGGCAGGCCCTCGCCCTCGGCCTCCATGGCCGCCAGCATGTCCGCGACCTGCTGCATCTCGTCGGCATTCTGGTCGAACGCTGTGACGTCGGCCCCACGCCGGTAGAGCTCGAACGTGTGACGGCCGAGCCCGGCCCCCACGTCGATGGCTCGCATGCCCGGGGTGACCCCCAGACGGTCGAAGTCAGCGGTCAGCATGCGGCGTCCTCCTGCTCACGGATGTCGTACTCACCGGATTCCGGGAGCACCTCGGGCGCGTCGTCGGTGACGTGCTCGTCGATCTCGGTCTGATCCGGCCCGAGGACCGGCCCCGCCGACAGGTCCGGCAGCGCGTCGCCGCGGACCCGGGCGATCGCCGCCTCGTAGACCTCGACGGTCCGGCGGGCGACGGCCGCCCAACTGTAGCGCTCCATCACCCTCGCGCGGCCACCCTCCGACAGCCGGCCCCGCTCGACGGGATCGGACAGCAGCGCGCTGATCTCCCGGGCCAGTGCGTCGACGTCCCCGGGCTCGACAAGGCGGGCCGCCGAATCGTCCGTCCCGACCACCTCCGGCAGTGCGCCGGCCCGCGTCGCCACGAGAGCGCAGCCACTGGACATCGCCTCCACCGCCGGGAGGGAGAACCCCTCGTACATACTCGGAACCACCGCGATCTCGGCGGACCCCACGAGTTCGGCGAGCTCGTCGTCGTCGACCCCGGACACCAGGTCCACCGCATCGCGCAACCTCAACCTGTCCAGCAGACGCGACGCCTCGCCCTTCGGCTTGAGCTTGGAGATCAACGTCAGGCGGACGTCCGGGTGTTCCTCGCGCACCTTCGCCAGCGCGCGCAGCAGGACGGGGACACCCTTGAGCGGCTGGTCGGCGCTCGCCACGCACACCAGGCGGCCGGGTTCGCGACGCCGCCCGTCGTGGAAACGGTCGGCGTCCACACCCAGCGGGATCGTGACGATCCGGTCCGGGTCGACCCCGAAGTCCACCGCGATGTCCTCCGCCGAGTTGCCGGAGACCGTGATGATCTCCTGCAGCCGGCGGGAGACGCGGATCTGCATACCGAGGAAGCCGAACCACCGCCACGTGGTGATCTTCTTGCGCAGCGGGGCCTCTTTCATGGCCAGCGCGCGATCCCTCGTGATGGGATGGTGCACGGTCGCCACCACGGGGAAGCCGGCCTTCTCCAGGTCCAGCAGGCCCGAGCCCAGGCACTGGTTGTCGTGCACCACGTCGAAGTCGTCCAGCCGGTCTTTCAGCGTGCGCGCGGCCCGCAGGCTGAACGTCCGCGGTTCCGGGAACCCGGCGGTCCACATCGTGACCACCTCGAGCACGTCGATGAGGTCCCGGATCTCACGGGGGCGCGGCGTACGGAACGGGTTCGCGTCGTTGTACAGGTCCAGGCTCGGCACCTTCGTCAGCGTGGGCCCGGGATCCAGCTCGGGGTACGGCTGACCGGAGAACACCTCGACGGTGTGGCCGAGTGCCGCCAGCTCACGGCTCAGGTGGCGTACGTATACACCCTGCCCGCCGCCGTGGGGTTTGCTCCTGTACGAGAGCAACGCGATCCGCACGATCGATCGCCTCCTTCTACGGTCATCGGCCCCGCCGTCGCGACTGCCGTGGGTCGCGACGGGCACATCGGGCAAGTCTAGAACACGTTCCCCAGCAGCAAGGACGCGGCCGGGCAGCCGACCCGCCGACACACCGGACCCCCGGCACGCGGGGTGCTCGGGGGTCCGGTGAGACGGGCTGGGCGCGGCGGCGATCCTGCCGCGCCAGCCGATCAGTAGCCCAGGTCGTCGAGGCGGACGGACGCGCCGGTGGCGTCGCCGAAACCGTCCTCGGGGCCGTAGAAGCCGTCGCCGTAGTCCGGGATGGAGTAGGCGGCGGCGCGGGCCTCCTCGGTGGGCTCGACCGTCGAGTTCCGGTAGCGGTTGATACCGGTACCCGCCGGGATGAGCTTACCGATGATGACGTTCTCCTTGAGGCCCACGAGCCGGTCCGACCGCTTGTTGATCGCGGCGTCGGTGAGGACGCGGGTGGTCTCCTGGAAGGAGGCCGCCGAGAGCCACGAGTCGGTGGCGAGCGAGGCCTTGGTGATGCCCATGAGGACCGGGCGCGCCGAGGCCGGCGAACCACCCTCGGTGAGCACGCGGCGGTTCTCCGCCGTGAGCTCGGCACGCTCCACCAGGGCACCCGGCAGGAACTCGGTGCTGTTCGACTCGTTGATCGCGACGCGGCGCATCATCTGGCGGACGATGACCTCGATGTGCTTGTCGTGGATCGACACGCCCTGCGAGCGGTAGACCTTCTGCACCTCGTCGACGAGGTGCTTCTGGACACCGTTCGGGCCGAGGATCGCCAGCACCTCGTGCGGGTCCGCCGGGCCCTCGAGGAGCGCCTGACCGCGCTCGAGATGGTCGCCGTCGGCGATCGGCCGCGAGGAGCCGTCGTCGAGGGTGATGTGAGCGAGACCCTGACGCTTGGAGAGCTTCTCGTAGACGATCTCGTCCGCCCCGTTGTCGGGCACGATCGTGATCGTGTAGAAGCGCTCCTCCTCGTCGATGCGGATCCGGCCCGCCTCCTCGGCGATCGGCGCCTTGCCCTTGGGCACGCGCGCCTCGAACAGCTCCTGCACACGTGGCAGACCACCGGTGATGTCGTCGCCGACGCCACCCTGGTGGAACGTACGCATCGTGAGCTGGGTACCGGGCTCACCGATCGACTGGGCGGCGACGATGCCGACGGCCTCGCCGATGTCCACCAGCTGACCGGTCGCCATCGAGCGGCCGTAGCAGGTGGCGCAGACGCCGGTGCCGGTGGTGCAGGTCAGGACCGAGCGCACCTTGACCTTCTCCACGCCGGCGCTGATGAGCGCCTCGATGGTCGGGTCGCCCAGGTCTGTGCCCGCCGACACGATGACCGTGCCGTTGGCGTCGACCGCGTCCTCGGCGAGCGTCCGGGCGAACGTCGAGGTCTCGACGTGCTCGTCGCGCTCGAGGACACCCGTGGAGTTGCCCTGGGCGTCCATGATCGGACGGGCGATGGTCGTCTCCACGCCCTTGCTGGTGCCACAGTCGGTCTCGCGGACGATGACGTCCTGGGAGACGTCGACCAGACGACGGGTGAGGTAGCCCGAGTCGGCGGTACGCAGGGCGGTGTCGGCCAGACCCTTACGCGCACCGTGCGTGTTCATGAAGTACTCGAGCACCGTCAGGCCCTCGCGGAACGAGGACTTGATGGGCTGCGGGATGAACTCGCCGTTCGGACGGGTCACCAGGCCCTTCATGCCGGCCAGCGACCGGATCTGGGTCATATTGCCCGCCGCGCCCGACTTCACGATCGTCGGGATCGGGTTGTCGTCCGGGTAGTTGGCCTCCATGGCCTGGCCGATCTCGTCGGTGGCCTCCTGCCAGAGCTTGACCAGGTCGCTCTTGCGCTCCTCGTCGGTGATCTTGCCGAGGTCGTACTGCGACTCGAGGCGCGCGGCCTTGGTGTCGTACGAGGCGAGGATTTCCTTCTTGGCCGGCGGCACGAGCACGTCGGACATGGCGATGGTGACACCCGACCGGGTGGCCCAGTAGAAGCCGGTGTCCTTGAGCTTGTCCACCGTCTGCGCCACGACGATCATCGGGTAGCGCTCGGCTAGGTCGTTGATGATGACGGCCTGACGCTTCTTCGGCATCTGCTCGTTGACGAACGGGTAGTCCGCCGGGAGCAGCTCGTTGAACATGACGCGGCCGAGCGTGGTCTCGGCCAGCCACTCCTGCCCGGGGGTCCAGCCCTCGGGGAACTGCTCCGCCTCGATCTCGGCGCTGGGGCGCTGCTGCGTCATCCGGACCCGGATCGGGGCGTGGATGTCGAGCACACCCAGGTCGACGGCCATGATGGCCTCGGCCGGGGTCGCGTACACGCCGGTCGCCGGCGCGTCGTCGGTGGCGGGCTCGTAGGCGCCCTCGGCGCCCTCGTCCAGACGGGTCAGGTAGTAGAGGCCCGTGACCATGTCCAGACGCGGCATGGCGAGCGGACGACCCGACGCCGGCGACAGGATGTTGTTCGACGCGAGCATGAGGATGCGCGCCTCGGCCTGCGCCTCCGCGGACAGCGGGAGGTGCACGGCCATCTGGTCGCCGTCGAAGTCGGCGTTGAAGGCCTCACACACGAGCGGGTGCAGCTGGATGGCCTTGCCCTCGACGAGCTGCGGCTCGAACGCCTGGATACCCAGGCGGTGCAGGGTCGGAGCGCGGTTGAGCATCACCGGGTGCTCGGCGATGACCTCTTCGAGCACGTCCCACACCTGATCGCGCTGACGCTCGACCATGCGCTTGGCGGACTTGATGTTCTGCGCGTGGTTGAGGTCGACGAGCCGCTTCATGACGAACGGCTTGAACAGCTCGAGCGCCATCAGCTTGGGCAGACCGCACTGGTGTAGCTGGAGTTGCGGGCCGACGACGATGACCGAACGGCCCGAGTAGTCGACGCGCTTGCCGAGGAGGTTCTGACGGAACCGGCCCTGCTTGCCCTTGAGCAGGTCCGACAGGGACTTGAGCGGGCGGTTGCCCGGCCCCGTGACGGGCCGCCCGCGGCGACCGTTGTCGAACAGCGCGTCGACGGACTCCTGAAGCATCCGCTTCTCGTTGTTGACGATGATCTCGGGCGCGCCGAGGTCCATCAGTCGCTTGAGGCGGTTGTTGCGGTTGATCACGCGACGGTAGAGGTCGTTGAGGTCCGACGTGGCGAAGCGGCCACCGTCGAGCTGGACCATCGGCCGCAGCTCCGGCGGGATCACCGGGACGGCGCCGAGCACCATGGCTGCCGGGTGGTTGCCCGACTGCAGGAATGCGGAGACGACCTTGAGCCGCTTGAGGGCGCGGATCTTCTTCTGCCCCTTGCCGTTGCGGATGATCTCGCGCAGCGACTCGGCCTCGGCCTCGAGGTCGAAGTTCAGCAGCAGCTGCTGGATCGCCTCGGCACCCATGCCGCCCTCGAAGTACTCGCCGAAGCGGTCCTCGAGCTCGCGGTAGATGCCCTCGTCGGCGATGATCTGGTTGACGTCGAGCTTGACGAAGGTGTTCCAGATCTCCTCGAGGCGGTCCAGCTCACGCTGGGCGGCCTCGCGGATCTTCTTCATCTCCTTCTCGCCGCCGTCCTTGACCTTGCGGCGCTGGTCGGCCTTGGCACCCTCGGCCTCGAGCTCGGCGAGGTCGGCCTCGAGCTTGCGCGCGCGGGCCTCGATGTCGGAGTCGCGCTCGTCCTCGATGATCTTGCGCTCCTCGAGGAACTGCGCCTCGAGGGTGCTGAGCTCGTTGTGACGCAGCTCGGTGTCGACGCCCGTGATGACGTAGGCGGCGAAGTAGATGATCTTGTCGAGGTCCTTGGGCGCGAGGTCCAGGAGGTAACCCAGACGCGACGGGACGCCCTTGAAGTACCAGATGTGGGTGACGGGCGCGGCCAGCTCGATGTGGCCCATACGCTCACGACGCACCTTGGCGCGGGTCACCTCGACGCCGCAGCGCTCACAGATGATGCCCTTGAAGCGCACGCGCTTGTACTTGCCGCAGTAGCACTCCCAGTCCCGGGTGGGGCCGAAGATCTTCTCGCAGAACAGGCCCTCCTTCTCCGGCTTGAGGGTGCGGTAGTTGATGGTCTCCGGCTTCTTGACCTCGCCGTAGGACCAGTTACGGATGTCCTCGGCGGTCGCGAGGCTGATGACCAGCTCGTCGAAGTAGTTGACGTCCTGCACGTAGGCGTCCTTTCCCGGGTGGGATGATGGCGGGCCCCTCGCGGGGTGGGGCCGGTGGGGCCCGCCGTGGTGGAACTCGAATCTGTCGGGTGCGGGGCGGGGCGGCGGCTGCCGCCCTCCCGCCTACTGGGCCAGCTCGTCGGCCGCCGAGGACTCGTCGCGCGAGAGGTTGATCCCGAGGTTCGCGGCGGTACGGTCGAGGTCGTCGTCGTCACCCTCGCCCAGGGAGACCGCCTGGCCGTCGCTGGAGAGCACCTCGACGTTGAGGCACAGCGACTGCAGCTCCTTGAGGAGGACCTTGAAGGACTCCGGGATGCCCGGCTCGGGGATGTTCTCGCCCTTGACGATCGCCTCGTAGACCTTCACGCGGCCCACGACGTCGTCGGACTTGATGGTGAGCAGCTCCTGCAGCGTGTACGCCGCGCCGTAGGCCTGCATCGCCCAGCACTCCATCTCACCGAAGCGCTGGCCGCCGAACTGGGCCTTACCGCCGAGCGGCTGCTGGGTGATCATCGAGTACGGACCGGTCGAGCGGGCGTGGATCTTGTCGTCCACCAGGTGGTGCAGCTTGAGGATGTACATGTAACCCACGGCCACCGGGTACGGGAACGGCTCGCCGGAGCGGCCGTCGAACAGCGTCGCCTTGCCGTCGGCCTTGACCATCCGCTCACCGTCACGGTTCGGCAGGGTGCAGCCGAGCAGACCGGTGATCTCGGTGTCGGCCGCGCCGTCGAAGACGGGGGTCGCGGTGTTGGTGCCGGCCTCGACGTGGTGGATCTCCTCCGGCAGCTTGGTCGCCCAGTCGGGCAGGGAGCCGTCCGCCTCGCGCGGCACCTCCCAGCCCGCCTTGGCCAGCCAGCCGAGGTGGGTCTCCATGATCTGACCGATGTTCATACGACGCGGGACGCCGTGCGTGTTGAGGATGATGTCGACCGGCGTGCCGTCGGGCATGAACGGCATGTCCTCGGCGGGGAGGATCTTGCCGATGACGCCCTTGTTGCCGTGCCGGCCGGCGAGCTTGTCGCCGTCCTGGATCTTGCGCTTCTGCGCCACGTACACGCGCACCAGCTCGTTGACGCCGGGCGGCAGATCGTCGTCGTCGTCGCGCGAGAACACGCGCACACCGATGACCTTGCCGGACTCACCGTGGGGCACCTTGAGCGAGGTGTCGCGCACCTCGCGCGCCTTCTCTCCGAAGATCGCGCGCAACAGGCGCTCCTCCGGGGTCAGCTCGGTCTCGCCCTTCGGGGTGACCTTGCCGACCAGCACGTCGCCGTCGCGGACCTCGGCGCCGATGCGCACGATGCCGCGGTCGTCGAGGTCGGCGAGGACCTCGTCGGAGACGTTGGGGATGTCGCGGGTGATCTCCTCGGCGCCCAGCTTGGTGTCGCGGGCGTCGATCTCGTGCTCCTCGATGTGGATGGACGTGAGCACGTCCTCCTCCACGAGGCGCTGCGAGAGGATGATCGCGTCCTCGTAGTTGTGACCCTCCCACGGCATGATCGCCACGAGCAGGTTCTTGCCGAGCGCCATCTCGCCGTTCTCGGTGCAGGGGCCGTCGGCGAGGACCTGGCCGACCTCGACGCGGTCGCCCTCGTCGACGATCGGCTTCTGGTTGGAGCAGGTGCCCTGGTTGGAGCGCGCGAACTTGGACAGGCGGTACGTCTGACGACCGCCGTCGTCGTCCATGACGGTGATGAAGTCGGCCGAGACCTCCTCCACGATGCCCGGGTGGGTGTTCACGACGACGTCGCCGGCGTCGACGGCCGCACGCAGCTCCATGCCGGTGCCGACGAGCGGCGCCTCGGAACGTACGAGCGGCACGGACTGACGCTGCATGTTCGCGCCCATGAGGGCACGGTTGGCGTCGTCGTGCTCGAGGAACGGGATCATCGCGGTGGCGACGGAGACCATCTGCCGCGGCGAGACGTCCATGTAGTCGACGTCACCGGCCTCGACGACCTCGACGTCGCCGTGCTTCTTGCGGACGAGGATGCGTTCCTCGACGAAGCGACCCTCGGTGTCGATCTCCGAGTTGGCCTGCGCGACGACGTAGCGGTCCTCCTCGTCAGCCGTCAGGTAGTCCACCTGGTCGGTGACGACGCCGTCGACGACACGGCGGTACGGGGTCTCGATGAACCCGAACGGGTTGACGCGGGCGTACACCGAGAGTGAACCGATGAGACCGATGTTGGGACCCTCGGGGGTCTCGATCGGGCACATGCGGCCGTAGTGCGAGGCGTGGACGTCGCGGACCTCGAGGCCGGCGCGCTCACGCGAGAGGCCGCCGGGACCGAGCGCCGAGAGGCGACGCTTGTGCGTCAGGCCCGACAGCGGGTTGTTCTGGTCCATGAACTGCGACATCTGGGAGGTTCCGAAGAACTCCTTGAGCGCCGCGGTGATGGGCCGGATGTTGATCAGCGACTGCGGGGTGATCGCCTCGGAGTCCTGCGTTGTCATGCGTTCGCGGACGACGCGCTCCATGCGGGACAGGCCGACGCGGACCTGGTTCTGGATGAGCTCGCCGACGGTGCGCAGACGACGGTTGCCGAAGTGGTCGATGTCGTCGACCTCGACCGGCACCTCGCGGCCGCCGGCGACCTGCATGCTCGACTCGCCCGCGTGGAGGCGCACGAGGTACTCGATGGTCGCGGCGATGTCCTCGCGCGTGAGCGTGGTGGTGGCGTCGCCCTCCGGATCCGGCAGGCCGAGCTTGCGGTTGACCTTGTAGCGACCGACGCGGGCCAGGTCGTAGCGCTTCTCCTTGAAGAAGAGGTTCTCCAGGAGGGCCTCGGCGGACTCGCGGGTCGGCGGCTCGCCCGGGCGCAGCTTGCGGTAGATCTCCAGCAGGGCCTGGTCGGTGTCCTCGACCGTGTCCTTCTCCAGCGTGGACATCATGATCTCGGAGAAGCCGTAGCGCTCCTTGATCTCGGTGGTGGTCCAGCCCAGCGCCTTGAGCAGCACGGTGACCGACTGGCGACGCTTGCGGTCGATGCGCACGCCCACGGTGTCGCGCTTGTCGACGTCGAACTCGAGCCACGCGCCGCGCGACGGGATGACCTTGACGGAGTGGACGTCCTTCTCCGTGGACTTGTCGCGTGAACGGTCGAAGTACACGCCCGGCGACCGGACGAGCTGGGACACGACGACCCGCTCGGTGCCGTTGATGATGAACGTGCCCTTGTCGGTCATCATGGGGAAATCGCCCATGAAGACGGTCTGCGATTTGATCTCACCGGTCTCGGTGTTCTCGAACTCCGCGGTGACGAACAGGGGCGCCTCGTACGTGCGGTCCTTCTCGCGGCAGTCCTCGAGGGACGCCTTCACCTCTTCGAAGTACGGCTCCGAGAACGAGAGGGACATGGAGCCGGAGAAGTCCTCGATCGGGGAGATCTCCTTGAGGATGGACTCCAGACCTCCCTCGAGGTTCGTGGTACCGCGCGAGGCGGCCCTCTGCTGCCACTCCTCCGAACCGATGAACCACTCGAACGACTCCGTCTGGAGGTCGAGCAGCCCCGGGACCGGCAACGGCTCGGAGAGCTTCGCGAACGAGACTCTCCGGGGCGCACCGGGAACGGTGGAGACTGACGTGGTCTGGCGGGAGACTGCCAAGATGGGTCCTTCCAGCACCTCACGTGATCACCACGGGCGGTGACCACAGATGTATCTGCGAGCGGTCCGCCGACGGTTATCCCCCCAGGTCCGCGACCGGATGGAAGGCTCGGAGATCGCCCGGGGAAACCGGGGACGAGCCGTCACGGACGGACGAGTGGGCAAATAGCAGCCAGCGCAACGACCTAATCTAGTGGAAGGCGGCGACAAAGTCCAGCCTTCGACGGGAAAGCCCCGGAGGCTGCTCATATACGCGGCGCGTCGTCCGTCTCTGCGCTGGTTGCCCTCGTGGCTCTCGCCTCATCGGCCCCCGGTCGGGACGTCGCGCCCGGGCGGTGTGGATCACGCCCGACGCTCCTAAAGGGTGACGGGTGAAAGCCCGTTCGTCAAGGATCCGACTCGGTCGGGTCTCTGATCGGTGCTCGCACAGGCTCCGTCAGGAGGGGAGGTCGGGGATCCTGGAGAGCTTCCACACGCCGTCGACCTTGTCGAGGCCGACGAGGTACGTGCCGCTGGTACTGCCGGCGGCCGCGCCGTCGCGGCTCATGGACACGTCCTGGACCAGCAGGACCTCGGCCTTGTCGCCCTGCAGGTAGGACAGGCCCGCCTCACGGACGAGCGCGTCGACGGTGGTCGCGGTCTGCTCGTAGCTGTCCCGTAGAGCGGGCCAGTTCCGCTCGAGCTCCTCCACGAGCCCCGGGGTGAGGAACTCCTCGAGCGAGGCGTGGTACTCGTCGAGTTTCTCGTGGTCGATCGCCACGAGCCGCTGCACGTTGGTCGTCGCGGCGGCGAGGACCTCCTCGGTGGCCTGCTGGTCCACGAACGCCCGGTTCTCGACCGAGACGCCGGGTTCGGTCGCCAGGAACGCCCCCGCGGCGCCGGCGACCAGACCGACCGCCACGGCGGCGGACGCGAGGACGACCCCGGAGGGACGACGACGAGGCGTGCGCTCCCCCGTGTCCCCGCCCGCCGCCGCGTCGTGCGCTACGTCCGGGGCGGGGTCCGCCGGGCCGGCGGTGGTCTCGGCCCGGGTCGGCCCGGAGTGCCCGGCGAGGCGTCGCCGGGCCTGCGGGGTGGCCTGCTTCTGGGTTCTCTTGATGGGTGGCATCAGTTCTTCCCGCCCTTCGTCATCGGCCGGCGGTGGTGGTCGGCGCCGGGGTGGTCTCCTCCGCCTCCGGCGCGTCGTCGCTCCCCTGCTCCCCGGCGGCCGCCTCGGGCACCGCCAGGCCCTGCACCGACCGGCTGGACTGACCGACGGGGACGGTCACGCCGACCTGGTTGACCGCGTCGGCCTTCCACTGCCCCTCGACGCGGGTGAGATCGACACGCATGGCCTGGCGGCCCGTGATGTCGTCCTGGCCCTCCCGCTCGGAGTGCGCGGTGAACACGACCAGCACGGCGGCGTCGCCGGCGCCCCGGTCGAGGGTCTCGACCGCGGTGTGGGAGACGGTGGCCGTGGTGACCGCCTTCTGCTCCACCACGCGTGTGCGCACGTCCTGCGCCCACTGCTCCTGCTCCGCGAGGAAATCGCCCGTCGAGGCCGCGGCGAGCTGCTCGAGCGAGTCGTCCACGTCGCGGTGGTCGAAGCTGAACGCGTTGATGATCACCTGCGCGGCCGTCTCGGCGACCTCCTCGCGCTCCTGCGCCACCTGGTGCGCGGATCGCGCCTGGAGGTATCGCGTCCCCCCGACACCGAGCACCGCGAGCCCGGCCACCAGCACGACGACGGCCACGACGGCCATCCAGACGGGGACGCCGGCCCGCGTGCGGTCGGTCGCGGCGGGCGCGGGGTCCTCGTCCGTCGGCTGCGAACTCATGGCGGCGACGGTACCGGACGAGCGTCCTGACGGGTGATCCCCCGGTCGCCCCGTCACCGTGGGATCAGCCCCTGGAGGACGGCGAGCTGCTCGGCGGCCACGGACAGGTTGAGGCGGTCCGGGTCGATCTTCGGTGTACTGTCCCAGGGCTGCGGGACGTCGGGGTGTGCGTATTCCACCCGGTCGGCGCCGCGGACGGCCGTCGGACTGCCGAACGGCACCGTGCAGCGCGCCTCGTAGTTGGGCGGGAAGTCCTGCTCCAGCGGGTCGAAGGACGGGTCCTGCGCCTTGAGCTGCTCGATGATCTCGTAGGTCCTTTCGTAGCCCTGCGTACAGGGTGTGGGATTGTCCATTTCCAGTACCAGGCCGAAGTGGATGGTCCCGTCGCCCGGTGCCACGGACAGACCGCCCGCGGACAGTGCGGGCAGCAGCTGCAGCAGCACCACGAACGACGGCGCCAGCGGATCGACGGTCTTCATGGTGGTGGACAGGTTGCCCACCGCCCGGGTGAGGGGCTCGCCCGAGTTGTCGATCAGTGCACGGGTCTCGTCGGCGAACTCCGGGGCGGTGGAGATGAGCCGCTCGAGGTCCGAATCGGAGTCCCGCAGGGCCTCGGTCACGGTCCGCAGATCACGCGAGAAGCTGACGATCTCCCCGGACTGGTCGGCCTGGGTGTCGAGCACCGTCGCCCCGTCCCGGATGAGCGCCTGCAGCTGCGGCATAGTGCGGATCCCCTCCTCGGAGAGACGGATGAGCGAGTCCGACAGCCGCTGGAGCTGTGGCCCGCGGCCCTCGAAGGCGTCGCCGAGTTCGTCGACCATGACCTCGAGGTCGTCCAGCGGGACCGAGCGGGACAGGTCGTCGACCGAGGCCAGGAGGTCCTCGACGCGCACGGGCAGCGCTTCGCTGCCTGCCGTGATGACGTCGCCGTCCTGCAGGTGCGGCTCGGTGTAGCTGTTGGGCCTGAGGTCCACGAACTGCTCGCCGATCGCCGAGCGGTTGGCGACCACGGCCATCGTGTCGGCGGGAATCCCCGGGGCGTCGGAGTCGAGATCGAGTTCGACGCGCACCCCGCCGTCGGTCAGCGTCAGCTCCCCGACGCGCCCGACGGCGGTCCCACGGTAGTTGACTGCCGCGTTGGTGAACACGCCGCCGGTGTCCGGCAGGTCGAGGTAGACCTTGTACTGCCCGATTCCCAGCAGGGACGGCAGTCGGACGTAGTTGGCGCCGACATAGGCGATACCCACCGCTGCTATCACGCAGAAGGCGATGAGCTGGGTTCTCAGTGTCTTGCTCATCGGTATCCGGGCTCCCCTGGTTCGGGCAGGTAGTTCTCGGAGAACTCCGAGGTCCCCGGCGCGGGCCTGGGCTCGACGGCCCGGTCCATGACGGGTGGTACCGGCAACAGCGGCAGGACGATGGTGGTCCTCCGGTCCGGGCCGTTGTCGCCCTCCCACGGGTTGCCGGGGTCGACGTTGTACGGCCCTCTTGTGGTGGTCGGACGCAGCGGGACCGGGTCACCCTGGTTCGCGCCGAGGTTGCGGAGTGTCTCGGAGATGGTCGCGTCGATCGACAGGAACACGTTGGCCGAGCCACCGATGGTCGAGCGGATCGACGAGTCGGGGAACGGGAACGTGGGCACGAAGCCGGTGAGCTCGATGAGGTCCGGCGTCGACTCACCGAGGTACTGCAGCACGGGCCGGAGGGCGCGCAGGTCGGCGATGAGGTCCTCACGACTGGTGAGCAGGATGTCGGACCCGACCTGGCCCAGGGCGTCGATGCGACGCAGCATCTCCACCAGCTGCGGCCGCTGCTCCTCGAGGACCGCGACGCCGGCGGGGAGCTCGTCGAGTGCGGCCTGGATCTGTTCGCGCTGATCGTTGGCCCGGGCGGTCATGAGGTTGACGCCCTCGAGCGCGGCGGTGATGCTGTCGCGCTGCCGGTTGAGCCCGGCGATGAGCTCGTCGGCGGACCGGAGCGTCTCGGTGAGTCCGTCCTCTCGCCCGTCGGTGGCCTTGCGCAGTTCGGCGACGATCGGCTGCAGCTGGTCGACACCGCCGCCGTTGAGCAACAGCGACAGGGCGCCGAGGACCTGCTCGATGTCCGTGGCGGTCCGGGTGTTGGACGTGGAGATGACGTCCCCGTCCGCGAGCCGACCGGTGGGCGGCTCGTCCTCCGGCGGGGTGAGCTGGACGAACTTCTCACCCAGCAGGTTGGTCTGCTGGATGGACGCCTCCGTGTTGGCGGGCAGCTCCAGGTCGTCACGCAGGACGATGTCGACCTGGGCCGTCCAGCCGTCCTCGGCCAGCGAGATCCCGGTCACGCGCCCGGCGTCGAGTCCGTTGACCTTCACGGTGGACTGCAGCACCAGATCGAGCACGTCGTCGAACCTGATCGAGACATCCATGGGGTCGTCACCGACGTCGGCGCCCCCGGGCAGCGTGTAGTCCTCGAGGTTCATCGAACAGCCGGCGGCCACGGCCGCGACGAGGGCGGCCGCGCCCAGCGCGCGGCCCGCGCGGCCCGCCGGATTGAGCTGTCGCCTCATCCCCGTCCCCCTTCGGAAGCGGGCGTCATGGGCCACCCGCGGTTGCCCTCGACCGTCCCCGGCACCGGGATGGACTGCTTCATCTCGCCGGCGAGGATGCCGAGCGGCAGATCCGGGTTGGACGTGCGCAGTTCCTGGTTGCGCTGGGGCGCGAGCGCCTCGCACGCCTGGATGTCGGCGCGACGGAGGTTGTCCAGCTCCTGGAACAGTTCGTTGCCCGGGTTGAGCCGGCCCAGCTTCATGATCTGGCACAGGATGCCGGCCGGGTTCTGCTTCTCGGGGATGTTCGGGCGCATCGACAGGGTGCCGGACTCCGCGTCGTAGGCGTTGATGAGGTTGGCCAGCGCCAGGGGCGCGGTCTTGAGGATCTCCTCGAGGTCGTCACGCTGGTCGGCGGTGATCTGGCTGATCGTCACCAGGCGGTCGGCGTTGCTGCGGATCACGTCCTGGTTGTCCCGCACGAGACGCGCGACGTCGGCCAACGCGTAGCTCAGTTCGCCCAGCGCACCCTGGAGGTCCTCACGCTGCCCGGCCACCGTCTGGTTGAAGGAGGCCATCTGGGAGTTGAACTCGCGCACCTGGGCGTCGTTCTCCGCCAGCATGGTGACGAAGGACTGCAGGTTGACCACGGTCTCGCTGATGTCCTGGCTCGAGTCGGCCAGTGTCGTCGCGGCGCGGGACAGTTCGTCGATCGAGCGCCCCAGGGCGGCACCGTTGTCGGCGAGGGTGTCGGCGGAGGTGGCGACGAAGCGGTCGAGGGCACCGTCGCGGTTCGCGCCGTCGGGGCCGAGCGCCTCGGTGAGGTCCTTGACCGACGCGTACAGCTTGTCGACCTCGACGGGCGTCGCCGTCCGCTCGATCGGGATGTGCGCGCCCGACTCCATGATCGGGCCGCCCGAGTACGCCGGGACGATCTGGATGTTGCGGTCCGGGATCACCGAGGGGGTGACCTGGACGGCCTTGGCGCCGGCGGGGAGGTCGATGCCTCTGCGCACGTGGAGGCGCACCTCGACGGTGTCACCCATGGGGGTGACCTCTTCGACCGATCCGACCGTCACGCCGAGGATGCGGACGTCGGTGCCCTCGGAGATGCCCACCGCGGACGGGAACGTCGCGGTGATGGTGGTGCGCCCGAGTCGGGTCACCGCGAGGTAGGTGACGGCGACGACCGCGACGACGACGACGAGGAGCAACGCCACCAGCCAGTACGGCAGCTTCTTGTGCATCACTTGATCCCACTCTGTCGGGCCGGCGTCCGGGCGCCCGGGTAGAAGGGCGGTTCCGGCGCTCCCGGCGGGATGAGGTTGGTGACCACGGAGTCGAACCACCGGCCGGTGCCCAGCATGTTGGCGTACAGCCGGTAGAAGGGCGCGAGGTTGTGGATGGACTTCTTGAGGTCCTCCTCGTGGTCGGTGAGGATCTCCAGCGCGGAGTCGAGACTGTCGAGCGTCGGGCCGAACTTCGCCTCGTTGTCCGCCACGAACAATCGCAGCTCGGTCGACAGACCGCGGGTCGACGCCAGGACCAGTTTGAGGGTCTCCGCGCGCTCGTTGAGCTCGCCGAGCAGCTGACCGGTGCCGATGATGAGCCGGCGGAAGTCGTCGTTGCGCTCGGCGAGGATCCGCGAGCTCGTCCGGGTGGCCTCGAGCAGCTGCCGCAGTTCGGCGTCCCGGCTGGAGATGGTCTGGGACAGCCGCGCGACGCCGTCGACCGCGCCGCGGAACTCCTCGGGTGAGGCCTGCATCGCGTCGGTGAGGGTGTCCAGACTCTCCGCCAACTTGACGTCGTCGATCTCGTCGAGCGTCTCGGCCGCGGAGGAGAACGCCGTGACCACGTCGTACGGGGCCACCGTCCGTTCGAGCGGGATCGGTTCGGACCGGTTCAGCTCGCCCGTCCCCGCGGGGTCGAGCGCGAGGAACTTCTGCCCCAGGACGGTCTTGACCTGGATGCTCGCCCGGGTGTCGTCGCCGAGCCAGGCGTCCTCGGCCCGGAAGCCCACGAGTACCTTGTCTCCCTCGAGCTCGACGTCGGTGACCACGCCCACCTTGATTCCGGCGACGCGGACCTCGTTGCCGCCGGTGAGACCCGCCGCCTCGGAGAAGTAGGCCTCGTACTTCGGCCCCGCCCCGACGATGGGCAGGGCGTCCAGTCGGAAGGAGCCGAGCGTGAGCACGAGGATCGTGATCACGCCGATCGCCCCGATGGTGGCGTTACCGAACCGGGGCTCGCCCGGCTTGCGCCTGCTCACGGGATCCCTCCTTCATGGCATCGCGGTGCGACGTTGGTGTACAGGACGTGGTTGAGCGTGGGTCCTCCGCTCGGCAGCAGGTTCGGCACGTTGTTACCCGGGCCGTGTACTAGGTCGGCGCCGCACAGATAGAACTGGAACCAGGAACCGAACGAACCCATCCGGATGAGGTTGTCGGTCTTGAGCGGCATGTTCGTGAGGACCTCGCTGAGCTTCTCCTCGTTGTTGGCGAGATTGTCGGTGACCAACTTGAGGTGGTCTAGCGACTCGGTGACGGCCGGCCGCGTCCCGGTGACGACGTTCTCGGCCGAGGACGTCAGATCCGCCATCGACTCGAGCGAACCGCCGATGGCGTCCCGCTCGGCGGCCAATCCCTCGACGAGCTGCCTGGTGGTCACCACGAGTTGCTGGAACTGGACGTCACGCTCGTTGATCGTCTCGAGCACCCTGGTGAGGTTGTCGATGACCTCCCCGATCACCTGATCGCGGTCGGCCAGGTGGTTGGTGAGCTGGCCGGTCTGACGGACGAGGTTCGTCACCGTGCCACCCTCGCCCTGCAGGACCCGCACCAGCGAGTCGGCGAGGGCGTTGACGTCCTCGGGCTGCAGGGTGGTGAACAACGGCCGGAAGCCGTTGAACAGGGCGGTGAGGTCGACGGCGGGCGACGTCTTCTCGATGGGGATGGTGGTGCCCTCGGGAAGAGTCGGCTGGACCGGCCCCGGTTCGCGCGAGATGTTCATGTACCGCTGGCCGATCATGTTGCGGAACCGGAGGCTGAGGTGGACGTTAGCCGGCAGGGTGCGGTCACCGGCGAGGGTGAAGTACACCTTGGCCTGGTCGCGCTCGTGGATCTCGAAGTCGGTCACGTGCCCCACCACCACTCCCGCGATCCGGACGTCGTCACCCTCCTCGACCATGGTCGCGTCGGAGAAGATCGCGGAGTACTCGGTGCCCTTCTCGCGAGTACCGCCCCGGATGGTCGTGGCGAGGACGGTCGACAGCAGACCGGTGACCACGATGAAGATGACGAGCTTGACGAACGAGGACAGCAGGCCCCCGCGGAACAGCGCTCCGAGTCTGGTCTTCACTCGAACGCCACCTCCGTCCCGCGGAGTGCCGGGGCGCCGAGGGCACCGACCCAGCCCGGGATCTCGGCAGCGTCACGGGCGGAGGCGACGCCGTAGACCGTGCGGACGGTGTCGGTCTCCAGCGGGGACCCGGCGTAGGCCATGGCCATGACATCCGCGTCCCGTCCGGCGGTCACGGTCGACGGGAACGGACGGTTCGGCTGCTCGGGCACCGCGCGTCCGGGTGCCGCGGGGACGGAGCCCCTGCTGCGGAGCGCCGGGACCGGACCGTCGAGGTCCAGTGGGTTGGGCAAGGTCGGCATGCTCTGCGGGCCGGGATTACGCGACGGCGGCTGGAACGCGCCGTCGGCGATCGCCCCGCCGGGGGCCATGGGAAAGATGTCGGGCTCCTGGGCCGGTTCGTAGCAGCGCGGACCGCGAGTGTCGAAGAACCGCGGCTCGTCCTGGTTGGGCACGTACCGCCCCTTCGGGTTCACCACCTCTATGGTCACCCGGATGCCGGGGTGCGGGTCCCCCACGCCGAGGATCGCATCGGAGCGGTCCAGGGCGACCATGAAGTTCTCGACGGTGCACGGCAGGGCCGGCGAGTACTCGGCGAGGTACTCCAGCGAGGTCCGCGAGTCGGCCGCCAGGGCGATGAGGTCCGTGCGGTTGTTGGCCAGGAAACCGGTGAGCACCTCGGCGGAGGTGCTGATGCGCTGCAGTCCGTCCGCGATGTCGGTGCGTCGCTGGATGACCGTGTCGCCGGTGGTCCGCAGGGCGTCGAGGGCGTGGACGAGATCCGGCAGCGCCTCGGAGTACGTCTGGGAGAAGGTCGCGAGGTCCTGCAACCCGGACTCCAGGGCGGGCATCTCCTCGGAGATGCCCTCGAAGACCCGGCCGATCTCCACCAGGCTCGCCCCGATCTCGTCGCCTCGGCCGGCCAGCGCCTGGTTGAGCGCGCCGAGGGTGCCGGCGAGCTTCTGCGGGGGCACGGCCTCGAGCACGGGCAGCAACCCGTCGAGGACCCGGCCGAGCTCGACCGCGTTACCCCGCGTGTCCTGCTCGATGGTGTCGCCCGGTTCGAGCGCGCCCGTCGGCGTGTCGGGGAAGCCGAGGTCCACGTAGCGCTCGCCGAACAGCGTCTTGGGCAGGAGCCTGCCGCTGATGTTGGCCGGGAGCTGGCCCATGAAGTCCGGATCGAACTCCATGTTCACGCGCACCTGGTCGCCGTCGGGCTCGACCCCGGAGACCCGTCCGACGAGGACTCCGCGGGCCTTGACGTCCGCGTCCACGGGCAATGAGTAGGCCATGTCGTCGGTGACCATGGTGACGCTGTCGGACGCGGTGAATGCGCGGTTGTAGATCGCGACCGTGGTCGCGACGAACGCCACGACGATGACGACGAACAGGGTCGCCAGGAGTCGCTTGCGTGTCGATGACATCTCGTTCATCCGGCCACCCGCACCGTCGTGGTCGTGCCCCACAGGGCGAGTCCGACGAAGAAGTTGAGGATGGCCACCACGACGATCGTGGTGCGTACCGCGCGACCGACCGCGACGCCCACGCCGGCCGGTCCGCCGGTGGCGGTGAACCCGTAGTAGCAGTGGATCATCACCAGGACGAACGCGAAGATGATGACCTTGACGAAGGAGTAGATCACGTCTTCGGGCGGCAGGAAGAGATGGAAGTAGTGGTCGAAGGAGCCCGTCGACTGCCCCTGGACCATCGTGTTGACGCCCCGGGTGGCGAGGTAGGACGACAGCAGACCGACCACATAGAGCGGGATGACCGCGATGAACCCGGCGATGATCCGGGTGGTCACCAGGTACGGCACGCTGGGGATCGCCATCACCTCGAGGGCGTCGATCTCCTCCGAGATGCGCATGGCCCCGAGCTGGGCGGTGAACCCGCATCCGACGGTGGCGGACAGCGCGAGTGAGGCCACCAGCGGCGCGACCTCACGGGTGTTGACGTAGGCCGACAGGAAGCCGGTGAGCACCGAGCTGCCGATCTGATCCAGGGCGGCGTAACCCTGGAGCCCCACGACCACGCCGGTGAAACCGCTCATCATGACGATCACGCCGATGGTCCCGCCGAGGACGGCGAGCACGCCCACTCCGAAGGTCACCTCGGCGATGAGCCTCAGAACCTCTTTGCGGTAATGGACGATCGTCTGCGGGATCCACCGGATCGCGCGCAGGTGGAAGGCGAGCTGGTCGCCGAGCGAGTCGAACGAGGCTATGGGGCCGCGGATCATGGCCCGGATCCGGGCCCGGGTGGGGCCGACGTCGGTGTGGATCGCCATCTACGACCCCTTCGGCGGGACGATCTGCAGGTACATCGCCGTGAGGATGAGGTTGGCGAAGAACAGCAGGAGGAAGGTCAGGACCACGCCCAGGTTGACGGCGTCGCCGACCCCCTTGGGACCGCCCTTGGGGTTCATGCCGCAGTAGGACGAGACCACTCCGGCGATGAGCCCGAAGACGAGGGCCTTGAGCGACGACATGATGAAGTCGGGCAGCTGGGCGAGCGCCCCGAACGACATGAGGTACGCGCCGGGCGTGCCGCCCTGCAGCAGGATGTTGAACACGTAGCCGCCGGCGATGCCGACGATCGAGACGAGTCCGTTGAGCAGGACGGCGATCAGCATCATGCCCAGCACGCGGGGGACCACGAGTCGCTGGACCGGGTCGATCCCCAGCACCCGCATCGCGTCGAGTTCCTCGCGGATGGTGCGGGCGCCGAGGTCGGCGGCGACCGCGGACCCCGCCGCGCCGGCAATGAGCAGCGAGGTCACCAGCGGCGCCCCCTGCTGCACGACGGCGAGGACGCCGGTGGCCCCGGTGTAGGCCTCCGCCCCGAGCTGCTGGACCAGCGAACCCGTCTGCATCGCGACGACCGCGCCGAACGGGATCGCCACGAGCGCCGACGGCAGGATCGTCACCGAGGCGATGAACCAGGACTGCCCGATGAACTCACGGAACTGGAACGGTCGTCTGAAAATTCCCCGCAGCACCTCGAGGAAGAGTCGGAACACCTTGCCGGCCTCGCCGAACGCGGTGCGGACGCCACCGCCGACATCCGACGGCGACACCCCTGTTCTTCTCTCTGGCTGCTGGGTCGTGCCCTCCGCCATGTATTCTCCCCCGACCTCTCCTGCCTCAGTGCTGACCGGAACCGTAGTGGTCGTCGAGCCCCGACGGGCTCGCACCTCCCGGCGTGGCGGCGTGTGCGGGGGTCGTGGCGGGCTCTGCAGCGGTGGTCGCAGAGTCGGCGTGGGCCGACTCCGCGGGCACGGAATCCTGGGTGTGGGCGGCGGCGGTCGAGCGTCCGTTGCCGTGCCCACGGGCGGCCCACTCCGTCCGGATGGCCTCCCGGGCCTCGGGCGGAAGGGCGTCGAGCATCTCGGCGACCCGCTTCTCGCGGCGGAGTTCGCCCTGACGCTGCGGGCTGCCGGGGGTCGGCTGCATCTGCGGCGGAACGCCCTTGACCTCGTCCTCGCCCGGGGAGCCGTCGTTGTGGCCGGCCTCGGCGTGAGCCTGCTCCTGGCGCATCTGCGCGTCGTCCTTCTCTTCGGACATGCCGATGGGCCCGAGCTTCGATCCGCGCAGGAACTGGCGGACCGACGGCTCCTCGCTGGTGAGCAGCACCTCACGCGGGCCGAACATCACGAGGTTCTTGCGGTAGAGCATGCCCAGGTTGTCGGGGACCGTGCGCGCGAGGTTGATGTTGTGCGTCACGATGAGGATCGTGGCGTCGATCTGCGCGTTGATGTCGATCAACAGCTGCGCGAGGTACGTCGTGCGGACCGGGTCGAGGCCCGAGTCGGGCTCGTCGACGAGGATGATCTCCGGGTCGAGCACCAGCGCGCGGGCGAGGCCGGCCCGCTTCCGCATACCGCCGGAGATCTCGCCCGGCAACTTGCCCTCGGCACCGGTCAGACCGGTGAGCTCGAGCTTCTCCATGACGATGTCGCTGATCTCGGACTCGGGCTTTCGGGTGTGCTCGCGCAGGGGGAACGCCACGTTGTCGTAGAGGTCCATGGAGCCGAACAGCGCGCCGTCCTGGAAGAGGACGCCGAACAGCTTGCGGATCTCGTAGAGCTCCTTGGCGGTGCACTGCAGGATGTCCGTGCCGTCGATGATGATCTTGCCGCGCTCGGGCCGCAGCAGGCCGATGAGCGATTTGAGGAAGACGGACTTACCGGTGCCCGACGGGCCGAGGAGCGCACTGACCTCACCCTCGGGGAGGGTGAACGAGACGTCCTCCCAGATCTTCTGCGAACCGAAGGACTTGGTCAGCCCCTCGACGGAAACCTCGACACCCACGGCAACCACTCCTCACTGCAGCCATCATCTGTGGCCACGGTCACTGTAAGCTACCGCTCCGTAGGCGTGCGGTGTTACATGGCCCGGAAAAGTGTTCCGCTCGGATCGTCGAGAGTGCTCGTGGGCGTGGGGATGTGCCGGTCGTACAGACGCCACAGGGGCGGCCCGGCGATGTCGCCGGGCCGCCCCTGTGGACGGTGGTGCGTCAGGTCACTTGAGGGTGACGGTGGCACCGGCCTCTTCGAGCTTGGTCTTGGCGGCCTCGGCGGCCTCCTTGTCGGCCTTCTCGATGATCGCCTTGGGGGCGGACTCGACGAGGTCCTTGGCCTCCTTGAGGCCCAGGCCCGACACGATCTCGCGCACGACCTTGATCACGCCGATCTTCTTGTCGCCGGCCGACTCCAGGACGACGTCGAACTCGTCCTGCTCGGCGGCGGCCTCGCCACCGGCAGCCGGGGCGCCGGCGGCGGCGACGGCGACCGGAGCGGCCGCGGTGACCTCGAAGGTGTCCTCGAACAGCTTCACGAACTCGGAGAGCTCGAGAAGAGTCATCTCCTTGAAGGCCTCGAGCAGCTCGTCGTTGCTGAGCTTCGCCATGGTGGCGTCCTTTCTGTTGGTCCCGGTGCCGTCAGACGGCCCGGAAGCATGTGGGGTGGATCAGTTCTTCTTGTCCTGGAGCGCCGCGAACAGACGTGCCAGCTGCGAGGCGGGCGCGTTGAACAGGCCGGCGGCCTTGGCCTGGTTGCCCTTGAGGGCACCGGCCATCTTCGCGAGCAGGACCTCGCGGGACTCGAGCTCGGCGATCTTGTCGAGCTCGTCGGCGGACAGCGGGGCGCCGTCCATGACGCCGCCCTTGATGACGAGCGCCTTGTTGTCCTTGGCGAAGTTCTTGAGCGCCTTGGCGGCGTCCACGACCTCACCGGTGACGAACGCGATGGCGGTGGGACCGGACAGGAGGTCGTCGAGACCCTCGACTCCGGCTTCCTCGGCCGCACGCTTGACCAGGGTGTTCTTGGCCACGGTGTACGTGGCCGCGTCACCCAGCGTCTTGCGCAGCTCGGTCACCTGGGGAACGGAGAGTCCGCGGTACTCGGTGACCACGGCGGTGGAGGAGTTCTGGAAGTGCTGCTTGATCTCCTCGACGGCCTGGACCTTTGCGGGCTTTGCCATGTTTCGCCTCCTTTCTGCATCATCTCGCCCGGGAGAGACACGAACGCCCCGTGCGCAGGTGGCACGGGGCGCGGAGGAGGCGGGCCCGCGGGCGCGCTGTCGTCTACGCTGACCGGTGTTCTCCTGCGCGGGCCGTCCGGGCGCTCCCGGACCCTTCGACCACCCCCGGCGGGAATGGCGACCTGCGGTCTTCGGTGAAACTTGATCAGGCGCCCGGGGGCCTGGACCTCCGAGCGTTCAAACTTCGGACCCAAGGGTATAGGCGGCGGACGCCGCATACCAAATCGCCCGGGCCGGCCGCGAATGGCGGCAAGTCCGGCTTTCTGACAGATTGGTCCCGTGTCTCCAGCCTCCTCCCGCCTCGCCGTCGTCTATAACCCCACCAAGGTCGGAGTCGACGAGGTGCGCCGTCGCGCCACGGCACGGGCGTCCCGGCACGGGTGGACCGACCCCGTCTTCCTCGAGACCACGGAGGACGACCCCGGCACCGGTCAGGCCGCCGAGGCGGCGGCGCAGGGCGCCGGGCTGGTGATCGCGTGCGGCGGCGACGGCACCGTGCGCTCGGTCGCACAGGGACTGATCGGCACCACGGTGCCGATGGGCGTGGTCCCCCTCGGCACCGGCAACCTGCTGGCCCGGAATCTCGACATCCCCCTGGACGACGTCGACCGCGCGCTGCGGGTGGCCATGACCGGACGCAGCCGCGCCATCGACATCGGCGAGGTCCGCTACACGGACGGCGAGGGCGACTCCCACGACGACGTGTTCCTGGTGATGCTCGGTGCCGGGATGGACGCCGACATGATCGCCGGCACAGACGACGACCTCAAGGCGCGGGTGGGCTGGCTCGCCTACGTGGGCGCCTTCGCCTCCACCCTGCTGCGCGGCCACAGGATCAGGGTGGACTACTCCCTCGACGACGGCCCGCGGATCCAGACCCGCGCGAGGACCCTGCTCGTGGCGAACTGCGGGATGCTGCAGGCGGGGATGGTGCTGCTGCCGGACGCGGTGATCGACGACGGCCTGCTGGACGTGATGGCCCTGCGCGCGAAGGGCGCGATCGGGTGGGCCAAGGCCGGCGCGGTCCTCGCGCAACACACCGTCCGCCACCGCCTCAGCGCGCTGCGCCGCGGCGGCGGTTCGTCCCACGAGCCCGAGCGTCACGAGACCCGCCCGGTGGACTTCCGCCAGGGCGTGAGTGTCACCGCGCGCATCCTCGAGAAGCCGGCCGCGTTCCAGATCGACGGCGAGGACTGCGGAACAGTCGCCGAGTTCTCCGCCCGGATCAAGCGGAGGGGCCTCGCGGTACGCGTCGCGTACTGAACGCGCCGCCGGGCCTCGGACGCGCATCAGGGGTCCCGACGGATCAGGAGCGCGAGGACGGCGCGGATCCGGAAAAGCGGAAGGCCCCGCGCCGGGGATTCCGGTCGCGGGGCCTTCGGCCGAGCTGGCTAGCTCACTCCGAGTCGGTGCCGGCCTCGAGGAGCTTCGAGATCGCCTGCGTGTCGACCGGGATGCCGGGGCCGGTCGTGGTGGAGAAGGTGATCTTCTGCAGGTAGCGGCCCTTGGAGGAGGACGGCTTGAGGCGCAAGACCTCGTCGAGCGCAGCCTGGTAGTTCTCCGTGAGCTGCTCCGGCGTGAAGGATGCCTTGCCCACGATGAAGTGCAGGTTGTTGGCCTTGTCGGTGCGGAAGGTGATCTTTCCGCCCTTGATGTCGTTGACGGCCTTGGTCACGTCCATGGTGACGGTGCCCGTCTTGGGGTTGGGCATGAGACCACGCGGGCCGAGAACGCGGGCCACACGGCCGACCTTGGCCATCTGGTCCGGGGTGGCGATCGCTGCGTCGAAGTCGAGCCAGCCGCCCTGGATGCGCTCGATGAGGTCATCGGAGCCGACGGCGTCGGCGCCTGCGGCCTCGGCCTCGGTGGCCTTCTCGCCCTCGGCGAAGACGATCACGCGGGCGGTCTTACCGGTACCGTGCGGAAGGTTCACGGTGCCACGGACCATCTGGTCCGCCTTGCGGGAGTCGACGCCAAGTCGCATGGCGACCTCGACGGTGGCATCCATCTTCGTCGAGGAGGTGTCCTTGGCCAGGGCCAGGGCTTCCAGAGGCGAGTACAGCTTGGTGCGGTCGACCTTTTCAGCGGCGGCCTTGTAGGCCTTGCTGTTCTTGCTCATGTCTCATCCATTCCTGCCGCGTCACTCACGCGGCGGTCGGGTGTGGTTCGGGCCTGAGCTGCCCTCCCACGCAGTGCTTGGGGGTGGAGGTCAGCCCTCGACCGTGATGCCCATGGAACGGGCGGTGCCGGCGACGATCTTCGCGGCCTGGTCGATGTCGTTGGCGTTGAGGTCCTCCAGCTTGGTCTGCGCGATCTCACGGACCTGGTCCATGGTGACCTTGCCGACCTTGGCGGAGTGCGGCGTGCCGGAGCCCTTCTGCAGGCCGGCGGCCTTGAGGAGGAGCTTGGCGGCCGGCGGCGTCTTCAGCTTGAAGTCGAACGACCGGTCCTCGTAGACCGTGATCTCGACCGGCACGACGTTTCCGCGCTGGTTCTCGGTGGCGGCGTTGTAGGCCTTGCAGAACTCCATGATGTTGACACCATGGGCACCCAGAGCCGGGCCGACCGGCGGGGCCGGGTTGGCAGCGCCGGCCTGGATCTGGAGCTTGATGAGCCCTGAGACCTTCTTCTTCTTCGGAGGCATCGTCTTCCTGATTCTTCGACTGGATCTCGGCGCCGCGCTGTACACGCGGGAGGCCGACTGTCGTGTGCACCCGTCCCCGCCGCCCCACCGTGAGGCGAGCGTGCGGCGACACAAGCGCAACCTGGGAGAGTTTACGTGTTCCGCGCACGCAACGACTAATCGTGGGCGCGGACCGCTCCCCCGGACGCCTTCCGTGCGGGAAACGACTAACCCGCCCCACGCTGGGCGCGGGGCGGGTCGCCGGAGGTTCGTGCGGGTCAGTCGATCTTCTCGACCTGGTTGAAGCCGAGCTCGACCGGGGTCTCGCGGCCGAAGATCGACACGAGCACCTTGAGCTTCTGGGCGGCCGGGTCGACCTCGGAGATCGACGCGGGCAGGGTCGCGAACGGGCCGTCCATGACGGTGACCGACTCGCCGACCTCGAACTCGACCTCGACGTTCTGCGGGACCATCCCGGCGTCGCCGTCGGCGACACCCGCGGCGGCGGCCTTCTTCTCCGGCTTGGGCGCCAGGAACTTGGCCACGTCGCTCAGGGAAAGCGGGGTGGGGCTGCCGCCCTGGCCGCCGGTCGCGCTGACGAAGCCGGTGACGCCGGGGGTGTTGCGCACGACGCCCCACGACTCGTCGTCGAGCTCCATGCGCACCAGCACGTAGCCGGGCAGGACCTTGCGGTTGGCGGTCTTCTTCTGACCGTTCTTGACCTCGGTGTACTCCTCCACCGGGACCTCGACCTGGAAGATCTTGTCCTCGGCGCCGAGGGTGACGGCGCGGGTCTCGAGGTTGGCCTTCACCTTGTTCTCGTACCCGGCGTACGAGTGGATGACGAACCAGTCGCCGGGCAGCTTGCGCAGCTGGCGCTTGAACGCGATGACCGGGTCGATCGCGGGCGTGGCCGGCTCGGCCGGCGACTCCTCGGCGGGGGCGTCGTCGCTCACGTCGTCGGTCTGCAGGGCCGACTCGTCGAGCTCGGCCTCGGCGACGTCCTCGTCACCCTCCTCGACGATGTCGCCCTCGACGTCCTCGTCGATCTCGGTGGGCTCGGCGTCGGTGGCCGCGTCCTCGTCGAGCTCGGCGCCGGCCGCGACGGTCTCGCCCTCGGCCTGCTCGGCGGCGGCGTGCTCGGCGTCCTCGGCCCCGGGGCTCTGATCGATGTCGCTCACGGAAAATGCGGTCCTCTCGAAGTCGGCGGTCCGGATCTCACCCCGGACCTTCAGCGGCAGGTCTCTAGCGGTCGAAGACGAGCTCGACGAGCTTGCCCGCGCCGAAGTCGACGCCCGAGACGAGCGCGGTCATGAAGATGAGGAACAGGAACACGACGATGGTGTAGGTGACCATCTGGTTGCGCGTGGGCCAGATGACCTTGCGCAGCTCCTCGACGACCTGCTTGAGGTACTTGACGGGATTCGCGCGGGCGGTCCGCGTGTCCTCCGGCTTGTCCGCGTCCGTGCGGACCCGGCCCGCGACGGCCGTGTCGGCACGACCGGCCTTACCCGTGGGAACGGCGGCGGCCTCGGAGTCGCGAGCGCCGCGGGTATCGACGTCGTCGTCGCGATCCTGGCTCACGCGGCTACCTCCGGGTCGTCTGGCTTGCGGGGAAGTGCAGGGGCGACAGGACTTGAACCTGCAACCTGCGGTTTTGGAGACCGCTGCTCTGCCAGTTGAGCTACGCCCCTTCGGCCGGTTTCCCGACCACCCGTACCGTCCCGCGTAGCGGACCGCACGATCGCCTCGACTCTACAGTGTCGGCGACTGCCCGGGGGCAGCGCGGGTCGCGACCACGTTCGGTCGGGCATCTCAGTGTACGACAGCCGCCCCGGCGCCCCGAAATCGGCTCCCCCGGCCCTCTCAGTCCCCGAGCGCGACCGTGACGATCGCCTTGCCGAACACCTTGGCCCCGCCGCTGGTGACGACCAGCGCGACGTCGGCGCTCGAGCCGTCCTCGGCGACCTTCTTCACCGTCCCCGCCACCGCCAGGAGCGCCGGGGCGTCGGCCGGCACCACCACGGGGGCGGCGAACCGGAACGAGGTGGCCAGGACGCGATCGGCGCCCCCGGCCCACTCGGCGACGACCCCGATCGCCAGGGCCGAGGTCAGCATCCCGTGCGCCACCACACCGGGCAGGCCGAGCGCCTGCGCTGCCGCGTCGTCCAGGTGGATGGGGTTGTGGTCCCCCGACGCCTCGGCGTAGCGACGCAGGTCCTCCCGCCGGACCGGCAGTGTCCGCGGGGGCAGGGCGTCGCCGGCGGCGGGACTCGTCGTCGTCGCCCCCGTCGTGCCCTCCGGCGCGGGCGTCTCCTCCGGCGCGGTCGTCTCCTCCGGCCTGGTCACGCCTCCACCTCCGCGGTGAGCAACGCACTGGTCAGGGTCTGGACGGGCTCGCCGTCGGCGTCGCGGAGCAGCGTGTCGAAACCGATCATGCGCCCGCCGCGCGCCGACCGCACGCCGGTGACCGTCGCGGTGGCGGTGAGGACGTCGCCCACGCGGATCGGCCGGTGGTGCTCGCTCGACTGGGCGGTGTGGAGGGTCCGCGCGAGGTCGATGCGCAGCGCGGGGTGCTCCATCACCGCGCGTTGGACCGGGGCGGTCAGGGCGGCGGCCAGCGTCGCGGGGACCTGACCGGCGGGCGCGCCGACGGCCTCGGCGAACCGTGTCACGACCGCGTCGGTCACGGTCACGGGATCGGCGACGACGACGAGGTCATCGGCGGTGTCTGTGCTCACAGCCCCCGACGCTACCTGAGGGCGCGTGCGGCGGGATCGCCCTCGCGGCGGCGCCCCGGCTCCTACGGTGAGGGCGGTCCAGCAGGAGGTGCGACGTGAGCCATGACTGGACACGCCCCCGGACTTCCGGCTGAGCCACGGCGTGTTCGGCGGCAGGGACGGAACCACGCCCGCGACCGCTGTACCCCGATCGACGTCCGGTGCGAGAGAGTCGCTCCCCGGGCCGGAACGACGAAGGCCGCCCGCGGCGATGCGGACGGCCTTCGATGGAAGTCGTACCGGTGGGGGGACTCGATCCCCCGACCTCACGATTATGAGTCGTGCGCTCTAACCAGCTGAGCTACACCGGCATGCCCTGCCAGTCGGGCGATCGAGCCGCCCCGCACAGTGCGAGCCCCCTGTCGGAATCGAACCGACGACCTTTTCCTTACCATGGAAACGCTCTGCCGACTGAGCTAAGGGGGCGGGCTACGCTCTGCGGCTGATCTCCCAACCGCTCGGCGCTGAAGCCTTTAGCAGATTACACACACCGCCGAACGCCGCACAAATCCGCCGGTGAGGGGTCTGTCTCCGGCAGGATGGGCGGGTGCGCATCTCCGTGGTCATCCCCGTGCTCGACGACGCCCGCGAGCTCGCGGGGTGTCTGGCCGCGCTCGCCGCACAGACTCGGGCCCCCGACGAGGTCGTGGTGGTGGACAACGGCTGCTCGGACGACAGCGTCGCGGTGGCGCGGTCCGCAGGCGCCCGCGTGGTCGTTGAGCCCGTGCGCGGGATCCCCGCCGCGGCCGCGTCCGGGTATGACGCCGCCACGGGTGACGTCATCGCCCGCCTCGACGCCGACTCCCGACCGGGCTCCGACTGGCTGGCACGGATCGAGTCCGCGTTCGCCGCCGACTCCGAACTCGTCGCGGTCTCGGGGCCGGGCGAGTTCATCGGCTTGACCGGCTGGCGGGCCCGGGCGGCGAAGCTGCTCTACATGGACGCGTTCTTCGTGTCCGTCGGATCCGCGATGGCCCACCCGGTGTTGTTCGGCTCGAACCTGGCGATGCGCCGCAACGCGTGGGAGCGGGTCCGCGACGGGGTCGACCGCACCGACCCGGAGCTGCACGACGACATCGACCTGTCGTTCCAGTTCGGCGCTCGCGACCGGTTGTGGGTGGACCGCTCGCTCGCCGTCGGCATCTCGGCGCGACCGTTCGACGACCCCGCGGCGATGCGCCGTCGCTTCTCGCGGGCGTTCCGGACGATCTTCCGTAACTGGCGCACGAGCCCGCCGTCGCAGCGGTGGCTGGAGCGCGTCCGGCGCTGACCCGGCCGAGCGCCTGCAGCCCCGCGTAGCGGCGGGCCTCCTACAGCCGCGGGCCCCTCGTCTGGGCTCAGGCCCAGACGATGACGGACCAGAGGATCAGCTGCGTCACGCAGAACCCCGCGAGCATGTTGAGCACGAGGAAGCGCTTCCAGCCCTCGTTGGTCGCCTCGGCCGTGGCGTCGGTGACCCGCACGTAGGCGGCCACGGTCGCGAGGTACGGCAGGATCGCGAACGCCGCCCCGGAGGCCGGCCACGGCGCCGCGAGGAGTAGCACCAGCACGGCGGCCGCGTAGCAGGCCAGCGCGAACCACACAGCGGCCCGCGCGCCGAGCACGGTGGCGACCGACTTCAGGCCCGCCTCGCGGTCGAAGCGCACGTCCTGCACAGCCCCGAACGCCTGCGAGGCCGCGCCCCACAGCATGAACGCGATGAGGCACGCCCACACGCCGCCGCTGAGATCGGCCCCGGCGATGGTCCAGCCGACGATCGCCGGGGAGACGAAGTGGAACGCCGACGTCACCGAATCGAGGAACGGGATCTCCTTGAACCGCAGCCCCTTGGCGCTGTAGGCGATCACCGCGAACGCGCTCGCCGCCAGCCACAGCGACGACTCCAGCGTCCCGACCACCGCGAGATAGACCAGGAACGGCACCGTCGTCACCGCGGACGCCACGAGAGTGGGCGTGTGCAGGGAGCGGTCGAGCACCGCGCCCTCGACGCCGCCCTTACGCGGGTTCCGCAGGTCGGACTCGTAGTCGAAGACGTCGTTGATCCCGTACATCGCGAGGTTGTACGGCACCAGGAAGAATACCGTCCCGATCACGCCCAGCAGGTCGAACCCGCCCGTGGCCAGGAAGTACGCCAGCGCGAACGGGGCGGCGGTGTTCACCCACGACACCGGGCGGGACGACCAGAAGAGGGTGGTGAGCAGTCCGGGCGGCGCGGGCCGGTCGGGGCTGCGGACCTCGTCGTCGTCGCCACCCCGCCCCGGCGCGTCACCGACCGGCGCGTCACCCACCGCGGCGTCGCCCGCCACAGCGCCACCCACCGGCCCGTCGCCACGCCCCGACACGGTCGGGTTGGGGCTCGCGGCGGCCTCGCTCACGGCCACCGCGCGCGGCCGGGCGGTGAGCGTGAACCACACCGACGGCACGAACACGGACGCGGCGATCGCGTAGGAGAAGTCCTCGATCGGCGCCACGCCGAGGCGGATGCCGCTGGTGAGGGCGTCGTCGTAGGCCACGAGCCCGGCGGCGATCATGATGTTGTCGAAGATCGCCGTGAGGACGAGCAGCACCACGAGCGAGCCGCCGACCCCGATGAGCCAGCGCCGCCGGTCGTCGCCGCGAAGACACCACAGGGCGATGAGCGCGGCCGCCACCACGGGAATGGCCATGGTGACGTTGATGGTCGAGTAGATGCTCACGGCCACTCCTCCGCCCGCCGCGCCGAGACGTGCTCGACGACCGTGACCACACCCGTCGCACACACGAGCGCGAGGTGGGACAGGAACGCGAGGAACACGACCTCCTCGAGCGGGATCTCCGGCGCCACGAGCAACCCGGTCATGAAGTCGGTCTGCCCGCGAAAGAACACGCCGCTGCGCACGCCGAGCACGTCCCACGTCAGCAGCAGCGCCACCGACGCGGTCACGGCGAGCGCGGTGGCCGCCGGCGCGCGGAACGCCGCGAGCTTCCAGCGATGGTCGATGACGAGGATGCCCGCGAACGAGATCGCCTGGACCGCCAGGTACGCCAGCCCGATCACCGGTCGAACACCGTGCCCCCGCCCGACGCCGCGCCCCCGCTGGCGGCGGCCCGATCGAACACCGTGCCCCCGCCGGGCTCGGCGACCGGCGCCGTGCTCGTGTCCCCGCGGACGTGCTTGAGCACCAGCTCGGCGCTGATGAGGCACATCGGCAGGCCGATGCCGGGGATCGTCGAGGCACCCGCGTAGTACAGGCCGTCGACGTGCTTGCTCACGTTGCGGGTGCGGAAGAACGCGCTCTGCGCGAGCGTGTGTGCCGGGCCCAGGGCGGTGCCGCGCCACGCGCCGAGGTCGGCCTCGAGGTCGGCGGGCGCGATGGTGCGCCGCACGACGACCCGCTCGGCGAGGTCGTCGGCGCCCGTCCACTCGGCGATCTGGGCGATCGCGCGGTCGGCGGCGGCCTCGATCACCACATTCCCGGCACCGTCCACGCCGCCGCGCCCGAGGGACGGATCGGCGGGGATGGGCACCAGGACGAAGAGGTTCTCGTGCCCCTCCGGCGCGATCCCGGCTGCCGGGTCGATGTCGGTGGCGCTGGGTCGACAGACGTAGAGCGACGCCGGGTCGGGGATGTGCGGGTCGTCGCCGAATATCGCGTCGAACCCCTCCTCCCAGCGGTCGGTGAACAGCAGCGTGTGGTGCGCGAGCTGCGGCAGCTCGCCGCGCACGCCGAGCAGGATGAGCAGCGCGCCCGGCCCGGGGGTCTTGGCGTCCCAGTATTTCTGTGGGTACGTGCGGAGGTCCTCCGGGAGCCACCGGGTCTCGAGGTGGTGGAGGTCGGCGGCGCCGACGACGAGGCCGGCCGGCAGCGTCCGCTCCGCCCCTGCCCGGTCGCGCACCCTCAGGCCCTGCACACGGGGGCGGGCCCGGCCGGACACGCGCCCGGCGGCGCCCTCGGATGTGGTGACCAGTTCGATCGCCTCGGTGCCCGTGTGGATGCGCACCCCCTGCTCCTCGGCCACCCTGCGCACGGCGGCGATCACCTCGGTGAACCCGCCCCGCGGGTAGAGGACGCCGTCGGTGAGGTCGAGGTGGCTCATGAGGTGGTAGATCGACGGCGCCAGGTACGGCGAGGAGCCGAGGAACACGGCCGGGTAGCCGAGGATCTGCTGGATGCGCCGGTCGGAGAAGCGCCGCGACACGAACGAGTGCAGCGGCTGCACGAGCCGCGCCACCAGGCTGCCGGCCCGGGCCACGACGTCCGGCCGCACGAGCGCCGGGTACGAGGTGAAGTTGGTGTAGAGGAACCGCTTGAGCGCCAGGTCGTACGTCGTGCGCGCCGAGTCGAGGTACGTACCCAGCACCCGCCCGGCGCCGGCCTCGAGCGACTCGAACAGGGCCGTGGACGCCGCGCGGTCCGAGCGGACATCGACCGGGTCGCGCCGGTTCTCGAAGTACACGCGGTACCCGGGGTCCAGGCGGACCAGGTCGAGTTGCTCATCCGCGGAGGTGCCACAGAGACGGAAGAAGTGGTCGAATACCTCGGGCATCAGGTACCACGAGGGGCCGGTGTCGAAGCGGAACCCGACCGCCGACCAGCTGCCCGCGCGGCCGCCGACCTGGTCAGTGGCCTCGACCAGGGTGACGTCGCGGCCCTCGCGGGCGAGCAGCGCTGCGGTCGCCAGGCCCGCGATCCCGCCGCCCACCACCACGACGGGCCCGTCCGGGGCGTGCCGGGGGTTCATCGCGCCACCGCCCGGCCGCGGCCCGCGGCGGCCCGGCCGATCACGGCGAGTTTGACCGGGTCGGGCACCCGCACCCGGCCCGCGCTCACCCCGGCCGCACCGGCCGCGCGGAGGCGGGCGTTGAGCTCGGCGAAAAGGTCGTGCGCTGCCGCCACCGCCAGGCGGTCACGGCCCGGGATGCGGTCGATCGCCGCCCGCGCGACGCGCAGGTCCGCGTCCACGTGGTCGGCCAGCTCGCGGACGTCCCCCTCCGTCAGCGCCCGCGGGTCCCGACCCGGCAGGTAGTTGCGACCGAGTTCCAGCGAGTCCTCCCGGACGTCCCGGAGGAAGTTCACCTTCTGGAACGCCGCACCGAGTGCGCGCGCTCCCGCCGCCATCTCGTCGTCGTCACCCAGTCCCCCTCCGGCGAACGTACGCAGGCACATCTCCCCGATCACCTCCGCCGACCCGTGGATGTACCGGCGCAGGGACTCCTCGGTGTGCTCGGTGACCTCCAGGTCGGCCTCCATCGAGTCGTAGAACGGGTCCACCAGGCGCGCGTCGATCCCGAACCGACGCGCGGTGTCGGCGAACGCGTGCGTCACCGGATCCGGGTCCAGGCCCCGGTCGATCGCGCGGTGCGTGCGGCGCCGCGCCTCCGCGATGAGCTCCCGCGCGGCGACCGGGTCGTCCATCGCGCCGTCGACCACCTCGTCACCCACGCGCGCCCACGCGTAGATCGCCGCGACGTGCGGGCGGGTCGCGGGCGCGAGCAGGCGGCACGCCAGCGCGAACGACGTCGAATACCGGCGCAGGATCACCTCGCTGCAGCGGCGTGCCGCCGCGGTGAACTCCGCGTGCGGGCTCTGCTGGGTCATCGGTTCCTCTCCAGGGCGGTGGCCAGGTGCGATTCGAGCGCCTCGCGGACGACCGGCGGTACGGCCGGCGAGTCCAGGGCGGCGCGGGCCGCGGTGACGAGGTCCTCCGCGATCCCCAGGGCGTACTCCCGCGCGCCGCATTCGCGCAGCAGCTCGCGCGCTGTGTCGGGGTCGGGGTCGGACCGGTTCAGCGCGGCGTCGATCCGCGGCCACGCCCCGGTCGCGCGGGCGTGGGCGAGCAGCACGGTGGGCGCGCGGCGGACGAGGTCGCCGGAGTTCGACTTGCCCGTCACGGCCGGGTCGCCGAACACACCCAGCACGTCGTCCACCACCTGATACGCGGTGCCGAGGTGGCGGCCGGTCTCCCGCAGCGGGTCGACGATCTCCTCGGGCGCTCCGGCCAGGACCGCGCCCAGTACGAAAGGCAGGCACACCGAGTAGGCGGAGGTCTTGGCCGCGCCGATCGCCAGCGCCCGCTCGCACCCGGCGGGAACGTCCTCCGAGGCGCCGTGGACGTCCGCGAACTCGCCGGCCACCGACGCGACGACCGCCCGGTGCACCTCGTCCACCACACGGTGCAGCGTCGCCGCGGGCACGGGCAGGCGCGCGAACTCGGCCATCGCCGCCACGAGCAACAGGTCCCCGCCCAGCAGCCCGCCGATCATCCCCACGTGTCCTGCACACTCGGCGGGCAGTCCGCGATCGGCGGCCCGCGTGGCGGTGCGCCCCTGCAGGTTGGGGTGGCCGCGACGGTGGTCGTCCCCGTCGGCGAGGTCGTCGTGGACGAGGAACGCCTCGTGCAGCAGCTCGAGGGCCTGGCCCGCGGCGGCGCGCACGGTCTCGTCCCGCCCACCGGCGGTCGTGTAGACGGCGTCGAACAGCGCGGACCGCATGCCCTTCCCGGAACGGGTGGTCCGGCCCAGGTCACCCAGCCAGTCGTCCACCCCCCGCCCCAGTCCGGGCGGCAGCGCGCGGGCGGTGATCCGATGGGCGGCGGTCATCGAAACGGGTGTCATATCGGGTTGTTCGGAGCCGGGGCCGTCGTGGATATGTCTCACCTCGATTCTGGTCGACGAGATGCGGCGTGACAGGTCGTGCGGGACGTGACACCGGAGCCGCCCATGCCCACACTTTCACGAATGTGCGCGCGACGTGCCCCGAAATGCACGAAGACCCCCGCTTGTGGCAGGGGTCTCGCGTGCCAGATGATGGATTCGAACCAACGTAGGCATAAGCCGACGGATTTACAATCCGCTCCCTTTGGCCGCTCGGGCAATCTGGCGTGCACCCTCAAGGGCGCTACGACACGATACAACGCACACGCCCCCGGGTGCCAAATCGGGGTGGTCAGGGGTGGTCCGACGGGGCGGGTAGCCTGGCCTGGTCGGTTCACCACCCCCTACGTCAGGAGTGCGCCCATGGCCTCGGAGTCCTCGTTCGACATCGTCTCGGAGTTCGACCGCCAGGAGGTCGACAACGCCCTCAACCAGGCCGCCAAGGAGCTGGGCACCCGCTACGACTTCCGCGGCACCGACGCCGCCATCGAGTGGAAGGGCGAGGACGCCGTCGAGATCACCGCGAACTCCGAGGACCGGGTCCTGGCCGCCAAGGACGTGTTCATCGAGAAGCTGGTGCGCCGCGGGCTGAGCATGAAGGCCCTCGAGGTCGGCGAGCCGATGGCGTCGGGCAAGGGCTACCGCCTGGTCGGGTCGCTCAAGCAGGGCATCGACAAGGAGAACGCCAAGAAGATCACCAAGCTGCTGCGCGACGAGGGCCCGAAGGGCGTCAAGGCGCAGATCCAGGGCGAGGAGATCCGCGTGTCGTCCAAGAAGCGCGACGACCTGCAGGAGTGCATCGCGCTGCTCAAGGGCGCCGACTTCGACGTGGCGCTGCAGTTCACCAACTACCGCTGATCGGCCGGGCCGTGGGCTCCCCGGGCGCGGTCGGCCGCCAGTGCCGCGCCGCCGCGATGGTCGCCGTGGTGGGCCTGTCCCTGCTCGCGGGGTGCGCGTCCGGTGGCGACGACGACGAGGGCGGCGACCTGACCGTGTTCGCCGCCGCCTCGTTGAGCGGGGCGTTCACGGAGATCGCCGAACAGGTCGAGAGGTCCGAGCCCGGTGTGTCGATCCGGCTGAGTTTCGGCGGGTCCACCGGCCTGGTCGACCAGCTCGCCGGCGGCGCGCCCGCGGACGTGTTCGCCGCCGCGGACGTCGTGACCATGGACCGTGCCGTCGACGCCGGGCTGGTCGCCGGCGAACCCGTTCCGTTCGCCACCAACGTGCTCACGCTCATCACCCCGCCGGGTAATCCTGCGGGGATCACCGGGCTCGACGCGTCCCTGGACGGCGCCCGGTTGGTCGTCTGCGCGGACGGCGTGCCGTGCGGGTCCGCGACTCGCGAGCTCGCCGAGGCGGCCGGGGTCGAGTTGCGCCCGGTGAGTGAGGAGTCCGCGGTCACCGACGTGCGCGGCAAGGTCGCCTCCGGGGAGGCCGACGCGGGGATCGTCTACGTTACCGACGCGCTCGCGGTCGCCGGCCGGGTCGAGCGGGTCCCGATCACCGGGGCTCCTACCGTGCCCAACGTCTACCCGATCGCCGTCCTCGACCGCGCTGCGGACTCCGGGCCCGCCCGCCGGTTCCTCGACGCCGTCACCGGTCCCGCCGGGCGTGCGGTGCTGGCCGAGCACGGGTTCGGGCCGCCGTGACCCGGCCGCCGCTTCCCCGGTGGCTGCTCATCGCCGCCGCTGTGGCCGTGCTGTTGGCAGCCCTGCCGCTGGCCGGGATGGCGGTGCGCGTGCCGTGGACCCGGGTCCCCGAGTTGCTGACCTCCGAGGCCGCCCGCGATGCCGCGTGGCTCAGCCTTCGCACGTGCGCGGTCTCCACCGTGCTGTGCGTCCTGCTGGGGACCCCGCTGGCCGTGCTGCTGTCCCGCAGTCGTGGGCCGCTGGCGGCCGTGGCCCGCACCCTCACGGCGCTGCCGATGGTTCTCCCCCCGGTCGTGGCGGGCCTGGCGCTACTCATCACGTTCGGCCGCACCGGCGTGGTGGGTCGCCACCTGTCCGTGCTGGGGGTCGAGGTCGGGTTCACGACCGCGGCCGTGGTGATCGCGCAGACCTTCGTCGCGATGCCGTTCCTCGTGGTGGCGCTGGAGGGCGCGCTGCGTTCGGTGGACGCGCGGCTCGAGCGGACGGCGGCCTCGCTGGGCGCCTCCCCGTCCCGCGTCCTGGCGACCGTGACGTTGCCGCTCGTCCTACCCGCCCTGGCCGCCGGCGCGACGATGTCGTTCGCCCGTGCGCTCGGCGAGTTCGGCGCGACGCTGACCTTCGCCGGCTCCCTGCAGGGCACCACCCGGACCCTGCCGTTGGAGATCTACCTCAGTCGCGAGACCGACACCGAGACCGCCCTCGCGCTGGCCGTCCTGCTCATAGCGGTGGCGGCCGTGCTCATGGCGGCCTCGGCGCTCGTCGCCCGCCGGGCGGTGGTCGGACGTGGCTGACCACTCCCCCGGTGCCCGGCCCTCCCCCGCCGCCGCCGAGCTCGACTGCCGGGTCACCGCCCGCGGTATCGACCTCCGACTCACCGTCCCCGCCGGCCGTCGCCTGGCGATCGTCGGCCCCAACGGCGCGGGCAAGTCCACGGCGCTGTCCCTGCTCGCCGGGCACCTACGCCCCGACTCGGGCGAGGTCCGCCTCGACGGCCGCGTCGTCAGCTCGCCCCGCACCCACGTGCCGGCGCACCGCCGCCGGGTCGTCGCGCTCGAGCAGCGGCCCGGTCTGCTGCCGCACATCACGGCCCTGGAGAACGTGGCGTACGGCCCCCGCGCCCGCGGTGTGCGCAGGCGCGACGCTCTCGCCCGCGCCCGCACCGAGCTCGACGCCGTGGGCTGCGCAGACCTCGCCGGCCGCCGCCCGCACGAACTGTCCGGAGGGCAGGCCCAGCGTGTGGCGCTCGCCCGCGCGCTGGCCGTGGACCCGGAACTCGTGCTGCTGGACGAGCCGCTGGCCGCGCTGGACGTGGAGGTCGCTCCGGCGATCCGTCGTCTGCTCGCCGATCGGATCACCGGCCGGGCCGTGGTCCTGGTGACCCACGATCCGATGGACCTGTGGGCGCTGGCGGACGATGTCGTCGTCGTCCACTCCGGCCGCGCCACCCAGTCCGGCACGGTCGAGGGGGTACTTGCGCGCCCGGCGTCGGACTTCGCCGCGCGACTGGCCGGCGTCTCGCTGGTGGAGGGGATCGTCGACGACGACGAGGTGCGCACCCCCGGAGGCGATGCCGTGGCGGGGATCCGCGCGGACGCCGCGTCGGGCTGGCGGGGCGGGGTGCGGGCGGTGGCGACGGTCGATCCGCGGGCGGTGGCCGTGCACGCCGCCCCCGCCGGCACGCGGCCCGTCTTGAACCCGGGCCCGGCCGGCCCTGCCGCTCCCCCTGCTTCCGCCGCTCCCACCACTTCCGCCGCCCCCGCTGACCCCGCCGGTCCCGCGGGTCCCGCCGGTCCCCTCGGCCCGGCCAGCCCTGCGTCCGCGCGTTCACTCGCCGCGAGCCCGCGCAACGCCTGGCCTGCCCGCGTCGTGTCGTTGGCTCCGGCCGGGGCGCTGACGCGCGTGACCGCGGAACTCCGGGACGGCCAGCGGGTCGACGCGGAGATCACGACGCGATCGGCCGCCGAACTCGCGCTCGCGCCGGGCGTGCCCGTCACGCTGGTCGTCAAGGCCACCCAGGTGGTGCTCTACCCGCGCGGCTGACCCGGCCGGGCTCGTCGCGGCACCACGGGCCCGCGACAGCGCCTGTTCGCCCGCCCTTGCAGTGTGGTCGTCACCATCCAGGAATTGGTGGTAGTCATCGTGCTGAATCGGCCTTCGGAGCGAGATGGCTACGACCTAAAATCGCAGTGGTTACGACCGTATCGAGTAGTAACGCCCTCTCGGGCCGTCGCGTGCCACAACCCCCGCCACGGAACTGCCCGCTGGACCGCTCAGAGGCGAATCCGGCGCGCTTCGCTCATCCCGCACATCCCGCCCGACAGCCGCCCCTCGCGATGGCGTCTCGCGCGCACCGGCGGGCAGGCCAGACGCCATCGTGACGCGCGGCTGTCCACGGGCCGTGCATCGCCGGGAGCGAGACGCCAGGCCCGGGAGCGGCTGCGCTGCACCGGCCGCGCACGCGGACCGCCGCACGCGGACCGCCGCACGCACACGCCCGGTCAGCGCCGGCCGCGGTCTCTCAGCCGCCGCGGCAGCTCAGCCGACGCGGTCGACCGTGAAGCGCACCAGTCGGCGCAGCGCCTCGTTGGCGGGGCCGGCGGGCAGGGCGTCGAGCTCGGCCATGGCGTCGTCGACGTACTTCTCCAGCGTCGCCCGCGCGCGTCGCATGCCGTCGGAGACACGGAGCAACTCCAACGCCTCCGCGACCTCGGCATCGTCGGTGAGCGGCTGGGCCAGCAGGTCGCGCAGTCGCGGACTGTCGGGCGAGCCGGCCTCCATCGCGTAGATCATCGGCAGGGTGTGCACGCCCTCGCGCAGGTCGGTGCCGGGGGTCTTGCCGGACTCGGCGGACGGGGAGGCGATGTCGATGATGTCGTCGGCGATCTGGAACGCGATCCCCACCGCGTCGCCGAACCTGCGCAGCCGCGCGATCTGCTCGCCGGTCGCGCCGGAGTACTCGCCTCCGAACTGGGCGGCGGCGGCGATGAGCGACCCGGTCTTCTCCCAGATGACGCGCAGGTAGTGCTGGGCTGCGTCCTCGTCGCGGCCGCCGACGCCGGGCCCGACGGTCTCGCGCATCTGCCCGGTGACCAGTTCGGCGAAGGTCTGGGCGATGAGCTGGACGGCGGCGGGACCGAGGTCTGCCAGCAGCATGGACGAGTGGGCGAAGAGGAAATCGCCGGCGAGGATCGCGGTGGAATTGTCCCACCTGCTGTTGGCGGACTCGACGCCGCGGCGCATGCTGGCCTCGTCCATGACGTCGTCGTGGTACAGGGTGGCGAGGTGGATCATCTCGCAGACGACGGCGGCCTTGACCAGGCGCTCGTGGTCGGGCTCGGGCCCGATCTCGCCGGCGAGGAGGGTCACGATCGGCCGGAAGCGCTTGCCGCCGGCGGTGACGAGGTGAAGGGCGACCTCGGAGAGGAAGTCCTCGCCGCTCTCGAGCCGGCTGACCAGCAGTTTCTCAACCTCGTCGAGTCGCCCTCGCAGGGCGGCGGCGAGGTCTGCGTCACCGACGTCCACGCCGGCCACCACGTGGTCCGTCGCCGTGTCCGCGGTGCCGGTCGTCACTGAATCGCTCGACATCCCCACTCGTCCTCGTCGCCTGGTGCGGGTCGGCATCGACCGGCCCTTCCCGACAGACTACGGTCCCGGCCCGGCGGCTGCGGCACCCCACCCCGCCCGAGGTGCCGGCGACCGTCGCGCCCGCCGACCTGCCACCATGGTGCGTATGGAGTCCCGGCGGCGTCTTCCCTCTTCGACCGATGTCCTCGTGGTGGGCTGTGGCCCGGCGGGGGCGGCGACCGCGACGTGGTTGGCGCGGGCGGGTCGCGAGGTGACGGTGCTCGACGCCGCGGAGTTCCCGCGCGACAAGACGTGTGGGGACGGCCTGACGCCGCGGGCGATGCTCGAGGTGGACCGGCTGGGCCTGGGCGGCTGGGCGCGGGACCGGATCACCATCCGCGGCCTCGAGCTGCGGGGCTTCGGCCACGAGCGACGGGTGCCGTGGCCGGCGGGTGAGCACGGGGGCACGGGGTCGGCGGTGCGGCGCACTGTGTTCGACGACCGGCTGCGGCAGGCGGCTGTCGAGGCCGGCGCGGTGGTGCACCACGGCGTGCGGGTGACGGGCGTGGAGAGGGGCGACGACGACGAGGTGACCGCCGTCCTGGCCGGGGACGATCGCGTGGAGTGCCGGACACTGGTGGTGGCCGATGGCGTGAGGTCGCCGGTGGGTCGTCTGCTGGGTCGCACCTGGCATCGCGACACGGTCTACGCCGTGGCGGCGCGGTCGTATGTCGGGTCCGCTCGGCATGCCCATCCGTGGATCGGGTCCGACCTCGAGCTGCGCGACGAGGCGGGTGCCATCCAGCCCGGCTACGGGTGGGTGTTCCCCCTGGGCGACGGCGAGGTCAACCTCGGGGTGGGCGCGCTGGCGACGTCGGCGCGGCCGGCGAACGTGGCGGTCAAGGAGCTGCTGCAGCACTACGCCCGTAGCGTGCGCGGGGACTGGGCGTTGGAGGGTGAGCCGCGGGCGGTGACGTCGGCGCTGCTGCCGATGGGCGGCGCGGTGTCGGGGGTGGCGGGCCGCAACTGGGCGGCGGTGGGTGACGCGGCGGCGTGCGTGAACCCGCTCAACGGTGAGGGCATCGACTACGCGCTCGAGGGCGGGCGGTTGCTGGCCGAGTTGATCCTCGCCGGCCACGGCACGGGCTCGGGCGGCGTCGGTGCCCGCACCGAGCCGCTCATGCACGCGTGGCCGGAGGTGCTGCGGCGGACGTACGGCGAGGCGTTCGCGATCGCCCGGGACGCCGCCCGGCTGCTCACCTACCCGCGGTTCCTGCCGATGGCCGGTCCGGTGGGGATGCGCTCGCAGACGTTGATGACGGCGGCGGTGCGCTGCATGTCCAACACCGTCGCCGACTCGGACCGCGACGTGGTGGCGCGGGCGTGGCGGGCGGCCGGGTCGGTGGCCCGCAGGCTCGACCGGCGCCCGCTGTTCGCCGACTGACCGCGCGGACACCCGTCGGTCGTGCGCGAGCCGGGCGGGCGGCCTCTGCGGCGGACCGAGGGCGCAGGCGGCGTCAGGCGGGGCGACGGGCCAGATGGATCGCGGCGATGCCGCCGGTGAGGTTGGTGACGCTGCAGCGCTCCCAGCCGCTGGCCTCGACCATCTCGAGCAGCGCCTGCTGGTCCGGCCAGTCGCGGATGGACTCGGCCAGGTAGACGTACGCGTCCGGGTTCGAGGACACGCTCGTGGCGATCTTCGGCAGCGCCCGCATGAGGTAGTTCATGTAGAGCGCGCGGAACGGCGGGAAGACGGGCGTGGAGAACTCCACCACCGCCAGCCGCCCGCCCGGCTTGACCACTCGCGCCATCTCCCGCAGACCGGCGGCGGTGTCCTGGACGTTGCGCAGGCCGAAGCTGATGGTCGCGGCGTCGAAGGAGGCGTCGGCGAACGGCAGCTTCATCGCGTCGCCGGCGACCTTGGGCACGTCCCGACCCGCACCCGCGCGCAGCATGCCGAGCGAGAAGTCCGCGGCCACGCACCACGCGCCGGACCTGGCCAGCTCGACGGTCGACACGGCGGTGCCGGCGGCCAGGTCGAGGATCCGCTCCCCCGGCCGCGGCGCGAGCAGCGACCGGGCCCGGCGCCGCCACACGTGGTCCATGCCTCCGGACAGGATCGTGTTGGTCAGGTCGTAACGCTTCGCGACGCCGTCGAACATCGACGCGACGTCGCGGGGCTGCTTGTCGAGATTGGCGCGGGACACGCCCCCGACGCTACCCGGCCCGGCCGAGGCCCACGCGGACCCGGCCCGCGGAGGAGCCGACGCGGCCCGTGGACGAGCGGGCGCCGGCGGCGACGTAGTGGTCGAACAGCTGCCCGCAGACGGCGTCCCAGGTGCGCCCCGCGACGGTGGCGCGGGCGGCGGCGGCCAGCCGATCGCGGTCGGCGAGCACGGCGTCGAGGGCCGCGGAGACCTCGGCGGCGTACCGGCCCGGGTCGAGCAGGACGCCGTTGACGCCGGCCTGAACGAGGTCACGCGGGCCGCCGGCGTCGGGGCCGATCACGGGCACGCCCGAGGCGTGGGCCTCCTGGATCGACTGGCAGAACGTCTCGAACTCGCCGGCGTGACAGAACACGTCGAGCGTGGCGTAGGCGCGGGCGAGCGCCTCGCCGTGGAGTTCCCCGGTGAAGATCGCGTGGGGCATGGCCGCCTGCAGTGCGGGGCGGTCGGGTCCGTCGCCGACGACGACGAGTTGGACGTCGCCGCCCGGGCCGGAACGGTCGGCCAGTGGCCGGAGGCGCTCGACGTGTTTCTCCGGCGCGAGCCTGCCGACGAATCCGACGACGGGCCGCCCGTCCGGAGACCACAGCCGGTGCAGGGCCGCGCTGCGGCGGGTGGGCGAGAATCGCTCCGCGTCGACGCCCCGCCCCCACCGGTACAGGCGCGGGATCCCCTGGGCGGCCAGGTCCTCCATCGCCGCGGTCGACGGGGCGAGGGTTCGGTCGCAGGTCGCGTGGATCGCCCGGGTCCAGGCCCAGGCGGCGTCGGCGAGGACGCCGATCCCGTACGCGTCGGCGAATCCGGCCACGTCGGTCTGGTACACGGCCACCGAGGGCACGCCCAGGGCGCGGGCGGCGGCGGCACCGGCGGCGCCGAGCACGAACGGGGACGCCAGGTGCACCACGTCGGGTGCGAAGTCGCGCAGGGCGTTGTACACGCTCGGGCTGGGCGCCCCGACCGGGAGGGAGGACACCACCGGCACCCGCACGGCCGTGACCCGGTGGACGGGGTAGCCGAGGTGGTGGTCGGGGTCGGGCCCGTCGGACGCGGGCCGACCGAGATAGGGGGAGACGGCGCTGATCAGCGGGTGCGACTGCACGGCACCGGCCGCGCCCTGCCAGAAGCCGACCTGGTCGGAGGGGGCGACGACGAGGCAGTCGTGGCCGTGTCGCCGCGCGTACTCCAGCACGCGCAGGACGGAGTTGGTGACGCCGTTGACGTTCGGCAGGAACGATTCGGTGACGATGGCTACGCGCACGCCCTCACTGTCGCCCGGCCGGGCCACGGGCCGGTGATCAGCGCGGGTCGGTGCGGGGAATTCGTGGTATCGCCCGGTGAACCCCCGGTGACGCGGCGGCGTAGGCGAGCGCGGACAGCGGCACGACCACCGCGGGGACCGACAGGGCGGGCACCACGGCGACCGTCCAGCTGCGGCCGGAGACCCGGACGAGATCGGGGTTGGCGCGGCGGAACTCCACCTGCACGCGCTGCCCCTCCACCAGGCCCGTCGGGTAGAACACGCCGGTCACCGGGCGCACCGTCCGGCCGCCTCCGGCGTCGAACTCCACAGCGGCCCGCCGGTCGGTGACCTCGGTGACGGTGGCCGTGGCGCTGCCCATGTCCCGGTCGATGCGCTGGTCGTTGACAAAGCACGCCAACAGGATGAGGACGGCGGTGAGCACGGAGAACACCGCCGCGGCCGCCGCCACCACCCGCACGCCCTGCCGGGTGAGCACCGCGCGACGGGCCCGACGCGCGGAGACGGTGCCCGCGGTCATCCGGGGTCCGAGGCCCCGGGCTCGGTCGCGCCGGCCCCCGCGGGCCCGCGGGCGGACGTCGCGGACCCCGCCGTGCCGGGCTCCACGGCCTCTGAGCGCAGGGCCGCGTGCAACTCGCGCAGACCCTGCCGGTCGGTGCCCACCCGCACCACGCGCGGGCCCTCCGGCACGATGTCGTGGTGCGCGACCGGGACCGACGGCTGCGCGAGGATCGCCTCGAGCCCCGCGGGATCGGTGTCGGTGAACGGCACCCCGGCGCCCGCGCAGAGCGCGCCCAGGTTCGCGCCGTGCGGGGTGCCGAAGACCCGCTCGAAGTCGGCGGCCAGCCGCGGATCTCCCTGCTCGAGCAGGGAGAAGATGCCGCCACCGTCGTCGTCGGCCACCACGATGAGCAGATCCGACGGATGGCGCTCACGGGGGCCCAGCAGCAGTCCCGAGATGTCGTGCAGGAACGTCAGGTCGCCCAGCAACGCCACGGTCCGACCGGGCGCCGACAGCGCGACACCGATCGCCGTGGACACCGTTCCGTCGATCCCCGAGGCACCGCGATTGGCATATACGGACACGTCGGGATCGATCGGCCCCACGAAGGACAGGTCACGCACGGCGTTGGAGGCGCCCACCACGAGGTTGTCCCCGGCCCGCACGCCGCGGACCACGGCGCGGGCCACGTGCAGGCCCGTCGGGGAGCCCCCGTCCAGGTGCTCGTCGAGCAGCCTGTCGACGGCCGCGCGGGCGTGGGCGTCGGCACGGGAGGTGGTCTCGGTCCACGACTGCTCGACCCCCCAGCCGGTGAGCACGGAGTCGGCGAGCTCGGCGGCGCTGCCCGTGGGATTGGGCGAACGCGGGCCGGCGTCGAGGATCACCAGGTCGACCTCCGGGTCGGCCAGCAGTCGCGTCACGGAACGGTGCAGCGTCGGCCGGCCGGTGACCACCACCTGCTCGGGCCGCAGCGACGGGATCGCCAGCGGGTGCACCGGATGCAGCGGGACCGGCGCGCCGGGCTCGGCGACCGTCGGGACGCCCACCAGCCCGGAGACCGGAGCCGCCCCGACGCCCGAGACGACCAACGTGGGCCGCGTGAGATCCACCGCCACGGCCGAGGCGGCGGGAGCCGAATCGACCCCCGCGCCCGCCCGCTGCACCCACGGACGACCGCCCGGGCGCCCCTCCGGGAGATCGCGGGAGCCGCCGCCGGGGTCCACCTCGTCGTCGTACCCCCCTGGGCCGCCACCGAGGACGAACTCCTCGTCGCCCTCGCCCGGCACCAGCGGCTCGCGGAACGCGATGTCCACCTGCACCGGGCCCGGATCCGCGGCCGCGGTGGCCGTGAGGATCGCGCGGCCGATCGCGGAGCGCCAGTGGCGGTGCTCGGTGACGGGATCACCGGCCGCGCCGAGCTCGACCACCGCGCGTGCGTGCGGCCCGAAAAGCCCCACCTGGTCGATGGTCTGGTTGGCGCCGGTCCCCCGCAGTTCCGGCGGACGGTTGGCCGTGAGCGCCAGCACCGGCACGCCGGAATGGGCCGCCTCGACCATCGCCGGATGGAGGTTGGCGACCGCGGTGCCCGAGGTGACGACGACGGGGACCGGCCGCTTCGAGCCCAGCGCGAGTCCGAGCGCCGTGAACCCGGCACCGCGCTCGTCGATCCGCACGTGCAACGCGATCCGACCGGCCCGCTCCGCCGCGGCCAGCGCGAGGGCGAGCGGGGCACTGCGCGAACCCGGGCACAGGACCGCGTCGGTGATCCCGTGGCGGACCATCTCGTCCACCAGGACACGGGCCTGCGCGGTACTGGGGTTGCTCGGCGTGGCAGTCATCGCCCCCAGCCTAGTCGGGCGAGGTCGACCGCCCCGCCGCATCCGTGAGCCGCCCACCCATCGCCGCCAGCGTCTCGCGCAACGCCTCCGGCGACTCCACGACGAACTCACCCGGCAGCCTGGCGAGGTACCACGCCAGCACGTCGAGGTCGGCCGCCCCGGCCTCCAGCCGACACGCCGGGCCGTCCGGGTGCTCCGCGGGGCGCAGCTCGGTGACCGTGGCGTACATGGGCGGGAACAGCTCGACCACCTCCTCCGAGGGCGCGAACACCGTCACCCGCGCCACGTGCGGGTAGGGCGCCCCGGTGACCGCGTGCTGGACGTGCGCCGCCGGGTCCGGCACGTCGGCGCGCGGCGTGAAGCGCCACCGGCTGCGGTGCACCGCGCGGATCCGGTCCAGCCGGAACGTGCGCCAGTCCGCGCGCTCGAGATCAAAGCACAGCAGGTACCAGCGCCGGCCCAGCACGACGATCCGGTACGGCTCCACCCGCCGCTCGGTCTCCCGCCCCGCGCGGTCGCGGTAGTCGAGCCGCACCTGCTCCGTGCCCCGCACCGCATGTCCAAGGTCGAGCAGCAGACCCGGCTCCACCGGGGTGTCCGCGCCGGCGACCGCGACCATCGACTCGGTGACGTCGGCGACCCGCTCCCGCAGGCGGCCGGGCATCACCTGGTCCAGCTTGGTCAGCGCGCGCAGGGCGTGCTCCCCGACCCCCGCCACCGCGCCGCCGGCCGCCAGACGCAGTGCGATCGCGACGGCCACCGCCTCCCTGTCGTCGAGCAGCAGCGGCGGCAGGCGACGACCCGATCCCAGCCGGTAGCCGCCGCCCGCACCGCGCTCGGACTCCACCGGATAGCCCAGGTCCCGCAGGCGGTCCACGTCCCTGCGGACCGAGCGGGTCGTCACGCCCAGCTCCGCCGCCAACTCCTCGCCCGTCCACACCGACCGACGCTGCAGCAGGTCCAGCAGACACAACACGCGCTGGGTGGTGGGCATCCGGTCCTCGCTCATCGCGAGCCCCCGTTCGTCGCCGCGTCATCCCTCAGACGGAAGTGTTCCACGGCCAGCGGACCGGAACTGTCCGGATGGGGTGCGACGCTGTCCGCAACCGACCTCGCAAGGAGTCAGTCATGACCGCCACCCACACCCTCGACTGGACCGACCAGCTCGTCGACCAGATGGACCGACACTGGACCGGTCAGCTCCGCCCGCGCCTCGAGGGGATGACCGACGACGAGTACCACTTCTCGCCCGCGCCCGACGAGCGGACCTGGGACGTGCGTCCGCGGGGCACCAGCCGGGCACCGATGCAGGGCGGAGCCGGCGACCACACCATCGACTTCGAGTTCCCCGAACCCGCGCCCGCGCCGCTGACGACCATCGCGTGGCGGATCGGCCACCTCGTCGTCGGCGTGTTGGGCGCCCGGTGGCACTCCCACTTCGGCGGTCCCCCGCACGACTACATGACCCACACCTACGCCGGCGACGCCGCCGGCGGTCTGGCCCAGCTCGACCTCACCTACGCCGCCTGGATGAACGGCGTGCGGGGACTCGACGCCGAGGCGCTCGCCCGGCCGATCGGCGAGGCGGAGGGCCCGTGGGCCGAGTACCCCATGGCCGCCCTGGTCCTGCACATCAACCGCGAGGTCATCCACCACGGCGCCGAGATGTGCCTCCTGCGCGACGTGTACGCGCACACCCACTGATCCGTTCGAACGCACCGCCCACCACACACACCGAGGAGTCGTCATGCCACTGTTCCCCGCCACCTGCCCCACCGAGCGCGAGAACCTGCTCGAGTGGATCGACGTCGCGTTGGTCAACGCCCGGTCGATCGTCCACGGCCTGGACGCCGACCAGTTGCGCGCACGACCGCTGCCCTCCAGCGAGCTGACGCTCGGATGGCTGATCCTGCACATCGGCGAGGTCGCGGAGGGCTGGCTCGGCCGCGCCGCCGCCGCACCGAACGCACCAGAGACCGGACGGTCCCTGCCCGAGCAGTTCGCCTGGGCCCAGGAGGTGAACCGGGTCGACCCCGACGCCACCGCCGAGGAGATCCTCGCCGAGTACGACCGACGGTGCGCGGCCGGTCTCGCCCACCTGCGCGCGGCCGACCTTGACGCGCCCGTCCCCGTGCCCGAGGAGATGCCCTGGTATCCGCCGGGGCTGCCCGCCTTCAACGGGCGCTGGGCCGCCCTGCACGCGCTCAACGAGATCGCGCGCCACTCCGGGCACGCCGACATCCTGCGGGAGGCGATCGATGGCCGGACGATGTACGAGCTCATCGCCGAGAGCCAGGAGATCGACATGTCCTACATCGGCCAGTGGTTCGCCGCCCATCCCGAGGTGCCCGCGCCGGAGTGGTGACGGAGGCGGCGGGTGCCGCCATGGGCTCTGCGCCGGCCGTCTACGCCGGCGGAGTCTACGCGGGCGTAGACTCCCCGGCGCCGCCCGCGAGCTCGGCGAACTGCTCCTCGATCCGGCTCGCGACCTCGCCCGGTTCGGGGATGAGCTCGGCGTCGGTGGCGATCCCGACCGTCACCGTGCCGTCGTAGCTGAAGATGCAGATCCCCAGCGCCTGGTCGCCGCTCATCGGCACCCACCCGAGCATGCCGTCGACGGTCGACCCGCCCAACGAGACCGGGCCGACCGGACCCGGCACCGAGGTGAGCTGACCGACGGTCTTGTTGGCGAACAGGTCGATCACCGCCCGTGCCACCGGCCCGGGCGCCGCCGCCACGGTGAGGATCGTCGCGAACGTCACGTGCGGCTCGAGCGAGTACCGCACGCGCGTCATCGAGGTGGTGATCGCGCCGAGCAGCTCCTCCGGGTCGTCGATCCCCAGCGGCAACCGCATGAGCACCAGCGTGATGTGATTGCCCAGCTCTCCCGCCTCGTCGTCGCCCGAGCCCACCGACACCGGGACCATGAGGTTGATATCCGAGACACGGCGGTCGCCATGGGCGTCGAGATACCCGGTCAACGCCTTGGACACGGCGGCGATCATCACCGGGGTGACGGTACTGTCGTGTGACTTCGCCACCTCCTTGATCGCCGCGAGGTCCAGACCGGAGACCCACGCCACCTTCTTCTCGCGGTGGACCCTGCCGCTCCACGACAGGTCGGCGGAGCGCGGCTCGAACAGCAGCCGGAACACCGACCGGTAGGTGTTGGCCATGCGATTGGTCGGACCGATGGCGTCAGTCAGGGATTCCACGGCGCGCGTGGGCACGCGCGAGAGCTGGCGGCCCGGAGCCAGCACGTCGCGGGTCAGCCGGCCGAGTGTCTCCGGGAGCCTCAGCGCTGCACCGGTCAACCCGCGGGCGATGCCGAACGAGTCCCTGGCCACGTCGGCGCCGGCCTCAACGACCGCGTTCATCGCGCCGAGCACCCCCTTCGTCCGGGGCGACAGGTCGCGGCCGACAGAGGGCAGCGGGGTGTCGTCCTCGTGATCGCACAGGTCCAGGACCAGCTGCGTGAGCCGGACCCCGTCGACCACGCCGTGCTGGACCCGGAAAAGGATGAGCGCGCCCTCCTCCTCCGCGCCGTCCGAGCGGTACCCCTCGATGAACTCGACCCGCCACAGAGGACTGCCGCCGGGGAGCGGCACGCCCATCTGCTCGGCGACGTGCGCCTCGGCCTCCGCGCGTCCGCCGGGTTCGGGCAGACGCCGGCGGATCAGGTGGTTCGACAGATCGAAGTCGGGGTCGTCGACCCAGTACCACCGACGACCCCTGCGCTCGGCCACCCGACGGAACACCGGGTACGGCTCGACCATGCGGGTGCGGATCGCCTCGGTGACGGCGTCCCAGTCCGGCACGCGGGAGAACCACATCAGCGAGTTGATGTACATGAGGTTGTCCGGTCGGTCCATCAGCAGCCAGAGCTGGTCCCGCAGTGGGATCCGCACCCCGTCCGTCAGACCACCCGTCGCACCGCCTGTCGCACGGCCCGCCGCACCGCCTGTGGCACTGCCCGCCGCACCGTGCGTCGCACTGCCCGCCGCACCGCCTGTCGCACGGCCCGCCGCACCGTCCGTCGCCGCCATGGCTCCGTTCCTCCCGCTCGCCGGGTGCCCGCCCCCTCGAGCCCGGGGAGCCTCGCGGCTCACGCTAGAGCAGTGATGACATCCACCGCCGCGCAATGGCCGCACCCGGCGGCACAATGGGCGGATGCGCATCGTGCACACGCCGGACGACCCACCCGCCAAGGGCTTCTACGCACTGCTCACCGCCTCGGTCGCACCGCGGCCGATCGCGTGGGTGTCGACCATCTCGGCTGACGGGGTGCTCAACCTGGCGCCGTACTCGTTCTTCACCGTCGCGTGCGCGGATCCGGCCATCCTGTCCGTGACATCTATCGGCCGCAAGGACACGTACCGCAACGTGATGGAGACCGGCGAGTTCGTGGTGAACATCGGCACCGAGTCGCTCATGGAGACGATGAACGCCACGTCGGCGCCCGTCGAGCCGGAGGTCGACGAGTTCGAGATGCAGGGGCTGACCCCCGATCCGTCGGACATCGTCTCCCCGCCGCGGGTCGCGGAGGCCCCGATCGCGTTCGAGTGCGTGCGTCACGACGTGATCGACCTGGGCACCAGCGCGATGCTGCTCGGTCGCGTGGTGAGCGTGACCGTCGACGAGGAGATCATGGCCGACGACGGGCTCCCCGACTTCGACATCCTCCTGCCGCCCTCCCGGCTCGGGCGCCACCAGTGGGGCTACGCCCCGCGCACGCGGGAGCTGCCGCGGCCGCGGAAGTAGGTCCGGAGCCGCGGAGCTATCGCGGGCCTCGCAGGTACCGGCGGCGCACGCACAGCCGCTCCCCCGCCCGGCACCTTCCTACCGAATCCGGCGTCTCGCTCTCGTCGCTGTGCGGCCCCCTCAGCAGCCGCGGCCGAGCAGCCGCCCGGAAACTCACAGCCCCGGCCCTCTCCACAAGCCGGGCGCAGAACCCGCCTCCGCCGCAGGAACGGCCGGCCCTGCACGGCAATACTGCCTGGTCATGAGCACAGATCAGTCCCGTCCAGTCGTCATCACCGCGGCCGATCTCCTCGCCCGTGGCTATAGTCGCCGGGCGCGCGAGCACGCGGAACGCACCGGTCAGCTCTACCGCGTCCGCCACGGCATCTACACGCTCGCGTCGGAACTCCCCACCGGTCCCGATAGGGCCGAGGCGATGCTCGAGATGAGATCGCGGGCCGCGGCGAAGAGCGTCGGCCCCGGGACCGCCCTGTCGCATACCTCGGCGCTCGTCCTCCACGGTCTGCCCGTCCACGAGATGGACACCCGGCGGGTCACCACCACCCGTCATCGACCCGGCAGTGGGAGCCGACGCGGGAAGACCTCGATCTGCCACAACCTCGATCTCGCGGGCGCGGTGACCGAGGTAGACGGGATCCCCGTCACCAGTCCGGCGCGGACGATCGTCGATGTCGCCCGGACGAGTCCCTTCACCGGCGCGGTGTGCGCGGCGGACGAGGCGTTGCGTCGCGAATTGTGCAGCCCGGCCGATCTGGCTGTCGAACTCGAGGCCGCAGCCGGCCGGGTGGGGATCGCCAGGGCCCGGGCCGTGGTGGCGTTCGCGGACGCGGGCGCCCAGTCGGTCCTCGAGTCGGCCAGCAGGGTGATGATCAGTCGCGCCGGTCTGCCGATGCCCGAGCTCCAACGGGAGTTCATCCTCTCGGACGGGACGTCGGCGTTCGTCGATATGTACTGGGAGGAGTGGGGGCTCGTCGGGGAGGCCGATGGGACGGGGAAGTACGGGATCGACGACGACGAGGTCGACGTCCGCAAGAAGCTCCGCGACGAGAAGAGACGGCAGAACGCCATCGAATCCCTGGGCAACATCGTCCGGCGGTGGCAGTGGGAGGACTATCAGTGCGGCCGGATCGTGCCGGTCATCCGCGAGGCGATGAGGATTCAGGAGTCCCTCGGCCGGGGCCCGGGTCGCGTCGCGTGATCCCGCTCCCGGGGATGGCGCCTCGCTCCCCGACATGGCGTCTCGCCCCAAGCCGCGCACCACAGCCGAGTTAGCAACTCCCACAGCCGCTCCCGGCGATGGCGCCTCGCTCCCGCGGATGCACGCGAATTCTGCAGCCGCTCCTGGGCATGGCGTCTCGCACACCCCGCGGTGCACGCGAGACGCCATGGCGAGGAGCGGCTGTGTGCGGACCGGGCCCGGGGCCGCGATTCTGGAGAGCCGGCGGCCGACTGTGTGCGGACCGGGCCCGGGGCCGCGATTCTGGTGATCCGTGCGGCGGGTGTGTCGAAGACGGGGAGGTTCAGAGAATAGCGTGGCAGCGGCGGATGCGATCCAGCCACCAGTCGCGCCGCTCGCCGCCGATGCGCAGTTCCTCCAGCCGCGCCGGGTCCGGGGCCACCTGCCGCACCGGGAGATGCCCGTCCTCCAGGGCGAAGACCCCCGGGTCGACGACGTCCTCGACGAAGAACCCGCCGGTGCCCAGACCTGCGGCGGGGATGTCGTCGTCGTCGCCCCTGGACCCGCCACGCGCGCCCGCAGCGCCAGACCCGCCACGCGCGCCGACACCCGGAAGCGCGGCGGCGGCCGCGACGCCCGCGGCGACCCCCACCGCCGAGTCGAGCGCGCTGGACACCGTCACCGGCACCCCGAGCTCGGCGGCCACGGCCAGCAGGCGCCGGGGCCCGCCCAGCGGCGCGACCTTCACCACCGCCCGGTCGGCGCCACCCGCGCGCACGACCCGCAGGGGATCCTCGGCCCGGCGGATGGACTCGTCGGCGGCCACGTCCACGTGCACGCCGTCGGCGGCGAGGCGCTCCCGCAGCTCCACCAGCTCGTCGACGGTCGCGCACGGTTGCTCGACGTACTCCAGGCCCGGCCCGTCCAATGACACCGGCCCGGTGCCCGGGGCGCGCGAGACGTCGGCGGCACGCACCGCCTGGTCGAGGACCCGCACGGCGTGGGCGGCCTCCGCGACCGACCACGCCCCGTTGGCGTCCACCCGCACCCGCGCCCCGGGTCGGGCCTGCAGGACGGCGGCGACGCGGGCGACGTCGTCGACGAGATGCTGCCCCTTCTCCGCCACCTTGACCTTGACCGTCATACACCCCGGGAAGCGGTCGAGGATCGCGGCGACCTCACCGGCCGGCACCGCCGGGACCGTCGCGTTGACCGGAACGCGCGAGCGCACGGGCGGCGGCGGGCCCTGCCACGCCATCTCGACGGCCGAGGCGAGCCAGTGGGCCGCTTCGGGATCGTGGTACTCACCGAACGGCCCGAACTCGCCCCACCCGGCGGGCCCGTCGATCAGGACGAGCTCGCGCTCAGTGATGCCGCGGAACCGCACCCGCATCGGCAGGGCCACCACGTGGACACGGGCGAGCAGATCGTCGATCGACTCGGGGCCCGGAACGGATGTCATGGGTCCACGCTAACGTCGAAGCCATGACTGAGCAGAGCAGCACCCGTTCCGACAGTGCCGCGCAGGACGAGACCGCCAGCCCCTTCGATCCGTCGCAGTGGCGGGAGGTCGAGGGCTTCGCGAGCGGCGTGGATCTCACCGACCTGACCTATCACCGGCACGTCGGCGAGGGGCGGGTCAACGGGATCGTACGCATCGCGTTCGACCGGCCCGAGGTGCGCAACGCCTTCCGCCCGCACACGGTGGACGAGTTGTACCGGGTGTTCGACCACGCCCGACGCTCCCCCGACGTGGGCACCGTGCTGTTCACCGGCAACGGGCCCAGCCCCAAGGACGGCGGGTGGGCGTTCTGCTCCGGTGGCGACCAGCGCATCCGCGGCCGCTCCGGCTACCAGTACTCGACCGAGCACGACTCGGACGTCGCCGGCGCCACCGCCGACAAGGTGGACGAGGCGCGCGTGAAGGCCGAGGGCGGGCGCCTGCACATCCTCGAGGTGCAGCGCCTCATCCGCACCATGCCCAAGGTCGTGATCTGCCTGGTCAACGGCTGGGCTGCCGGAGGCGGGCACTCCCTGCACGTGGTGAGCGACCTGACGCTGGCCTCCCGCGAGCACGCGCGGTTCAAGCAGACCGACGCCGACGTGGGCTCGTTCGACGCCGGCTACGGCAGCGCGTACCTCGCCAAGCAGGTGGGCCAGAAGTTCGCGCGCGAGATCTTCTTCCTCGGCCAGCCGTACACCGCCGAGGAGATGTTCCAGATGGGCGCCGTGAACCGGGTGGTGGATCACGCCGACCTGGAGAACACCGCCATCGAGTGGGCGCGGCAGATCAACGGCAAGTCGCCGACCGCGCAGCGGATGCTGAAGTTCGCGTTCAACCTCACCGACGACGGCCTCATGGGCCAGCAGGTGTTCGCCGGCGAGGCCACGCGCCTCGCGTACATGACCGACGAGGCCGTGGAGGGCCGCGACGCGTTCCTGGAGAAGCGCGCGCCCGACTGGGACGACTACCCCTACTACTACTGACGCGCGCGGACCGTCCGGTCATGGCCGACTCCCCAGTCACCCGCGAGCTGCGCACCCTGCCCGTAACCGGCGGCCCGGCGGTCGCCGGGATCTTCCCCGCTCTGGAGGAGATGCTCACCGACCGCGGGCCCGCCCTGCTGCCGGTGCCCGCCGACGACCCCGCGCGCACCCGGATCCTCGTCGACAGTCAGCGCCCCGGTGAACCGGTCGACGACCGCGTCGCCCTGGTTGTGAGCACCTCCGGCTCCACGGGCACGCCCAAGGGCGCGATGCTCTCGGCGGAGGCGCTGGCCGCCTCGGCCGCGGCGACCGACACCGTCCTCGGCGGGCCCGGCCGGTGGCTGCTCGCGCTGCCCGCCCACCACATCGCCGGGCTGCAGGTGATCCTGCGGTCCCTGCGCGCCGGGTACGAACCGGTGGTCGTGGACGTGACGCACGGGTTCGACCCCGAGGCGCTGCCCGCCGCTGTGGACGCGTGTCGGGCGGGGACGGGAGCGGGGGCCGGGCGCGCTGCCGACCGGGCGTACACCTCACTCGTGCCGGGCCAGCTGGCCAAGGTCCTCGACGAGGGCTCCCCCGCGGCGGTCGACGCCCTCACCGCGCTCGACGCCGTCCTGCTCGGGGGCGCGGCGGCCGCACCGGAACTGCTCGCGCGCGCGGCCGACGCCGGCGTCCGCGTCGTCCGGACCTATGGGATGAGCGAGACGGCGGGCGGGTGTGTGTACGACGGTGCACCGCTGCCGGGGGTACGGGTCGAGGTCGACGACGACGAGGGCCGCGTCTGGCTGGCGGGCCCGCAGCTCGCCGAGGGGTACCGGAACGCCCCTGATCATCCGGCGTTCGCCAGGGCGGGGTGGTTCCGCACTGACGACGCGGGGCAGATCGGCCCGGACGGCAGGCTCCGGGTCCTGGGCAGGTTGGACGAGGCGTTGAGCGTGGGCGGGCTGACGCTCCTCCCGCAGACCGTGGAGGACGCGCTGCGGAGGCATCCCGCGGTCGTCGACGTTGTCGTCGTCGGGATCCCCGACGCCCGGCTGGGCACCCGGCCCGTCGCGGCGATGACCCTGCGCGCGACCGCCACGGCCGACGAGCTGCGTCGCCACGTCACCGGGGTCCTCGGCGAGCACGCGGCCCCGGCGCGGGTGGCGGTGCTCGACGCGCTGCCCGTGCTGCCGGGCGGCAAGGTCGACCGGCGCGGCGTCGCGGCCGGGTTCGTCGATGGGACAATCGGGGAATGAGCCGCGAGACCGACCCCGCACCCTCCGCCGCCGACGCCGCCGCCGAGCCCGGCGGCGCCACGTTCTCCCACTGGCTGGAGGGCGCGCGCCCGCGGACCTGGCCCAACGCGTTCGCGCCCGTGCTCGTCGGCTCGGCGGCCGCGGCGCTCGCGGGCGGGTTCGTGTGGTGGCAGGCGCTGCTCGCGCTGGTGGTGGCGTGGTCGTTCATCATCGGCGTCAACTACGCCAACGACTACTCCGACGGGATCCGCGGCACCGACGACGACCGGGTCGGCCCCCTGCGCCTGGTGGGCTCCGGGTTGGCCCGGCCCGCGACGGTGAAGCGGGCCGCGTTCGCCTTCCTCGGCCTGGGCGGGCTGGCCGGGCTCGTGCTCAGCGCGACCTCGCAGCCGTGGCTCATCCTCGTGGGCGTGGCGTGTGTCCTGGCCGCGTGGTTCTACACGGGCGGGAAGTCGCCGTACGGGTACCGCGGGCTCGGCGAGGTCGCGGTGTTCGTGTTCTTCGGCCTGGTCGCGGTGATCGGTACGCAGTACACCCAGCTCGGGTCGGTGACCTGGTACGCGGTCGTCGCCGCGGTCGCGGTGGGCAGCTTTTCGTGTGCGGTCAACCTCACCAACAACCTGCGGGACATCCCGTCGGACACCGAGGCCGGCAAGATCACGCTCGCCGTGCGCCTGGGCGACTCGGGGACCCGCGGCCTGCACGCCGTGCTCGAGCTGCTGGTCCCGCTGCTCGCGACCCTCGCGCTGATCCCGGCGACCTGGTGGGCGCTGCTCGGGTTGCTGGCGATGCCGGTGGCGTGGAAGGCCAACGGCCCGGTGCGGGCGCGGGCCACGGGCGCCGACCTCATCCCGGCACTCGCGACGGCCGGGATGGCGTTGCTCGCGTGGAGCGTCCTGGTGAGCGCGGGCTTCGTGATCGCGTCGCTGTAGACGCCCCCGTACGAACGACGGCGAGAGACACAGACGAACGACGGCGGCCGGCCCCTGCTCGAGGGGCCGGCC
>NZ_BCSW01000012.1 GCF_001571065.1 Dietzia cinnamea NBRC 102147
AGGCGTCCGCCGGGGACGCCGGGGCCGCGGGCGGACACGTAACATGGGGGTCGTGCCCGCGGCCCGCCGCGGTGATGTGACCTATTTGTGCAGGTGAGAGGGTAGAATGGCCGAGTTCATATACACCATGAAGAAGGTTCGTAAGGCGCACGGGGACAAGGTGATCCTCGACGACGTCACGATGGCCTTCTACCCCGGTGCGAAGATCGGCGTGGTCGGCCCCAACGGCGCCGGTAAGTCCTCGATCCTCAAGATCATGGCCGGCCTGGACCAGCCGTCCAACGGCGAGGCATTCCTCGACCCCGAGGCCACGGTCGGGATCCTCCTGCAGGAGCCCGAGCTCGACCCGGACAAGACCGTCAAGGAGAACGTCGAGGACGGCCTCGGCGAGACCATGGTCAAGCTGCGGCGGTACAACGAGGTCGCCGAGGAGATGGCGACCAACTACACCGATGAGCTCATGGAGGAGATGGGCGTCCTCCAGGAGTACCTGGACGCGGTCGACGCCTGGGAGGTCGACTCGCAGATCGAGCAGGCGATGGACGCGCTCCGCTGCCCGCCGGGTGACGCGCCGGTCACCAACCTGTCCGGTGGCGAGATCCGCCGCGTCGCGCTGTGCAAGCTGCTGCTGAGCAAGCCCGACCTGCTGCTGCTCGACGAGCCCACCAACCACCTCGACGCCGAGAGCGTGCTGTGGCTCGAGCAGCACCTCGCCAGCTACCCCGGCGCCGTCATGGCCGTCACGCACGACCGGTACTTCCTCGACCACGTCGCCCAGTGGATCTGTGAGGTCGACCGCGGCAAGCTGCACCCCTACGAGGGCAACTACTCCACCTACCTGGAGAAGAAGGCCGAGCGGCTCGAGGTCCAGGGCAAGAAGGACCAGAAGCTGCAGAAGCGCCTCAAGGCCGAGCTCGAGTGGGTGCGCTCCGGCGCCAAGGCCCGCCAGTCCAAGTCCAAGGCCCGACTGGCCAAGTACGAGGAGATGGCGGCCGAGGCCGAGAAGCACAGGAAGCTGGACTTCGAGGAGATCCAGATCCCGACCCCGCCGCGCCTCGGCAACGTGGTGGTCGAGGTCAACGACCTCCAGAAGGGCTTCGACGACCGGATCCTCATCAAGGACCTGTCCTTCACGCTGCCCCGCAACGGCATCGTCGGCGTGATCGGCCCCAACGGTGTCGGTAAGACGACGCTGTTCAAGACCATCGTCGGACTGGAGGAGCCGGACGCCGGCAGCGTCCGGATCGGCGACACCGTCAAACTCAGCTACGTCGACCAGAACCGCGCCAACATCGACCCCGAGAAGTCGGTGTGGGAAGTGGTCTCCGACGGCCTGGACTTCATCGAGGTCGGCCAGAACGAGATGCCCTCGCGCGCCTACCTCAGCGCGTTCGGCTTCAAGGGCCCGGACCAGCAGAAGAAGGCCGGAGTCCTCTCCGGTGGTGAGCGCAACCGCCTCAACCTGGCGCTGACCCTCAAGGTCGGCGGTAACCTCATCCTGCTGGACGAGCCCACCAACGACCTCGACACCGAGACCCTCGGCAGCCTGGAGAACGCCCTCGAGGAGTTCCCCGGTTGCGCCGTGGTCATCTCGCACGACCGGTGGTTCCTCGACCGGACCTGTACCCACATCCTCGCCTGGGAGGGCAACGTAGCCGAGGGCCAGTGGTACTGGTACGAGGGCAACTTCGAGGGCTACGAGAAGAACAAGGTCGAGCGCCTCGGCCCCGACGCGGCCCGCCCGAGCCGGGTCACCCACCGCAAGCTCACCCGGGGCTGACGTCCATGGCGACACCGGCCACCCGCGACACGGGCACCGCTCCGGCTCCGGCCGAGAGCGGTGCGCCGGGCGCCGTGCACCGGGTCCGCATCCCGTTGCGCATCTCCGACTTCGTGGGCTCGCACGTCAACAACGTGCGGTTCCAGGAGTTCTCCCAGGACGCCCGGATGATGTTCTTCCGTGAGAAGTTCGACGTCCCGGGATCGCGGGTGCCGATCGCCCTGGCGCGGTGGATGGAGATCGATTTCCGTCGCACTATCGTCATGGGTGTGCCCGAGGTGTGGGTCGAAGTGCGGACACTGCGCGTCGGCCGCACCTCGTACACCATGCGGACCTCGATCGGCACGGAGTCCACGGGCCCCGAGCCGTGCGCGGTCGTCGACACCGTCATGGTGGTGACGGCGGCCGACGAGACCACTACGTTGGAGATCAATCCCGAGGAGCGCGCCGCGCTGCTCGGCCACCGGGAGGATGCGGGATGACGTCACGCGACGCGACGGACGCCGGGACGTTCCGCTGCACCCTGCAGGTGCGGTGGGCGGACTTCGATCAGTACGGGCACGTCAACAACATCAAGTACATCGAGTACGCCCAAGAGGCGCGGATCCTGTTCATCCGCAGCCGCTTCGGGCCGTTCGGCCTCGGGAACCTCCCGCAGGTGGTCCGCCGGACCGAGATCGACCACCTGCGGCCCGTCCTGCGGGACTCCACGACAGTGGACGTGGAGATCGAGGTCGAGCACGTCGGCACCACCTCGTACCAGATCCGGCAGACGATCTACGACGCCGCGGGCGAGGTCTGCTGCACGCTGCGGGTGGTCATGGTCGCCTATGACACCTCCACCTCGTCGGCGGTGGAGATCCCGTCCGGGGTCCGCAACGTGCTGGAGGCCGCCCGTCAGCCGGCCGCGATCACGGACCAGGGGACGGCCGGGTGACAGACCAACTCGTCTACGAGGCCGGCGGCCCGCTGGGCGTGTCGGGGGAGCCGGGACGTCGGGTGTTCACCTCGGCGATGCCCGTCCGCTGGTCGGACCAGGACCTCTACCGCCACGTCAACCACGCGCGGATGATCACCCTCATCGAGGAGGCGCGGATCCCGTGGCTCTTCTCCGAGGGGCTGCCGACCGCCACGCTCACCGCCGGCGCGGTTATGACCGACCTGGCGGTCAGGTACCGCGGCCAGATCCGCCACGCCGACGGGCCCATCCGTGTGCGGATGTGGTGCGAGAAGGTCGGCGGTGCTCTGTTCGTGGCGCGACACGAGGTCCGCGCGCGCACCAGTCCGGATTCTGCGCCACCCGAGGTGGACTGCACCGCCACCATCGCCGCCTTCGACCTCGTCACCCAGCGACCCCGCCGGCTCACGCGCGACGAGCGCGGCTATCTCCTGGAGTTCCGGCACGGGGACGCGGCGTGACGGCGCCGGGGCCGATCCCGGCGCAGGGGGAGAGCGTGATCCGCATTCCGGATCCCGCCGACCGCGATGACGTGCGGACTCTCCTGCGTCGGCTCGTGCGGCTCGACGAGGCGGCCGTCGTCCGGCTCACCTCGAGCGGGGACCGGATGCGGGTGTGGGGCCGCACCCCCTTCGGCGCGCTCGTCGTCCGTGTCCTCGGCGGTTCGTGCCCCGGTGGCGACGTCGTCTGCGGCGCCGACCACCTGCTCACCGAGCTCGACGTCCTGCAGCGCGGCGACCTCGAGGGGCGTATCGATCCCGGCATGCCTCTGGTCTCCGCCTGGCAGGGGCTGCTGCCGCCCACGGACGGGTTCACTCGCGTCGAGGACGTGCCCGCGCAGGTCCTGCTCGATCTCACCGAGTCGGGGCGGGAGGCCGCGCGCGAGAACGCCGGTCCGGCCGGACTTCCGCCCTCGCTGCTCGATCAGGAGGCGTTGACCGTCCGCGCGGACACCGACCACCCGGTCGGCGTGGACATGCGCACGGTGTTCTCCGTGGTGATGTGCGGGTTCGTCCCGGAAAAGGCGGGCCGCGCCCCCGAGGGCGAGCCGGTCCGGGTGAGCGAACGCGGTGCCTGGCTGCGTCTGGACGCCCGCTACGGCACGGCGTTCCGCCGCACGGACGCCCTCACCCTCGAACCGCTGCGGTGACCTCCCCGGGCTTCTCGGTCTCGTGGCCGGGGCGCGGACGCGTCTCGGCCCCCGCGGAGCAGGGGCCGCCCCCACGGATCGAGGCGGTCTTCCCCGGCGAGCACGCCGGTGCCGTCCTCGTCGGCGACGGAGCGCGGATCGTCGAGACCGGGGAAGCCCTGGCCGGGCACGACCTCGCGCCCGTCGGCGCCGCACAGCTCGTCTACCTCGACCCGCCGTACAACCGCGGCGGCCGATTCGACTCTTATCACGACAACATGCCGCGCCTCGAGTGGCTCGACTACATCGAGAGCCGCCTCGTCGTGGCCCGCGATCTGCTCGCCGACACCGGGACCGTGTGGGTCCATCTCGACGACGCCGAGGCCCACCGCGTCCGCTGCCTGCTCGACGACGTCTTCGGCACCGACGCCTTCATCGCCGACCTCACGGTGGAGAGCAACCCCAAGGGCCGCCAGTTGGACCGGTTCTTCGCCGGGTCCCACGACCGACTCATGGTGTACGCTCGCGACCCCGAGCTCGTGCGGCTCGCCGGAGGCGTCGCCTCGGCGGTCGACCCCGCAGACTTCCCGCTCACGGACGGCGACGGCGTCAGCTTCAGGCTCCTGCCGCTGCGCAACACCAACAAGCGCTTCAACCCGCGCACCACGCCCACCATGACCTACCCGCTCTACGGCGATCCCGTGACCGGTGCCGTCTCCGTGGAGCCCGGCCCGGGCCTGGTCGAGATCCTCCCGGTGTTCGGCGACCTCACCCCGGCGGTGTGGCGCTGGTCGCGCGACCGGGCTCGCGAGCGGGTGGGGGACCTGGTGTGCCGCACCGTCCGGGGGCGCAGCGGCCCGCGCGTGGACGTGTACCAGCGCGACAGATTCGAGTTGGGCCGCATCAAGAAGCTCAAGACGATCTGGCTGGCCCAGGAGGTCGGCTCCACCGACACCGCCCGCGCCGAGCTGCGGGCGGCCGGGGTCGACGGGTTCCGCACGCCCAAGCCGGAGGCGCTGATGCGGCGGATCGTCGAGCTGGCCACCGAACCCGGCGAGTTGGTCGTGGATCTGTTCGCCGGATCGGGGACGACAGCGGTGGCCGCCCGCGGGCTGGGCCGACGGTGGGTGGTGGTCGAACGCAACCCCGACACCGTCCGCGACGTCCTGGTACCGAGGCTCCGGGCCGGTGACTAACGGAGCATGAGGCTGCCGCCGTCGACCATCATCGTCTGCCCTGTCATGTAGGACGCGTCGTCGCTGGCCAGGAAGACGAGGACCCGCCCGATGTCGGATTCGGGGTCGCCGAACCGCCGCATGGGGGTGCCCGCGAGCAGCTTCTTCTCGATCCCCGGGTTCGCCTCGATATACGCCTCGACGCCCTCGGTGAGCGCGAGCGGTGAGATGACGTTGACGTTGATCCCGTCGCGCGCCCACTCGTTGGCGGCCACCCGGCTGATCGCGCGGATCGCCTCCTTGGCGGCGGCGTAGGACGCCTGGGTGGGGCTGCCGTCGATCCCGGCGCCGGAGGCGAAGTTGATCACCGAGCCGTCCCGCTCCGCCAGGTGCGGATGCGCGGCCTTCATGAGCCAGAACGTGGGGTAGAAGCCGGTGTTGAACGACAGGTCCATCATGCCGCCGGTGGTCTGCAACAGCGGGGCCTGACGAGAGGCGTGCGCGTTGTTGACCAGCACGTCGAGGTGGCCGAAGGCGTCGACGGCGGCGGCGACGATCTTCTCCGCGTTGGCCTCCACCGAGATGTCGGAGTTCAGATACCGCACCGCGTCTCCGAGTTCGGCAGCGAGCGCCTCCCCGGCCTCGTCGTTGATGTCCACCACCAGGACGCGGGCGCCCTCGGCGACGAACGCGCGCGTGATGCCGCGGCCGATGCCGCCGGCCCCTCCGGTCACGAGGGCTGTCTTACCGGAAAGTCGCATATCCCGAACCCTTCACTGGTCAGCGCTGGAGCCACACGGCGGTGTCCGGTGGCAGTCTCCTCCCGTCGAGGGGGCCCGACGCGAGCACCACGTCACCGTCGGGCAGCTGCACCGCGTGACGCGTTGTATTGATCATGCACAGGACCGGGCCGTCCTCGCGCCAAAACAGTAGACACCCGTCAAGTTTGTCGTCCCACCCGACCGTCGAGGATCCCGCGGGAGGCCACGACCGCCGGATCTCGATCGCTCGCCGGTACAGCGCCAGCGTGGAATGGGGGTCGGCCTCCTGCGCTGCCACCGTCAGCGGCGCCCAGCCGTCGGGCATCGGCAGCCAGGTCCGCGGCGAGTCCGAGAACCCGTACGGCGGCCGGTCGCCGTCCCACGGGATGGGGACGCGGCAGTGGTCACGCCCCGTCTCGGCGTGGGCGGTGCGCTCCCAGGTCGGATCGGTGAGCCGATCGTGGGGGATGGAGTAGTCGCTGGGCAGGCCGAGTTCGGCGCCGTTGTAGACGAACGTGATGCCCGGCAGGGCGAGCGCGACGAGGAGCATGGCGCGGGCGCGCTCGGTGCCGATGGCGCCGTTGCCGTAGCGGGTTACCTCGCGCACGACGTCGTGGTTCGACAACGCCCATGTGGGGGCGGCGCCGGAGACGCGGGCGGCCTCGAGGGTGGAGTCGATCGCCTCCCGGATCGCCGCCGCCTCGAACGGGGCGCCCGTGAGGGCGAAGTGGAACGCGAAGTGCAGCTCGTCGGGCCGGAGGTAGCGCGCGAACCGCTCGACCGAGCCCACCCAGACCTCACCGAAGGCGGCGGTGCCGGGGTGGTCGTCGAGGACGCGCCGGATCCGTCGGTGGACATCGTGGACGCCGGGCTGGTCCCACCGTGCGTCACGGGTGTCGACGACGAGCTGCGCGATCTCCACGTCGTCGGGCAGGTCCGCCAGGTCGGCGGGTTTGGCGAGGCCGTGCGCGACGTCGATCCGGAACCCGTCCACTCCCAGGTCGAGCCAGAACCGCAGGGTGTGCTCGAGATCGTCGGCGACGTCCGGGTGCGACCAGTCGAGGTCCGGTTGTTCGGGGGCGAAGAGGTGGAGGTACCACTGCCCGGGCGTGCCGTCGGGCTCGGTGACGCGGGTCCAGGCGGGGCCGCCGAACACGGACGGCCAGTTATTGGGCGGCTCGGCGCCGTCCTCGCCGCGCCCGTCGCGGAAGTAGTAGCGTGCCCGCTCGGGGCTGCCCGGCCCGGCGGCGACCGCGGCGGCGAACCACGGGTGCTCCGCGCTGGTGTGGTTGGGCACGAGGTCCATGATGAGCACCATGCCCGCGGCGTGCAGTCGCTCCAGTAGCCGCTCGAGGGCGGCGACGTCCCCGAACAGCGGGTCCACGTCCCGTGGGTCCGAGACGTCGTATCCGTGGTCGGCGCCCGGCGAACGCATGATCGGCGAGAGCCAGATCCCGTCCACCCCGAGCGTCTCGAGGTGACCCACGCGGTCGAGGACGCCCTGCAGATCCCCCGTCCCGTCACCGTCGGAGTCGGCGAACGAGCGTGGGTAGATCTGGTACAGGACCATGTCGTCCCATGCTCGCCGGGCGTGCGCGGGGGACGGGGTCACGGCGCGTCGGCGGTGTTGACCATCATCGCGGCGGCGCGGGTGAGGTAGTCCACCAGCGCGGCGCGGTGCTCGTCGCCCAGGGTGTCGCGGTCGATCGTCTCGACCGCCGCGAGCATGTGGGTGAGCCACGCGTCGTGGGCGGCGCGGTCGACGACGTACGGGTTGTGCCGCATCCGCAGTCGCGGGTGGCCGCGTTGCTCGGAGTAGGTGGTGGGGCCTCCCCAGTACTGCTCGAGGAACATCCGCAGGCGGTCCTCGGCGGGGCCCAGGTCCTCCTCGGGGTACATCGGGCGCAGCACGGGGTCGTCCGCCACGCGGCGGTAGAACTCGTGGACGATCTTCCGGAACGTCTCCGCCCCACCGACCTCGTCATAGAACGTGCTGCTGCTCATGCCCTCCATGATGCCTGCGCGGTCACCCGAGGGCCGCCGGGGCGGACACCCGCGGGCCCCCGCGCAGGTGGTGGCGCCGCGCCGAACCCGCGCCCGCCCCGCCCGCCGCGACGCTTGCGGCGATATGGACGTACGCATGGCGGTTTTGGACGTAACCAGGCTGGTGATCCCGGCTCCGGAGCGACATGATTACGTCCAAATCTCGCCCCGCTGGGCTGCGCCTCGACACGCTGGGCCCCGCCCCCGCCGCGACTGGTCCCGGCAGGGCGGCCCGGCGAGCCCGCTCGCCTGTAAACCGCGCGAAGAGTTCACCGAAGGTGCATCATCGTTGCAGGCAAGGTTCACTGCGGGCCCGGTCGAGAATGGTGCACTGGGCTCGGAGCAGACGAGCGGAGACCGACCATGGGCACAGCAGTGCGCGAGAACTCGGAGTACCGACAACGGGGGGCTCGATCCCCGAAGCGACTTGAGCCGGTCCCGGACCGGCCGGTCCCGCTCGCGTCGGCGCCGCGCGTGCTGCTGCTCAACGCCAGCTACGAGGCACTCACCGCGTTGCCGGCCCGCCGAGCCGTGGTGATGCTGCTGGGCGGGAAGGCCGACGTGGTGCACGAGCATCCGGTGGAGGTCGTGGTGCGGTCGGTGGATACCTCGGTGCGCGTGCCCTCCGTCATCCGGCTCCGTGAGTACGTCCGGATCCCGTACCGCTCGCAGGTGCCGATGACCCGCGCCGCGCTCATGCACCGGGACGGGCACCGCTGCGGCTACTGCAACGCCAAGGCCACGACCGTCGACCACGTCGTCCCACGCAGCCGTGGGGGAGCGCACAACTGGGAGAACTGTGTCGCCTCGTGCGCACCGTGCAACCACCGCAAGGCGGACAAGCTCCTCTCCGAGCTGGGCTGGGAGCTCAAGGTGCCGCTCGTCGCCCCGCGTGGTCGAACGTGGAGGCTCGTCTCGCAGTTGCGGGAGATCGGCCCGTACTGGGAGGACTACCTCTACCTCGACGCCGCCTGATCCACGGCTCCGCGTCCCGGGGCCTCGGGTCAGGCGGGCGCGCCGGGACGCCCAGCCGCCCCCGGCGATGACGTCTCGCCCGCCCCGCGGTGCGCGCATGCCGCCATGGCGAGGGGCGGCTGTGGCCCGGTGGGTTAAACGCCGGTCAGTCGGCCTCGGCGGCGTCGACGGCCCGGGCCTTGAGCGCGCGGGTCATGTCCGCGGTCTGCTCGGCGATGATCCGACGCAGCGACGACGGCCGCGACTCGTCGGCGATCACTTGCTCGAACCGCTCCACGGTCTCGCCGTCGACCGCCCAGGAGGGGAAGATCCCCTCGGCGACGGTCTGCGCGAGGTCGCCGGGGCGGGCCTTCCACAACGCGGTGACGTCGTCGAGATAGCGCTCGCACAACCCGGTGAGCAGGTGCTCGTGGCCGGGCAGATCCAGCCCGAGGAGCGTGGCGCGGACGATCGCGTTGGTCGGGGCGTCGGCGCCTGTGGTCAGGATCAACTCCTCCGCTTCCTCCTTCGCGGCGACGGAGGGGCGAGCCGCCCGGGCGGTGGCGGCCCGGCGCGCCCCGCCGGCCGTGTCGTCGGCGGCGAGTTCGGCGTCGATGCGGTCGACGCCCTCGACGCCCGCTGCGACGAGCGCCGTGAGCACGGTCCAGCGAAGATCGGTGTCGACGACGAGGCCGGGCAGCCCCGCGTCCTCGGCACCCGCGTCGAGGAGCGTCCCGAGCACACGCTGCTGATCGATCCCGATCGGGCACGCACACAGCGCGGTGAGGAACGCGAGCTGGTGATCCGAACCCGGTTCCGCGTCGCGGGCCGCGGCGAGCATGGCCCCGGAGAACGTCGCCCACCCGGTCGCGGCCGCCCAGTCCGGGTCGGCGTAGCGCGCCAACGCGGTCTGCGCCTGGGTGAGCACACGCTGGACGACGCCGATCTGGGACTCGCGCGGGACGGCACGCGAGACCACCTCGACGAAGCGGCGGGCCGGGAGCCGCGCCTCCCGCGTCATCTCCCACAGCGCCGACCAGCAGAGCGTCCGCGCGAGCGGGTCGACGATGTTCTCCAGAGAGTCCAGGACGGTGGCCAGCGACCGCTCGTCCAGGCGGACCGAGCAGTACGTCAGGTCCTCGTCGTTGGGCAGGACGAGGTCGGGCACCGGTTGACCGGCCAGGTCGGCGACGACGGTCCGCTCGCCGGTGACGTCGAGTTCGGCGCGGGCCGTCCGCACGAGCGCGCCGGAGTCGTCGCGGTTGTACAGGCCCACGCCCAGACGGTGGGTGCGCAGCTCGCCAGCCCCCGGCGCGGCGGGACCCTGGACCACCGTCAGCTCGGAGATGCGGGCACCCGCACCGCTGCCGGAGACGGCCACGTCGACGGAGATCGGGTTGATGCCGGTGGTACGCAGCCACTGGTCGGCCCAGCCGGACAGGTCCCGACCGGAGGACTCCTCCAGCGCTGACAGCAGGTCGTCGAACTCGGCGTTGCCGAACGCGTGCTCGGCGAAGTACGCGCGCAGACCCGCGAGGAAGGGCTCGCGCCCGACGTAGGCGACGAGCTGCTTGAGCACCGAGGCGCCCTTGGCGTAGGTGATGCCGTCGAAGTTGGCCTCGACCGTCTCCAGATCGGTCATGTCCGCCGCCACGGGGTGCGTCGACGGCAGCTGGTCCTGGCGGTACGCCCACGACTTCTCCACGTTGGCGAACGTCGTCCACGCCTCCGTGTACTGGGTCGCGTCGACCTGGGCGAGCACGGAGGCGAAGGTGGCGAACGACTCGTTGAGCCACAGGTCGTCCCACCACCGCATGGTCACGAGGTCCCCGAACCACATGTGGGCCATCTCGTGGAGGATCGTCTCGTTGCGCCGCTCGTAGCGGTAGCCGGTCACCCGGGAGCGGAACACGTAGTCCTCGAGGAACGTCACCGCGCCGGCGTTCTCCATGGCTCCCGCGTTGAACTCGGGGACGAAGATCTGGTCGTACTTGCCGAACGCGTACGGCAGCCCGAACTCGCGGTGGTAGAAGCCGAACCCCTCCTTGGTCTCCGCGAAGAGGCGGTCGGCGTCGAGGTACTCGGCGAGCGAGGCGCGGCACAGCAGCCGCAGCGGGATGGTGCCGTGCTCGTCGGTGTAGGCGTCCTCCACCACGTGGTACGGGCCCGCGATGAGCGCGACCAGATAGGTGGACATGATCTCGGTCGGCGCGAAGCGGTGGACCACGCCGCCGCCCTCCGCCGGTGACTCCTCGGCCAGCGTGTTGGCCACCACGACCCACTTCTCCGGTGCCGTCACCGTGAGCGTGTACCTCGCCTTGAGATCCGGCTGGTCGAAGCAGGCGAAGACCCGCTTGGCGTCCGCCGTCTCGAACTGGGAGTAGAGATAGACCTCCCCGTCCGCCGGATCGACCATCCGGTGCAGGCCCTCACCGGTCGTGGTGTACGCCAGATCGGCGTCCACCACGAGCTCGTTGGACTCCTGCAGGTCCGGAAGGGTGAGGCCCTCCTCGTCGTCGTACCGGTTCTCCTCCCCGGCCGGGAACAGTTCCCGGCCGTTGAGGACCGCCGACCTGATCACGGCGGACCGCAGGTCGATGAAGGTCTCCGCGCCCGGGCGCGCGCAGGAGAACCGCACCACGGTGCGCGAGCGGAACGTGCCGGTCCCGGGCCCGCCACTGCCGTCGGTGAGGTCGATCTCCACGTCGTATGACTCGACGCTGAGCAGGTCCGACCGCGCGGCGGCGTCGGCGCGGGTGAGGTTGAGCGAGCGCATCAGTGGGACCTCGGTTCCTGGGGGTTCGTCTACCGCACCAGTCCTACCACCCGGACCCGACACGTAAGCGGCAGTGGCGGCACGCGCGCCGGACGGGGAGGATGGGGACATGACCTCCAGTACGCAGTCCACCACCCGTTCCGTCGACTTCTGGTTCGATCCGCTGTGCCCCTTCGCGTGGGTCACCAGCCGCTGGATCCTCGAGGTCGAGAAGGTCCGTGACATCTCCCTGACGTGGAACGTCATGAGCCTGTCCGTGCTCAACGACGGCCGTGACCTGCCCGAGGACTACTTGGAGAAGATGAAGCTCGGGTGGGGCCCTGTGCGCGTGGCCATCGCCGCCGCCAAGCGCCACGGCCAGGAGGTCCTCGGGCCGCTGTACACCGAGATGGGCACCCGCATCCACGACCAGGGTCGTGGCGTCGAGGACCCGACCGTCATCACCGAGGCGCTCCAGGCGGCCGGCCTGGACGCCGACCTCGCCGCGGCAGCTGGGACCGATGAGTACGACGACGAGCTGCGCGCCTCCCACCACCGGGGCATGGACCCGGTGGGCGACGAGGTCGGGACCCCGGTCGTCCACGTCGACGAGGTGGCGTTCTTCGGGCCCGTCCTGACGCGCATCCCGCGTGGCGAGGAGGCCGGCAGGGTGTTCGACGGTGCCGCGCTGCTCGCCGGGTTCCAGTACTTCTTCGAGCTCAAGCGCAGCCGCACGGAGGATCCGCGGTTCGACTGAGCGGCACTGTCGGCACCGGTGCCCCGGGGGTGGGCGCACCCGGGGCGTGGCAGAATCGCCGCCATGCGCATCTACCTGGGAGCGGACCACGCCGGCTTCGAGACCAAGAACGTCATCGCCGAGCATCTGAAGGGCTCCGGCCACGAGGTCGTCGACTGCGGCGCCCACACCTACGACGCCGAGGACGACTACCCGGCGTTCTGCATCGACGCCGCCCGGAAGGTCGTCGCCGATCCGGGCAGCCTCGGGATCGTCCTGGGCGGGTCCGGCAACGGTGAGCAGATCGCCGCGAACAAGGTGCCCGGCGCCCGTTGTGCGCTCGCGTGGAGCGTGGAGACCGCCCGGCTCGCGCGTGAGCACAACAACGCGCAGCTGATCGGCATCGGCGGGCGTATGCACTCGCAGGAGGAGGCGCTGGCGATCGTCGACGCGTTCCTCGACCAGGAGTGGTCGGGTGCCGAGCGGCATCAGCGGCGCATCGACATCCTCGCCGAGTACGAGCGCACCGGCGAGGCCCCCGCGGTCCCCGGGGCCTGAGTTCCACCGCGCTCGAGCACAGCGATGCCTGATTCCGCCGTGCCAGATCCTCACCGTGCCTGAGGGGCACACCCTCCACCGGCTGGCCCGCCTGCACACCGAGTACTTCGCAGGCGGGCCGGTCCGTGTGTCCAGCCCTCAGGGCCGGTTCGCGGACCATGTCGTCGTCGACGGCCGGTACTTCGACCGCGCCACGGCGGTCGGCAAGCACCTCTTCCACCATTACGAGGGCGGCCTCGCCGTCCACGTCCACTTAGGCCTGTACGGCTTCTTCGACACCCACCTGGTCCCCGAGGGGCAGGACCCGCCTGCGCCGGTCGGGCAGGTGCGGATGCGGGTGGGCGCGATCGCCGACGGAGGGCCGGCGCACTGGGTCGACCTTCGCGGACCGACCCGGTGCGAGGTGATCGCCGAGGCGGAGGTCGGCGACGTGCGTGACCGACTGGGCCCCGACCCTCTCGACCCGGACGCGGAGCCCGAACGGGCCTGGGCCCGGATCTCCCGCAGCGCGCGGCCCGTCGGCGCCCTGCTCATGGATCAGAAGATCCTGGCCGGGGTCGGCAACGTCTACCGCGCCGAGGTGCTCTTCCGACACGGGATCGCCCCGTTCCTCACCGGCAGGGAGCTCGACCGCGCCGAGTTCCACGCCGTGTGGAACGACCTCGTCCAGCTGATGGAGGTGGGCGTGGAGACCGGGGCCATCCACACCATCCGTCCCGAGCACGATCACGGAGACGTGCCGAGGCGGGGCGCCGACCGGCCGCGCAATTACGTCTACCAACGCGACGGCTGGGAGTGCCGGGTGTGCGGGGACGAGGTGCGTGCGGAGGCGATGGAGGCGCGGACGCTGTACTGGTGTCCCACCTGCCAACCGGGGCGCCGCGGCGGCTGACCGGGCGGGGTGACGGGATCAGCCCCGAACCCTCGGATGAGACGGGCGGGGCTCTCTGTGGAGCGGGTGACGGGAATCGAACCCGCGTATCCTGCTTGGAAGGCAGGGGCTTTACCATTAAGCTACACCCGCATCGGTGGCCTGACCTGGGGTTTCCTCCCCGGTCCCGCTCACGCTGTGACAACACTACCGGACGCCACGCGGCGCTCCCAACTCCCGGGCCGATAAGTCGGAATCGGCGCCGAGGTGGGCCTGTCGTACACTGGGCGAGTTGGTTTGGCGGCCCGGCGGATTCCCCGTGCGTGACAGCGGGGCGGTCGGCCGCGCGACCCACCGGGATGTGGCGCAGCTTGGTAGCGCATCCGCTTTGGGAGCGGAGGGTCGCAGGTTCGAATCCTGTCATCCCGACCAGCGGAGCCGAAAGACACGAACCCCCAGAAGACTTCCTAGGAGAACATCACCGTGAAGAGCACTGTCGAGCAGCTCAACCCGACCCGGGTCAAGATCACCGTGGAGGTGCCGTTCGCGGAGCTCGAGCCGGACTTCGCCAAGGCCTACAAGTCGCTCGCCGGCCAGGTCAACATCCCGGGCTTCCGTCCCGGTAAGGCCCCGGCCAAGCTCCTCGAGTCGCGGATCGGTCGCCCGGCCGTCCTCGAGCAGGTCATCAACGACATGATCCCCGCGCGCTACAGCCAGGCCGTCGACGAGCACGAGCTCGTGGTCCTGGCCCAGCCCGAGATCGAGGTCACCAAGCTCGAGGACAACGACGTCGTGGAGTTCACGGCCGAGGTCGACGTCCGCCCGGAGATCACCCTGCCGAAGTTCAAGGACCTCGAGGTCACCGTCGAGGCGCCCGAGACCGACGACGCAGCCGTCGACGCCGAGCTCGACAACCTCCGTGCCCGCTTCGGCACCCTCAAGGGCGTCGAGCGTGGCGCCACCAAGGGCGACTTCCTGTCCGTGGACCTGGCCGCGACCGTCGACGGCGAGCCGGTCGAGGACGCCTCCACCGAGGGCCTGTCCTACGAGCTCGGCTCGGGCACCCTCATCGAGGGTCTCGACGAGGCCGCCGAGGGCCTCAAGGCCGGCGAGTCGAAGGAGTTCACCTCCTCGCTCGTCGCCGGTGAGCACGCCGGCAAGGAGGCCGTCATCACGGTGACCGTCCAGTCGGTCAAGGAGCGCGAGCTGCCCGAGGCCGACGACGAGTTCGCCCAGATGGCCAGCGAGTTCGACACCCTCGAGGAGCTGCGCGCCGACCTCACCGAGAAGGTCGCCCAGCAGGCGAAGGCCGGCCTGGCCGGGGAGATCCGCGACAAGGTGCTCGACGCGCTTCTCGAGGCCACCGACGTCCCGACCCCCGACGCCCTCGTCGAGGCCGAGGCGCACCAGCAGCTGCACTCGATCTTCGGCGATGCCGCGCACGACGACGACATGATCAACTCCATGCTCGCCGCGGAGGGCACCGACCGCGAGACCTTCGATGCGGAGACGCTCGAGGCCACCGCCCGTGCCATCCGTAGCCAGCTCCTGCTGGACGCGGTCGCCGAGGAGGCCTCCACCGACGTCTCGCAGGAGGAGCTCACGCAGCACATCCTGTTCCAGGCCCAGCGCTACGGCATGGACCCCAACCAGTTCGTGCAGCAGATCCAGCAGGCCGGTCAGCTCGGCTCGCTGTTCTCCGACGTCCGCCGCTCCAAGGCTCTGGCCGACGTGATCCAGCAGGTCACCGTCAAGGACGCCGAGGGCAACATCGTGGACACCTCCGAGTTCTTCGGCACCCGTGAGGACGCCTCGGACGAGGACGCCGCCGATGAGGCGACCGACTCCGTCGACGAGTCGCGCGAGGACACCGACGCCTGATCGGCACGCCCAGTCGCACCCGGGGGCCGGGGACCACCACGCGTGGTCCCCGGCCCTCTCCTCGTCAGGGGCTGCCCCGGCGGAGAGCGGGGTCGGCCGACGCTGAGAGCGAACACCCGCCCCGGCGGGACGGTTCCGTCCCCGGCGTTGGTTAGTGTTTGACGTAACGGTTCCCCGGCCACCGGTCGGCCGGGCGCCGCGCGAGCGGTGAAGACGATGAGCGAAGGTAGGTTCCCCGTGGCCCAGAACGGTTCAGCGGCTCAGCCCGGTTCGACACAGCCCGCCCTCAACTCGCCGGGGTCCCACGGACTCACTCTCGGCGACTCGGTGTACGAACGTCTCCTCCAGGAACGGATCATCTTCCTGGGGTCCCAGGTCGACGACGACATCGCCAACCGCCTCTGCGCGCAGATGCTCCTGCTCGCCGCGGAGGATCCCTCCCGCGACATCGCGATGTACATCAACTCGCCCGGCGGCTCGGTGACGGCCGGTATGGCCATCTACGACACCATGCAGTTCGTCGAGTGCGACGTGGCCACCTACGGCATGGGTCTGGCCGCCTCGATGGGCCAGTTCCTGCTGGCGGCCGGGACGAAGGGCAAGCGCTACGCCCTGCCGCACGCCAAGATCATGATGCACCAGCCGTCGGCCGGCGTCGGAGGCTCCGCCGCCGACATCGCCATCCAGGCCGAGCAGTTCGCGGCGACCAAGCGTGAGATGGCCGAGCTCATCGCCTTCCACACCGGTCAGTCGTTCGAGCAGGTCACCGAGGACTCCGACCGCGACCGCTGGTTCACGGCCGAGCAGGCCAAGGAGTACGGCTTCGTCGACCACGTTATCTCGCGTGCGTCCCAGTCCGGCGGGTCCTCGCCGTCGTGATCGAGTCCTTCCCCGGCGGGAGCGCTCCCGCCGACCGTCCAGCCCCGCACACGACCACGGAGTCCCCGATGACCTCACTGCCGTCCTCGCGCTACATTCTCCCGTCCTTCGTCGAGCACTCCAGCTACGGCGTCAAGGAATCCAACCCGTACAACAAGCTCTTCGAGGAGCGCATCATCTTCCTGGGCACCCAGGTCGACGACGCCTCGGCGAACGACATCATGGCCCAGCTCCTGGTCCTGGAGGGCCAGGATCCGGACCGCGACATCACCATGTACATCAACTCGCCGGGCGGCTCGTTCACGTCGCTCATGGCGATCTACGACACGATGCAGTACGTGCGCCCGGACGTCGTGACGGTGTGCCTCGGGCAGGCCGCGTCGGCCGCGGCCGTGCTGCTCGCGGCGGGCACGAAGGGCAAGCGCGCCGCGCTTCCCAACGCCCGCATCCTCATCCACCAGCCGGCCACCGGCGGCATCCAGGGCCAGGTCTCGGACCTCGAGATCCAGGCCGCGGAGATCGAGCGGATGCGTCGACTCATGGAGACCACCCTCGCCCGTCACACCGGTCGTGACGCCGACCAGATCCGCAAGGACACGGACCGCGACAAGATCCTCACGGCCGAGGAGGCCAGGGACTACGGCATCATCGACACCGTGTTCGACTACCGCAAGCTGTCGGCGGGCAACTGACGCGGCGGCGGCGCGCCGCTCAGGGGAGCGGTGCGCCGTCGGGTGCAATGAACTGATCGCGCGGGGCGGCTTTTGTGGCCGCTCCCGCGTACCGTCGACTACGGGGCGTGACATCGACGCCCCCGGAATGCGAGGACGTAGAACTCATGGCGCGTGTGGGTGAGAGCGGCGACCTGTTGAAGTGTTCCTTCTGTGGGAAGAGTCAGAAGCAGGTCAAGAAGCTGATCGCCGGTCCCGGGGTCTACATCTGCGACGAGTGCATCGAGCTGTGCAACGAGATCATCGAGTCGGAGGTCGACGAGTCGCAGGAGGCGGGTCTCGACGCGCTGCCCAAGCCGGCCGAGATCCACGCGTTCCTCGACGAGTACGTGGTGGGGCAGGACGCGGCCAAGCGCAATCTCGCGGTGGCGGTCTACAACCACTACAAGCGTATCCGCGTGGGCGCGACCCTCGGACGTGGTGACGGCGTCGAGCTGGCCAAGTCCAACATCCTCATGCTGGGCCCGACCGGCTGCGGCAAGACCTACCTCGCGCAGACCCTCGCCAAGATGCTCAACGTGCCGTTCGCGATCGCGGACGCCACGGCGCTGACCGAGGCCGGGTACGTGGGCGAGGACGTGGAGAACATCCTCCTCAAGCTCATCCAGGCCGCTGACTTCGACACCAAGCGCGCCGAGATGGGCATCATCTACATCGACGAGGTCGACAAGATCGCGCGCAAGGCGGAGAACCCGTCGATCACGCGGGACGTGTCCGGCGAGGGCGTCCAGCAGGCGCTGCTCAAGATCCTCGAGGGGACCCAGGCGTCGGTGCCGCCGCAGGGCGGGCGCAAGCATCCCCACCAGGAGTTCATCCAGATCGACACGTCCAACGTGCTGTTCATCGTGGCCGGCGCGTTCCAGGGCTTGGAGAAGATCGTCGGCGACCGCGTGGGCCGCAAGGGCCTGGGGTTCGGCGCGGAGGTGGCCAGTAAGAACGAGCTGGACACCACGGACAACTTCTCGGAGGTCATGCCCGAGGACCTGGTCAAGTTCGGCCTGATCCCGGAGTTCATCGGGCGCCTGCCCGTGGTGGCGACCGTGACGAGCCTCGACCGCGAGGCCCTGGTGAACATCCTCGCCGAGCCGAAGAACGCGCTGGTCAAGCAGTACGCCCGCCTGTTCGAGATGGACGGCGTGGAGCTCGAGTTCACGCAGGACGCGCTCGAGGCAGTGGCCGATCAGGCGATCCTTCGCGGCACCGGCGCCCGTGGTCTGCGTGCGATCATGGAGGAGGTGCTCCTGCCGGTGATGTACGACATCCCGGGCCGCGACGACGTCGCCCGCGTGGTGGTCACCGGCGAGACGGTGCGCGACAACGTCCTCCCGACGATCGTCCCGGTCTCCGAGGAGGAGCCCCGCGAGCGCTCGGCGTGAGCTGACCGGCCGGCGGGTGGAGGAGATCCCCGCCGTGATCGAGGCGATGGAGGGCGTAGTGGCCCGCGGCCGCTTCGCCAAGGCCGCCCTCGAGATCGCGATGTTCGACGCGTGGGCCCGGTCGTCGGACGTGCCGGTTCGCTCGCTGCTCGGCGGCGCGGTGCGTGATTCGATCGAGTGCACCTGGGCGCTGGGCGTCATGCCGCTCGAGGAGATGGTCGCCGAGATCGACGAGCTGCTGGCGGCGGATCGTCACCGCAGTTTCAAGGTGAAGATGGGCGCGCTGGAGCCGGCGGAGGACGTGGCCCGCATCGCCGCGCTCGCGGATCGGCTGAACGGTCGCGCCGGTCTGCGGGTGGACATCAACGCCCGTTGGGACCGGTTCACCGCCAATGTGCATCTGCCCGCGTTGGTGGAGGCCGGGATCGAGCTCATCGAGCAGCCGACCCCCACCGAGCAGGTCGAGGTGCTCGCCGAGCTCAACCGGTCGCTGCCGGTGCAGTTCATGGCCGATGAGTCGGTCCAGTCGCCGCACGACGCGCTCGAGGTCGCCCGTCGGGACGCGGCCGGGGTAATCGCGGTCAAGACCACCAAGCTCGGTGGGCTCACCCGCGGCAAGGAGGCCGTGGCGGTCGCCCGCGCAGCGGGGATCGCCTGCCACGCGGCGACGTCCTTGGAGGGGCCGATAGGCACGGTCGCCTCACTGCACCTGGCCTGCGCGGAGCCCGGCTTCAACTACGGCTCGGAGCTCTTCGGCCCGCTGCTGCTGGCCGAGACGTACGTCACCGAGCCGATCCGCTACGAGGAGGGCCGCGTACACCTCCCGGAGGGACCGGGCCTGGGCGTGGAGCCCGACCACGACGCGGTGGAGCGGTTCACCCGCCGCTGATGACCGCCCCGACCCACCACTGACAAGCGCCCGACCCACACCACCGACAAGAAGGAGAGGCCGACAATGGCACTGTTCCACGTCCGCATGGACGTCAGGATCCCGCACGACCTGGACCCGGAGGTCCGCGCCGAGACCGTGGCGCGCGAGAAGGCCTACAGCCAGGAGCTGCAACGGTCCGGGAAGTGGCGTGAGCTCTGGCGCATCGTCGGCCAGTACTCGAACATCAGCATCTTCGACGTCGAGTCCGGCGACGAGCTCCACGAGATCCTCCAGGAACTCCCACTGTTCCCGTTCATGGACATCGAGGTCATGGCCCTGACCCGGCACCCGTCCCGGATCGACGGCTGACGGCGACATGTCGGACGCCCCCGGGGCGGAGCGCGGAACACGCGGTCCACCCCCCGGGGCGTCGTCGCTTCCCAGGACGTCCCGGCGGCGGGTGCGTTGTTCCGGGCACCGGGTGAGCCAGTCGGTGCCTCCCCTCCGCGACTACCGCGGGCATAGGCGCAGCGCGACCTCCGCGAGGTGCGCTGGTTCTTCGGCTCACGCTGCCTCTCCGTACGGAAATCCCGGGGGTGCGCTGCGGGAACGGACCTTTCCGCCAGCGCGAGTCGAAGGCGCAGCGCGACCCCCGCGAGGTGCGCTGGCGTAATGCCCGGGCGCGGCCTTCCCGGGGGGCTGCGCGCGGGTGGGCGGTTGCGGTCGCGGCGTCGGCGTCAGACCCGCTCGAACACGGCGGCGAGGCCCTGGCCACCGCCGATGCACATGGTCTCCAGGCCCCACTGCGCGTCCCGGCGGACCATTTCGCGGGAGAGGGTCGCGAGCATCCGGGCACCGGTCGCGCCGACGGGGTGGCCGAGAGAGATGCCGGAACCGTGCGGGTTGAGGTGCTCGGAGGCCGGATCGATGTCCCACTCACGCATGACGGCCAGAGCCTGGGCGGCAAACGCCTCGTTGAGTTCGATGACGTCCATGTCGGCCAGCGTGAGTCCCAACCGGTCGAGTGCTTTGGCGGTCGCGGGGACCGGACCGATGCCCATGGTCTCCGGGGCGACGCCCGCGACGGCCCAGGAGGCCAGACGCACGATCGGGGTCAGGCCGAGAGTTGCCGCCCTGTCGGCGGTGGTCACCACGCACATCGCGGCGCCGTCGTTCTGACCGGAGGCGTTGCCGGCGGTGACTGTGGCTTCGGAGTCCGCACGTCCCATGATCGGGCGCAGCTCAGCAAGCGCCTCCACGCTGGAGTCCGCACGCGGGTGTTCGTCGGTGTCCACGACCAGGTCGTCGCCCTTGCGCTGCGGGACGGTGACCGGGACGATCTCCTCGCCGAATGCGCCGGACCGCTGTGCGGCGACCGCCCGTTGGTGTGACTGGGGCCATGGCCGGCCGGGTCACGATCGTCCAGGCCGAGGAGGTCGTCTGCGAGGGTGAGATCGACCCCGCCGACGTCCACCTGCCCGGCATCTACGTCCAGCGCATCGTCGAGGTCGGACGCCAGGAGACCGGCGTGGAGATCGAGAAGCTCAGCAGCAACGGGGAGGATCAGTCATGAGCTGGACCCATGAGCAGATGGCCGCCCGGATCGCCGCGGACTTCACCGACGGCCAGTACGTCAACCTCGGCATAGGGATGCCGACGCTGATCCCCGACCACCTCCCCGAGGGAGTGCGTGTCACACTCCACTCGGAGAACGGGATCCTGGGCGTTGGCCCCTATCCGACCCGGGAACAGCTGGACCCCGAGATGATCAACGCCGGCAAGGAGACGATCACCGCCGCACCCGGCGCGGCGTTCTTCGGCTCCTCGGACTCGTTCGCCATGATCCGGGGCGGCCACGTCGACGTGGCGGTGCTGGGCGCGATGCAGGTCTCGCAGCACGGCGACCTGAGCAACTGGATGATCCCGGGCGCGATGGTCAAGGGCATGGGCGGTGCGATGGACCTCGTCCACGGTGCCGGCCGTGTGATCGTGATGATGGACCACGTCACTCGCAAGGGCGGTCTCAAGCTCATGGAGGAGAACACCCTCCCGTACACCGGAAAGGCCTGCGTCCAGCGGGTCGTGACCGATCTGTGCGTCCTCGACATCACCGAGGAGGGCTTCCGCCTGGTCGAGCTGGCGCCCGACGTGACGATCGACGAGGTCCGTCAGAAGACGGCTGCGCCGGTCCACGCCTGATCAGCGCCGCCCGCCCGGCAACTCCGCGCGCCGGGGAACTCCGCCCGCCCGCTCGCCCGCCGGGCGGTGCGGACGAGGTCGACGAGCGGGCACACGGTACGGGGTCGGATTCTCACTACTGTAGGGGCCGACCCCGTCGTCGTCCCCGGGAGGCCCTCGGATATGAACACCAACACCCCGGTCACCGTCACCGTCACCGGTGCGGCCGGCAAGATCGCCTATTCGCTGCTGTTCTGGCTCGCGTCCGGCCTGGTCTTCGGGCCGGGCACCCCGGTCCGCCTACGGCTCCTCGACATCCCGTCGGCCGTGGTCGCCGCCGAGGGAGTGGCGATGGAGATCGAGGACTGCGCGTTGCCGTTGGTCGACTCGATCGAGATCACCGACGACGTGACAGAGGCGTTCGACGGCGCGAACGCGGCGTTCCTCGTGGGTGCCCGACCGCGCGGGAAGGGCATGGAGCGGGCCGATCTCCTCACCGCGAACGGGGCGATCTTCCGCGAACAGGGGCGGGCGATCAACGACCACGCCGCCGACGACATCCGCGTGGTCGTCGTGGGTAATCCCGCCAACACGAACGCGTACATCGCCCACCGTCACGCGCCCGACGTCCCGGCCGGACGCTTCACCGCGCTCATGCGTCTCGACCACAACCGCGCGCTGAGCCAGCTGGCAACGCGGCTGGGGGCCCGGGTGTCCGAGCTCGACGGGGTGGTGGTCTGGGGCAACCACTCCGCGACCCAGTTCCCCGACGTCACCTATCTGACGCGCGGGGGCGAACCAGTCACCGCCGGGCTCGACCCCGAGTGGCTGGCCGACACCTTCATCCCGCGCGTCGCGGGCCGCGGCGCCGAGATCATCGCAGTCCGGGGATCGTCGTCGGCCGCCTCCGCGGCCGGTGCGGCGGTCGACCAGATGCGGGACTGGGTGCGTGGCACGTCCGGCGAGAGCTGGACCACCGTCGCGTTGCCGTCGGGTGGCGAGTACGGCACGGTCACCGGTGTGGTGACGGGGTTGCCGTGCCGCAGCCGGGGCGGCGAGTGGGAGGTCGTCGAGGGCCTGGAGATCAGCGATTTCCAGCGGGCCCGCATCGACGCCTCGGTCGCGGAACTGGTCTCCGAGCGGGACGCTGTGCGCGCTCTCGGCCTGGCGGACTGACCCCGCGATCCTCCACCGACCCTCGACACCGTGAAGTCCGACGCCGCGGACAGGTGGGCGTACGCGTGACGCCCGAGTGGCGAGGGGCCCCGAGGTGCCCGGCGCGGTATGCGCACCCACCGTCGGCGCGTGCGGGCACCCGGCCATGCCCGCGGCCCCGGCGGCGGCGCTCACGGCGAAGGCTGCCCGCAGGAACCCGCGCCTCCCCAGTCCGCGTTCCAGCGTCTCCGCCGCGTGATGTCCGGTGTGCTCCATGGTGGGTTCCTTCTGCAGACGATGTTCTCCGACAGCGACGCGCAGAAAGCCACGTGTCCGGTGTGTCGAACCGGTTTCACCGTGTTTCGGGCGAGTTCGGAGGACGGCCTAAGATGGCCGGGTGACCACTCCAGCCGCTTCCCCTCCGAACGCCGACCGCGCGGACGCCCTGCCAGCCTCCTGGAACCCAGGTGAGGTGGAGGCCGAGCTGTATCAGCGCTGGGTGGACGCCGGCTACTTCGAGGCCGACGCATCCAGCGGCAAGCCCGCGTACTCGGTAGTCCTACCCCCGCCAAACGTCACCGGCAGTCTGCACATGGGCCACGCGCTCGACCACACCCTCATGGACGTGCTCACCCGGCGCAGGCGCATGCAGGGGTACGAGGTGCTGTGGCTGCCCGGCATGGATCACGCCGGCATCGCGACGCAGACCCTGGTGGACCGGAAGCTCCGCGACGAGGGGATCGACCGGCACGAGATCGGTCGTGAGGCCTTCATCGAGAAGGTCTGGGAGTGGAAGCGTGAGTCCGGCGGCACGATCGGCGAGCAGATGCGCCGCCTCGGCGACGGCGTGGACTGGTCGCGCGAGCGGTTCACCCTCGACGAGGGCCTGTCCCGGGCCGTCCAGACGATCTTCAAGGAACTCTACGACCAAGGGCTGATCTACCGCGCGGAGCGACTGGTCAACTGGTCGCCCACGCTGCAGACCGCGATCTCCGACATCGAGGTCAAGTACTCCGACGTCGAGGGCGAGCTGGTCAGCTTCCGATACGGCTCGATGGACGACTCCGAGCCGCACCTGGTCGTGGCCACGACCCGTCTCGAGACCATGCTCGGCGACACCGCGATCGCCGTCCACCCGGACGATGAGCGCTACGCGCATCTGGTGGGCACCGAGATCCCGCATCCGTTCCGCGACGGCTGGACCATGCGTGTGGTCGCCGACGACTACGTGGACCCGGAGTTCGGCACGGGTGCCGTCAAGGTCACGCCGGCACACGACCCCAACGACTTCGCCATCGGCCAGCGTCACGGGCTCGAGATGCCCACGATCATGGACGCCACCGGCCACATCACGGGCACCGGCACCCGCTACGACGGCATGGACCGTTTCGAGGCACGTGCGGCGGTCCGCGAGGACCTGGCGGCGCAGGGGCGGATCGTCAAGGAGGTCCGGCCCTACCTGCACTCGGTCGGTCACTCGGAGCGGTCCGGGGAGCCGATCGAGCCGCGCCTGTCGCTGCAGTGGTGGGTCCGCGTCGAGGAACTGGCGAAGATGGCCGGCGACGCGGTCCGCGACGGCGACACGGTGATCCACCCGACGAGCCAGGAACCGCGGTGGTTCGACTGGGTCGACGACATGCACGACTGGTGCATCTCGCGCCAGCTGTGGTGGGGCCACCGGATCCCGATCTGGTACGGGCCCGACGGCGAGGTGGTGTGCGTGGGCCCCGACGAGGAGCCGCCCGCCGGGTACACGCAGGAGGCCGACGTCCTCGACACGTGGTTCTCCTCCGCGCTGTGGCCGTTCTCCACGATGGGCTGGCCCGAGCGCACCGCCGACCTCGAACGCTTCTACCCGACGTCGGTGCTGGTCACCGGCTACGACATCCTGTTCTTCTGGGTGGCGCGGATGATGATGTTCGGCACGTTCGTGGGCCGCCGGCTCGGCGGCGACAAGGCCGCGCCCGGCACGGTCCCGTTCACCGACGTGTTCCTCCACGGGCTGGTCCGTGACGAGCACGGTCAGAAGATGTCCAAGTCCAAGGGCAACGGTATCGACCCGTTGGACTGGGTCGACCGTTTCGGCGCGGACGCACTGCGGTTCACGCTGGCGCGAGGCGCGCACCCCGGCGGCGACCTGTCCGTCGGCGACGACTCCGCGCAGGCCTCGCGCAACTTCGCCACCAAACTCTTCAACGCCACCCGCTTCGCGCTCATGAACGGCGCGAAGGTCGGTCCGGTGCCCGACGCCGCGGATCTCACCGACGCCGACCGGTGGATCCTGCACCGTCTGGGGCAGGTGCGGGAGACCGTCGACGAGGCGTTGGAGCGCTACGAGTTCTCCAAGGCGTGCGAGGCCCTCTACCACTTCGCGTGGGACGAGGTCTGCGACTGGTATCTCGAGCTCGCGAAGGTCCAGTTCGGGAACGACGACGAGTCCCGCGCCTCCGAGCGGGCCGAGCGGACGAGGCTCGTACTGGGCCACGTCCTGGACGTGCTGCTGCGGATGCTGCACCCGGTGATCCCGTTCGTCACCGAGACCCTCTGGACCGCCCTCACCGGCGGTGAATCGCTCGTGATCGCGCCGTGGCCGACCGACGTGGTCCCGGCCGACGACGCCTCGGACGCGGTGCGGCGGGTGGGCGACGCCCAGACGCTGGTCACGGAGATCCGCCGGTTCCGCTCGGATCAGGGCCTCAAGCCCGGTCAGCGCGTGCCGGCGCGTATCGGTGGCGTCGACGGCGCGGACCTGCCGGCCGACCTGCTCGACCAGGTGGCCTCGCTCGCCCGCCTCACGCCGGCCGCGGACGACTTCACCGCCACGGCGTCGCTCGAGGTCCGGCTCGGCCTGTCGACGGTGGACGTCGAGATCGACACGTCGGGGACGATCGACCTCGCCGCCGAGCGGCGTCGCCTGGAGAAGGATCTCGCGGCGGCCCACAAGGAACTCAAGACCACGGGCGCCAAGCTCGGCAACGAGGCGTTCCTGGGCAAGGCGCCTGACCACGTCGTCGACAAGATCCGTGCCAGGCGTGACCTGGCGGAGGCCGAGGTCGCCCGGATCACCGCCCGGCTCGAGACGATGCCGGCGGGGAGTGGCTCCGCGTGAGTGACCGCAAGTGGCTCCCGCCCCACGATCCGGAGGAGGGATGGGACACCCCGACCGAGGAGGACGTCGCCGAGATGCTCGGCGAGGACGGGCTCGTGTCGGGCGTACCACTGGGCGGGCCCATCCCGGGGGACGAGGAGAGCGACGGTGACGACCACCTGCCGCCGCGCCCGATCCCCGAGGTGGGCAGCCCCGAGTGGCAGGCCGACACGGCCGAGCTCGCGGCGGTCGAGGAGAACCTGGCCACCCGCTGGCCCGAGTCCCGCCTCGAGCCGAGCCTGGACCGGATCGCCGAGCTGACCTCGATCCTCGGCGACCCACAGCACGCCTACCCCGTGGTGCACGTCGCCGGGACGAACGGCAAGACGTCGGTCACCCGGATGATCGACGCGCTGCTCCGGGCGCTCCACCAGCGCACCGGGCGCAACTCCAGCCCGCACCTGCAGAGCGTCACCGAGCGCATCGCGATGGACGGCGAGCCGATCACGGCGCGGACCTTCGTCGACACCTACCGTGAGCTGCAGCCCTACTTCGACCTGGTCGACCAGCGGTCCGAGGAGGCGGGCGGCCCGCGGATGAGCTACTTCGAGGTGCTCACAGCGATGGCGTTCGCCGCGTTCGCCGACGCTCCCGTCGACGTCGCGGTGATCGAGACGGGGATGGGCGGGACCTGGGACGCCACCAACGTCGTGCGGCCGGCCGTCTCCGTCATCACCCCCGTCGGCCTGGACCACACCGAGTACCTCGGCGAGGACCTCGCGACGATCGCGGGGGAGAAGGCCGGGATCATCCAGCCGGGACCCTCCGACGACCTGCTGCCGCGGGACCCGGTCGCCGTGATCGGCCGCCAGGAGCCCGAGGCCATGGAGGTGCTGATCCGCCGCGCGGTCGAGGTCGGCGCGGTCGTCGCGCGCCTCGGTTCCGAGTTCGATGTCGTGGAGCGGCGTCTCGCCGTGGGCGGACAGCAGCTAACCCTGCGCGGGCTCGGCGGCGAGTACCCCGAGGTGTTCCTGCCCCTGTTCGGCGAGCACCAGGCCGAGAACGCGGCGACCGCCCTGGCCGCGGTCGAGGCGTTCTTCGGAGCCGGGCCCGACAGGGCGCTAGATCCGGAACTCGTCCGCGCCGGCTTCGCCGCGGTCGACAACCCGGGCCGTCTCGAACGGCTCAGCTCCAGCCCCACCGTCCTGGTGGACGCGGCCCACAACGGCCATGGGGGTCGCGCGCTCGCCGAGGCCGTCACCTCGGAGTTCGACTTCAAGCGGCTGGTCGCCGTGGTCGCCATGCTCGACGGCAAGGACGCCGACGCCTTCCTCGCGGCGCTGGAGCCCGTGGTCGAGGAGGTCGTCGTCACCCGCTCGGCGTCACCGCGCGCGATGGAACTCGACGAGTTGGCCCGGATCGCGGAGGAGCGGTTCACCGCGCAGCGCGTCCACGTGGTGGACACCCTGCCCGACGCGGTCAGCGCCGCCCTGGATCTCGTGGGCGTCCCGGACCCCACCGCGGACGACGACGTCTCCGGAGTCGGCGTCCTCGTCACCGGCTCCGTGGTGACCGCCGGTGCCGCCCGCAGTCTGTTCGGAAAGGACGCACAGTGACCGACCCGACCCCCGGACCCCGGGGCACCGCACACGAGCCGTCGGTGGACCCGTGGAAGGGCCTGCGGGGCATCATGGCGGGGACCCTGGTGCTCGAGGCGATCGTCATCGGCCTGGTGCTCACGGTGATCGCACGGCTCGACGACGGCGCGCACTTCCAACCGTGGAAGGTGTGGTTCGTCAGTCTGCTGGCGATCGCGATGCTCGTGGCCAGCGGACTCCAGCGCAAACCCTGGGCGATCCCGATGAATCTGACCCTCGCGGCCCTGGCCGTGGCGGGATGGGCCGTGCACTGGTCGATGGGCGTCTCCGGCCTGTTGTTCGCGACCGTGTGGGCGTACATCCTGTTCCTGCGCCGCGACCTCGCGGGACGGATGGCCGGGGGATACCTGCCCAGTCAGCACGACTGAGCGGCCCCGCCGGGCGGCCCCTGCCGTGTGTGTGCTTGTAGCATTGCCGCCGTGACCGAGAGAACCTTCTTCCTCATCAAGCCCGACGGAGTCGAGCGCAGCCTGACCGGCACCATCCTGTCCCGTATCGAGGCCAAGGGACTCAGGATCGTGGCCATGGACATGCGGCGGGTGCCGCGGGAGACCGCGGCCGAGCACTACGCGGAGCACGCCGAGCGTCCGTTCTACGGCGACCTGCTCGAGTTCATCACCTCCGGTCCCGTCGTCGCCGGCGTCCTCGAGGGGCCCCGCGCGATCGCGGCGTGGCGGCAACTCGCGGGTGGCACCGATCCCGTCGAGAAGGCTGCCCCGGGCTCCATCCGCGGCGACTTCGGCCTCGAGACCCAGCTGAACCTCGTCCACGGTTCGGACTCCGAGGAGTCGGCGGCGCGCGAGATCGCGCTCTGGTTCCCTGCTCTGTAGTTCCCGTCGCCCCTGCAGCGCCAACGCTGCCCACGCGCCCGTCGGCCCCCGGCCCGACGGGCGCGTCGCCATTTCGTGGTGCCCGGACGGCGACGTGCCCGCGCCCGGTGTGGGAGAATGGTCGAAGCCCATCCTGGCGAGTGGACCACCAGTCCGCCCCGGAACGGGCGCCCGCCACCCGCGGCCCGGTTCGTCCCGGTACCGCGGACCACAAGACGTTGCCCCGCCACGGCGGGGCCGAGACCAGAAGACGCCCGACCCCGTGCGGCGGCGTGGGTCACCGGTTTCCCGGTGACGTGATCGCGCCCGGAGTCCGGCCGGAGGAGACACGTGTCGGATCCGAACCTGACCATCGACGACCTCGCCGCGCTGCCCGAGAGGATGCGCGCGCACGCCGCGGCCAAGGCCGTGGGCATGACCAGCAAGGAGTTCCTGGCCGCCATGGCCGGGATCGGGGTGGAGATCAAGAGCGCCCAGTCCGGCGTGACCCGCGACATGCTGCTGACCTGGTTCAACAGCCGTTCCGACGCGGCGGAGGCTCCAGCCGCGAAGAAGGCCCCGGCCCGCAAGACCGCCGCGAAGAAGGCCGCGGCGAAGAAAGCCCCAGCGCGCGAGGACGCCGCCGAGGCGACGGGAGTGGACGTGGCCCCCGCCGAGGGGGAGACGGCCGATACCCGATCCGCCCGGAAGGCGCCCGCCCGGAAGAGCCCGGCGCGCAAGACCACCGCCGAGAAGACCGCCGAGAAGGCCACCGCGGCGGAGAAGAGCGCCGCGAGGACCGCCGACGACAACGTCCCGGCCGAGGACACCCGCTCGGATGCCGCCCGCACCGGGGGTGGGAAGACCGACGCGAGGAACCGGCCGCCGCTGCCGGAAATCGCGATCGTCACCGGCGAGGTCGGCGCCGCCGAGCCCGGGAACCGCCGCCGTCGCTCCACCGCGACCCCCTCGTTCTCCCCCCTGTTCCTCTCTCCCGAGGACACCGCCGCGGCCACCGAGAGGTCCGACTCGGCAGCGAAGTCGGACTCCACGGCGCCGTCCGACTCGGCCACGCGGTCCGACCCCACTGCCCAGCCCGATTCCACCGAACAGTCCGACTCCGGTGAGGGCGGAACCCGTCGTCGTCGGCGTGGCCGTCGGGGCCGCGGCCGCGGGCGCGGTGAGGGCGGCGACGAGCAGAACGGCCAGGACACCACCTCCGGTCCGGACGCGGGTGCCGCCGGATCCGACGACGCGACCGGTGACGACGCCAACGACGCCGACGACCGCACCGCCGCCGCCACGGCGTCCTCCGGAGACGCCGACGGCGCAGACGCGTCCGACGACGCCGCGACGGCCGCCCGCGGGACCGGCCGCGACCGCTCCGACGACGCCGCGGACCGGACGGCCGACGACGCCGACGGGCAGGACGAGTCCGGAGACGACGACGCGGACGAGTCCGACGACTCCTCGGGCGCCCCGTCGGGCTCGAGGAGGCGTCGCCGTCGTCGTCGTCGTGGTGGGGGTTCCGGCGCCGACGACGCCCAGACCTCCAGCGACGACCCGCCCCACACCGAGGTTCACGAGCGCGACCCACGCCGCCGCACCGGGCGCGCGGGACAGGGCTCCGGCACGTCCTCCGACGAGGTCCAGGGCATCACCGGCTCGACCCGACTCGAGGCCAAGCGCCAGCGTCGACGCGACGGCCGTGAGGCCGGCCGTCGCCGCCAGCCGATCCTGTCCGAGGCCGAATTCCTCGCCCGCCGCGAGGCCGTGGACCGCGTCATGGTGGTCCGCGAGAAGCAGCGCACCGACGGCAAGGGCCTCATGACCCAGGTCGGCGTCCTCGAGGACAAGGTGCTCGTCGAGCACTTCGTCACCACCGAGTCCGCCCGCTCGATGGTCGGCAACGTCTACCTCGGCCGCGTGCAGAACGTCCTGCCCAGCATGGAGGCGGCGTTCGTCGACATCGGACGCGGCCGCAACGGCGTGCTCTACGCCGGCGAGGTCAACTGGGAGGCCGCCGGCCTCGGCGGAAAGGCCCGGCGGATCGAGCAGGCCCTCAAGTCCGGCGACATGGTGTTGGTCCAGGTGACCAAGGACCCCGTCGGGCAGAAGGGCGCCCGCTTGTCGACCCAGATCTCGCTGGCCGGCCGGTTCCTCGTCTACGTCCCCGACGGCAACTCCACCGGCATCTCGCGCAAGCTGCCCGACACCGAGCGGCGCCGCCTGAAGGGGATCCTCAAGGAGGTCGTCCCCGAGGGCTCCGGCGTCATCATCCGCACCGCGGCCGAGGGCGTCAGCGCCGAGGAGATCGGTCGCGACGTCGAGCGGCTCGCCGCGCAGTGGACCGAGATCTCCGAGGCGGCCGCCAAGCGCACCGAGTCCGGTTCCGGCACGCCCGTCGCGCTGTACGAGGAGCCCGATCTGCTGGTCAAGGTCGTCCGCGACCTGTTCAACGAGGACTTCTCCAAGCTCGTCATCCAGGGCGAGACGTCCTGGAACACGGTCCACGGCTACGTCTCACGTGTGGCGCCCGAGATGGTCGACCGGCTCGAACGCCACGACAACCCCGACGTGGACGTGTTCGCCACCCACCGGGTCGACGAGCAGCTGGCCAAGGCGCTCGACCGCAAGGTGTGGCTGCCCTCCGGTGGCTCCCTGGTGATCGACCGCACCGAGGCCATGACCGTCATCGACGTCAACACCGGCAAGTACACCGGCTCCGGCGGCAACCTCGAGGAGACCGTCACCAAGAACAACCTCGAGGCCGCCGAGGAGATCGTCCGCCAGCTGCGCCTGCGGGACGTGGGCGGCATGGTGATCATCGACTTCATCGACATGGTCCTCGAGGCGAACCGCGACCTCGTGCTGCGCCGCCTCACCGAGGCCCTCGGCCGCGACCGCACCCGCCATCAGGTCTCCGAGGTCACCTCGCTCGGCCTTGTCCAGCTCACCCGGAAGAAGCTGGGCACCGGTCTGGTCGAGGCGTTCTCCACGCCGTGTGAGCACTGCCAGGGTCGCGGTCTGATCGTCCACGCCGACCCCCTCCACACCGAGTCGCACAACGCCGACGAGCCGGGCGCCAAGCGCGGCCGTCGTCGTGGCGGCAACGGCAACGGTAAGGGCAACGGCGAGTCCGACAGCGCCTCGCCCAAGCAGGCACCGCGCAAGGACGGCCCCGCGCCGGCCGCGCACCCGGCCGCGCTGGCGATCGCCCGGCAGAACGCCGAGGCCGGCGCCGGCGGGACCGATTCGGCGGATTCGAAGACCGTCGAAGCCGCCGAGGCCGCCGCGCCCGTCGTGGTGGCCGCCCCGCCGGCCGAGGCCGGTACAGACGAGTCCGATGCCCCGGCGGCGACGTCGGCGGCAGAGGCCGCGGCCCCGTCGGCGGCAGAGGCCGCGGCCCCGTCGGCGGCGGACGCGGCGACGACGGCGGTGGCGACCTCTGCTGCGGACGAGGGCGAGACCGCTCCCGCAGCGGCCCCCGAGGCGGGGGTGGCGGACTCCGCCGACGCCGCCGGGGTCACCCGGCCCGCGCGTCGGCGCCGCGCGTCGCGACGGGCGGCGAGCAACGCTCCAGCCCCGGAGACCGCCGCCGCGGACTCCGCCGCGAAGGAGGTCGTCGAGACGCCACAGGCCGAGTCCGCAACGGTGGCCGAGGCGGAGGAGATCGTGGACGAGGTCGAGTCCGCGACGTCGGGGGGTGGGGCCTCAGCCAGCACGTCCGCCGACGCCACGTCCGCCGACGCGGCGACCACCGGTGCCACGTCCGGCCGGCGGCCCCGTCGCCGGTCGACCCGTCGCGAGGCGGGTGCCGCCACAGCGGACTCCGCGGCGGCCACGAGCGCGGCCGGCGCCGCCACGGCCGCCACGGAGATCCCTGCGGCTCCGGCGGCATCGGTCGAACCCCCGGCCGGGGTCGAGGCCGCGCCGCTCGCGCAGACGCCGACCGCCGTGGTCGCCGAGCCGCGCAGGCGCCCCGCGAGGCGACGCGCGACCCGGTCGACGACGGCTCCCACGAGCGACTGAGAGACCGGGCCGCGTGTCCGGCGGCACGGTCGGTTTGACCTGCTGCGCCGCCGGACCGTAACCTTGACAGGTCGCTCGTCGCGGCGCTATGTCGCCGCGCGAGGAGTCGCGGGCCCGGTCCACACGGACCGGCGTGGCCGACGACCTCCGACCGGCGTGAGCCGGCGAGCATGAGAGAACACCGCACACCAGGTGCGGTCGCCCCGGCGGCCGCACACCCGAGAAGCAAGGGGAAGCCCTCGATGTACGCGATCGTCAAGACCGGCGGCAAGCAGTACAAGGTCGCCGAAGGGGACCAGGTCAAGGTCGAGAAGATCGAGGGCGAGGCCGGAACCTCCGTGTCGCTGTCCCCGATCCTCGTGGTGGACGGCTCGGCCGTCACCTCCGACGCCGACGCCCTGGCCAAGGTCACCGTCTCCGGCGAGATCGTCGAGCAGACCAAGGGTCCGAAGATCCGGATCCACAAGTTCAAGAACAAGACCGGGTACCACAAGCGTCAGGGCCACCGTCAGAAGCTGACGGTCGTCAAGATCACCGGTATCAAGTAATCCGTCACCGGCCGCCAAGGCCACCAGCTCAGCGCCCTCGGGCGTGCTCCCTGAAGGAGGGACTCGGACATGGCAAGCAAGAAGGGCGCGTCCAGCACCCGTAACGGTCGTGACTCCAACGCGCAGCGTCTCGGCGTCAAGCGCTTCGGTGGCCAGGAGGTCAACGCCGGCGAGATCCTGGTGCGCCAGCGCGGCACCAAGTTCCACCCGGGCGTGAACGTCGGCCGCGGCGGCGACGACACCCTGTTCGCCCTCTCCGCCGGTGCGGTGGAGTTCGGCACCAAGCGCGGCCGCAAGACCGTGAACATCGTGCCGGCCGGCGCCGAGGCCTGAGCCTCCCAGCCGACCGAACCACACGTGAATCGCCCTCGGGGGCCGGGCGGGGTCTGATCGACCCCACACCCGGCCCCCGAGAGTATTTGCGGCAGCACCACCCGATCCACCGTCGTCCGTCACCAGGAGGAGTCCCCACCATGTCGAGATTCGTCGACCGCGTCGTCCTCCACCTCGCGGCGGGGGACGGCGGCCGCGGCTGCACCTCCGTGCACCGCGAGAAGTTCAAACCGCTCGGCGGCCCCGACGGCGGCAACGGCGGCGACGGCGGTGACGTCGTGCTCGTCGTGGACCCGCAGGTCCACACCCTGCTCGACTTCCACTTCCGGCCCCACGCCCGCGCCGGCAAGGGCCAGCCCGGCATGGGTTCCCACCGCAACGGCGCCCAGGGCGCCGACCTCGTGCTCCCGGTCCCGCCCGGCACGGTCGTGCTGGACGAGAACGGTGAGGTCCTCGCGGACCTCGTCGGCGCCGGCACCCGGTTCGTCGCAGCCGAGGGCGGAAAGGGCGGTCTCGGCAACGCGGCCCTGGCGTCCCGTGCGCGTAAGGCGCCCGGCTTCGCCCTGCTGGGCGAGCCCGGCGAGGTCCGCGACGTCACGCTCGAGCTCAAGTCGATGGCCGACGTCGGACTCGTGGGCTTCCCGTCCGCCGGCAAGTCCTCCCTCGTCTCGGTGCTCTCCGCGGCCAAGCCCAAGATCGCCGACTACCCGTTCACGACCCTGGTGCCCAACCTAGGGGTGGTCTCGGTCGGCGACGACACCTTCACGATCGCCGATGTACCCGGCCTCATCCCCGGTGCCAGCGAGGGCCGCGGTCTCGGCCTGGACTTCCTACGCCACATCGAACGCACCGCCGTCCTGGCCCACGTCGTCGACTGCGCCAACCTTGAGTCCGACCGCGACCCTGTCTCCGACGTGGACGCCCTCGAGGCGGAGCTCGCCGCGTACCGGTCAGAACTGTCCGACGCCGGGATCGGCGACCTGTCCGACCGGCCCCGCGTGGTGGTGCTCAACAAGATCGACGTCCCCGCCGCGGCCGACATGGCCGAGATGGTCCGCGAGCAGTTCGAGGCCCGGGGGTGGCCCGTGTACGCCATCTCCGCGGTCGCCCACAAGGGCCTCGACGAACTCCGCTTCGGGCTCTACGAGCTGGTGAAGGCTCACCGGAAGGCCAACCCGCCCGCCGCGCCCGAGCGGATCGTCATCCGGCCCAAGGCCGTGGACGCGGGCGAGTTCGACGTCCGCCCCGACCCCGCCTCTCCCGGCGACTTCGTCGTCACCGGCACCAAGCCCGAGCGGTGGATCCGTCAGACCGACTTCGAGAACGACGAGGCCGTGGGCTTCCTCGCCGACCGCCTCGCCCGGATCGGCGTGGAGGACGCGCTCATCAAGGCCGGCGCCGAGGAGGGCTGCACGGTCACGATCGGCGACGTCTCGTTCGAGTGGGAGCCGCAGACCCCGGCCGGCGTCGACCTCATGCGCACCGGCCGCGGCACGGACATCCGACTCGAGTCCGACGAGCGTGTGGGCGCCGCCGAGCGCAAGTACCGCAAGCGCGTGCGCCGCGGCCTCATCGACCCGGACGAGGAGATCCTGGAGTGACCACCGAGCGCGAGCTGCGCCGTCGCATCGGCACGGCCCGCCGCGTGGTGGTCAAGATCGGTTCGTCCGCGATCACCAGCTTCCACGGCGGGATCCGGCGCGCCGAACTCGACACCCTGGCGGACGTCTGCCAGACGCGCATGACCGGCGGATCGGACGTGTTCGTGGTGTCCTCGGGCGCGATCGGCGCCGGGATGGCCCCGTTGGGCATGACCACCCGGCCCGCCACATTGTCGGCCAAGCAGGCCGCCGCGAGCGTCGGGCAACTCGAACTGGCGCGCGCGTGGGGTGACTCGTTCGCCCGCTACGACCGGGTGGTGGGACAGGTGCTGCTCACCGCCGCCGACATCGGCCGCCGGGACAGCGCCGCCAACGCGCAACGCACCCTCGACCGCCTGCGCACCCTGCGGGCGGTGCCGGTCATCAACGAGAACGACACCGTCGCGACCAACGAGATCCGCTTCGGCGACAACGACCGGCTGGCGGCCCTGGTCGCCCACCTCATCAGCGCCGACGCGCTCATCCTGCTCTCGGACGTCGACGCCCTCTACGACTCCGACCCCCGCAAGGGCGATGCGACCGCGGTGACGATGGTCGGCGGCGAGGGGGACCTCGACGGCGTGGTGGCCGGCGCCGGGGGATCGCTCGGGACCGGCGGCATGGCCTCCAAGCTCGCGGCCGCCCGCCTGGCCGCCGACGCGGGGATCCCGGTCCTGCTCACCTCCGCGGAGCGGGCGGCCGAGGCGCTCGCCGCCGAGCCGACCGTGGGGACGGTCTTCGCGGCCCGCCCCGAGCGGATGACCGCCCGCCGTTTCTGGGTCCGCCATGCCGCCGATGCGCGGGGCGCGGTGCTGCTCGACGACGGCGCCGTGCGCGCGGTGACGGGCTCGCGTCGGTCGCTGCTGCTCGCCGGGGTCACGGGCGTTGACGGGCTGTTCCACTTCGGCGACGTCATCGAGCTCCACGACTCCGACGGGCGGGTCGTGGCCCGGGGCATCGCGCAGTACGACTCGATCGAGGTCCGATCCCGGCTCGCCGAGCGGCAGTCCGGGACGGGCGCCGCCGGCCAGGGGCGGCCGCTGGTGCACGCGGACGATCTCGTCGCCGTCTGAGCGCGGACCCCACCGCGCCGGGCTGCCGAGCCGCCGCGAGCCGGGCCGCCGGTCCGCGCGCGCCGCGGAGGGATCAGCCCCCGTTGACCGCGCCCTCGGTGTGGACCGGTGTGACGGTCCCCGCCTCGAGGTTGTAGATCGCGCCGACGATCGCCGTGCGGCCCTCGGTGATCGCGCGGTCGACGGCCGCGGACTTCTCGCGGATCGCGGTGACCGTCTGCCGGACGTTCTCGATCACCACGTCGTCGTACCCGGCATCCGGGTCGCGCCGCGCCTCGAACACGGCCGGGGCGATGCGCTCGACCACGTCGCGCAGGTAGCCCGACGGGGTCGAGTGGGAGTCGACCGCGGTGATGGTGGCGCCGACCGCGCCGCACGAGGTGTGCCCCAGCACGAGGGTCAGCGGGATGCCGAGCACGTCGACGCCGAACTCGATCGAGCCCAGGACGGAGGGGTCGACGATGTGGCCGGCGTTGCGGATGACGAACAGGTCACCCAGGCCCTGGTCGAACACGACCTCGGCGGGCACGCGCGAGTCGGCGCAGCCGAAGACCATGCCGAACGGGTGCTGCTCGCCTGTGAGCTCGGCGCGGCGGGCGGGATCCTGGTGTGCGTGGAGGCTGGCGCCGTCGACGTAGCGACGGTTGCCGGTGAGGAGTCGGTCCAGCGCGGCGGCGGGGCTCAGATCTGTGCTCATGGTTCCAGTGTGCGCCTGTGGCGGCCCGCACAGCGACCGCACCCCGGGGTCCGGGCGGGCGGTGCTGGCCGTCGCCCGCGGTCTACGCGCCCAGCGCCCGGTCGACGCGGGTGAGGACCTCGACGCAGTCGCCGTCGATCGTGAGGGTGGCCTCGTCGTGCGCGCGGGTGCGGCCGCGGTTGACCACCGCGACGGGCGTACCGGTGGTCACCGCGCGCCGCACGAACCGGTAGCCGGAGCGCACCGTGAGTGACGAGCCGACGACGACGACGAGGTCGGACCCGTCCACCAGGGAGTTGGCCTCCTGCACGCGGTGCGCGGGGACGTTCTCGCCGAAGTAGACGATGTCGGGCTTGAGCACCCAGGAGCAGCGCGGGCAGTCCACCATCCGGAAGTCGGCGGTGTCGGTGAGGACGGCGTCGGCGTCCGGCGCGACCTCGATCGCACCGCGGGTCGCGACGCGTTCGGCGAAGCCGGGGTTGAGCCGGTCCAGCTGCTCGTGCAGGGCCCACCGGCTCTGGCGGAGCCCGCAGTCGAGGCACGTGACCACCGCGTAGGTTCCGTGCAGGTCGACCAGCCGCCGGCTGCCGGCCTTGAGGTGCAGCAGGTCCACGTTCTGCGTGATGACGCCCGTGACGGTGCCGCGCCGTTCCCACTCGGCGAGCAGCAGGTGCGCGGCATTGGGGCGGGCGGCCTCCATGTGCCGCCAGCCCAGGTGGTTGCGGGCCCAGTAGTGACGGCGGAACGCGGGGTCACCGACGAACTGCTGGTAGGTCATCGGCGTGCGACCCGGTGAGTCGGGCCCGCGGTAGTCGGGGATGCCCGAGGGCGTGGAAATGCCCGCGCCGGTGAGGACGACAGCGCGGCGGCCGCGCATCAGGTCCGCCAGGGCGTCGGCGCGCTCGGGCAGGTCGGCGTCCGGCCGGGTGCGCTCGGCCGGTGTCCAGGCGGTGTCGCGGACGCGGACCATCTACAGGCCCCCGGGTCCCGAGGGGTCGTGCGCGCACACCACGTCCAGGGTGTCGGCGCGGCGAGCGGCCAACCCGGCGAGTCGGGCGTGAGTGACCGTGACCGCGGCCGGCTCCAGGGCCATGGCGCGTTCGGCGACCGGGACCCACGCCGGCACCCGGCCCGCCGAGCCGACCTGGCCCCGGTGGTAGAAGGCATCACCGGCGTGGAGGACGTCCTTGTCGTCGTCGACACCGCCGTCTCCGGGCGCGGACGGGCCCCCGCCGCGCCCCGGCACGAACACCCCCCCGTGCCCGACGGCGTGACCCGGCAGGTCCACGAGCAGCATCCCCTCGGCGACATGGTCCAGGGGGTGCACCCGGAAGCCCTCCCACCGGTCGGTGCCGAACGAGTACTCGGTGAAGCGCGGTCCGTGCGCCCACTGGCGGCGGCGGTACCGCCGACGCTCCAGGAAGCGCGGCGTGCGCACCGCCCACGTGAGGGCCTGCGCCGAGACGTGCACCTGCGCGTCGGGGAAGTCGGCGAGGCCGCCGATGTGGTCGAGATCCAGGTGGGTGAGCACGATGTGCCGCACGTCCCGCGGATCCAGGCCCATGGCCTCGATGCGGCGGACCGCCGTCTCGCGCTCGCGCAGCGCCGGGCGCAGGACGTGGCGCGCGGCGCCGAGGCGACCGGCCGGGTCGGCGATGTCCGCCGACCCGATCCCCGAGTCCACCAACACGAGACCGCCCGGCGCCTCGAGCAGCAGCACGCGCGTGGGGGCCAGACCCGCGAACGTCCCGCAGTTCATCTGGTGGATCCGCATGAGGGCAACGGTACCGTGGCCGGGTGAGCCGAGACCGTGTCCTGGACCCGCGCCCCGTGGTCCGCGTGACCGCCGACCCCGAGGTGGCGGCCGCGGTGGTCGGGCCCGGGGCGGAGGAGTCCCCGTGGCCGTACTCGATCCCGGCGGTCGCGCAGCTCCTGCGCGACGGGCTCGAGCTGGACGATCTCACCGTGCTGGTCGGCGAGAACGGCGCCGGCAAGTCGACGGTCGTCGAGGCCGTCGCCATGGCGTTCGGTCTGGGAGCCGAGGGCGGGTCCGTCCACGGCCGGGACGTCACATGGCGGTCGGAGTCGCCCTTGAACTCGGACCTGCGCCTGGTCCGCGGGGGAGCCGCGTCCCGGTGGGGCTACTTCCTGCGCGCCGAGACCATGCACGGCATGTTCACCTACCTGCAGTCCTCGGGCCCCGAGCGGGATTTTCACTCGCGCAGCCACGGCGAGGCGTTCTGGGACATCCTCACCACCTCCCGGTTCGACGGCGGCGGCCTGTTCGTCCTGGACGAACCGGAGGCGGGCCTGTCGTTCGACGCGCAGCTCCGACTGGTGGCGCTGCTGCTCGAACTGGCCGACCGACACGGCGCGCAGGTGCTCATGGCGACCCACTCGCCGATCCTCGCCTCGGTCCCCGGCGCCGCGGTGTACGAGCTCTCCGACGAGGGGATGCACCGGGCGCGATGGGAGGACCTGGCGATGGTCGACCACTACCGGCGTTACCTCGACGCGCCCGAGCGATACCTGCGCCACCTGCTGGAGTGACCGGGCACACTGGACCCATGACCAGTTCCGCGTCCCGTTCCGCACGCACCACCGGCGAGGCCCGGCCCGTCCGCCCCGTCTACCCGTCGTGGCAGCCGCCGTCGACGTCCCGCGCCGCCAACGCCGGACCTCTGCCCGCGCCCGAGCCGGGCTTCGCCCCGGACGTCATCGTGGTGGGGCACGGCCTGGCCGGCCTCGTGGCGACCTACGAGGCGACGCGCGCGGGCAAGAAGGTGCTGGTGGTGGACCAGGAGAGCGAGAAGAACCTCGGCGGGCAGGCGTTCTGGTCCCTCGGCGGGCTCTTCCTCGTGGACACCCCGGAGCAGCGGCGGATCGGCATCAAGGACTCGCTCGAACTCGCGTGGCGGGACTGGCTCGGCTCGGCCGCGTTCGACCGCCCCGAGGACCACTGGCCACGGCAGTGGGCGCGTGCGTACGTCGAGTTCGCCGCGGGGGAGAAGCGGCGGTACCTGCACGACCTGGGGTTGCGGATCATCCCCACCGTCGGCTGGGCCGAGCGTGGCGGCGGCGACGTGAACGGGCACGGCAACTCCGTCCCTCGCTTCCACGTGGCGTGGGGGACCGGGCCCGAGGTGGTCCGCGTCTTCGAGGAACCCGTCCGCGATGCCGCCCGCGCCGGCCTGGTCCGCTTCGCGGTGCGCCACCGGGTGGACGAGATCGTGGTGGAGGACGGCCGCGCCGTGGGCGTGCGGGGCGCGACACTGGCGCCCTGCGACTACGACCGCGGCGTCGCGTCCCCCCGGGAGGAGACCGGGGAGTTCGAGTTCCGGGCGAAGGCCGTGCTGCTGGCCTCCGGGGGCATCGGCGGCAACCCCGACCTGGTGCGGAAGTACTGGCCCGCCGACCGGCTCGGCGACGTGCCGAAGGACCTCATCGTGGGTGTGCCCGAGCACGTGGACGGGCGGGTGCTGGAGATCTCCGCACGGTCCGGTGCGAACCTCATCAACCGGGACCGCATGTGGCACTACACCGAGGGCGTGGCCCACTTCGCGCCCGTGTGGCCCTCGCACGCGATCCGCATCATCCCGGGACCGTCCACCCTGTGGCTCGACGCGAACGGCGACCGGATGCCCGTGCCGTTGTTCCCGGGCTTCCACACCACGGCGTCCATCGAGGCGATCCGCCGAGCCGGCCAGGACTACTCGTGGTTCATCCTCGACTCGGCGATCGCCGGCAAGGAGTTCATCCTCTCCGGCTCCGAGCAGAACCCCGAGCTGACCGACAAGAGCATCCGGAAGTTCGCGTCCAAGGCGGGCAGCGGCCTTCCCCCGTCGATCGCCGACTTCACCGAGAAGGGCGTCGACTGGGTGGTGGCGGACACGCTCGAGGAGATGGTCGCCGGCATGAACTCGCTGCTGCGGGATGGCGAGCCGGAGCTGGACGTGGAGAAGGTGCGGGAGTTCGTCCTGGCGATGGACGGGCAGATGGACAATCCGTTCGCCAAGGACGCCCAGGTGCAGGCGATCCACAACTCGCGGCGCGTGCTCACCGACAAGCTCACCCGCCTGGCCAAGCCGCACCGCCTGCTCGCCGACTCCGGCCCGGGCAAGGGCTCGGCCGCCGGCTCGGGTGGCCCGCTGATCGCGGTGAAGGCGCACCTCATGACGCGCAAGACCCTCGGCGGGATCGAGACGACGCTCGACTCGCAGTGCCTCACTCCCGCCGGCGAGCCGTTCCCGGGGCTGTACGCCGCCGGCGAGGTCGCGGGATTCGGCGGTGGCGGCGTCCACGGCTACAACTCGCTCGAGGGCACGTTCCTCGGCGGGTGCATCTTCTCCGGCCTGAGGGCCGGCCGGGCGATGGCGCGGGAGGTCTGAGCCGTCCGGCGGCCGATGCGGGGCCGCCTCCCCTCAACCGCCCTCGCGGCCGCCGTCGTCTCTCGCGACGGGCCGGCCGCGGGCCTGACCGCGTCCCCGCCGGACACCGAGTTCGTAGGTGGCCAATACGATCAGCCACAGCGCGGTGACGGGGATGACGAACCAGAGCATGGCGGCGCTGAACGGATCCAACGCGTCGTGGTCGGCGGCCTGCAGCACCACGTAGGCGACGTACGCGGCGTAGAACCCCGCGAAGAGCAGTCCCTCCCACCGCTTGATCGCCATCCCGGTGAAGGCGATCGGAAGCAGAGCCATCGAGACGGCGAGCATGATCGGCAGGTCGAAGCGGATGGCCCCTTGGGCGACCCCGATCGGCGTGATGAGCGAGGTCATTCCGAGAACCGCGCCGATGTTGAACATGTTGCTTCCGACGATGTTGCCGATGGCGAGGTCGCGTTCGCCGCGGATCGCCGCCACGAGGCTCGTGGCGAGTTCCGGGAGGGAGGTGCCGATGGCCACCACCGTGAGACCGATGACCAGGTCACTCATCCCCCAGGCCGACGCGAGATCACTGGCCGCGGTGACGAGTAGCCGTGCCCCGATCACGAGCAGCGCCACCCCGGCGATCACGAGAGCGCTGTTGAGGAGGACCGGGTGCGAGGTGTCGCCGCCGGTAGGCGTCGTCTCGCCCGCGCTGTCACCGGCCGGGGCGTCCAATGCCTCGGTGGCGCGGTCTCCATCCTGTTTGCGCGCGATGACGATCGTCGCGGTCGTATAGGTCACGAGGCCGGCGAACAGCAGCAGACCGTCGAGGAAGCTGATCGTGCCGTCGAGAGCCACCAGAAGCACGACCAGAGAGAACAGCACCATGATGGGGATGTCGACTCGCACGATCCGGGACGTCGCCACGAGAGGGGCGACGATCGCGGTCATCCCCAGGATGAGCAGAATGTTCGCGATATTGCTGCCCACGACGTTGCCGACGGCCAATCCCGGGTATCCACTCAGCGCGGCATCGACGCTCACCGCGAGTTCCGGCGCCGAGGTGGCGAACGCGACAACGGTGAGTCCCACCACCAGCGGGGAGATCTTGAAAACGGCGGCCAGACCGCCAGCGCCCCGCACCAGCACTTCACCGCCGCCGATGAGCAGCACGAAACCTAGCGCCAGGGCGGCCACCGTCAGGACGCTCATGACTGGTCAGACCGGGTCGTGGAGGAGTCCGGCCGAGCCGTAGGAGACAGTCTCGTCGAAGTGACCATGCTTCGACGATTCCATGCCGGCGCCCACCCTGTCGACCACCGGCGGTCGCCTAACCCGCGGTGACGACGGCCAGGGGCAGGACCGCGGAGGCCCCGGACTCCCGCAGGTGGCGCGCCGCCTCGGTGACCGTCCAGCCCGTGCCGAGCACGTCGGTGACCAGCAGGACCGGCCCGTTCGGGGGCGTGGCAGGGCCGGAGAACGTGCCCCATAGCTGCGCCACGCGGTAGGCCGAGTTCTGCGCGGTCACCGGCGGCAGCGCCGGGTCGCGGGTGAGCTCGCCGAGCGGCTCCATGCGCCCCATCCGCGCCAGCGCGTCGGCGAGGCCCCCGACGAGCTGCGGGTGCTCCCCGGTGACCAGGGCGACGACCCCGGTGGGCCGCTCGGTCCAGCCCCACTCGCGCAGGACCGGCACGCAGGCGCGGGCCAGCCACTCGGGCGCGTCCTGATCGGGCTCGGCGAGCAGCGCCCGCAGCTTCTGTCCCAGACCGAGGTCGGTGAGACGCGCGAGGGCCCGGCCCTCGGCGGGACCGTCGGTGATCTTGCCCTTGAGCGGCACGTCGAGCTTGGCCAGGCCCGTGGGCCACTGCCGGCGGGGCGGCAGTACCACGCCGGGCCGCTCCAGCGCCTCGCGGGCCCGGGTCAGCGCGCCGGAATCGACGTCCGAGGTGCGGCGCTCGCCGGTGCAGTTGTCGCAGCGCCCGCAACCGGGCGACGCCGGGTCGAGGGTGGGGTCGTCGAGCTGCGCGCGCAGGAACTCCATGCGGCAGGAGTCGGTGCGCTCGTAGGCGATCATCGCCTGCTGCTCGGCCTGCCGCGCCTCCGCCAGACCCGCGTAGCGCTCGGCGTCGTAGTGCCACGGCCGCCCGGTGGAGACCCAGCCGCCGCGCACCCGTTGGACCGCGCCGTCCACGTCGAGGACCTTGAGCACCATCTCCAGCCGCGTCCGGCCGAGATCCACGGCCGGCTCCAGAGCCTGCGTCGACTGCGGACGGTCGGGCTCCAGCGCGTCGAGGACCCGCCGCACGACGTCCTCCGGCGGGAAGGCCAGCGACGCGAAGTGGTTCCAGATCGCGCGGTCCTCCGGCCCCGGGAGCAGGACGACCTCGGCTCTGTCGGCCGCGCGCCCTGCGCGGCCGATCTGCTGGTAGTAGGAGATGGGGGAGGGCGGCGCCCCCAGGTGGACGACGAAGCCCAGGTCCGGCTTATCGAAACCCATACCCAGCGCGGAGGTGGCGACCAGCGCCTTGACCTCGTTGTCCAGGAGGGCGCGCTCGAGTTCCTCCCGCTCGCCGGAGTCGGTACGCCCCGTGTACGCGCTGACGCGGTGCCCGGCCGAGGTGAGCAGCTCGGACATGTCCTCGGCGGCGGCGACGGTGAGGCAGTAGACGATCCCGCTGCCGGGCAGCGCGTCGAGATTCTCCACCAGCCACGCCGCGCGCGTCTCGGAGTCGTCGATCGCCACCACCGACAGTCGGAGCGACTCACGGTCCAGCCCGCCGCGGAGGACGAGGGTGTCCGTGGCGGCGGAGTCGTCAGCGGCCGGAGCCTGCTCCGCGAGGCCGCTCACGCCGACGCCGAGCTGCTGGGCGACGTCGCGCACCACGCGGTCGTTGGCCGTGGCCGTGGTGGCAAGGACCGGCACCCCCTCCGGCAGGTCGGCGAGGAGGGTGCGGATCCGGCGGTAGTCGGGCCGGAAATCGTGCCCCCAGTCGGAGACGCAGTGGGCCTCGTCGACCACGACCAGCCCGGCGTCCGCCGCGAGCGCCGGCAGCACGGTGTCGCGGAAATCCGGGTTGTTCAGCCGCTCGGGGCTCACCAACAGCACGTCCACCTCGCCGGCCCGGACGGACGCGCGCACCTCGTCCCACTCGGTCATGTTGGCCGAGTTGATGGTCGCCGCCCGCACCCCGGCCCGGGCCGCCGCCTCGACCTGGTTGCGCATGAGCGCCAACAGCGGCGAGACGATCACCGTGGGACCGGAGCCGAGCTCGCGGAGCAGCCGCGCGGCGATGAAGTACACCGCGGACTTGCCCCAGCCGGTGCGTTGGACCACCAGTGCGCGCCGACGGTCGGCCACCAGCGCCTCGATCGCCGTCCACTGGTCCTCGCGCAGTCGCGCACCCGGGCCCGCGAGGGCCCCGAGCAGCTCGTCGGCGCGCGCCCGCAGGGACGCGGGATCCGCTGCGGTCGGGCTGTCGGGATGGGGACGGTCCGCCGGCGAGGTCATGGGCCCATCGTGCACCACCACTACGACACGAGGGTGCGGCGCCGACCCCGACCGGCGTTAACTGGTGGCCGTGACGAGCGACGGGCGGGGCATAGCGGGACAGGTCGAGCAGGCGGCGGAGCAGCTGGCACACCGGCGGGTGGGGGTGATCGTCGCCGCCGGGCCGCCCGGGGACACTCACGTCGCCGCGCGCGGTGACACTGGTCGGGGAGAGGTCCCCGACGACCACACGCTGTTCGAGATCGGCTCCATCACCAAGACCTTCACCGCCCTGCTGCTCGCCGACGGTGTCGTGTGCGGCCGGTGGCGACTCGATACCCCCGTCCGCGACCTGCTCCCCACCGGCGTCGACGTCCCGGACCACGACGGACGGCAGATCACCCTCCAGCATCTGGCGACCCACACCGCCGGGCTCCCGCGGTCGCCCTCCCGTATCGGCCTCCGCGAGAACCTCTCCTACCTGCGCCGCGGCACGGACCCGTACGCCGACCTCACCGAGCAGGCCGTGCTGGACGGCCTCGGCGGCGTCCGACTCCGCCGCGCCCCGGGGCACGGTAAACCGTCGTACTCGAACCTCGACGCCGGGCTTCTCGGCATCGCGCTGACCACCGCGACCGGCACCGACTTCGGCACGCTCGTCCGCGACCGGATCTGCGCGCCGCTCGGAATGCCCGACACGGTCACCGACGACCTGCTCACCGAGGAGCAGCGGTGCCGCTCCGCGGTGGGTCACCGCAGCCGCGGGCGCCCGGCCGACCCCTGGCCCCTGCCCGGCATCCCCGGCGCAGGCGCACTGCGATCCACGGCCGCCGACCTCACGCGCTACCTCGCCGCGCAGCTCGACCCGTCGCGCACCGCCCTGGCCGACGCCATCCGGCTCACCCACGCGACCCCACCGGGCGGGCCCACGCAGATGGGTCTCGGGTGGCACCGGGCCGGGTCCGGGGTGCTCTGGCACAACGGCGGGACGGGCGGGTTCCGGTCGATCGCCGTCGTCGACCACCTCGGCGGGGTCGCGGCGGCCACCCTCGTGAACCAGACCAGGGGCGCCGACATGACCACCTTCCGACTCCTGCGCCGACTGGGCTCCTGACCCGGCCCGCCCGCCGGCCGCGCGGACCACGTCCTCGTCGTCGTCACCGCCCTCGGCAGCGCCGCACCGCGGCGGCCATACTGGACCGCATGGCGCAGACATGGAAGAAGATCGTGGAGGCCGACCCCGAGCACTCGCGGCGATACGCGCGGCGCTGGGATGACATGATCGCCGAGGGCGTCGACATCGACGGCGAGGCGCGGCTCGCCGACGCCATGGCGCCGCGCGGCGCGCGCATCCTCGACGTGGGCTGCGGCCAGGGACGGATGGGCGTCTACCTCCACGCCCGCGGCCACCGCGTCACCGGCGTCGACATCGACCCCTACCTCGTCGACCGGGCGCGCGAACAGTGCCCCGACGCCACCTGGGAGGTCGCCGACCTCGCCGTCGACGGCTGGGCCGCCGGCCCCTTCGACCTGGCGGTGTCGGCCGGCAACGTCCTCGCCTTCGTCGACCCGGCCGACCGCGGAGCCGTCCTGGCCAACCTCGCCGCCCGCCTGGCGCCGGCGTCGGAGTCCACCGACGGACGACCCGGCAGGCTCGTCGTGGGATTCGGGCTCGACCGCGGTTGGACGCGGGAGGAGTTCGACCTCGACGCCGAGCGAGCCGGACTGCGGGTCGAGCAGCGGTGGTCGACCTGGGATCTGCGGCCCTTCGACGACGACAGCGGCTTCATGGTCGCGGTACTCGTACGTGCGTAGGGGCCCGTGCAGGTGCGCGCGTCGACCACGGGACCCTGGCTGCTCCCGGCGGCGCTCGTGAAGATCCAGGTCATGACCAGGTTGAAGCCGAGGCAGAACAGCAGGAACGACGTCGCGCGGGTCCAGCTCGCGTCCGGATAGCCGCCCCATGCGGTGAAGAACAGCGGGACGTGCCACAGCGCCCAGATCGGCCCCAGGATCATCGACGCGGCCAGCGGGCTGAACCGGTCCTGCAACCGGGGTAGCGCGAAGTCAAGCCAGCGCGGCTCCTCCGCGAGCCCCGTGGTGACGAACTGGAAGAGCAGGAGCGGCACGTACATGCTCAGCGCCATGAGCGACGGCGCGTGGATCTCGCCGCCGGAGAACGCGAAGCCCGTGAGCAGCATCCCGCCCGGCACCCCGAGCAGCGCCACCGCGTACCACCGCCCCGGGACCCGCCAGCGCAGTAGTCGCCCGACCCAGCTGCGCACCCCGGCGCGCCCCTCGGTGACGGCGGTGATGAGGAAGGCCGAGGAGATCGGGCCGAGGTACGCGCCGGGGAGGACGCCGACGATCGAGTTGAGCGTCACGGGCAGGACGCCGAGCGCGGTCTCGGAGAGGACGTAGGGCGTCCAGGCGATCCAGCTGAGCAGGTTGGCGAGGACGAAGAACGTCGGCAACGGGTGGCGGCGGATGAAGTCCAGCGGCCGCGGCCGCTGCCGACGCGTGATGGCGGTGGCGGTGTCGGTGGGGGTTTCGCTGGGGGTTTCGGCGACGGTCATGACCGGCTGCTTCGGTGAGGTGCTCGCGCGGTGGCGGCGAGTGCGTTCACGGTAAGAAGCGGCGCCCCCGGCTCTCGAGAGGCGAAAGTGGTCACTTCGGGCGGCTGCATCGAAAGGTGCCAGTGGGACCTGCCGCCCGGCGAGGTGCTCGGCTCCGTCCGGCATCGTCCAGCACATCGCGGCAGGTAGATAGCCTAATGGGGTTATTGAACCGGGACCTGGTGTTCGAACACATGTGTGATAGCGGCGGTAGGATGGGGACATGATCTCGGACCTGGTGGAGTCGACGACGACGAGCGTTGAGCAGCTCGCGTCGGTGTGCTGGTCGGAGGTGTCCGAGTCGGAGTTGCCTGTGGTGTTGCGGCGGCTGGAGGAGGTGTCCCGGCGTGTAGAGGCCATCAGTGCTGCGGGGGCTGCGGAGGCGGCCGGCCGCGCGGAACGTGCGGGCCGGTCGGTGTCTTCGGCGGCGACGTCGCTGGGCAGGGATCTGGGGTTGACGGCGGGGCAGTGCCGGGCCCGGATCGACGCCGGGCGCCGTCAAGGATCTCCCGCGATGGAGGCGCATCGACGGGGACGGATCACCGCCGGGCAGGAGCGGGCGATCGGTGAGGCGGTCGCCGAACTGCCCGAGGGTGCCCCCGATGAGGCGCGGGAGGATTTCTCCCGCCATCTGACGGGGTTGGCGCAGGCGGGGGCCAGCGTGCGGGCACTGACCGCGGCGGCGGCGAGGGAGTTGGCCAAGGCGGATCCGGGCCGGTTGGAGCGGCTGGAGGAGATGCAGCAGAAGCGGCGGGAGTTGCGGGCGCACCGGCCGGGTCTGGATGGGCTGGCGAGCATGGGGATCACGGCCGAGCCGCGCCTGCAAGCGCTGCTCGCGGCGGTGATCGCCCGGTTCGGCGGCCCGGGTCAGTGCATCGCCGCACCGGCGGATCCGGAGTCTGGTGGGCAGGCCGGCCCGGAGGCGTTGGCCGCGGACGACACGCGTACTGCGGGCCAGCGGGCCTATGACGCGCTGTGCCACGTGCTGGCTCTGGGCTTGGCGGTGGAGCCGGGGGCGAGCCGAGGGGTGGCGGCGATCGTGGTGCGCCTGACGCCGGAGCACATCGACGCGGTGGAGGCCGGTGAGCCCGGCGGGCTGGTCGACACGGACGGCGGGGTGCAGCTGAGCGCCGGGCAGGCGGTGTCGTTGGCGGGACGACGCTCCTGGTTTCTGTCAGCACTGCGCGACGGGCGCGAGGAGCTGCGCCGAATCGATGTGGACCGGGGTCGGGATCGTCGGTTGGCCTCGGCGATGCAGCGGCTGGTGCTGTATGCCGCGCACGGTGGGTGTACCCATCCGGGGTGCGAGCAGCCGGCGGCACAGTGTCAGGGCCACCACGTGACGGACTGGTCGCGGGGCGGTCCCACGACGGTGTCGAACCTGGCGCTGGTGTGTCCTGTCCACCACGGGTGGATCGGTGACGGGCCCGGCCAGTGGCGCACGGTCCCGGACCCGGCACGCCCCGGTATGCCCCGATGGATCCCACCCGGGATTCCGGCGAGGGCGGCGTGACCTCCTCACAGTTGGCAGGTGACCTGGCCGGGTCGGGCGCTGCGTGCCCGGGCCCCCGGCTGGCCAGCCGACTCGCGATCCCCCCGCGAGCGTCCGGTCACGCTGTCACCTGCGCCGTCGGCGAGCCACCGATCGGTAAGCTGGCCCGCATGACCACCAGCCACGTCGACGCCCCCGACCTCGCCGGCCAGACGGACGCTGATCGGCCGGCCGCAGACCCGGTGCGCGACGCCGTCCACGGCGCCGCCCGTCGTGCCCGCGCCGCCTCGCGCGAGCTGGCGCTGCTGACTGCCGACCGGAAGAACGCGATGCTGCTCGCCGCGGCCGATGCTCTCGTGGCGGCGGAGTCGACGATCCTCGAGGCCAACGCGGCGGACATCGCCGAGCAGATCGAGGCCGGTACCGGAGAGGCCATGCTCGACCGGCTCCGCCTGACCGGCGACCGAATCGAGGGCATTGCCGGCGGCCTGCGTCAGGTCGCCGGTCTGGCGGACCCGATTGGGACCGTCACCCGCGGGTCGACCCGGCCCAACGGACTCCAGCTCCGTCAGGTCCGCGTGCCGCTGGGCGTAGTGGGGATGATCTACGAAGGGCGTCCCAACGTGACCGTCGACGCGTTCGGTCTGGCCTTCAAGTCGGGCAACGCGGCGCTCCTCCGCGGCTCCCGCTCGGCACGCAACTCCAATGAGGCGCTCGTCGAGGTGCTGCGCGGGGTGCTCGCCGAGCACGACCTGCCCGTCGACGCCGCGCAACTGCTCCCCTCGGAGGACCGCTCGTCGGTCACCCACCTCATCCAGGCGCGCGGCCTCGTCGACGTCGTGATCCCCCGGGGAGGCGCGGGCCTCATCCAGGCCGTGGTGGAGAACTCCAAGGTCCCCGCCATCGAGACCGGCACCGGCAACTGCCACCTCTACATCCACGGGGACGCCGACCTCGACGAGGCGATCAGCCTCCTGCTCAACGGCAAGACCCGCCGCTGCAGCGTCTGCAACGCCACCGAGACGGTGCTGCTCGACGCCGCCCTGGGCGACGCCGCCGTGGACCGCGTCGTCGGCGCCCTCCGAACGGCCGGGGTCACCGTTCACGGGGACCGCGAGGGCCTCGTCCCCGCCGATGACGTTGACTGGGGCGAGGAGTACCTCAGCATGGACATCGCCCTCAAGGTCGTCGACGGCGTCGAGGAGGCGATCGAGCACATCGCCCGCTGGTCGTCGGGCCACACCGAGGCCATCTCCACCCGCAGCATCGACGTGGCCGACGAGTTCTGCGCCCGCGTCGACGCGGCGGCGGTGATGGTCAACGCCTCCACCGCCTGGACCGACGGGGAGATGTTCGGCTTCGGGGCCGAGATCGGTATCTCCACGCAGAAGCTCCACGCCCGCGGCCCCATGGGGCTCGAGGAGCTCACCAGCACGAAGTGGATCGCCCACGGCAAGGGGCACGTGCGGCCGTAAGGCACCCGCGCCCGAGCAGGCCGCACCCGCGCGGTTCGCACCAGATCACCCCACCGAGAGGACCCGCCCCATGGACCGAGCCCGCACCGGACAACGACCTGCGTTCGAGAGCATCGACCACGTCATCGACGCCCTCGGCGAGCAGGGGTACCTGGCCGACCGGTCGACCGCGACGGTCGTCTACCTCGCCGACCGGCTGGGCAAGCCGCTGCTCATCGAGGGCCCGGCGGGCGTCGGCAAGACGGAGCTGGCCAAGGCCGTCGCCGCCGCCACCGAGGCCGAACTCATCCGGCTGCAGTGCTACGAGGGCGTCGACGAGGCCCGTGCGCTCTACGAATGGAACCACGCCAAGCAGATCCTGCGGATACAGGCCGGGCAGGGCGAGGGCTGGGATTCCACGCGCGATGACGTGTTCTCCGAGGAATTCCTCCTGTCGCGACCGCTGCTCACCGCGATCCGGCGCAGTGAGCCCACCGTGCTGCTGGTCGACGAGGTGGACAAGGCGGACATCGAGATCGAGGGCCTGCTGCTGGAGGTGCTCAGTGACTTCGCGGTGACCATCCCCGAGCTGGGGACGATCGAGGCGACCCGCCGGCCCTTCGCCGTGCTGACCTCCAACGCCGCCCGCGAGCTGTCCGAGGCGCTCAAGCGTCGCTGCCTCTACCTGCACCTGGACTTCCCGACGCCGGAGCTCGAGCGAAAGATCCTCGCGTCCCGGGTTCCCGAGCTGGACGACCGGCTGGCCGAACAGCTCGTGCGCGTCGTGGGGGTGCTGCGCGCCATGGCGCTGAAGAAGGTGCCGAGCGTGTCGGAGACGATCGACTGGGGCCGCACGCTCGTGGCGCTGGGCCTGGACACGATCGACGACGAGACCGTCCTGCAGACCCTCGGCGTGGTCCTCAAGCACCAGTCCGACCAGCTGCGTGCGGCCGCCGAGCTGCGGCTGAACTAGCGTGCGGACGCTCGAGATGATCGGGGGGCGGGGGCGATGACCCAGAAGAGTCCGGGCGGTCTGTCCGGCCACCTCGTCGACTTCGTCGACGCACTGCGCCGCAAGGGCATCCCTGTCGGGCCCAGCGAGGCGGTCGACGCGGCCTCGGCGATGGTGCACGTCGACCTGCTCGACCGCGCCGCTCTGCGCGAGGCGCTGGCCTCGACGATCCTGCACAAGCCCACGCACCGCGGGGTGTTCGACCAGCTCTTCGATCTGTGGTTCCCGACCGCCGTCGGGGGTCACGCCGCGGGCGACGCGGTGACGCTCGAGGTGGAGATCCCGACCGACGATGACGGCAAGGTGGATCCCGACGCCCTCGACGAGCTCATCGCCTCGCTGCTTCTCGAGGACACCGACGAGTCGCGCGCCAAGGCCCGGGCGCTCGCCGAACTCCTCGTGGAACAGCTGGGCTCGTACGACTCGGTGAACGGCCCGCGCTACTCCGCCTACCAGGCATTGAGCCCGCTGGACACGAACTCGATCATGCAGAGGATCCTCGACGGGCTGCTCGGCGCGGATCCCTTCGACCCCGACGGTTCCAAGCGGCACGCGGAGAAGAGCGCGGCCGCCAACGCCGCGGCGGACCTGGTGCGTGGCTTCCTGCGCGAGGTCGCCGACGAGACGCGTCGCCGCACCGCTGAGACCGTGGGGCGGGATCGGGTGGCCCAGTACGCGGTCGGCCCGGCGGCCGAGCAGGTCGACTTCCTGCGCGCCAACGACCAGGATCTGCAGGCGCTCCGTCGGAGGGTCGGGCCACTGGCGCGCCAGCTCGGGAGTCGCCTGGCCGCGCGGCGGCGCCGCCACCGGCACGGTGCTATCGACATGCGCAAGACCATGCGTCGGTCGATGTCCACGGGAGGGGTCCCGGTCGAGCTGGTTCTGCGCAAGCCACGCCCGGCCCGCCCCGAGCTGGTGGTGCTGTGCGACGTGTCCGGGTCGGTCGCTGGTTTCAGCCACTTCACCCTCCAGCTGGTGCACTCGCTCCGCGAGCAGTTCTCCCGGGTGCGTGTCTTCGCCTTCGTCGACACCACCGACGAGGTGACCTCGTTCTTCGAATCGGGTTCCGACCTCGGCACGGCGATGAGCAGGATGGTGCGCGAGGCCGAGATCATCACCTATGACGGGCACTCCGACTACGGGCACGCTCTCGAGGGATTCGCCGACCGGTACGCCCATACGCTGACGAGGACGGGTTCGCTGCTCATCCTGGGGGATGGCCGCAACAACTACCGCGATCCCGCGGTCGAGGCGCTGGAGTTCGTCAGCGAGCGGGTCGGACACACCCACTGGCTGAACCCGGAACCACGGCGGCAGTGGGGGACCGGCGACTCGGCCGCCAAGTTGTACTCCCAGTACGTGCCGATGCACGAGTGCCGCAACGTCGAGCAGCTCACGGCGGTCGTATCCAGCCTGCTGCCCGTGTGAGCGTCCGGGGCGGCGGGGAGCGGCAGACGAGTACGCGGCACCCCGGCCCGATAGACTCGGTGACCATGACCACGACGGGAACCGCCGACGGCTCGCGGCGCCGCATCGGAGTGATGGGCGGAACCTTCGACCCGATCCATCACGGTCACCTCGTGGCGGCCAGCGAGGTGGCTCATCGGTTCGATCTCGACGACGTCGTGTTCGTCCCCACGGGTGAGCCGTGGCAGAAGCGCACTCGGGAGGTGTCCCCGGCCGAGGACCGCTATCTCATGACCGTCATCGCGACGGCCTCTAATCCGCGCTTCTCTGTCAGCCGCGTGGACATCGACCGCCGGGGGCCGACCTACACGGTCGACACCCTCAAGGATCTGCTCCGTCAGCACCCGGAGACCGAGCTGTTCTTCATCACCGGCGCTGACGCGTTGGAGAAGATTCTGACCTGGCGCGGCTGGGAGGAGATGTTCGAACTCGCCACGTTCGTCGGCGTCTCCCGTCCCGGTTTCGAGTTGTCCGACACCCATCTCACCGAGATCGAGAACGGGCGGGTCTACCTGCTCGAGATCCCCGCCCTGGCGATCTCGTCCACCGAGTGCCGCCGCCGTGCGGCCGACGGCGCCCCCGTCTGGTACCTCGTACCCGACGGCGTCGTGCAGTACATCGCCAAGCGCAACCTCTACCGGCCGGAGGGCTCCACCCGCCTGGACGGCACCCCAGTAGCGACGGCCCCGGTGCACCGGGTCCCCGTCCCCATCGATTCGCACCCCGAGGAGAACCCCCTGTGACCGCAAGCCCCGAGGCCGTGGAGATGGCCGCCGTCGCCGCCCGCGCCGCAGATGACAAGCTGGCGACCGACATCGTCGTCATCGACGTCTCCGACCAACTCGTCATCACCGACTGCTTCGTCCTGGCGTCCGCGGACAACGAGCGTCAGGTGAACTCCGTCGTCGAGGAGATCGAGGACAAGCTCCGCGAGGCCGGACACAAGCCACTGCGCCGTGAGGGCACCCGCGAGGGTCGGTGGGCCCTGCTCGACTACAACGAGCTCGTCGTGCACGTCCAGCATGTCGACGAGCGCGACTACTACTCGCTCGACCGGTTGTGGAAGGACTGCCCCGTCGTGGAGATCGAGGGCGTCGAGACGTCGCGGCGCTCGGATACCGCCGCCGGCGGGGCCGATGACTCGCTCGCCCCGGAGGAGCCACAGCGGGATCAGGAGCTCTGAACTCCTCGGTGACCCGACGTCTCATCCTGCTGCGTCACGGCCAGACGCATTACAACGCCTCGCTGCGGATGCAGGGGCAGTTGGACACCGAACTCAGTGAGCTCGGGGTCCGGCAGGCGCACGCCGTCGGCCGGGCGTTGGCGCCCCGACGGCCGTGGACGATCTTGTCCTCGGATCTTCAGCGTGCGCACGAGACGGCGAAGGCGCTGGCGTCCGAGGTGGGACTGGACGTCGTCACCGACCCGCGGCTGCGCGAGACGAACCTGGGGACCTGGCAGGGGATGAGCCACTCCGAGGTCGACGAGCAGTGGCCGGGCGCGCGACTGCGCTGGCGCAGCAGTCCGCGCTGGTCACCGCCGAACGGGGAGAGCCGCATCGAGGTGGCGCGTCGTACCCGCGAGGTCGTCGACGAGCTCGTCGAGTCGTCGCCGGAGTGGGGGGAGCACCCGGCCGTGATCGTCGCGCACGGAGGCGCCATCGCGGCGCTGACCGGGGCACTGCTCGAACTGCCCGTGGAGCACTACCCGATGTTCAACGGGCTCGGCAACACCTGCTGGGTGCAGTTGTCCGCCCACCCGCGCACCGCGAATCCGGACGAGTCGCACGCCGAACCGGAGGTCGCGCCCACCACTGACGCGGCTCGGGCCCTGCTGTGGCGCCTGGACCAGTGGAACGCGGGGATCACACCGCCGGTGGACGCCCCGTGACGGTCCGACTGGTCACCGACTCCTGCGCGGACCTGCCAGCCGCGTGGGTCCGCGACTTCGGCATCACGGTCGTGCCGCTGCACGTCGTGCAGGAGGACGACAAGGCCGTCTCCACCGCAGCGGTGACCCCAGACGAACTCGCGGCCAACTATGCCGACCTCCTCGCCGACCCGGACTGCACGGGCGTCGTCTCGGTGCACCTGTCCAAGGAACTGTCGCGGACCTGGCAGTCGGCCAGCGACGCCGCCACCCGCTTCGGCGGCCGTGTCCTCGTCTCCGACTCCCGGGGGGCGGGGATGGCCTTCGGCGCCGCGGTCGCCCAGTGCGCGTGGGCCGCGAACAACGGGCTCGGGCTGTCGGCGACCTACGACCTCGCCGCGCGTCTGTGCCGGGGCGCCTCGACCTACGCCGCCCTCGAGTCGCTCGAATACCTACGGCGGGGCGGCCGGATCAGCGCCCTGGCCGCGATCTTCGGCAGCGCGCTGGCGATGCGTCCGGTGATCGTCCTGCGGTCGGGATCGGTTGACCTCGCCGCGAAGGCGCGCACCACCACGAAGGCCCATGAACGCCTCCGCGCGCTGCTTCGCGACGACCTCGCCCGCGGTGACGTCCTGGTCGTCATCCACCACCATGAGGCGGCGGAACGGGCCGGGGAGATGGCCTCGGAGATCCGCAAGCAGACCCCGTTCCCGGAACGCGTCATCATCGTCGAATTCGACGAGGTCCTCGCGTGGCATCTGGGCCCGGGAACAGTGGGGGTGTCGGTGACAGACCTCGTGGACACCGAATTCCCCATCCCGTCCCCCTCTCCACAGGACGCGGACTGAGGACCGCGTTCCGGAGCGGATGGGGGCGGGTGCCGGTCTAGCGTCGCGCCCATGCGAACCGAGACCCGGGCCCGTCCCGCCGATCCCGAGCGGGACCCGGCGCGGGCGGCCGCGTTACAGCGACTGGCCGGTGCGCTCGCGCCAGAGCCGGTCGGTCGGAATTGTGAGCCGGCGGTCGCGGAGTCGGCCCGGGTTCCGTGGGCGGAACCCGATCCGGACGGAGCCCGGCCGGAGCGCTTCCCCGCCGAGGACCCGGACATCGCCGCATGGGCCGACCCGCCGTGGTGGGCCCGCATCAGATGGGCACCCGATCGTCTCGCGGGAGTCGCGCTGGTGGTCGTGGTCCTCGCCCTCGGGGCGTTCTCCGTGCACCGGCTGCTCGCCGCCGTCCCCGCGGGTCCGCCCGTTCCCGAGCTGCCGCTGGCGGCGTCGGACGCGAAGTCGGTGGGCGGCGGCCCGGCCCCCACGCCGTCCGCGCCGACCACGTCCGCGACGGCGGCCGCGACGGCGGCCGCGGGGGCGGCCGCGGGAGCCGGCCCGGACGCCGCGGAAGGCCCACTCGTCGTCTCCGTGGTCGGCCTGGTCGGGCGCAGTGGGCTGGTCACCCTCACGCCCGGCGCCCGGGTCGCCGACGCACTCGACAGTGCCGGCGGTGTCCTCGAGGGCGGGGACCGGGAGGGGCTCAACCTCGCGCGCAGGGTCGCCGACGGCGAGCAGATCCTCGTCGGTCTGGCCCCCGGGCCCGACGGGCCGAGGGGGCCGCGGAGCGACATCGTCGGTCCCGGCCCCGCCCAACCCCCCGCCGCCCCGGGCGCCCCGGCGGCCGGAGCTCCCGCGCCGGCACCCGCCGGAGCGGGTGCCGGGCCGGTCGATCTCAACACCGCTGACGCCGCCGCCCTGGAGTCCCTGCCCGGGGTCGGGCCGGTCACCGCCTCGGCGATCCTCGCGTGGCGGTCGGCCAACGGCGTGTTCACCAGCGTCGACCAGTTGGTCGAGGTCGACGGGATAGGCCCGGCGACGCTGGCGAAGTTGCGCCCCCTGGTGACGGTGTGACCGATCCGCAGCCTCGGGCGCCGGCCCACGCGGCGCCTGGGATGCCGGCGGCCCGCGACCTGCGGCTGGTGGTGCCCACGCTCGCGGTGTTCGTCGCCACCGCTGCGACTGTCGCCCTCCGCCCCGCTGTCGCGGCCGCCCTCGCGGTGGTGCTGCTGGCCGCCGCCGTGGTGTCCGCGGCGTGGTCGACGGGCGCGGGCGGCCGATCGAGGACCGACCGCGTCGCACTCGGGGTGGTGGCGTTGGCGTGCGCGGTCGGTGCGGTCGCGGCGGGGGCCCAGGCGGCGCGGACGTACGCGCTGGCCGCGCACCCGCTGGTCGATCTGGTGGGTGCCCGCACCGGCGTGGAGGCGGTGGTGACCGGGTTCGACAGGCCGGTCCGCAGCGGCGGGGTCATGGTGCCCGTGCGGGTCGAGGCCACCGGGACGGGCACCGCGGCGCGCCGCGGCGAGCTCGACGTGGTGCTCCTCGCGCGGGAGGGCTGGCGGGGCCTGCCGCCGGGGACCCGGGTCACCACTTCGGTGACGGTGCTGGAGCCCCGATCGGTCGGCGAGCCGCCGGGCCTCCGGGCTCTCGCGCCACCCCGGATCACCGGTCCTCCGGGCTGGAGCGGGCGGGTCCCGGCGGCGGTACGGCACCGTTTCCGCGAGGTGTCCGACCGGGCCCTGCCCGCCGGGTCCGCGGGCCTGCTGCCCTCGTTCGTACTCGGCGACGAGAGCGGCGTGTCGGTCGAGACACGGGACGAGTTCCGCGCGTCCGGGCTCGCGCATCTCGCCGCCGTCTCGGGCGCCAACACGACCTACGTCGTCGGAGCGGTGCTGCTCGCGGCCGCCGCGGCAGGTGTCGGTCGTCGTGGTCGCCTCCTGGCCGCGGCCCTCGCATTGGCCGGGTTCGTCGCGGTGGTCGGCCCGGAGCCGGCCGTGCTGCGCGCGGCGGGGACGGGGGCGATCGGCCTGGCCGCACTGGGCGCGCGCCGCACAGGTAGGCCCCTGGCGGCGCTGGCGGCGATCGTCCTCCTCGTCGCACTCCTCGACCCCGCGACGGCGACGGGGGCGGGTTTCGTTCTGTCGGTGTCCGCGACGGCCGCGCTGGTGGTGGCCGCGAGACCAGTGGCCCAGCGGCTCCGCCGACCGTGGATTCCCGGCCCCGCCGCCGACGTCCTGGCGGTCTGCCTGGTCGCGCACGTGGCCACGCTCCCGATCCTCGTGGCCTCCGGGCTCGGGTCCGGGCCGTGGGCGCTACCCGCGAACATCGCGGTCGCCCCCGCGGTGCCGGTCGTGACGGTGCTGGGCACCGCGGCCGCCGCGCTCGGCCCGCTGTGGCAGGGCGGGGCCGTGGCGCTGGCCGCGGCGTGCGCGCCCGCGCTGTGGTGGCTCGACACCGTCGCCGGCGTCGCTGCCGGCCTGCCCGGCTCGCCGACGGTCACGCCCGCGTGAGCAGCTCCTGCTCACGGACGAGATCCAGGGACAGCGTCCGGTACCCCTGCTCCTCGAAGAACACGGTGAGGCGGTCGTCATCGACACTCATGACGATCCCCGACCCCCACTCCCGGTGGACCACCGCGGACTGGAGAGGAAAGTCCGCCGCATCATGAGTGATGTCCACGGCCGTTCCGGCGTCGCAGGTGTCGCAGTTCCCGCAGGGATCGGCGAGCTCGTCACCGAAGTATCCGAGCAGGAACTGGCGTCGACACCCGTCGGTCTCCGCGTACCCGCGCATCATCTCGATCCGGGAGCGATCGATTCTCTCGAGCGTCTCGGACATCTCCTCCGCGCGGCGCACCGCTTCCTTGGGACGCACGTCCTCGACGAGCTCGAGCCCCTTCCTGCCGGAGGAGAGCAGGCCGGCCGCCTCGAGCAGGTTGACCGCGCCCGTGACACGCTTCCCGCCCGCGTCGACGGCCTTCTTCAGCTTGCTCAGTCGCACCGGCCCGTCCGCTCGGCGCAGGTGACGGACGACGGCTCGGATCACCTCCTCGTCCGCGCTGTGAGACGAGAAGAAGCTGCGGAGGCCGAGGTCCTCGCTGCGGTAGTGCAGTTCGATGGTGGCCGGCTCGCCGTCGCGTCCGGCGCGCCCGGCCTCCTGGTAATAGGTGTCAAGCGAGTCGGGGATGTCGGCGTGGAGGACGAACCGTACGTCCTCCTTGTCGATGCCCATCCCGAACGCGTTCGTCGCCACCACCACGTCGAGGTGACCGTCGAGGAAGGCGCCCAGCGTCTCCTCGCGCTCCGCCGCCTTCTGCCCGGCGTGATAGGCGCGGACCCTCAACGGACGGTCCGCGGCGGCCGAGCGCTCGGCGATGCGAGCCGCGTAGTCCTCGGTGGCCTTGCGGGTCGCCGTGTAGACGAGCCCGGGACCGACCAGTTCGACGGCCCGCTCCACGACCGCGTCCTTCTTGTCGTCGTCCTCCACGTGGCGCCGCACGGCGAGGTGCAACTCCGACCGGTCGAAGCCGCCGGCGAGCACGAGCGCGTCGGACATGGCCAAGCGGTCGAGGATCTCCTCCCGCACCGGTGTCGAGGCGGTCGCGGTGAGCGCGATGACGGTCGGTGACCCCATCCGGTGACGTGCGGTGTCGAGGCGGAGGTAGTCGGGACGGAAGTCGTGCCCCCAGGCGGACACGCAGTGCGCCTCGTCCACGACGAGGAAGCTCGGGCCCGCCTGGCGGAGGCGGTCGAGGACTTCGGCCTTGGCCAACTGCTCGGGGGTGAGGAACACGAAGTCGACGCGCCCGGCGACGACGTCGTCCCACGCCTCGGCCTGCGCCCGCGCGCCCATCGAGGAGTTGATCGCCAGCGATCGGGTGGGAGCGTCGTCAGCGAGCTCGTTGAGCCCCTCGCACTGGTCGGTCTGCAACGCGATGAGAGGGGAGACCACGATGCACGGACCCTCCGCCATGATCCCGGCGAGCTGGTAGATCGCCGACTTGCCGTAACCGGTGGGCAGGACGGCCAGCACATCGCGGCCGCTCACCGCCGCCCGGATCGCCTCGGCCTGCGGCGGCCGCAGTTCGTCCCATCCGAAGACGCGCTCCGCCACCTCGAGGGGATCGGTGGGCTCGGCCTGCGTCGTAGTCACGTGTGCGTCCTCTCCGTCGCGGTCGGGCGGCCCGCGGTGGGATGGTCCCGGACCCCCGAGGGTAAGCGCAGGCCGGGCATCGGCCACCGCGCGCGGCTCCCGCCGACCGGTCGCGCCCACCCCACGGGCGCACTTACAGTCGGCTCATGGAGATGCGCATCACGCTTCGGGTCGACGGCGCGCAGCACGAGGTCACGGTGGACACGCGGACCACGCTGCTGGACGCGCTGCGCGATCGGATCGGCAACTACTCGCCCAAGAAGGGGTGCGACCACGGCCAATGCGGTTCGTGCACCGTGCTGGTCGACGACCGCCGGGTCACCTCGTGCCTGTCCCTGGCGGTGGCACAGGACGGCCGGGACGTCGTCACGGCGGCCGGATTGTCCGAGGACGGGCTCCATCCGGTCCAGCAGGCGTTCGTCGACACCGACGCGTTCCAGTGCGGGTACTGCACACCCGGGCAGGTGTGCAGCGTCGTGGGGATGCTCGACGAGGCCGGACAGGGCACCCCGAGCCACGTCACGGAGGACCTCGACGCCGAGGTCGAGCTGACCGACGAGGAGATCAGGGAACGGATGAGCGGCAATCTGTGTCGGTGCGCGGCGTACCCGAACATCGTCGCCGCGATCCGGCAGGTCCGGGACTCTGCGCCCGCCGACCGGGAAGGGGCCCGACCATGAGACCGTTCCGCTACGAGCGCCCGGAGGACGCCGACGCGGCCGTCGCGCTGCTGAGCGAGCACGAGGGTGCGAGACCGCTGGCCGGCGGCACCAACCTGGTCGACCTGATGAAGCTCGGGGTGGCGACCCCGGACGTCATCGTGGACGTGTCCCGGCTCCCGTTGGACACCGTCGACCCACTGGACGGGGACGGGGTGCGGATCGGCACCAACGTGCGCAACGCCGACCTGGCCGGGCACCCGCTCATCCGCAGGGATTACCCGGTGCTGAGCCGGGCGCTGCTCTCGGCGGCCTCGCCGCAGCTCCGCAATCTGGCCACGACCGGCGGCAACCTCCTCCAACGCACCCGCTGCGTCTACTTCCAGGACGTCACTACCCCGTGCAACAAGCGCGAGCCCGGCAGTGGGTGCTCCGCGATCGGTGGGTACACCCGCTACCACGCTGTGTTCGGTCACTCTGACGATTGCATCGCCACCCACCCCTCCGACATGGCCGTCGCGCTGGCCGTGCTCGACGCGACGGTGGTGGCCCTCGGGCCCGGCGGGGAGCGCCGGATACCGGCGGCCGACTTCCACCGCCTGCCGGGGGACCGGCCGCATCTCGACACGGTCCTCGAGCGAGACGAACTGGTGGTCGCGGTGGAGCTACCGCCGCCGTTGACCGGCGCCGTCTCGACCTACCGGAAGGTCCGCGACCGGGCGTCGTTCGCGTTCGCGCTTGTCTCCGTCGCCGCGCACCTGGAGATCGACGACGACGAGGTGATCACCGGCGTCCGGATCGCGTGCGGCGGGGTGGCGCACAAGCCGTGGCGGGCGGCCAGGGCCGAGGAGCTGCTCGTCGGGCGCGCCGTCTCGACCTCCGCGTTCGCCGAGGCGGCGGACGCCGAACTCGCGGACGCGACGCCCGTAGAGGGCGCCGAACTCAAGGTCCCGCTGCTACGGCGGACCATCATCGCCGTCCTGCGCGACCTTGCCGCGGAGGCCGCGGGCAGGCGCGCGGGCGTCACCGGAGAGGAGGGTCCGCGATGAGCGCCATCGGCACCTCGACCCCGCGGCTCGACGGGCCCGCGAAGGTCACCGGGACCGCGCAGTACGCCTTCGAGCACACCGGGCCCGGCGAGCCCGTGTTCCTCCACCCGGTCACCTCCACCATCGCGCGCGGCTCCGTCACCTCGATGGACACCTCCGAGGCCGAGTCGCAGCCCGGGGTGCTCGCCGTCCTCACGCCGTGGAACGCGCCGCGGCTGGCCGACACCTCCGAGCGCGAGTACGTGATCTGCCAGGACACCGACGTGCTCTACCGCGGCCAGCCGATCGGTCTCGTCCTGGCCGAGACGGCGGAGGCGGCCCGGTGGGCGCAGTCGCTGGTGCGGGTGGAGTACGACCAGCAGCCCCACGACGTCGGCTTCCGCACCGACCACCCGGACGTCTACGAGCCCGAGGTGGTCAACGGCGGCTACGAGCCCGCGTCCTCGACCGGCGAGATGGGGCCGTCGCTCGCCCGCGCGCAGACGCATGGCCACGTGGTGGATCAGAGCTACTCCACGCCGGAGGAGCACAACAACCCGATGGAGCCGCACGCCGTCTCGGCGCACTGGGACCCCGACGGCCCGTTGCTGACCATGTACGACTCCACACAGTCCCCGCACGGCGTGGTCTCCACGCTCGCGCCCGTCCTCGGGCTGGAGACCGAGCAGATCCGGGTGATCGCCCCACACGTCGGCGGCGGGTTCGGTTCCAAGGGCGCGCCGCACGCCCACGACGTGCTGGTGGCGTTGGGGGCCATGCACCTGCCGGGTCGGCTCATCAAGTACGCGGTGACCCGGCAGCAGATGTTCGTCTTCGTGGGCTACCGCCCGCGGACGGTCTCGCGGATCCGGCTGGCCTCCGACGCGGACGGGCGCCTCACCGCGATCGGTCACGAGGCGTGGTCGCAGAGTTCGCGGGTCAAGGAGTTCGTCGAGCAGGCCGCCGTGCCGTCGCGTTCGATGTACGCCGCGCCCAACCGGCGGACCTTCCATCACGCCGTCCCTCTGGACGTGCCGGCCCCGTACTGGATGCGGGCGCCGGGCGAGGCTCCGGGGGCGTTCGCCGCCGAGGTCGCGATGGACGAGCTGGCCGAGGCATGCGGGCTGGACCCGATCGAGTTGCGGGTGCGCAACGACCCGGAGACGGACCCCGAGTCCGGGAGGCCGTGGTCCTCGCGGCGTCTGGTCGACTGCCTGCGCGAGGGCGCTGATCGCTTCGGGTGGTCCGAGCGGCCCGCGACTCCGGCGTCCCGCCGGGACGGTCGCTGGATGGTCGGCTACGGCGTCGCCAGCGCCGCGTACCCGCACATGGTGCAGTCCGGGTCGCAGGCCACGATCCGTGCCGAGGGCGGTGGCCGCTACCGCGTGCAGGTCGGCGCCGTGGACATCGGCACCGGCACGTGGACCGCGCTCACCCTGGTCGCCGCGGACGCCCTCGGGGTCCCCGCCGAGGCCATCACCCTGGAGATCGGCGACACCGCCCTGCCGTACGCCACGGTCGCCGGCGGCTCATCCGGCATCTCGTCGTGGGGGTCGGCCATCTTCGCCGCGGCCGGGCGGTTCCGGACGCGGTACGGCGACGACCCGCCGGCGGGTGCGGAGACCACCGCCGCCGCCGGCGACAACCCCGAGCTCGAGCGCTATCGCGCGATCTCGTTCGGCGCCCACTTCGTAGAGGCTCGCGTGGACGCCGACACCGGCGAGATCCGGGTGCCGCGGATGCTCGGCGTGTTCTCGATCGGCCGGGTCGTCAATCCCCGTACCGTGCGGTCGCAGTTCATCGGCGGCATGACCTTCGGGCTGTCCATGGCGCTGCACGAGCAGAGCGTCCGCGACACCCGGTTCGGCCACGTCGTCACCCAGAACCTCGCGGACTACCACGTACCCACCCATGCCGACGCCACCGACATCGACGCGGTCTGGCTGGACGAGGTCGACGAGTTCGCGACCCCGATGGGCACGCGCGGGGCGGGGGAGATCGGCAACGTCGGCAGCGCGGCCGCCGTGGTCAACGCGATCCATAACGCCACCGGTGCACGCATCCGCGACCTCCCCGTCCACGCCGACGCGCTCCTGGAGCACCTGCCTGTCGATCAGTAGGCGCCGCGGCGGCCGCCGGCCCGGGGGATGACCGGGCGCGGCGGCCGCGGTGGTCGCCGGTCAGGGACGCAGGTCCTCCGGCCGGTCGACGTCGCGCGGGGACCCCGTGTCGTCGCAGGGGACCTCCGCGACCAGGTGGGAGTGCGCCCGCAGGTAGTGGCGGGCCCCGGCGTCGCCGGACGCGGAGTCGATGACGCCCGCGTGGTGGTCGGCGCCCAGGAGGACCGGATGGGCGCGGATCCCGCCGTAGGTCGCGACCGCCAGCGAGGATCCGGCGGCGGCGACGCGCCGGACCGCCTCCGCACCGAGCCAGGGCATGTCCACGGGCACCACCACGACGTCGTCCTCGCCGATCGCCGTGAGACCGGCGCGGAGCGACGATCCCATCCCTGTCTCCCACAGCGGATTCGGCACCACCTCGGCGCCCGGTACGGCGAGCTCGACCGCGCCGCTGACCACGACGACGCGATCGCAACCGCCTTCGCGGAGCAGGGCCACGGCGCGATCGACGAGCCGCGTGCCGTCGAACTCGACCGGGGCCTTGGGGCGGCCGAACCGTCGGCCGGCCCCGGCCGCGAGGACGAGCCCGGTCACCGGTGGATCGCCACGTCGAGCCCGGACAGCGGGGCGCCGGAGCCGCCGCGCCGGTGCGCGACGAGTTCGGCGGCGATCGACAGGGCCGTCTCCTCGGCGGTGCGCGCACCGAGGTCCAGGCCGATGGGGGAGCGCAGTCGCGCCAGCTCGCTCTCGGTGAGGCCCTCGGCCCGCAGCAACTCCAGGCGCTCGGCGTGGACGCGTCGGCTACCCATCGCACCGACGTATCCCGCGCGGCCGCGCAGGGCGGCACTCAGGAGCGGGATGTCGAACTTGTGGTCGTGGGTGAGCACGCAGATGGCGGTGGTCTCGTCGACCGGCACGGAGGCCAGGTGGTCGTGCGGCCAGCGGGTGACGACCTCGTGGGCGTCGGGGAACCGTTCCGGCCGGTTCAGCGCGGGCCGGGCGTCGCAGACCACCACCCGGTACCCGAGCATCGCGCCGGCTCGGCTCAAGGCCTCGCCGAACGCGCTGGCGCCGAAGATCAGCAGGGCGGGGGCGGCGAAGGAGTGCAGCAGGACCCGGGCCACCCGGTCGCTCTCCCCGTCGCGGCCGTCGGGGTGGCCGGCCTCGTCTGGGCGGTCAGCCCGGTCGGGGCCGTCGCGGCCGTCGATGTCGACCGTGACCGCGCCGGCCCGGCCGAGGTGCCCGGCCGCCAGGCGGGCGACGCGCCGGTCGAGGTCATCGTCCCCGAGGGAGCCCTCTGCGCCGTCGGCTCCGACGAGCAGGTGGGCGCCGGCGCGGTCGCCGGTCAGAGCGGTCGCGAGGACGACGGGTTCGCGGCCGCGCAGCATCTCGTCGAGACGGCCCAGCAGCGCGTGGCCCGCGGCGTCGACGGGTTGGACGAAGACCTCCGACGTCCCGCCGCACGTCGGCCCCTCCGAGAGCGGGGAGCCGTCGGACCCGTCGAACCGGGCAAGCGCGGGGCGACCGTCGTCGAGGACCTGCCGACACAGTTCGAACACGGTCCCGTCCACGCAGCCGCCCGAGACCCCGCCGACGACGTCGCCGGTGCCGGCGACCGCCATCGCGGCGCCCGCCGGCAGGGGCGCCGACCCCCCGGTGTGCACGACCCGGGCTAGGGCGCACGGCGTTCGTTCGCGGCGCCACCGCCGCACGGCGTCGAGCACGGGATCCACGCCGACCAGTATCGCGGGCACCGCGCCCCGCCGCATCCGCTGCCCGGGCCACGGCCGGGCCACCGACGCCTCCACCGACGCATCCACCGACGCCTCCGCTGACCGGGACACGGACCGGATGCACGGCCCGCGCGCGCGGTGGACCATGAACCGCGACAACTGATCCCGACTTCGCCGACCTACAGGAGGCAGGAATGAGCAAGCGGGAAGACCTGGCAGGACGGACGGTCGTGGTGACGGGCGCCTCGAGCGGATTCGGCCGCGGCACGGCGCTGAAGCTGGGTGAGCTGGGCGCCCACGTCGTCGTCGCCGCCCGACGCCCGGACGTCCTCGACGAGGTGGTCGCGCAGATCACCGACTCCGGCGGCACCGCGCTGGCGGTGCCCACCGACGTCAGCGACGCCGACGCGGTCGAGCGGCTCGCGACGGCCGCCGAGGACCGGTTCGGGCACATCGACGTCTGGGTCAACAACGCCGCGGTCGGCGTCATGGGCCTGTTCTGGGAGATCCCGCTCGCCGACCACGCGCGGCTCGTCGACGTGGACCTCAAGGGGATGATGACCGGCGCCCACGTGGCGCTGCGCCGGTTCGTCGATCGCGGCGAGGGCGTGTTGGTCAATGTCAGCTCGGTCGCCGGCGAGGTGCCGCTCGCGTACCAGGCCAGCTACGCCTCGGTGAAGGCCGGCATCACGAGCCTGGGCCGCTCGCTCAACGAGGAGCTGCGGCTCGCCGGACTGCACGAGACGATCAAGGTCGGCACCATCCTGCCGTGGGCGGCCGACACGCCCTGGTGGGACCACGTGGGCAACTACACCGGCCACGCGCCGAGGCTGGCGGCGATGGACGACCCGGACATCGTCGTCGACGCGATCGTCGACGCGTGCGTCGACCCGCAGCAGGAGCAGCCGGTCGGCCCCAAGGCGCGCGGCTCCCACGCCTCGCACCGGCTGTTCAAGGAGCTCACCGAGCGGTTCTCCGGCAAGCTCTCGGAGTCGGAGATCGGCAAGGGCACGCCCGCCCCGGACACCTCGGGCGCCCTCCACGAGCCGATCGCGGAGGGGACCGCGGTGCACGGCGACACCCGCGAGCGGATGGTGATGGAGGACGGCGAGCGCCGCCCGTGAGGCCGCGCCCCCGTGAGGCCGCGCCGCGGAGCGCCTCGCGGCCGCGCTAGGGCGTCGGCATGCCGCCGGTCACCGCGAGCGTCTCGCCGACCACGTAGCTCGACTCCGGCGACGCGAGGAACACGTAGGCGGGCGCGAGCTCGGTGGGCTGTCCGGCCCGTCCGAGCGGAGTGGACTTCCCGAACTCCGGCAGGTCCTCCTTCTCCTGCCCGTCCGACACCTGTAAAGGCGTCCAGATCGGGCCGGGCGCGACGGCGTTGACGCGGATGCCCTTGGGTGCGAGCTGCTGCGCGAGGCCCTTGGTGAAGTTGTTGATCGCCGCCTTGGTCGAGGAGTAGTCCAGCAGGTTCGGCGCGGGCATGTACGCCACCACCGAGGTGGTGTTGATGATCGTCGACCCGGGCTCGAGGTGCCGCAGCGCGCCCTTGGTCACGCGGACCATCCCGATGATGTTCACCCCGTAGGTGTCGGTGAGCTGATCGTCGGGCAGGTCCTCGAGGTCCGGGGCCACGACCTGCTTGCCGGCGTTGTTCACGAGGATGTCGAGCCCGCCGAGCTGCTCCGCCGCGGTATCGGCGAGGCCCTCGCAGAACGTGCGGTCGGTGAGGTCGCCGGGCAGGAGCGCCACCGTGCGTCCCTCGCGCTCGATGATCTCCGCGACGGCGCGGGCGTCGGCCTCCTCGGCGGGCAGGTGGTGGATGGCCACGTCGGCGCCCTCGCGGGCGAAGGCGATGGCCACCGCGGCGCCGATCCCGGAATCACCGCCGGTGATGAGGGCCCTGCGGCCAATGAGCCGACCGGTACCCCGGTAGGAGTGCTCGCCGACGTCGGCGCGCGGCTCGAGGTCGGCGCCCAGGCCCGGCTCGGGCTGGTGCTGGACCGGCGGCTCGATGGCGGGGTACCGCGTTACGGGGTTCTGGAACGTCAGCTGGTCGGTCCGGGTGGTGTGGGTGTCCTGGTTCTGGCTCATGTCCTACCTTCCGGGTCGGGTGTGAATCCGCGCGCCCGGGACGACGCCTCGGCGTCGCCCGTCGGGGCGGCCTCGGTGCCCCAACGTAGCCACGGGCCGGGGAGCGGGCGACCGGTCGGAGGCGCGTGGCACGATGACGGGGCACGACGACGACGAGGACGACGACGAGGAGCGCAGATGGCATCGGGGTCCGCACCCGCTGTGTTGCACCTGGTGTTGGGGGAGGACGAGTTCCTCACCGAGCGCGCCACCACGGGCGTCGTCTCGGCGGTCCGCGCGGCCACGCCGGCCGGGCAGGACCCGCCGGTGGTCTCCCGGCTGGGTGGTCCCGAGGTGACGGCCCCGCAGCTGTTCGAGTTGCTCTCGCCGTCTCTGTTCGGCGAGGCGCGGATCGTGGTCGTCACCGGCGCCGCGGAACTGGGCAAGGACGCCCAGGCCGCGGTGCTCGACGCCGCCCGGGACCTGCCGCCGGAGACGGTCCTGGTGGTCCAGCACACCGGCGGCGGCCGCGCCAAGACACTGGTGGCGGATCTCCGTAAGGCCGGCGCGGAGGAGCACGCGGCCGGCAAGCTCACCCGCCACATGGACGTGGTGGGGTTCGTGCGGTCGGAGTTCCGGGGCCTGAACGTGCGTGTGGCCCCCGAGGCGTGCGAAGCACTGGTCGAGGCCGTGGGGACCGATCTCCGTCAGCTGGCGTCGGCGTGCGGGCAGCTCGTGGCCGACACCGGCGGCAAGGTGGACGTGGAAGCCGTCCGGCGCTACCACTCCGGGGTGGTGGGCGTCAGCGGGTTCACGGTGGCCGAGCGCGCCGTGACCGGGGACGTGGCCGGCGCGATCGAGGCGCTCGAGTGGGCGCTGCACACCGGGGTGCCGGAGGTGGTGCTCGCCGACGCGCTGGCGGATGCGGTGAACTCGATCGCCCTGGTGGGTACGCAGCGTGGCGTGCCGCCGGCGGAGCTGGCGAAGCAGGGCCTGCCGCCGTGGAAGGTCAAGAAGGTCACCGCCCAGACGCGCTACTGGTCCATCGAGACGCTGGGCAGTGCGCTGCAGGTGGTCGCGCGTCTCAACGGCGAGGTCAAGGGACGGGCGGAGAACCCGTACTACGCCCTCGAGCGCGCGGTGCGCGAGGTCGGGTCGCTGGCCTCCCTGTAGACGGGCCGATCGGGCCCGGCTCCGGGCCGTTCGCCCGGGCCGTTCGCCTGGGCCGGACACCCGGCGCCCCCGCTCGCCGAAGCCGGGGGCACGACGAGGGCCCACCCCGCGCACGTGGTGCGGAGTGGGCCCTCGGAGCCTCGACGCGTCGGTGACGCTGACGCGGGGCTGGGCGGCTCCCGGCGGGGGAGCGCCGGGGTGACTCAGAGGCTGTTGACGGCCTTGGTCAGCGCCGACTTCTTATTGGCGGCCTGGTTCTGGTGGATGACACCCTTGCTGGCGGCCTTGTCGAGCTGGCGGGAGGTGGCGACGAGCAGGGCGCCGGCCTTCTCCTTGTCACCGGACTCGGTGGCCTCACGCAGGCTGCGGATGGCGGTACGCAGAGCCGACTTGGTCGACTGGTTACGGAGGCGGTTGCGCTCGTTGGTGCGGTTCCGCTTGATCTGGGACTTGATGTTGGCCACTCGTCACACCTTTATGTCGTGTGTCGACGGCTCCACGAGGGGATCCCGCCGATCTGATGTCTGGTCGTCTCGTCCGTGCGGGCACGTGGAACGTGCTCCGGTGGACACCGACGGCCCACTTTACCAGTGGGGTTCTCACCGGCCAAAACGTCGGCCGACCCCGTCGACGCACGACAACGTTACTGCGACGCCGCCCAGTCGGCCACCCGGCAGGCGCCCGGCAGGCGCCCGGCGGTTGCCCACGGAGACCGCGAGGCCCGCGCCCGCGGCAGGTCATTACGGACAGGCTCATCCATGACGGACGGACTCATCGCCGCACGCCACCCATCCGATCCCGCTACGCCTAAGGGATCCCGTAGGCGTAGCGGGATCCGATAGGTGGCGTGGCTGGGGAGGGCGGCTGGGAGGGGCGACTGCGGAGGCGGCGCGGGACAACCGGCGTCCGCGCCAGCTGCGGAGGCGGCGCGGGACTACCGGCGTCCGCGCCAGCCGTAGTCAGCGCCAGCCGTAGTCCGCGCGGAGCCGGTCGGCGACGGCGTCGAACTTCTGCCGCGGGCAGATCGCGCCCTCGCGCCGGATGCCCTGCTCGGGGACGTCCAGCACCCGGTCCAGGCGAACCCAGCTCGGCCGGCCCTCGGAGTCCCAGGGGCCCGATCCGAGACCGAGCCACTCCTCGTCGTCGTCCCTTCTGTCCCTCGAGGAGAGCTGGAGTCCCAGCAGACGGTCGCCGTCGCGCCCCACCACCAGGACCGGCCGGTCCTTGCCGCGTCCGTCGTTCTCCTCGAACTCCACCCACGTCCACACGATCTCGCCGGGATCGGCGTGACCGTCCAGGTCCGGCGTGTAGGAGATCGTGCGCGCGCGGCTCGAGGTGGGCGCGGTGCGGGTGGTGGCCGGCCGGCCCGGGGTGCCGGCCTGACGCGAGAGGGCGGGGGAGACACCCCGGTCGTCCAGACGCCTGCGCACCTCGCGCGCGACCGTCGGTCCGTATCTGCGGCCCATCCGGACCGCCGTGCGACCCACGCGGGCCCAGTCGATTGCCATGCCAGCCAGGGTAACCGCCATAGGATCGGTCCATGGACATGCTGTTGGCCGTGGTGTGGGCGCAGGACGGGCCGGTCGAGCCGGCGGGGGCGCAGGAGTTGCGCGGGCGGGTCGCGGACGCGGTGACGGGACCGCTCGCCACGCTGGGGGTCGACGAGGTCGTGGTGAACGTGCGCGACGAACAGGTCGCCGGCGCGATGATCGACGTGCGCGTCACCGACCGGCCGGTGCTCGCGGTGGTCCGCGCCCGGGTGCCCGTCGCCTCGGCCGCCGCGTGCGCCGAACTCCTCACGGCGCTGGGGACCCTCGGGCCGGTGTCGGCGTGGTCGGTCACCGCGTCCGAACCCCTGCCGGCCCCGGCGCCCGGACCGGACGGGCGCTGCGAGGGGATGGCCAACATCGCGTTCCTGCGCCGGCCCGAGCGGATCGGGCGTGGGGAGTGGCTGCGTGTGTGGCTCGAGGAGCACACGCGCGTGGCGATCGGCACCCAGTCCACCAGCTCCTACACCCAGCACGTGGTGGTCCGCGCGCTCACGCCGGACGCCCCGCGGATCGACGGGATCGTGGAGGAGATCTTCCCCGCCGCGGCGGCGACGGACCTGGGGGTGTTCTTCGATGCGCGCGGGGACCACGAACGCATGACGGCCAACATACGGGCGATGACCGCGTCGACCGCGCGGTTCCTCGACGACGGCACCGTGGACGCCGTCCCCACGGGCCGATACGTGGTGGGTGTTCGGACTGCGGGCGTGTGACAATGGGGTGATCGCCCGGACGGACCGCAATCCAGCAGCACCCGGGCCCGCCTCCAGGAGTGATCGAGATTCCCAACTTCGCAGAGACGACGTTCACCGATCCGGCCAGGATCAGGAACTTCTGCATCATCGCGCACATCGACCACGGCAAGTCGACGCTGGCCGACCGCATGCTGCAGCTCACCGGCGTGGTCGAGGAGCGGCTCATGCGCGCCCAGTACCTCGACCGCATGGACATCGAGCGCGAGCGCGGCATCACCATCAAGGCGCAGAACGTCCGCCTGCCCTGGGTGCCGCGCTCCGGCGCGCACGAGGGCGAGGAGATCGTCCTGCACATGATCGACACCCCCGGCCACGTGGACTTCACCTACGAGGTCTCCCGCGCGCTCGAGGCCTGTGAGGGCGCGATCCTCCTGGTGGACGCCGCGCAGGGCATCGAGGCACAGACCCTGGCCAACCTCTACCTGGCCATGGAGAACGACCTCGAGATCATCCCCGTGCTCAACAAGATCGACCTGCCGGCCGCGGACCCCGACCGCTTCGCCGAGGAGATCTCCCACATCGTCGGCTGCGAGCCGGGCGACGTCCTGCGCGTCTCCGGCAAGACCGGCATGGGTGTCGAGGAGCTGCTGGACAAGCTGTGCGAGACCATCCCCGCCCCGGTCGGTGACCCGGAGGCCCCGCCGCGGGCGATGATCTTCGACTCGGTGTACGACACCTACCGCGGTGTGGTCACGTACGTCCGCGTGGTCGACGGCTCCCTCAAGCCGCGCGAGAAGGTCAAGATGATGTCCACGGGCACCACCTACGAGGCGCTCGAGGTGGGGATCATCTCGCCCGAGCCCAAGGCCACGGACGGGCTCGGACCCGGCGAGGTGGGCTACCTCATCACCGGCGTGAAGGACGTCCGCCAGTCCAAGGTCGGTGACACGGTCACCGCCGCCCGGAACGGCGCGGACGAGCCGCTGCCCGGTTACGCCGAGCCCAACCCCATGGTCTTCTCGGGCCTGTACCCGATCGACGGGTCGGACTACCCGGTGCTGCGCGACGCCCTGGACAAGCTGCGCCTCAACGACGCGTCCCTGGACTACGAGCCCGAGACGTCGGTGGCGCTGGGCTTCGGCTTCCGCTGCGGCTTCCTGGGCCTGCTGCACATGGAGATCACGCGCGACCGCCTCGAGCGCGAGTTCAACCTCGACCTCATCTCCACCGCCCCGAACGTCGTGTACCGCGTCGTGGCCGAGGACGGCTCGGAGCACCAGGTCACCAACCCGTCGTACTGGCCCGAGGGCAAGAACCGCGAGGTCTACGAGCCGATCGTCAAGTGCACGATCATCGTGCCGAGCGAGTTCGTCGGCACGACCATGGAGCTGTGCCAGTCCAAGCGCGGCGAGATGAAGGGCATGGACTACCTGTCGGAGACGCGGGTGGAGCTGCGCTACGTGCTGCCGATGGGCGAGATCATCTTCGACTTCTTCGACTCCCTCAAGTCCCGCACCAAGGGTTACGCGTCGATGGACTACGAGGAGGCCGGCGAGCAGATCGCGGACCTGGTCAAGGTCGACATCCTGCTGCAGGGCGAGGCCGTGGACGCGTTCAGCGCGATCGTGCACCGCGACCACGCGCAGGCGTACGGCAACAAGATGACGGTCAAGCTCAAGGAGCTCATCCCGCGTCAGCAGTACGAGGTGCCGGTGCAGGCGGCGATCGGGTCCAAGATCATCGCGCGCGAGAACATCCGCGCCATCCGCAAGGACGTGCTGTCCAAGTGCTACGGCGGCGACATCAGTCGTAAGCGCAAGCTGCTGGAGAAGCAGAAGGAGGGCAAGAAGCGGATGAAGTCCATCGGCCGGGTGGACGTGCCGCAGGAGGCCTTCGTCGCGGCGCTGTCGGCGGATTCGAGCGCGGACAAGAAGTAGCGCCGGCCGTCGGACAGCGTCAGGCCCGGGCGCGGTGGCGGCGGACCGCGCACCGGTTCGTGCAGCGCGTCGAGCAGTACGCCTTGCGCCCGTTGCGGGTGGTGTCGGCGAACACGGCGTCGCAGTCGTCGGCCGCGCACCGCGCGAGACGGTCGATGCCGCGTGAGGTGAGGTGCAGGGCGGTGCCCACCGAGAACATGGTGGTGAGAACCCGGGCGAAGCTCACGTCGTCGGCGCGGTAGTGGACGTGCCAGTGTCCGTCGTGGTCGGTGAGTCGCGGCGGCCCGGCGTGCTCGGCCAACAGGGCGTTGAGCGCGGTGGCGCGCTCACGGGGGTCGGTGGTGTCGACGACGACGAGCCAGTCGTCGAGGAACGTCAGCAGGTTCCCGAGGTCCGCGTCGGAGGCGCTCCGATCGATGGTCACGCCCGCTTCGCGGCAGCGATCCACCAGCTCGCGGGAGGTGCGGGGGCGGCGGTTGGCCAGGTCGGCGGCCAGGGTGACCGGATCGGCTCCGTAAGGGTTGATATACACAAACCGATTACAGCACAGTTGTCGACATGCCCTTCTCCCTGGCGAGCGCAGCCTCGTCGTCCGCCGTCGGTGTCTCGGTGTGGGTCCTCGCGGCCCTGGTGCTGGCGGCGTTCGTCGCGGGTTGGGTCGACTCGGTGGTCGGCGGGGGCGGGCTCATCCAGTTGCCGGCGCTGGTCATCGGTCTCCCCGCCGACGCCTCCACCCCGGAGATCCTCGGCACCAACAAGCTCTCGTCGGTGGCCGGGACGCTCATGGCCACGGCGACCTATCTGCGCCGGATCCGGGTTCCGGTGGCAATGGTCGCGCCGCTGGTCGTGGCCGCCTTCGCGGGCTCAGCGGCGGGCTCGTCCGTCGCCCGCTTCATCCCCAAGGAGCTGCTCACCCCGCTCGTCCTGGTGGCGGTGGTCGCGGTGGGAACCTACACGTGGCTCAAGCCGAGCCTGGGGCGTGTCCACGAGGAGCGGCACTCGGGCTGGTCCCGCGCGTGGCGCTCGGCGCTCATCGGCGTGGCGGTGGGCTTCTACGACGGGATCCTCGGCCCGGGGACGGGTTCCTTCTTCGTCATCGCGATCGTCGCGTTCCTGGGCTTCGGGTTCCTCCAGGGCACCGTGGCCGCCAAGATCGCCAACCTCACCACCAACCTCGCCTCGATCCTCGTGTTCGGTGTGCACGGCGAGGTCCTGTGGATCCTCGGCGGCTGCATGGCCCTGGCCAACCTCACCGGGGGCTTCCTCGGGGCCCGCATGGCCATGAACCGCGGCAACGAGTTCATCCGAACCGTGTTCCTCGTGGTCATCGCGATCCTGGCCGTGAGGCTGGCGTGGGACACCGCCGCGCAGTGGATGTGACCCGCGCTGCCGCGCGGTGCACGTGACGTGCGTTGCCGCGCGGCGGTCGTGAGCGGACGGGGGCACGGTCGGGGAGCGGACGTAGACTGCCCCTCATGACCACTCCGAGCCCCGAGGCCCCGCGTCACCCGCTGCTCGACGAGTCCCCGCTGCCGTACGGACTGCCCGACTTCGCGGCGGTGCGGGACGAGGATCTCGAGCCGGCCATCCGCACCGCGATCGACGATCACGCGGCGGAGATCGCCGCGATCGTGGGCAACCCGGAGCCGCCGACGGCCGACAACACCGTGGTCGCGCTCGAGCGCTCGGGCCGTGCTCTGGACCGGGTCCTGTCGGTCTTCTACGGACTGCTCGGCCCGGACGCCACGCCCGCCCGCCTGGCCGTGGAACGGGTCGTCTCGCCGCTGCTGGCCGCGCACCGCTCGGCCGTGATGACGGACCCCGGCCTGTTCGCGCGCGTCGACGCGGTCCACTCCGCGCTGGAGGCCGGCGAGCTGGACCTCGACGACGAGACCGCGCGGCTCGTCCGCCGGCACCACCGGGACCTGCTCCGTGCGGGTGCGGCGCTCGACGACGCGGGCCGGGCCCGCCTCACCGCGATCGACACCCGTCTCGCGGAGCTCACCACGGAGTTCGGCGAGAACCTGCTGGCCTCCACCACGGAACTGGCCGTCCCCGTCACCGACGAGGCAGAACTCGCCGGGCTGCCGGAGTCGATGCGTGCCACGCTCGCCGCGACCGCCGCCGACGCGGGCCGGGACGGCTGGCTGATCCCGCTGGGGCTGCCGACGGTCCAGCCGATCACCGCCTGGCTCGACGACGCGGGCCTGCGCCGCCGCGTGTCGGAGGCCTCGCTGGGCCGGGGCGCGACCCCGGGTCACGACAACACCCCGATCGTGCTGGAGATCGTGCGCCTGCGCGCCGAGCGCGCCCGCCTGCTCGGGCTGGGGTCCCACGCCGAACACGTCCTCGCCGTGGAGACGGCCGGGACACCCGAGGCGGCCCGTGGTCTGCTGCTCGACGTGGTCGACGCCGCGGTGACCAACGCCCGCAACGAGGCCAAGGACCTGCTCGGTGGCGAGGAGCGCGAACTGCACCCCGCCGACTGGGCGTGGGAGTCCGAGCGGCTGCGGGCCGAGAGGTTCCGGGTGGACGACGCGACCGTCCGTCCGTACTTCGAGCTCGAGCGGGTGCTGCACGACGGGGTGATGCACGCTGCGTCGGAGTTGTACGGCCTGCGCTTCGCCGAGCGCACCGATCTCGCCGGATACCTGCCCGATGTCCGCGTAATCGAGGTGTTCGACGACGAGCGCTCGCAGCGGGATGCCGGCGTCGGCCTGCTGTTGTTGGACTACTACGCCCGTCCGACCAAGCGCGGCGGGGCGTGGATGAGTTCGTTCCGGGACCAGTCCCGGCTCCTGGACTCCCGCCCGGTGGTCGTCAACGTCATGAACCTCGCCCGTCCCGCGGCGGGGCAGCCCACGCTGCTCACCATGGACGAGGTCACGACGATGTTCCACGAGTTCGGTCACGCCCTGCACGGACTGTTGTCGGACGTGGAGTACCCGGTGTTCTCGGGCACCTCGGTCCCGCGCGACTTCGTCGAGTTCCCGTCCCAGGTCAACGAGATGTGGGCGCGCCGGCCGGAGATGCTCGCCCGCTACGCGCGGCACGTCGAGACGGGGGAGCCGATCGGTGAAGAACTGGTGGAGCGGATGCGGGAGGCCGAGCGCTTCGGCGAAGGCCAGGCCACCGTGGAGTACCTCGCCGCCGCCCTGATCGACCTCGAGTGGCACTCGCTCACCCCGAAGGAGGCGGAGGCCGTCACCGACGTCGACGAGTTCGAGGCCCGTGTGCTGGCCGATGCCGGCCTCGACGTACCGGGCATCGAGCCGCGGTACCGGTCGCGGTACTTCCAGCACATCTTCGCCGGCGGGTACTCGGCCGCCTACTACTCGTACTTCTGGGCCGAGGTGCTCGACGCCGACGCCGCCGAGTGGTTCGTGGAGCGCGGTGGTCTGAAGCGGGACTCGGGGGACCGGATGCGGCGCGAGGTCCTCTCGCGGGGCGGCGCGATCGATTTCCTCGACGCCTACCGGCGGATGCGCGGGTCCGAGCCGAACACGGCGGCCCTGCTTCGCCGACGCGGGCTCGACTCCTCGGTGGTGGGAGGTCGCCGCGCCGCCGCCACCGGGCGGCCGTAGGATCCCTGCGTGACCGCGCTCCTGCAGTTCTGGGACAGGGCCGAGCTCTGGCTCGCCACCCTGCCGTTCCCCCTGCAGGTCGCGATCATGCTCGCGATGGGGGTCCCGCTGTTCCTCCTCGTCGCCGTGGCGGTGGAGTGGATCGCGGATCTGCTCGTCCAGAGGTTCCGCGCGCTCGTCGCGCCGCGGACCGCCGAGACCGGGAAGGAGGTCCGCTGATGCCCCGGTCGCGTGTGACACTCGCCCTCGTCCTGCTGATCGCGTTCGTCGTGATCGCATGGGTCCTCGTCGAGGTCCTGTAGACCCCGTTCACATTCGCTGCACGGAACCGTTCGCAACGCGACCCGTGGGCCGAAACCCGGACGTACACTCCCTCCATGCAGCGCTTGAGTGGGCTCGACGCCAGCTTTCTCTACTTCGAGACCAGATCCCAGCTCCTGCACGTGTGCGGGCTCATCGTGCTGGATGTCTCCGAGATGCCGGACGGGTACTCGTTCGGGGCCCTGCGGGACGAACTCTCCCGCCGGATCACCGCGATGCCCCCGTTCCGCCGTAAGCTGCACGACTCGCTGCTCAACGTGGACCATCCGGTCTGGGTGGAGGACGAGGACTTCGATATCGACCACCACCTGCACCGCGTCGGTATCCCCGGCCCCGGCGGGGATCACGAACTCGCGGAGCTGTGCGCCCACCTCGCCGGCCAGCCGATCGACCGGTCGATGCCGCTGTGGCAGATGTACGTCATCGAGGGCCTGCGGGACGGTCGGGTCGCCGTGTTCGCGAAGATGCACCACTCCACCGTGGACGGCGTCACGGGAGCCAACATGCTCTCGCAGCTGTGTACGTTGACGCCCGAGGACCCGGACCTCGACGAGGAGCTGGTCGGCCAGAGCGCCGGTGGCTCCGGAGCGCTGGAGCTCGCCGTCGGCGGGGCGCTGTCGCGCCTGGCCACGCCGTGGCGGCTCGCCTCGTTGCTGCCGGGCACGCTCGGCGTGTTGCCGTCGTGGATCAATCGCGCCCGCAAGGGGTTGGCCATGCCCGCGCCGTTCACGGCTCCGCGCACCCCGTTCAACCGCACCATCACCGGTCACCGGTCCATCTCCTTCGCCAGCGTGGACCTCGAGGACGTCAAGCGCGTGAAGAACGCCTTCGGCACGACGGTCAACGACGTGGTGCTGGCCGTGTGCTCCACCGCCCTGCGCAAGTACCTCGACGATCTGGACGCCCTGCCGCGCAAGCCGCTCATCGCGATGGTGCCGATGTCCGTGCACGCCGCGGAGTCCCGGCCCGGCACCAACCGGGTGTCGGGGATGTTCATGTCCCTGGCCACGGATATCGACGACCCTGTCGGGAGGCTCGAGGCGATCCGCGACGCGAACACCGTGGCCAAGGACCACACCGATGCCCTGGACGCCAACCTGCTCACGGACTGGGCGCAGTTCGCCGCGCCGTCGGTGTTCGGGTCCGCGGTGCGTATGTACTCGCGGCTACGACTCTCCGAGCGTCACCCGGTCGTGCACAACCTGGTGGTCTCGAACGTGCCCGGCCCCAATTTCCCGCTGTACTTCCTGGGCGCGAAGATCGAGAAGATGATGCCTATGGGCCCGGTGTTCCACGGCGCCGGCCTGAACTGCACTGTGATGTCGCTGGACGGACGCCTCCACTTCGGGTTCATCGGGTGCAAGGACCTCGTGCCGGATCCGTGGCCGCTCGCGGACGCGGTCGAGGACGCGCTGGCGGAGTTCGTCGCCGCGGCGGACGAGCGCGACGGCGGTGGCGATCCGGCGGGCCCGGCCGGGGCCGAGGTCGCCGTACGGGAGGGCACCTCCACCGCGGTGGCCACCCTCGACGAGCAGTCGACCGAGGTGGCGGAGCGCCCCGCGCCGGCGAGGAAGACACCCGCGAAGAAAGCGGCCGCCGTGAAGACGCCGGCGAGGAAGGCTCCCGCGAAGAAGGCTTCTGCGAAGAAGGCACCGGCGAAGAAGGCACCGGCGAAGAAGGCAGGCGCGGAGAAGACCCCCGCCGCGAAGGCCCCGGCGAAAAAGGCCGCCAAGAAGAAGGCCGCCACGAAGCAGAGTGCGGCCGCGAAGCGACAGAACAAGCCCACCGGCTCCAAGCCGACCGGGTCCGCACCGCGGCCGGCTGACCGCGCGGACGCGCCCGCCGCGCCGACGTACAGCGCTCCGGCGGTGACGACGCCCGACGGCGACGCCGGACCCGCTCGGCCGACCGCCGTGCCGAACGCCCCCGCGGGCCCGGGCACCCCGGACGACGCCGCGCAGGCGCCGACCTACAGCGCGCCCGCGGCCGCCGGCCCCGCCGGTGACGCGCAG
>NZ_BCSW01000013.1 GCF_001571065.1 Dietzia cinnamea NBRC 102147
CCGGTTCTCCGCCGCCCACCCCTCCCGCGCCGCCACCGTCAACCCCGTCAACGCCGCCGGGGCGGATGAGTCGGCGGAACCGGACGAGCCAGCAGCGCCAGACGAGTGGGCAGAACCGGACGAGCCAGTGGAGCCGGCAGGGCCGGAACCGGACGCGGGGCCGCCAGCAGCGCGCTCGGGATCGCCGTCCATGCCCCACCCCCCCGTGGTCGCCTACGCGGCCATGCCGCGCCATATCTCGAATACGTGTTCTATTCTACGGTCACGCGTTCGACACCACAAGGGCTTCCCACGAGTCGACCGCCGAGTTCCGTATCGACGCACTCCCCACACGGCCCGCGCCAGCAGAGCGGCTCGTAACCGCCGTCGCGTCCCGCCCGGGCCCGTAGCGACGTTCGGCCCTGCGGCAGCAAACTCCCGGTACACGCACGATCGCGCGCACCCAAAGGCGCGCGCGACCGGTCAAGCGGTGCGGCGGACGCCGGTCACCGACGGCGGCCGCGGCACCGCGCCCACCCCGGGCAGCCGGCACCGCGCCCACCCCGGGCAGCCGGCACCGCGCCGACCCCGGGCAGTCGGCGCCGCGCAGCCCACGCGCCGCGCGGACCCCGCCCGCAGGAGGGCTACAGCGCCCGGCCGATGACCTCCTTCATGATCTCGTTCGTGCCGCCGTAGATCCGCATGACGCGGGCGGCGGCGAACTTCTGGGTGATGGGGTACTCCATCATGTAGCCGTAGCCGCCGAACAGTTGGAGGCAGCGGTCCACCACGTCGTCGAGCATGTCGGTGGCCTGCATCTTGGCCATGGAGGCGGTCACGGCGTCGAGTTCACCGGCGATCTCGCGCTGGATGCAGTAGTCGACGAACGTGCGGGTGGCCATCACCTGGGTCTTGCAGTGCGCCAGCTCGAAGCGGGTGTTCTGGAAATCCAGCACCGGCTTGCCGAACGCCTCCCGCTCGCGGGTGTACTCGAGCGTCTCCACGACGGCGGCCTCTGCCATCGCCAGCGCGTCGACCGCGATGGCCAGACGCTCGCGCGGCAGCTGGTTCATCAGCTGGTAGAAGCCCTGCCCCTCCTCGCCGCCGAGCAGGTTGGCGGCGGGCACGCGCATGTCGTTGAAGAACAACTCGGCGGTGTCGGCGCCGTGGCGGCCCATCTTCTCGAGCACGCGCCCCCGCTCGAAGCCGGGCGTCGACGCCTCGACCGCGAACAGGGCCATGCCCTTGTGGCCGGCGTCGAGGTCCGTCTTGGCCGCCACCACCACGAAGTCGGCGGAGCCGCCGTTGGAGATGAAGGTCTTGGAGCCGTTGATGATGTAGTCGTCGCCGTCGCGGCGGGCGGTGGTGCGCACGCCCTGCAGGTCGGAGCCGGCGCCGGGCTCGGTCATGGCGATCGCGGAGATCCACTCACCGGAGCAGATCCTGGGCAGCCACGCCTTCTTCTGCTCCTCGGTGGCGTAGTTGGCGACGTAGTGCGGGGTGATGGTGGAGCCGACGCCCATGCCGAAGGCGGTGTCGCCGGAGTAGACCAGTTCCTCGGTGACGAGGTACTCCATGCCGGGGTCGCCGCCTTGGCCGCCGTACTCCTCGGGCACGTCGAGGCAGATGAGGCCGGCCTCGCCGGTGCGCACCCAGGTCTCGCGGTCGACGTGCTTCTGCGCGGCCCACTTCTCCTGGTTGGGGGTCATCTCCTTGGCGAAGAACGCGCGGGCGTGTTCGCGCAGCAGCCGGTGGTCGTCGGTTTCCCACGCGGGGCGGTAGTCGGGGAAGAGTGCGGACACGAGAGGCCTCCGGGAGGGGACGACGACGACGAGGAACGCCTCCGAGCGTACGTCCGCCCGTTCCGGAAGAGGGCGCGCGCACGGTCGCGGGAGAGGTCATACTCGTGCCATGAGCGAATCCCCCGACCTGCCGGAGAAGACGGAACCGACCGGGACGACGCCCGGAGGTGGGGCCGCGGCTCTCCCCGAGCCGTTCCCCTCGGACTGGACCCGCTGCCTGGTCCTCGTCGCCCACCCGGATGATCCGGAGTACGGGATGTCCGCGGCCGTGGCGCGGTGGACCGCGGAGGGCCGCAGCGTCGTCTACGTGCTGGCATCGAGCGGCGAGGCGGGCATCGAGGGGATGTCGCCGGCGATCGCCGGGCCGATCCGCGAGGAGGAGCAGCGGCGGTCCTCGGCCGTGGTGGGGGTCGACGAGGTGGAGTTCCTGGGGTTCCCGGACAGCCGGATCGTCAACAACGCGGCGCTGCGTGACGCGATCGCGGACGCGATCCGCCGGCACCGGCCCGACATCGTGGTGTCCCTGTACTCGGGCCCCGAGTTCGGCCCCGGCATGCCCAACCAGAGCGACCACATGGAGTTCGGCGCGGCCGTGGGCGCGGCGTACGACGACCTCGTGGCTGCGGTCGGCGTGGACGCCGCGGAGGGGCGACCGCAGATGTGGTTCGAGTCCGCGCCCGGGCCCACCCACTACGTGGAGGTCACGGGCTTCGTCGAGCCGGCTGTGGAGGCGCTGGCGCAGCACTCCGAGTACCTCTCGGTCCTCGACCCGGCCACGCCCGTGCGGGAGCAGGCCCGTCGGCAGGTCGAGGCGGTGTGCGCGCCGATCGAGGGGATCGCCGGCGGGAACCCGGTGGTGGGTTTCCGGCGGATGCGGCCGTGACGGCCGGGCGTCAGGCAGGCGCGCCCGGCTGGCCGGCCGGCGTGTAGGCGGCCTCGGACAGCCGCAGGCGCTCGACGATCTCGTCCGCCCACTCCGCGGTCGGTGAGGGCACGGTGCCGTCGCCCGGGCGACCGACGTAGGTGAGCCAGTAGCGCTGCGCGCCCTGACCGACGACCGCCGAGTACACCAACGCCCCCTCCGGGCCGACCACGTCCTGCGGGGCCGAGGGGATGACCCGGAACGAGACCGACCAGCCGTCGCCGACTCGGGTCGACAGCTCCTCGACCCGCTCGTCGACCGCCTGCCCCGGGACCGGGAGGAGGATCGGGCCCATTCCGTTGGCCAGGGTGATCGCCGCCAGCCGGTTGTCGCTCTCGCGGGGGTCGAACAGGTCCTCGGTGAGCCCGCCCACCAGCACGACTCCGTCGGACTGGGCGGGTTCTGCCCGCTCGGGGCTCATCGCGGTGCTGCCGAAGAGCAGTTCGCCCGACTCCGCACGCCAGCCCTCGGGGACGCGGATCACCAGCCCGGCGAAGGGGTCGACGTGATCGGAGCCGGCGGCCACCTGGACCTTCGGACTCAGCTGCCGCGCGGACGGCGCGTGCGTCCGGTCCGAGATCACCCATGTCGCCACCGCCGCGATCAGCGCCACCACCAGGACCAGCGCGATCGCCAGCGCGGCCCGGGCCCGGCCCGCGAGAGGGGACGCGGAGGGCCCGGAGGAACGGCCGGATTCGGACCTCTCTGCGGAACTCATCCGCCCAGCGTAGGTGGCCGGGTCATCCGCAGCGTGATGTTGACCCGCCCCGGCTCGGCGCCCAGCACCTCACGGCACCACGACGGCGCCGTGGAGTCGAAGACCTTGGGCACGCCGTGGAACGCCATCCGCGACGGCCCGCCGAACACCACCAGATCGCCCGACTCCAGGCGGACGTCGGTGTACGGCCGGCCGCGGTGCTCGGGCGTGCCGAAGCGGAACGTGCACGCGTCTCCCAGGCTGAACGACACGACGGGCGCGGGGCTCGCCTCGTCGCGGTCCTGGTGCAGGCCCATCGTCGCGCCACGGCCGTAGAGGTTCACCAGAGCGGCGTCGGGGGTGCAGGGATCGCCGCCGTCGAGGACCGCGGAGCGCGGATCGACCGCCGCAGCCGAGGTCAGCGCGGTTCGCGCGGCCCGCACGAGCCAATCGGGGATCGGCGGGGTGGCGGCGTCGTCGTCGTCATATCTATACGGCGACCAGTGGCGCCCCAGACTGAACGTCCGCACCGACATCCGCCCGCCGCCGGGTAGGACGATCGAGCGCGGCGCCGCCACGGCCGCCCAGTCCGCGCACGCCCGGAGGAGATACTCCTGCTGCTCGCGGCTCATCCAGTCCGGCACGTGCACCGCGCCCGGGCCGAGGAGCGACGGCTCGCGGTGGACGCCGAACAGTGGCTCAGTCATCGGAGAAGAACTCAATCATTGAAGATGAACTCAGTATCACCTGGTCGTGTTCTCCTCCCCCGGCTTCTGCGCGGTGATCGGCGCGGCGATGTCCTCGAGGGACTTCCCCTCCGCGTCGACGCCGAGGAAGATCTCGGCGATTCCGCCGATCGCCATGATGCCCGCCGCGAGGAGGAAGCCCAGGCCGACCAGTCCGCGGTCGCCGCTCTCGATGAAGTTACCGAACAGCAGCGGGCCAATTATGCCGCCGACGCCCGTGCCGATCGCGTAGAAGAAGGCGATCGCCAGCGCGCGGGTCTCCATCGGGAAGATCTCGCTGACGGTGAGGTAGGCGGCCGACGCGCCCGCCGTGGCGATGAAGAACGTCAGTGACAGCAGCACGACGAAGCCCCACAATCCACCCGTCTCATTGAGGAATACGAAGTACAGCGGCACCGTCACCAGCGCCGACCCGAGGTACGTGCCGGCGATCATCTTCTTACGTCCGACCTTGTCGAACAGCGGGCCCAGAGTGAGCGCGCCGAGGAAGTTGACGATCGCGAACAGGGCCAGTAGCAGCGGCGCCGAGCCCGCGTCGATGCCGTAGTAGTTCTGGTAGAGCGTGCCGAGGTTGAAGGTGATCCCGTTGTAGAGAAACGCCTGACCGATGAACAACGCGAGGCACAGGATCGCCCGCCTGGGATACTTCCCGAAGGCGGTCCTCGCGATCTCGCGGAAGGGGATCGAGGCCCTCTGGTGGATGGTGATCCGCTCGTCGCGGCCGACCTTCTCCAGCGGTTCGTCGGTCTCCTTCCGGATCTGCTTCTCGATCCTCTCGACGATCTCCTCGGCCTCGTCCTCCCGGCCGTGGATGAACAGCCACCTCGGACTCTCCGGGACATGCCGGCGGACGAAGATGATCACCACGCCCAGCAGCGCGCCCACGCCGAGCGCGAACCGCCAGCCCAGGTTCTCGGCGAACATCGCCGTGTTGAGGAAGAACAGCGAGTAGAACGAGCCGAACGTCGCGCCCAGCCAGTAGGTGCCGTTGATGAGGATGTCCACGCGACCGCGGTAGTGGGCGGGGATCAGCTCGTCGACCGCGGAGTTGATCGCCGCGTACTCACCGCCGATGCCGGCGCCCGTGAAGAACCTGCAGATGAAGAACATCCACGGCTCCACCGCGAAGGCCGTGGCGAACGTGGCGACGCAGTACACCACCAGGGTGAGCATGAACAGCTTCTTGCGGCCCCACTTGTCGGTCAGTCGGCCGAAGAACAGTGCACCCAGACAGGCACCGAAGATGTAGATCGACGCTGCGAGACCGATCTGGCCCTCCGTGATCGGCAGGCCACTGCCGGGCTCCACCAGGCGCGCGGCCAGTGAGCCGATGAGGGTGACCTCGAGGCCGTCGAGGATCCACACGGTCCCGAGGCCCACGATGATCTTCCAGTGGATCCCCGCCCAGGGAAGGCGGTCCATCCGGGCGGGTACGGCCGTCTTGATGGTGCTGAGCCGGCGCTTACGCCTGCGTGTGCCCGACCCTGACCCGGTGTCGGGGGACGCATCACCCCGGGGATGTCGCTCCATGACTAGGTTCTAGCCAACTGTGACCGGGGTCGCATCCGATCCGGGCGTCGGCGCGGCGGGAAGTCCGTGCGCTCTCCTCTACCTCCGGCACGCACTCCGGCACGGTCCCGTCGGCGTCACCGACCCGGTAGACGGTGTCGTCGCATTCCTGCCCCCCGGACGCCCCGGAGCCCGACGCCGGGGTCGTGCTGCTCCACGAGCGGTTCGGCTTCACCACGTTTTCGACCCCACCGGGCGGGGCGACGGCCCACCGGCGTGGTGGATGCGAGCGGCCGCAGAGACCAACCTGCGGCGTTAACCCCCCTGACATGGGCAAGAACTTATGTTTGGTAGATTCTTAACGTCCCCAAAGAAACCGAGCCGAACTTCGGACGAAACAAGGAGAATCCTCAATGGGAAATCAAGGACTCGCGGCACTCAGCCTTATGCCCACCCTGTCCCTCACCGCGTTGATCCCCACGGCCGTCGGCCTGGTCACCTCGACCTCGTTCTGGGGCGCCGTCGCGCACAGCATGGGGATGCTTCCCCAGGAAGCCTTCATCCAGGCGGAGCAGCTGGGCATCACGCTGCCTCCCATGCCTCGCTGATTCAGGGGACTCTTAAGTAGTGCCTTCCGCGCCCCTCGACGTTTCTCGTCGGGGGGCGCGTCTGCGTCGTCGTGCCCTACCGGAGGGGCAGCTCCTCCCCTCTCACCGCTCCGGCTGCAGCACCGCCCAGGCCTGTTCGGCCAGCTCGGGCGTCGCCGCCGCCACCACGGTCCCGCCCTCGAGCGGCTGCCGGCCGTCCGGGCCGGTGATCACGCCGCCCGCGGCCTCGATGATCGGGATCAGCGCCACGATGTCGTAGGACTTCAGGTCGGCCTCCACGACCAGATCGACGCGCCCCGCGGCGAGCATGCAGTAGGCGTAGCAGTCCCCGCCGAAGCGCTGGAGGCGGACGCGGCGGCCGAGGTCGTCGTAGCGGCTGCGCACCTCGCCGTCGTCCCCGAACATCGACGGGTGCGTGGTGTACATGATCGCCTCGGAAAGCTCCGTGCAGCCCGATACGCGCAGGTCGATGGCCTCCGGTCCGTTGGTGCGGCGCCGCACGGTGGCGCGCCCGTGGACGGCGGAGAACGTCTCGCCCAACACCGGCTGGTCCATCCAGCCCGCGACGGCGCGGCCGCCCTCCACCACGCCGACCAGGGTCCCCCACCCCGTCATCCCGGTGAGGAACGCCTTGGTCCCGTCGATCGGATCCAGGTACCACGTACGGGCGGCGTCGGCGGGACCGGTGAGGCCGTTCTCCTCCCCCACCACCCGGTCGCCCGGGGACATCGACGAGATCCCCGCGCGCAGGAGCTCCTCGATCGCACGGTCGGCCTCGGTCACGGGATCGTAGCGGTGCCCGTTTCCGCCGACGGCCGCGCCGTTCGAGTCCGTGGCGCCCTTGTCTGTGGCGCCCTTGTCCGTGGCGGCCAGCGCCGCGAGGTCACCGTAGAAGTGCCGGCGGGCGATGCGGCCGCTCGCGGCGAGGAGCTCGTCGAGGTGCTCCGTCAGGTCGGGATCCAGGGGACGGGTGGGCCGTGGCGTCATGTCTACATGGTGCACGACCGCACCGCGCCGCCACAGCCGATCCGGGAGTCGGATATCCCGACTCCGCCCTCTACAGGTGCGGACGGGGCTAACGTGGTCGCACCCGTACCGCGCCGACCCGACAGAGCCGAGATGCGATGACCGCCCTGATGGACTTCCTCTCCACGCGCCGCCTCCAGCTGGCCACGGACTCATGGCAGCACGTCAGCGCCACGGTGCAGGCGGTGCTGCTGGCGACGCTGCTGTCGGTGGCGATCGGCGTGGCCGTCTACCGCAGCCGGTCCGGGTCGGCGGTCGCCACCGGCCTCGCCGCCACGGCGCTCACGGTGCCGTCGTTCGCGCTGCTCGGCCTGCTCATCCCGGTGCTGGGTCTGGGCGTGCTGCCCACCATGACCGCGCTGGTCATCTATGCCGTGTTGCCGATCCTGCGCAACACGATCGTCGGCCTGGACGCCGTGCCCGCCGCGACCGTCGACGCCGCGCGCGGGGTGGGTATGAGCCGGATCGGGGTGCTCGCCCGCGTCGAACTACCGCTGGCGTGGCCGTCCATCCTCGCCGGGATCCGGATCTCCACGCAGATGTCGATGGGCATCCTCGCGATCGCCGCGTACGTCAAAGGTCCGGGGCTGGGCAACCTCATCTTCGCGGCGCTGTCGCGGGTCGGCACGCCCACCGCGCTGCCCATGGCGCTGACCGCGACGGTGCTCATCGTCGTCCTCGCGCTCGTCCTCGACGCGCTCCTCGTCCTGCTCGGACGCCTGACCATCAAGGGGAACCAGTGACCAGTACCGGATCGACCACCACCGAGTCCGTCTCCGGCGTCCCGATCGTCCTGGACGACGTCACCAAGATCTACCCCGGCCAGGAGCGGCCGGCGGTGGACAACGTCTCGCTCGAGCTGCCCGCCGGCCGGACCACGGTGTTCGTGGGGCCGTCGGGCTGCGGCAAGACCACCACCATGCGGATGATCAACCGCCTCATCGAGCCGACCTCCGGCACCATCACGATCGACGGTCAGGACAACCGCGGCCTCGACGCCGACACCCTGCGCCGCTCCATCGGCTACGCCATCCAGGCGTCGGGGCTGTTCCCCCACATGACGGTCGCGCAGAACGTCGGCACGGTTCCGCGCCTGCTCAAGTGGAAGAAGCCGCGGATCCGGGCGCGGGTGGACGAAATGCTCGAACTGGTGGGACTGGACCCGTCGGACTATCGCGACCGCTACCCCGCGCAGCTGTCGGGCGGGCAGCAGCAGCGCGTCGGCGTCGCGCGGGCGCTCGCCGCGGATCCGCCGGTGCTGCTCATGGACGAGCCGTTCGGGGCGGTCGACCCCATCACGCGGGCGTCGCTGCAGGACGAGTTGGTGCGGCTGCAGGACGAGCTGCGCAAGACCATCGTGTTCGTCACCCACGACTTCAACGAGGCGGTGAAGCTGGGAGACAGGATCGCGGTGCTCGGCCCCGGGTCGTCGGTGCTGCAGTTCGACACCCCGGAGGCCGTCCTCACCAACCCGGCGGACGACACGGTGAGCGGGTTCATCGGTGACGACGCCGCGCTCAAGACCCTCACCCTCCGGCGCGTGGGTGACGTGGACCTGGGAGAGGCGACGACGGCGAGGGCCTCGGACGACCCGGCCGAGTTCGCCACCCGGTTGCGCGGGTCCGGCGACGAGTGGGCGGTCGTGCTCGACGACGCGGGCCGGCCCCTGCGGTGGGTGCGCGGCGACACGGTGGCCCGGATGCCCGATCTGCGGTCGGGCGGACTGCCGGTGGTCGGGTCCGTGACGGTGGACTCGTCCCTCCAGGAGGCGCTCGACGGGCTGCTGTCCACGGCGAGCGCCACCACGGTGGTCGTGGACCGCGACGGGGTGTACCGCGGCACCATCGGCATCGACGACCTGGTCGCCGAGCTGCGGCGCATCAACCACCGGCACAACGACGAGGGCCGGGTCCCCGGCCAGAGCGGTCGGGCATGAGCGCGCCCGCTGCCGTGGCCCGCGGCGGGTCGGCGAGGTTGTGGGTGCAGCCGCTGGTCATCGTGGCCGCGGCGGTCGGGGTGCTGTGGTGGGCGTTCTCCCGCGAGCTCGACGAGACGCAGCGGGCCTCGCTCAACGCGGCGTCCCTCACCCAGCGGACGCTCGAGCACGTGCAGATCACGGTGACGGTGGTGGGGATCGTCGTGGCGGTGGGTGTTCCCCTGGGGATCCTGCTCACCCGCCGGCGGACGCGGTTCCTCGCTCCGGTGGCGGTGGGGTTCGCCAACATCGGGCAGGCTGCGCCGGCGATCGGGCTGATCGTGCTGCTGTTCCTGGCGACCAACCGGACGGGCTTCTGGATCGGGGTGCTGCCGGTGGCGGTCTACTCGCTGCTTCCGGTGCTGCGGAACACCATCGTGGGGATCCGCAACGTCGACCCGGCGCTCATCGACGCCGCGCGCGGTCAGGGGATGACGAGCGCCCGCGTCCTGCGGTCGGTCGAGCTGCCGCTGGCGGTGCCGTTCATCCTCGCGGGGCTGCGCACCACGCTCGTGCTGGCGGTGGGCACGGCCACGCTGAGTTTCCTGGTGGACGCCGGCGGGCTGGGCATCTTCATCGACACCGGGTACCGCCTGCAGGACTACACGACGCTGGCCGTGGGCTCGGTGCTCGCGGTGTGCCTGGCACTGTTCGTCGACTGGCTCGGCGGGGTCGGCGAGCTCCTGTTCAACCCGAAGGGGCTGCGATGACCAGCACGAGAACCTCGCCCGTCAGACGCCTCGCCGCCGCCCTGCTCACCACCGTGCTGCTCGCGACCGGCTGCGGCCTCAACAACGGCGGGTCCGTGCCCCTGAGCGTGGGACCGGGGCCCGGGGGCACGGTCCCCGAGCTCGAGGGCGTGCGCATCACGGTGGGCGGAAAGGACTTCACCGAGGGCGTCATCGCCAGCTATCTCGTGGAGTTCCTCCTCGCGGCGGCCGGCATGGAGGTGTCTGACATGTCGTCGCTGGCCGGGTCCAACAGCTTCCGGCAGGCGCTGGTGACCGGGCAGGTCGACATCGGCATGGAGTACACGGGCACCGCGTGGATGAGCTACCTAGGCAATTCCGAGCCGATCCGCGATCCGCAGGGGCAGTGGGAAGCGGTGCGCGACGCCGACCTGGCCGAGCACGACCTGCGCTGGATGCCACCCACGACCGTCGACAACACGTATTCGTTCGCCATGAACCGGGCGACCGCCGAGGAGACCGGGGTGCGGACGTTCTCCGACTACGCCGAGCTCGTCCGCACCGACCCCCAATCGGCCGTCACGTGCATGGAGACCGAGTTCTCGGTGCGCCGCGACGGCTGGCCTGGGCTCGCCGAGGCCTATGGGTTCGACGCGGCGGCGGTGCCCACGCCGATCATGCAACCCGGGATCATCTACCAGGCCACCTCGGTCGGCCGGGAGTGCCGCTTCGGCGAGGTCTACACCACCGACGGCCGGATCAAGGGCCTCGACCTGGTGGTCCTGCAGGACGATCAGCGCTTCTTCCCCGTCTACAACCTCGCGACCGTCGTCCGCGGCGAGGTGCTGGACGCGTACCCGCAGATCGAGGACGTCCTCGCGCCGCTGGTGGACCTGCTCACGAACGAGGTGATGGTGGAGATGAACATGCGGGTCGACGTGGACGGCGAGGATCCCGCGCTGGTCGCCCGGGACTTCCTCGAGCAGGAGGGACTGGTGTCCGTCGACTGACGCGGATGCGCCCGCCCGGCCGGTGCCCCACCATCAGGGGACCATACCCAGGAGGATGCCCGTGCCCAGGAGGCCGATCGGATCACTGCCGCGGGCGGCCGCGCGTGCCCCGCGGATGGTGCCCGACCTGTCGCGGCTGCCACCGGGACGGATCGTCTCGCTCTCCGACGGCGTCACCACCCGCGTTCACGACACGGGCGAGGAGCACCTCACGCCGGTGATCCTGCTGCACGGCATGGCGGCCACGGGGATGCTCAACTGGTACCAGACGTTCGAGCGGCTCCGCGGAGAGCACCGCCTCATCACGTTCGATCAGCGCTGGCACGGCCACGGCTTCCACGGCGAGTTCACGTTCGAGGCACTCGCCGACGACGTGCTGCGGGTCGCCGACCACCTCCAGTTGCCCGCGCCGGTGCTGGGTGGGTACTCGATGGGCGGGATCGTGTCCCAGCTGGCAGCGCGCCGCGACCCGTCGCGCCTGGGCGGGCTGGTGCTGGCCGCGACCGGCACCGGGGCTCGGCGCAACGCTCTCGAGCGGATGTCGCTCAGTGGGTTGACGCGGTCCGCCCCGTTGCTCAACGCCGTGCCGGAGGAGGTCGGCGAGGCCGTGGAGGAGGAGGTCGACGACGAGGCCCTCAGACCGCACGCGTGGGCGCTGCGCGAGCTGTCCTCGGTGTCGTTCGCGACGCACCGCAACGTCATCGCGCAGGTCGCGGGATTCAACTCGACGTCGTGGCTGAACGAGCTCACGCTGCCGGTGGCCGTCGTCAAGACCACTCGGGACCTGGCGTTCCCGCAGTGGGTGCAGGACGAGATGGCCGACCTGCTGCCCCACAGCGCGGTGTTCCCGGTCCACGCCGGGCACGCCGTATGCGCCACGCATCCCGGGGAGTTCGCCCGACGGATGCGCACGGCGATCGGCTGGGTCGTCTCCAACCAGCGCTGATCGCGCCGGCCACTACAGCGCCGAGTAGCGCACCGCCGTCACCACGAACACGACCAGCGCGACGGCTCCCAGGACGACCCCGGCCAGGCCGCGGCGCTGGTCGGCTTCCTGGTTGGTCAGCCACCCGGTCGGCCACCGCGCGAGCAGCCCGAAGGACACCGCCATGAGCGCGGCGAGGAACGCGATGATGTTGAGCAGCGGCACCCAGGACAGCGCAAGCGAACCGACCCCCAGTACGAGGGCGCGGGTGCCCAGGTCCATCCCGCCGGACGAGCGCGTGCCGCCGGACGGGCGCCGGCGCGGCGAGGCGGCGTCGGAGCGGGGGCGCAGCGGCATACCGCCAGCCTAACCGCGGGAGCGTCGCTGGTCGTCGAGGCGAGCGACCCGCCGGACCCCGGCGGTCTGCCGGTACGAGGACTCGACGAGCTCGGCCACCTCGTCCCAGTCGGGTTCCCCGCCGCCTCCGTCCAGCGGCAGCGCCAGCCAGCCGGCGGGGCCGTAGTACGCCGGGACGTGGAACCGCGCGTCCTGCTCCAGGGCGGTGCGCTCCTCCGGATCCGGCAGGAACAGCAGCGCCCGCGCCAGCAGGGGGTCGGAGTGATCGCCCTTGATCGAGCCGCCGAACACCGCGAACACCTTGGTCGTGAACCAGTTGGGGCGTCCGTGCGAGATCTTCTCCGCGGCGTCGGGCAACGCGAGGCACACCTGCCGCAGCCGCGCCAGCAGCGGGTCCGCGGCGTCGAACATGATCGGGTGGCCCACACCGCCGAGGATACGACCGCCGGCGGCCCGGGCCGGGGCGAACGGCGCACAGACCCCGCCGGGCCGGCCGCGCCCGACCCGCGCTCGGCCTCCGAACTGTCTCAGCCCATGAACTGTCCCGAGACGAACCCCGCGAGCAGCACTGCGAACCCGCCGATCTCTCCGAGGATGAGCGCCCCCATTCCGAGGTGCAGCGCGGCCGAGGGCCGCTCGAACTGGTTGGTCGTGTCCTTCAGCGCGCCGTGGAGGATGTAGCTGCCGATCGCCACGAGGAAGAAGAACACCAGCACGCCGGCGGCGGTGAGGTTGACCCAGGTCGGCCAGCCGCTCAGTTCGACGAACACGGCGATGAGCAGAGTCGCGAACGAGTACAGCAACGACGCCCGGTGCGCGATGTCCACGTACGGGTGTGCGACGTGGCCGGGGCTCGTGGCCATCTGGCGGTACTTCCACACGCCGAGGAACAGCGCCAGCAGAAAGACGAGGCCCGCCGCGAGGAGGGTGAGCAGGGTGTCGATGCCGAGTTCCATGGGTCCTTCCGAAGAGCACTTGACAATGCGCGGGGATTTGTATGATGACGACCATAGGGCAGGTCGCTGACCTGCGCGCTCGTTCGCGGTCGGTCCGCGTTCACGCTCGATCCATGTTCGTGCTCACTACAGGAGGTCCGATGTCGGGTCAGGTGGTCCGCGCCGCGGCCGTGCAGCTGGAGGGCGTGCCGGGTCGCGTCGACCTCACGCTCGGCCGGCTGGAAACGATGATCGTCGAGGCCGCCGAGCGGGGCGCGCGCCTCATCGCGGTGCCCGAGTTCTGTACATCGCCGCTGCCGATGCGGGCGGAGGTCCACGACGCGGTCCTGCCGCGCGAGAACGTGGCGGTGGACATGTTCCGTCGCCTCGCCGCGCGCTACCACCTCACCGTCGGTGGGTCGATGGTGGTGGCCGACGACGACGAGGTCTACAACCGCTACCACCTGGTCGAACCCGACGGGACCGTGCACACGCACGACAAGGACCTGCCGACGATGTGGGAGAACTGCTTCTACACCGGCGGCGACTTCTACCGCGACGGCAGTGACGACGGCGCGTTCGAGACAGCACTGGGCGGCGTGGGGGTGGCGAGCTGTTGGGAACTCATCCGCACCGGAACCGTGAGCAGACTCCGGGGACGCGTCGGTGTCGCCGTCACCGGCACGCACTGGTGGACGGTTCCGCGGAACTGGGGCAGGCTCACCGACCGCGCACTGGGCCCGCTCGCGGAGTACAACCGCCGCCTCTCGGAAGGCGCACCGACGGAGTTCGCCCGCCGCCTCGGCGCACCGGTCCTACAGGCCTCGCACTGCGGGTCGTTCCGCACCGATTTCCTCCTCGCTCCCGGGACGACCGTGTCCGTGCCGTACGAGACGGAGTACGTCGGCGCCACGCAGATCGTCGACGCCTCCGGCACGGTGCTCGCCTCCCGGCGGGCCGACGAGGGCCCCGACATCGTCTACGCGGACGTCACTCTCGGGACCCGAGAGCCCGTCCTGCCGCTCGAGGAGCGGTTCTGGATCCCCGAGTTACCACTTCTCCTGCGCGGTTACTGGCACCAGCAGAACGTCGTGGGCCGGAGCTACTACCGGCGTCGCGGCCGCGCGGCGGGCCTGCAGGCGGCGGGGTTGCGGGCAGCGGAGCCGCGGGAGACGGCGGGGTAGCGCCGGACGGCCGACGGGCGGGCCACGCGACGCGCTCTACAGGTGCACGTCGTTGTAGGCCCGCTCGTCCTCGATCGGCTCGAGGTGGGTGGTGATGTGCGAGTTGGGCAGGGCGGCGTGGATCTCCTGCTCCACGGTCTCCACCAGGTCGTGCCCGCGCTCGACGGTCCACCGGCCCGGCACGAGCGCGTGGAACTCGACGAAGCGCCATTTGCCCGACTCGCGGGTCCGAAGCTCGTGGAAGTCGACGCGGCCGGGCTCGCGGTGCCGCTCGAGCACCTCCTCGATCAGCCGGTTGTCCTCGTCGGGCAGGGTCGCGTCCATCAGGCCCATGCCCGACTCGTGCACCAGTCGGTAGCCGATGAACAGGATGTTCAGGCCCACGCCGATCGCCACGATCGGGTCGAGGACCTGCCAGCCGGTCGCCCACGCCAGCGCGACGCCCACCACCACGCCGACGGAGGTGATGACGTCCGTGATCAGGTGCTTGCCGTCCGCCCTCAGGGTCGGTGACCGGTGGCGGATGCCCGCCCGCACCAACACGAGACCGACGACCCCGTTGAGGAGCGCGGCGACCACCGAGATCGCCAGGCCGACGCCGAGCGCCTCCAGCGGGGCCGGGTTGATCAGCCGCTCCACGCTCACGACCAGGATGAACGCCGCGGCCACGAAGATCATCGCGCCCTCGACACCCGCCGAGAAGTACTCCGCCTTGGAGTGCCCGTACTGGTGGTCGTCGTCGGCCGGTCGCTCCGAGACGCTGATCGCCCCCAGCGCGATCGCCGCCGCCACCAGGTTGACCACGGACTCGGCGGCGTCGGACAGGAGACCGACCGAACCGGTGACCCACCACGCCCCGACCTTGAGCGCGATGGTGACGATCGCGGTGGCCACCGAGAGCCAGGCGAACTTCTTCAGAGTCGACACGTTCCCAGAGCGTAGTCGCGTGCCGAGAGTCCACCTGCCGACCGCCCGTTGTCGGTAGGGTCGGGGTCATGCACGTGGGATTCGCCTGGCTCGGGGCAGCGGTTCTTCTCGCCGCCGGAGAGGCGGCGGGCGGAGAGCTGTTCATGCTCATGCTCGCCGGAGGCGCCCTCGGCGGTTCGGCCGCCGCCTTCCTCGGCGCACCGGTGTGGGGTCAGGCGCTGGCGTTCGCGCTCGTCTCGCTCATCCTCGTCGTCGGCGTCCGCCCGCTTGTCCGTCGGCGCCTGCTCAGCGCGCTGCCGGAGCACGACACCAACACGGCCGCCTTCACCGGTCGCGGCGGCACGGTCGTCGAGGCGGTCGGGCCGTCCGGCGGCCTGGTCGAGATCGCCGGGGACACCTGGACGGCACGACCGCTCATCGAGGGCGAGACGTTCGAGGCCGGCGACAAGGTCCTGGTGCACGAGATCGAGGGGGCCACGGCGATCGTCGTGCGCGGCCTATGAGTTCGCGGCCTCCCAGCAGTAGCCGATACGCACGACTCAACCGGAGGTACCCATGGGTGGCTTGATCTTCCTCGCCGTCATCGTCGTCCTGATCGTCTCGGTGGTGGTGAGCTCGGTCAAGCTCATCCCCCAGGCCGAGGCCGCGGTCATCGAGCGGCTCGGCCGCTACCAGCGCACCGTGAGTGGTCAGCTCACGCTCATCATCCCGTTCATCGACCGCGTGCGCGCAAAGGTCGACCTGCGTGAGCGGGTCGTGACGTTCCCGCCGCAGTCGATGATCACCGAGGACAACCTCACGCTGAGCATCGACACCGTCGTCTACTTCCAGGTCACCGACCCCAAGTCGGCGGTCTACGAGATCAACAACTACATCGTCGCCGTCGAGCAGCTCGCGACCACCACCCTGCGCAACGTCGTGGGCGGCCTGACGCTGGAGCAGACGCTCACCAGCCGCGACATGATCAACAAGCAGCTCCGCGGCGTGCTGGACTCGGAGACCGGCCGGTGGGGACTGCGCGTCGCCCGGGTCGAGCTGCGCTCGATCGATCCGCCGCCCTCCATCCAGGACTCGATGGAGAAGCAGATGCGCGCGGACCGCGAGAAGCGCGCCACCATCCTCACCGCCGAGGGACAGCGCGAGGCCGCCATCACCACCGCGCAGGGCGCCAAGCAGGCCGCGATCCTCGACGCCGAGGGCAACAAGCAGGCCGCGATCCTCGCGGCCGAGGCGGACCGGCAGTCGCGCATGCTGCGCGCGCAGGGTGAGCGGGCCGCCCGCTACCTGGTGGCCGAGGGGCAGGCCGCCGCGATCGCGCGGGTCAACGCCGCCGTCAAGGCCTCCAAGCCGACGCCGGAGATGCTGGCCTACCAGTACGTGCAGAACCTGCCCGAGATGGCCAAGGGCGACGCGGCCACCATGTGGATGATCCCGTCTCAGTTCGGCGACTCCCTGGAGACCTTCGCCAAGGCCGTCGCCAAGAAGGACGACGACGGGGTCTTCCGCTACGAGCCGTCGGACGTCGACACCGACGCGGATCTGCCCTCGGCCCCCGACGAGTGGTTCGACACCCGGACCGATCCGGAGATCGCCCGCTCCGTGGCCGCCGCGGAGGCCGCCGCCAAGGGCGCCACCTCCGTGATGGACGAGGAGCCGCGACGGGACAAGCCCAGGCCCGGCGTGTTCGACATGGTGCCGGAGTCCGAGGGCGGCGCCGCCCCCGACGCCCCGTCGAGCCGGGAGACCCAGGCGATCGACGGCCCGCGGGGCGCCGCGCCCGGTCAGCCCGGCTTCGACCAGAGCGGGCAGGGCGCCCAGGGCTACGACCCGGCCTATCAGCCGGATCCCGACCAGCGGTGGGGCCAGGGCCAGCAGGGCGGCTATCCCGTCGACGGCGGCGATCAGCCTCCGCGATAGCACAACCCCGGCGGGCCCCCGACACCCCGTTACGGGCAGCCGCCGCGGCCTCACGTCCTAACATGAGGGCGTGACTCGTGACAGTGGCCGCGGTGGTGTCCGGACGCCGGAGGCGGAACCGGACGCCGAGGACGTCCGTCTGATCGAGACGGCGTCCGCGGTGTTCGCCGAACGCGGGATCAAAGGGACCAGCACCGACGACATCGCGCGGGCCGCCGGCGTCACGCGGGTGACGCTCTACCGTCGGCTGGGGCCACGGGACGACATCCTGCGGGCGATCTACGCGCACGAGGCGCAGCGGCTCATGATGACCGTCAACGCGCGGTACACGCCGTTCGAATCCCTCGAATGGGACCCGGTCCGGCACGTCGAGGACCTGCTCGTGGGCACCGTCTTCGACATCCGCCAGAACGAGTTGCTGCGTCGGATGATCGAGAGCGACAAGGTCGAGGCCATGGCGATGCTCGCCGGTCAGTCGGATTCGGTGCTCGAGACGATCATCGAGATGCTCGCGCAGTTCGTGCGCAGCACGTGGAACGCCGACGTCCACACGCGCCACATGGAGCCCGACGAGGCCGAGCAGCTCTCGCTCGAGGTCGCCTCCGTGGTCGGCCGCTTCCTGCACTCGCTCGTGGTGATGCCGGACGGCCCGCCCGTCGTGGACTCCGAGGAGCAGATCCGGGCGCTGGCGCGCCGGGTGCTCGTGCCCATGATCCTGCAGCGCTGACGCTACAGCGCGGTCGGCACCTCGCTACAGCGCGGCCGGGACCTCCTCCGCGCCCAGTTCGTGCGCGAACGCCGCGCGCAGCGTGCGATGCCGGAAGTGGTGACCGGCGTCCGTGAGCGTCCGCGGCAGGATCCGCTGATCGGCCAGGGCCAGTTCGTCGGCCCCGCGCTCACCGAGCAGGACGGCCGGCGCCCACCCCGGGACGGGGACGAGAGTGGGGCGGCGCAGGACCGAACCCAGGACGCGGGTGAACTCGGCGTTCGTCACCGGCTCGGGGGCCGTGCCGTTGACCGCCCCCGACATCGTGGGGTCGACGATCGCGCGCAGGTAGATGTCGGTGAGGTCGTCCAACGAGATCCACGACATCCACTGTCGGCCGGAGCCGATACGGCCACCGAGCCCCGCGCGCGTCAGGGCCGCCAGCGGAGGCAGCATCCCGCCGGCCCCGGACAGGGCGATGCCGGTGCGGACGGAGACGACCCGGGCACCGGCCTCGCGGGCGGGGTCGCAGTCGCGTTCCCAGTCGACCACGATGTCGGCGACCGGCCCGGTCCCCGGCGCGGAGTCCTCGGTCAGCTGCTCGTCACCGCGGTCGGGGCCGTAGTAGCCGATGGCCGAGGCACAGACCATGGCGGTGGCCCCGTTGCGGGCGGCGACGAGCTCGGCGAGGCGACGCGTGGGGCCGACGCGGCTGTCGCAGACCCGTGCGACGTGACGATCGGTGAACCGGCCCGCGATGGGTGCGCCCGCCAGGTGGACCAGCACGTCCACGCCGTCGAGCAGATCCGGGGCGGGGGCCTCCGGATCCCAGCTCCGCTCCGACCCGCCACCGCGTCCGTCCCGGGCGACGCCGCCCTCGTCGTCGTTGTCGTCGTCGTTGTCGCCGTCGTTCTCGCCGACCGGTCCGCGCACCAGGCGGATGACGCGGTGGCCGGCCACGCCGAGCAGGGCCGTCAGGGCCGTGCCCACCAGTCCGGAGGCACCGGTCACGGCGACCGTCACCGGCGCGCCGCGGTGGCGGTCGATCGCGGCCAGGTCGGCGGCCATCTGCCGGTACCGGTAGGCGAACACGGGGGCGAGGGCCCCGCCGGGGACGCGGGCCTCGACCCGGTCGCCGAGGAGCGCTTCACCGTCCGGAGCGGCGGTGACGGTGTGCGTGTGGACCCAGCCGGTCGCGGCGGCGTAGGGCTGCGACACGCAGCGGTCGACGAAGCGCTCCCCCTCCACGTAGCCGGCGGGATCGTGCCGGGCGTGCCACCGGGGACCGAAGCGCCTGCCCAGCGGGCCGGGCAGGGCCGTGCGCGGCTCGAGCACCGCGAGGCCGTCCCGCAGGGACGCCGCCTCCCGGACCGGACGCAGCGGCATGAACGGCGGGGACAGTCGGCGGAACGCACCCGGGGAGGCGAAGTAGCGCCACGCCTCCCCGGGCGTCGCGGCGACCGTGCAGGTCAGGTCGATGCTCATCGGTCACTCATCCGTGTCGATGTGGGTCGTCTGCGTCAGGGCAGGAGGCACAGCGGGGAGGCGTCGCCCCGCCCACCGGCCATCGGGACGGTGAGGAACGCGCAGGACCACCAGCCGCGGTCCTCGATGACGTCGCGCACCGTGGCCCACTGCCCGGCGTCGAGCGCGGGCTCGCGGCTGAGGACGAAGCCCGACGAGCGGGTGGGATCGCCGACGATCGCCAGCGAGTAGTCGTCGGCGAGGTAGGTGATCCGGTAGTTGACGGGTCCGGCCTCGTCCTGGAACGGGACCATCGGGAAGTTCACCCGCAGGGAGGCGTTCGTGTCCGTGTCGCGGACCTTCGCCTCGCCCTCGATCACCGAGTCCGAGCTGATCGCCGAGCCGCAGCTGTTGCGGACCGAGACCGTGCCGGGCGCGGTGACCGCGTACTCGGCGCGGGTGTCGTTGGTGCACTGCAGGGTGTACGGCTGCGGGATCGCGGCGACCTGGAACCACTCCCCCGCGTAGCGCTCGAGGTCGACCGACTCGACCTGCGAGAGCTCGGGGCCGCCGAGGGATCCGAGGGCCACGCCGTCGGGCAGCAGCTGCGAGGACCCGCCGCCGAGGCGGCCGCCGTCGGTGAGGTCCTGCGCGCCCGCCGCCGGGGCGGCGCCGAGGCCCGCCGCGAGCAGCGGGGCCACGGCCAGCGCGGTCACGAGCCCACGGAGGCGGGAGGAGGGGCGGGAGACGCGGCGGGAGGCGGGGCGCCGGGTGCGGTCGGCCGGGGCGTGGGCGCCGGCGGCGGGGGCGTGGGTGCGGGCGGTGGTGCTCATGCGCGGATCTCCTCTGTGTGGCGGGGGGTGTCGGAGTCGGGGCCGGCCGGGTCGGGGCCGGTGGTTCCGGTGCCGTCGGCGGTGTGGTCGGCGCCGGCGACGCGGCGGTGCCCGCCGCGCGGATCGCCCGGCCACCAGACCTTGTCCCCGACGAGGGTGAACAGCGCCGGGACGACCAGGGTGCGGACGATGAAGGTGTCGAGCAGCACGCCGAGGGCGACGATCACGCCGACCTGGGTGAGCACGATGAGCGGCAGGACGCCGAGCACCACGAACACCGAGGCGAGCACGATGCCGGCCGAGGTGATGACCCCGCCGGTGAGGGCGACGGCGCGGACCATCGCCTCGCGGGTGGCGTGGGTGCCGGCCTCCTCGCGGGCCCGGATGGTGAGGAAGATCGAGTAGTCCACGCCGAGGGCCACGAGGAACAGGAAGCTGTACAGCGGCACCGCGACGTCGAGGCCCGGGAAGCTCAGGATCTGGGTGGTGACGAACGTGCCGAGCCCGAGCGCGGCGACGGACGACAGCGCGGTCGCGGTGAGGACCAGCAGCGGCGCGACGAACGACCGCAGGACCAGGATGAGGACCAGGAACACCACGAGCAGGATGAGCGGCGCGATGAGGGTCAGGTCGCGAATGTTGCCCTCGGAGGTGTCGACGGCCTCGGCCACCGACCCGCCGACGAGTGCGTCCGAGCCCGACACCGTGTCGACCGCCTCGCGCAGGGCGACCACGCTGTCCTCGGACCGGTCGGTGGCGGGGGCGGCGTCGAGCACGACGGTGACGCGGCTCCACCCGGTTCCCGATTCCCCGGCGGGTCGGGCGGAGACGACGCCCTCGACGCCCCGGGCGGCCTCCGCGACCCCGGCCTCGGTCCCGGTGCGGGTGAGGACGGTGACCGGGTCGGTGACACCGGCCGGGAAGTGCTCGGCCGCGGTCTCCAGACCGGCGGCGGACTCGGACGCGGTGCGGAACTGCTCGGTCTGGCTCAGGCCGACGCGGGTGCCGACCAGGCCCAGCGCGAGGACCGCCAGCAGCAGAACGCAGGACACCAGCACCGTGACCGGGCGCTTCACGACGCGTGCGGCGATGCGGCCCCAGACCCCGGGGGGCACCTCCTCGTCGAAGCCCTCGGGCGTGGCGGGCTCCGAACCCGCCTCGTGGCGACCGTGGTGCCGGCCCGGGCGCGGGATGAACGGCCAGAACAGGCCGCGGCCGCACACCGCGAGGGCGGCGGGCAGCGCGACGAGCGCGTAGACCAGCGCGACGAGAAGGCCGACCGCCGCGGACAGGCCGAGCGAGCGGTAGTTGGGCAGGGTCGCCAGCAGCAGGGTGAGCAGGGCGAGGACGACCGTGATGTTGCTGGCGAGGACGGCCGGGACCGCGCCGCGGTAGGCGTCGCGGAGTGCGGTGCGGCGGTCCCGGGTCCTGCGCAGTTCCTCGCGGTAGCGGGAGACCAGCAGCAGGGCGTAATTGGTGCCCGCGCCGAAGACGAGGACGGAGACGATGCCGGAGGTCGAGGCGTCGACGGTGACGCCCGCGGCCTCGCCGACCGACGAGACGAGCAGAGCCGCGACCCGGTCGGCGACGCCGATGATGAGCAGCGGAACCAGCCACAGGACCGGCGAGCGGTAGGTGATGATGAGCAGCACCGCGACGACCAGAGCGGTGGCGGCCAGGAGCCGGAAGTCGGCGCCCTCGAACGCGGCGGCCGTGTCCGCGGCGAACGCGGGGCCGCCGGTGAGCTGCGCGCTCAGACCGTCGTCGAGCCCCGCGACGACGACGGAGCGCATCTCCGCGACGAGCTCACGCCCCTCGCCGCCGGAGATGAGCGACGCGTCGACGGGCACGAGCACCAGAGCGGCGGCCCCGTCGTCCGACGGGATCGGACCCTGCGGCGGGGTCCCCACGACCTCGGACATGCGCTCACCGGCGCCGACCGCGGCGGCGATGCCCTGCGGGCCGAGCTCCGCGCCGTCCTCGCGGGTCACCACGAGGACCGCGGGCACCGAGCCGGAGTCGGGGAACTCCCGCTGGATCTCGGAGACGAGCGCGGCCTCGGAGTCGTCGGGCAGGGTCCGCGGCGCCTCGGACGAGCTCTCCGACGAGGCGAACGCGAACACCGCCCCGCTCACCAGCAGAACCGCCACCAGCGTCACCCAGGCGGAGACCCGACCGGTGACGACGCCCACCCACCCTCCCGCCGACCCTGACATCTCCGCGGCAGAGCGCCCCGCTCGCATCGATTCCCCTGTCTTCACACGCCGTATTCGGAGAGGAACGCCTCGAGGATGGCGGTGACCTCGTCGGGGCGTTCCAGGGTGGGCGAATGCCCGGCCCCGGGTATCTCGCGGTACCGCGAGTCCGCGATCAGCTCGACCAGCCGGCGGGACTTCTCCGGCGGCGTGGCCGCGTCCTCGGCGCCCACCACGACCAGCGTGGGCGCGATGATCCGGATCGCCTCGTCCTCGCACGGGTCCCGATCGGCGACCGACTCGATCGCCTTGACGAGTCCGGCCCGGTCGGTGCGCTCGAGCATCGCCATCCACTCGTCGACCCAGGGCGCGTCGAGGTTGGCGTCGGCGAGCATGATCGGCGCTACCCGCAACCGGACGGGGCGGATGCCGGCGACGCGGTACACCGCCGACAGGGTCCGGTACTTGCGGCGGTTGGCCGGTTCCTCGGCGGTGGCGGCGGTGTCCATGAGGGTGAGGGTGTGCACGGTCTCGGGATTGCGGGCGGCCAACCGGATGCCCACGAAGCCGCCCATGGACAGCCCCACGAAGTTGACCACCGGGATCTGCAGGTGCCGCAGCAGCTCGGCGACGTCCACCGTGAGGGTGTCCATGTCATACCCGCCGAGGGCGCGCGGCGAGTTGCCCTGCCCGCGGAAGTCGATCGTCACGCAGCGGTAGCGGTCCCGCAGGCGGGCGATCTGGGGGTGGAACATCCAGCCGGAGAACAGCAGACCGTGGGCGAACAACACCACGGGGGCGTCCTCACGACCGGCGGGCGCGCCGGTGTCGGTGTAAGCGATCGTCGTGTGACCGCGTCGGAACGTGGGCATCGGGCGTCTCTCCTGAGGTCGTGTCCCGCTGCGCGCTCACCGGAGGGTGATCAGGCGACGCGGGTCATCCGGTCCGGCCGCCCGTTCGAGGTGCTGGTGCTCGTTGACCGCGATGCAGGTCATTCCGCCCCGACCCACCACGACACGGGCCGTGCCGGTGTTCACCGTCACACGCTGCAGTCGGGTCCACAACCCGACGACGCCCTCCGGGTCGGCCAGCAGGGTCGCCACGGCCAGTGAGATGGTTCCGGCCGACGACACGACGAGGGTCGTCCTTCCGCTGCCGGAGCGGGCGGCGGCGTCGGCGAGGGCGGCCTCGGCGTCGGCGCGGTACCGGGCGAACGCCTCGAGCCCCGACCAGTGACCCAACGCCGCGTCGAGCTCCCGCTGGAAGGCCTGCTTGGCCTCGTCGGAGGAGCCCGCCGAGTCGAGGGTCCCGTGCTCGGCGGACAGGCCGGCCACGCGCGCGGCCTCCAGGACGGCGTCGGCGTCGTACTCCGCCCACCGCTCGTCGACCTCGACGGGGCAGTCGACGGCGCCGTGTGCGCGCAGGCCCTCGAGCAGGCCCTCCGCGGTCTCGCGCTGGCGCCGCATGCCGCCGTGCACGACCACGTCGGGCCGCAGGCCGCGGGCGGCCATGTCCTCGCCGGCCAGGCGCGCCTGCAGGTGCCCGGTCTCGGACAGCCGGTCGTAGTCGCCGCTGCCGAACGACGCCTGCCCGTGGCGGACGAGGTGGATGGCGCCCATCAGCGCTCACCCCCCGCGCCGCGGACCAGACCGCCGATGACGGGGAGTCCGCCGAGGACGCCGGTGACCCTGCCGCGGGCGTCGTGGACGCCGCCGGCGAGAAGCGGCAGCGCCACCCGGGGCACGCCGAGCAACTCCGGGATCACATCCTTCGGTGAGATCCGCGTGGGTGACAGGCGTCCGTCGCCGGTGCGGATGAGGCGCAGGCAGCGCTGCTCGAGGAACGCCACCCCGGGGCGGAACGCGCGGAAGGCCGGGTTGGTGGTCTGCCCGTGGTAGTAGCGGTGGTTGATCTGCTGGGCGATCACCGCGAGCCGGAACAGGCCGAACACCTCGTAGAAGCGCCACTGCTCGTCGGTGATGTCCAGGCCGGCGCGGCGCGCGTAGCGCTCGACGACCTGCCGCCGGGTGAGCATCCCCGGCGCGTTCGTGGGCTGGCGACGGAAGGCCTTGAACAGCGGGCCGTCGTCATCCTGGACCCAGTACGCCAGCGCGCCGCCCAGGTCCATGAGCGGGTCGCCCACGGTGGCCATCTCCCAGTCCAGGACCCCGATCACCCGGGTGACGTCGTCGGGGTCCAGGACGAGATTGTCGAACCGGAAGTCGTTGTGGACGAGGCAGTGGCCGACGTCCTCGGGCTGGTTCGCGTGCAGCCACTTCATGACCGGCGCGAAGTCCGGGACGTCCGGGGTGCGGGCGCGGCGGTAGCGGGCGGACCAGCCCTCAACCTGGCGGCGCACGTATCCCTCGCCGCGGTCGAGGTCCTCCAGTCCGGCGGCGGCGACGTCCACCGCGTGCAGGTCCACCAGCGCGTCCACGGCCGACTCGCTCAGGCGCCGGGTCGTGACCCGGTCGAGGCGCAGGTCGCGGGGCAGGTTCTTGCGCAGGATGGTGCCCGCCATGCGTTCCATGACGTAGAAGTCCGAGCCGATGACCGAGTGGTCGTCGCAGAACCCGACCATGCGCGTGACCAGCGGGTAGACCGGCCGCAGCGCCGACTGGACGCGGTACTCGCGCCTCATGTCGTGCGCGCCCCGGGCCTTGGTCCCCGCCGGCGGTCGCCGCAGGACCAGGTCCGCGCCGGGGTAGCGCAGCAGGTAGGTGAGGTTCGACGCGCCACCGGTGTACTGGCGGACCTCCGGGAGGACCGGCTCGTCGTCGTCGCCCAGGTCCACGCCGGCGAGCACGTCCGGGTCGTCGGGGGTGATCGACCGCAACCACGCGGCGACGGCCTCCACGTCGAAGGCGTCCTCGGCGCGCACCGCGCCGGTGCCGGGGACGCGGCGGCGCAGGGCGGCGTCGTCGTCGGGCATACCGTCCCGCGGGCTCACCGGTCGGACCCGGCGTCGGCGGTGGTCCGGGCCGCGGCGGCGTCACGGTAGGGGGCGAGCATGGCGCGGGCGACGACGGCGAGGTGGACCTCGTCCGGGCCGTCGGCCAGTCGCAGCGACCGCGCGGTGGCGTACGCCCCGGCCAGCGGGAAGTCGTCGCTCATCCCGCCGCCGCCGTGCAGCTGCAGCGACATGTCGATGACCTCCTGCGCCATCTTCGGGACCGCGGCCTTGATCGCGCTGACCTCGACCGCCGCCTGCCCCTCGGCGTCGAGCTTCCAGGCGGCGTGCTGGACGAGCAGGCGGGCCTGGTCGATCGCGATGCGGGCCCCCGCCAGGCGCTCGCGGTTGCCGCCGAGGTTGACGATCGGCTTGCCGAACGCCACCCGCTCGGAGGCGCGGCGGCACGCCAGATCCAGCGCCATCTCGGCCAGCCCGATGAGCCGCATGCAGTGGTGGATGCGGCCCGGGCCCAGGCGGCCCTGCGCGATCTCCGCGGCCCGGCCGGGGCCGGCGATGATGTTCGACACCGGCAGCCGCACACCGGTGAGCGTCACCTCGCCGTGGCCGAGCGGCTCGTCGTGGACGCCCTGCGCGGTGAGCATCCGCTCCACCGTCACGCCGGGGGCGTCCATGGGCACGAGCACCATCGAGTGCCGCAGGTAGCGGTGCGCGTCCGGGTCGGACACGCCCATGAAGATGCCCACCTCGCAGTCGGGATGACCGACGCCCGTGGACCACCACTTGCGACCGTCGAGCACCACCTCGTCCCCCTCTATCCGCGCGGTGGCGGCCATGTTCGAGGCGTCGGAGGAGGCCACTGCGGGCTCGGTCATGAGGAACGCGCTGCGGATCTCCCCGGCCAGAAGCGGGTCCAGCCAGCGGTCCTTCTGCTCCTGCGAACCGTACTTGAGCAGGACCTCCATGTTCCCCGTGTCCGGGGCGTTGCAGTTGAACACCAGCGGGGCCAGGAACGAGCTGCCCATCTCCTCCGCGACCGGGGCGTAGTCCGTGTTGGTCAGGCCCGTGCCGCCGCGGGTGCCGTAGCGCTCCGCGTAGGGACGCTCGTGGCCGGCCGGCAGGAAGAGGTTCCACAGCCCCTGCTCGCGCGCGAGCGCCTGCAACTCCCCGACCCGGGGGTCCACCGCCCACGGGTCCCGCCCGGACAGACGGCGCCGGGCGATGTCGGCGTGGATGTCCGGTTCGACCGGGGCGATGTGGGCGTCGATGAACTCGCGGACCGCGGCGGTGAGCTCGGCGGCGCGCGGCGACGGGGAGAAGTCCATATGTGCATCGTGGCACACCGCTCCCACCCGGGCCCGGCGCTCGAGACCACCACGTCCCCGGCTCTGGCAGGATCGCGGACGTGACCGAGCATTCGCGGACGACCCTCGCCGACCGGGCGGACCCGGTTCGTGCCTGGTCGGCGCGACGAACCTACCGCGCGGCCGACTTCCGCCCCGGCGACCTCGTCGCGGCCAAGGCGGGCCGCCGCATCTCGGTCGTGCTGCCCGCCCGCGACGAGCAGTCGACCGTCGGCGCGATCGTCGCCGCCCTGCATTCCGAGCTCGTGCGGGGCGTGCCGTTGATCGACGAGCTCGTCGTCGTCGACTCCCACTCCACCGACGCCACCGCACAGGTGGCGCGCGCCGCCGGCGCCCGCGTCGTGGCCCAGGGTGAGATCCTCCCCGCCCTGGGCGACGTGCCCGGCAAGGGCGAGGCGCTGTGGAAATCGCTCGCCGCCACCGACGGTGACATCGTCGCGTTCCTCGACTCCGACCTGCGCGACTTCGACCCCGCGTTCGCGACCGGACTGCTGGGGCCGCTGCTCACCGAACCCGGCGTCGTGTTCAGCAAGGGCGCCTACGACCGGCCCCTCGACGACGGCCGCACCGTCCTGCCCGCCGGCGGCGGCCGCGTCACCGAACTCGTCGCCCGGCCCCTCATCGCCACCCACTGGCCCGACCTCGGCGGATTCGTCCAGCCGCTCGCCGGCGAGTACGCGGGGACGCGCGAGGCGCTCGAGTCCATCCCCTTCGCCGGCGCGTACGGCGTCGACCTCGGCATTCTCGTGGACCTCTATGAGGCGTACGGCCTCGACGCACTCGCCCAGGTGGACCTGGGGCGACGGGTGCACCGCAACTCCCCCGACTCCGCGCTGGCCGTGATGGCCATGCACCAGCACCTGGCGATGCTGAGCCGACTGCGGCGACACGGACGCGTGACCGGCGCCGACGCCCCCGGCGACACCCTGACCCTGCACCGGCGCGATCCCGACGACGGGGGCTTCCGCGCCCAGACCGTCCGCGTCGACCCCGGTGAGCGGCCGCCGATGCGCGACGTGCGCGGGTCGTAGTCGCCCTCCCTCCTGTCCGCCCCACCCGACCTCTCCCGTACTCGACCTCTCCCACACTCGACCGAAAGGACCACCGCCCGTGGACGCCTCCGCATGGAACGCCCGTTACCTCGCGCAGCCCGATGCCTGGGGGACCACCCCGGCCGCCCGGATCGTCGCGGAGGTCACGGCCGCGGAGGACGCCGGCCTCGGAGTGGGCACCGCCGTCGACCTCGCGTGCGGTGACGGGCGGCACGCGCGCTGGCTCGCCGCGCACGGCTGGCGGGTGCAGGCCGTGGACTTCTCCGAGGTCGCGATCGAGCAGGCCCGGGCGAAGGACTCCGACGAGGGGCGCAGCGGCAGCGTCGACTGGGTGGTCGGCGACGCGCGGACCTGGTCACCCGCGGAGCCGGTCGACCTCGTCGTGGTGGGCTTCCTCCACCTCGACCTGCCGGAACTCGACGCCGTGCTCCGCGACGCCGGCACCTGGCTGCGGCCCGGCGGGCACCTCGTCTACCTGGGCCACGCCGCCGAGAACCTCCGCCGCGGTGTCGGCGGGCCCCAGGACCCGACTCTCCTGCCCGGAGTCGCCGACCTCGCCCGCGGTGCCGAGGGCCTCGAGGTGATCTCCCTGCGACACGACCTGCGGCCGGCCGGCAAGGCCACCGCGATCGACGTCCTGCTGCACGCGCGGCGCTGGGCCGACTGACGGCGCGCGCGAGTTCGGCGTCCGCGGGGGTCGTTCGCGGCGGGGCCGTCCACGAGGGCCGTCCGCGGGGCCGTTCGCGCTGACAGCGGCGGTGAGCGGCGGTTTGTGACTGCCCCTGCGAACGCCACCTATCTGATCACGCGACACCTATCGGACCCCTTAGGCGGCGTGAAATCGGATAGGTGGCGCGACGTGAAAGGGCGGGCACTCCCGAACCCACGGCCGGAGCGCTGGTGTCGGGCTCGGTGTTCGCGGGGCTCGCGATCCGCACCTCGGGCCACGATCGGCCCCTCGAATTGCGATCGGCCCCTCGAATTACGATCCGCCCGCGGAGTTCCTAGCGCGGAGCGTACTCCGGAGGGCGAATCGTGAATCGGAGGGCAAGTCGCGAATCGGAGGGCGGATCGACGCAGCGGTGCGTACCCGGCAGCGGAACTACGCCCGCTGCGGCTCCGCCAGCGACTCCGTCCTCCCGACGGCCGTGGCCGCCGCCGCTCGCTCCGCCAGGTCGACGCGCCACCACACCACGAACCCCCAGATGACGAACGCCGCGTACACGAGGTACAACGCCGCCGACGGGTAGTAGCCGGCCTTGAGCAGCAGCGGAACGCCCACGACGTCGACCGCGATCCACAACAGCCAGAACTCCGTCCAGCCGCGGGCCATGCCGTAGGTCGCGAGGATCGAGCCGGTGAAGATCCACGCGTCCGCCCACGGGCCCCACGAGCCGAGCTGCGCGAAGATCCAGCCGAACAGCAGCGTGCCGACGAGCATCCCCACCACGAGCCCGGCCCTCTGACGGCCCGTCGCCCAGTGCGGTCGTACCGCGGGCGCGTCAGCGACGGGCCCACCGTGGGCGGCCGCCGCGGCAGCAGCGGTCGCGTTGGCCCGCCGCGTCCGCGACCACTGCCACCAGCCGTACACGCCCACCGCGAGGAACATCACCTGCCGGCCGGCCTGGCCGTAGAGGTCGACGTCCTGCGGGGTGTGGAAGACGCCGCCGAGGAAGACGGTGAGCAGGGTGAGGTTGCCGACGATCCCCACCGGCCACGCCCACACCACGCGGCGCATGCCACCGATCGCGGCGGCCAGGCCGAAGACGTTGCCGATGATCTCGCGCCACAGGATCGGGACTCCGCCGATCACCAGTTGCGCGTCGAGGAAGGAGACGAGGAGGCTCATCGTGTGCCCCTTTCACGGGCTCTACACAGACGGCCCAGGGCTTGTGCCACGACGCCCGCCCGGCCACGACCGTCGCCGGCCGGGTCCGCATCGGGTGACGCGAGGTTCTCTTCCATCCGGACTATGACCGTCGGCCCCGGGATCACACCGGGTCTGCTGACCCCCGCGCGTGCGGGGCGCTCGCGGGCTCGCCGCCGACCATGGGGTCGACGACATCACCGCCGGTGGGGAGTTTCACCCCGCCCTGAGAACGTGTTCCTGTTGTACCCCTGAACGCGGCCGCGCCGCAACCCGCGTCGGGGCCGCGCCGCGCCCCGCCCCGGGATGCACCGCAAGCCGCGGGGTCGTAGGCCGGCGTCGACCGGCTCCAGTCAGCGTCAGCCGAGGGCGAGCTGTCCGCCGGACTCGCTGACCGGCACGACGTCGAGTGGACGCGGCGCGGGGGCGAGCGTGTTGCGGCCGTCGGTGGCGTCGTACTCGGCGCCGTGGAGCGGACAGCGCAGCGTCATGCCCTCGATCACCTGCACGACACCGCCCTGGTGGGTGCAGCGCGCCGAGTAGGCGACGAACTCGCCCTCGGTGGGCTGGGCCACGATGACCGTCGAGTCGCCGACCTTGAACTGCTTGGCCGTGCCGACGGGGATCTCGGCGGCCGGGATGGTGGTCGCGGCCACCGTGGTGGTCTGCTGCACGGTCGACGGCGGCTGGGCCGGCTCGGTCATCCCGCACGCGGAGGCGATGCCCGGCAGCAGGATGATCCCGGGCAGGGCCGCCAGCACGGCCCGGCGCTGCGTGCACGGGCCGACCGTGGTGGAGCGGGCACCGCTGGCACGGGCGGGGGAGGTACCGATCGGAGCGGGGGCGGCGGAGAAGGGCTCGGACATGCCGCCCATCGTATCGGCCCGGCCCGCGGCCACCGGCGCCGTCAACACACCTAGGCTTCCCCCATGACGGTCCGCAGACTCGCGCCCCACGCCACGACGATCTTCACCGAGGTCTCGCGCCTGGCAACGCAGTTCGACGCGATCAACCTGGGCCAGGGCTTCCCGGACACGGACGGGCCGGAGTCGATGATCGAGGCGGCGGTGCGGGCGCTTCGCGACGGCCACAACCAGTACCCTCCCGGGTCGGGGATCCCCGAGCTGCGTCACGCGATCGTCGCCGACGAGACGGCGCGCACCGGCCTGGTGCACGATCCGGACACCGAGACGTTGGTGACGGTCGGCGCGACGGAGGCCATCGCCGCCGCGGTGGTGGGCCTGGTGGAGTACGACGACGAGGTGGTCGTCATCGAGCCGTATTACGACTCCTACGTGGCCGCGGTGGCGATGGCCGGGGCCACTCGTCGCGCCGCGCGGTTGATCCGCTCGGGCGGCCATATCCGACTCGATGTGGACTCGCTGCGGGACGCGTTCTCGCCGCGGACGCGGGCCGTGCTGGTCAACACGCCGCACAATCCCACGGGCGCCGTGCTGCCGCGTGAGGACCTCGAGGAGATCGCGGCCCTGTGCCGCGAGTTCGACGCGATCGCGATCTCCGACGAGGTGTACTCCCACCTCACCTACGACGGGGTCGAACACGTCTCGATCGCCACGCTGCCCGGGATGGCGGAGCGGACGCTGCGGATCTCCAGCGCGGGGAAGCTGCTCAACTGCACGGGCTGGAAGATCGGGTGGCTCACCGGGCCGGCGCATCTCGTCGAGGGGGCGCGCACCGCGCGTCAGTACATGAGCTTCACCGTCGCCTCGCCGCTACAGCCGGCGGTCGCGCACGCGCTGCGCCACGAGCAGGAATGGATCGCGACGCTCCGGAAGGACATGCAGGACCGGCGGGACGAGCTGGCGGGGATCCTCACGGGAGTCGGGTTCGACCTCGTCGTCGCGCAGGGCACCTACTTCCTGACCGCCGACCCGGGCCCGCTCGGGGTGACCGACGCGGCGGCGTGGTGCCTCGAGCTGCCCGAGAAGGTCGGGGTGGCGGCGGTGCCGTTCGCGCCGTTCACCGACGCGTTCACCGACGACTGGTCGCACCTGGTGCGGTTCGCGTTCTGCAAGCGACCCGAGGTGCTCGCGGAGGCCGGGCGGCGGTTGCGGGCCCTGGCGCGCTGACGCCGCCCGGCGCAGCACCCGGCCGCCGCGACGCGGGCCCGGGTCAGCGGCCGGTGGTCAGGACGATCTTGCCCACCGCGCCGCGGCCGTCCATGAGCTCGAGCGCCTCGGCGGCGTTCTCGAGCGGGAACTCCGCACCGACGAGAGGGTCGAGCCGGCCCGAGGCCAGCAGCGGCTCGACCTCGGCCCACTGCTTCTGCAGGTAGCCGGGGTTGGACATCCAGTACTCGCCCCAGCCGACGCCCACCGCGCTCTTGTTACCCAGCAGCAGGCGGTTGACCTTGACCGTGGGGATCTCGCCTGCCGTGAAGCCGATGACGAGGATCCGCCCCTCCTGGCCCAGCGCGCGGATGGAGTCGGTGAACCGGTCACCGCCTACGGGGTCGACGACGATGTCGACGCCCTGACCGCCCGTGAGCTCCTTCACGGCGTCCTTGAACCCCTCCGGCGCGATGACATCGGTCGCGCCGGCCTTGCGAGCGAGCTCCCGCTTCTCCTCGGTGGAGGCCACCGCGATGACGCGGGCACCCAGGGCGGTGGCGAACTGGGTGGCGGCGATACCGATCCCGCCGCCCGCGCCGTGCACGAGCACCGTCTCGCCCGGCTGCAGCCGACCGCGGTGGGCCAGCGCGAAGTGGACGGTGAGCACGTTCATCGGGATCGACGCGCCCTGGACGAAGCTGAGGTTCTCCGGCAGGTGGAACACCTGGGACGGCTCGGTCGCCACAACCTCGGCGAAGCCACCCAGACCGGGGAACGCGCACACGCGGTCCCCCGCGGCGAATCCCGATCCCTCGGGCGCGGACCGCACCACGCCCGCGACCTCCGAGCCCGGGATGAAGGGCAGAGGCGGCGAGATCTGGTACCTGCCACGGGTCTGGAGCACCTCGGGGAACGTCACGCCGGCGGCGTGGACGTCGATCAGGACCGCGCCGGGCTCCGACTCAGGAAGATCGACCACCTCGAGGGCGGCGGGTCCGTCATGGCTGGAGATGTGGATGGCACGCATGCGATCCATAGTGTCAGCCCACCACTGCGCGCGTGCCCCGCTCGGCTCAGCCGACGCGCGCGCCGGAGGGTTCAGCCGACGCGCGCGCCGGACGTTTCAGCCGACGCCGGCGCCCTCCGCCGCACGGCGATGACGACGCCGGCGGAGCAGGTGCAGGACCAGCCCGAACGCGACCAGCACCTGGCCCACCTGGAACGCCAGCGCCATGACGATGAACTCCCGACCGAATGCGGTGGGCGAGATCAGCAGTGCCGCGCAGATCCCCAGCAGGATGACCGTCACGAGCTGGCCTCCCGCGAGGAACCGCCGCGGCATCGTGGTGAGCTGACGACGGAGGCCCATCAGCAGCGAGTTGAGCGCCACCAACAGGCACACCGGCACGCCGATCTGCGCCGGGAACAAGAACAGCACCACGAACAACGGATGGGAGTTGAGCGTGACGGTGTCTGTGATGATGTACTGCGGGACGCTCCACGACGCGGTGAGCAGTGCGCAGATCACGGTGATCCACGAACCTCCCACCAGGATCCTCATCCGGTGAGGATAACGCGGCGCTAGTCCCTCGTCAGGGCCTCGCCGATCGGGGTGTCCCCGTCGGAGAACTCGATGGTGCGGCGGACGGTGTCGGGCCGGCGCAGGACGGCGGCGACGACCTCGGCGACCGTGTCCCGACTGGTCGCCCGGTCCTCGCGCTTGTCCGCTCCCATCCCGATCGTCTCGCCACCGGGCTCGTCGGTCAGCGCGCCGGGCCCCAGAATGGTCCACTGCAGATCGGACTCGCGCAGGTGGGCGTCGGCCGCCGCCTTGGCCTCGGCGTACGGGAAGAACGCGTTGTCCTCCGGCACGCCGTGATCGGGTCCGGCGCCGTCGTAGGACACCATGACGTAGCGCTCCACGCCCTCGGCGACGCTCGCGTCCATCGAGCGGATCGCCGCGTCGCGGTCTACCGCGTAGGTGCGGTCGGGATTGCCGCCGCCCGCGCCGGCGGACCAGACGACGGAGCCGCTGCCGCGGACGACCTCGCGGAGGCCCTCGACGTCGAGCTTCTCGACGTCCGCCACCACGGGGGTGGCGCCCGCCGCCCGGATGTCGTCGGCGTGGTCCGGGTTGCGGATCACCGAGCGCACCTCCGCGCCCGCGTCCGACAGGATCCGGGCCGTGCGGAGGGCGACCTTGCCGTGGCCGCCGATGATGGTCACTGGTCGATCGATACTCATGGCCTCCGTTGTACCCGTCCGAACGCATCCCCGCCGACCGGCTTCCGCCATCGCGCGGGCCCCACGACGGTCACAACTCCACAACGAGTGGGCGGCCGGCCGTTTCGGATTCGCTCCGTGTCGGACACGGAGTGCATCATGTCGACATAAGCCGTGATTCACCGGCTGCCCCACGCTTGTCGCTTCGGAGTTGATGCATGTCCCTGTCCAGGTCTGAAACCCCCTCTCTTCCGGCGGTGACGGGCCCCCTCGCCCTGCTCGCCGGACTGCTCGCGCTGATCCTCGTCGTCGCCGGGTGCACCATCCCGGTGCCCACGGGCTCCGCCGGGGAGACGACCCCCACCGAGCCCAGTGCGCAGGCGCCCGCCCCGGCGGCACTGGAGGTCGTCCCCGCCGACGGCGCCACTGACGTCGCCGTGGTCGACGGCGTCCGGGCCACCGTCGAGAACGGCACCATCACGAACGCGGTGCTCACCAACGACGCCGGCAAGCAGATCGAGGGCGAAATCTCGCGTGACGGATCGGAGTGGGAGCCGGCCGTCACACTCGGGTTCGGGCGCACCTACACCCTGGAGATCACCTACGAGGGTGCGGTCGGCGGGACCAGGACGGACACACGGACGTTCAGCATGGCCGACCCGGCGGCCGTCGTGACCCCGACCCTGACCACGACCGGAGGCGGGACCCTGCAGTCGGACCGTGAGTACGGCGTCGGAATCGTCATCGTGGCGAAGTTCGACCAGCCCATCGCTGACCGCGAAGAAGCTGAGAAACACATGAAGGTCACCACCTCGCCCGAGGTGGAGGGCAACTGGTTCTGGGCCGACGACTCCTCGGCACACTGGCGTCCGAAGGACTACTACGAGACCGGCACCCGAGTGCGGGTCGAACTCGACACCGAGGGGCGCGACCTCGGTGGCGACCAGTGGGGCGGTGCCGGCGCGGAAGCCGACTTCACTATCGGCGACCGGCGCATCGCGATCGCCGACGACGCGACCAAGACGGTCTCCGTGTACCGCAACGGCGAACTGCTCAAGACCATGCCCACCTCCATGGGCAAGGGCGGCTGGGCCACGTACGGCGGCGTGACCATGCATTTCTGGACCCAGCCGGGGACCTACACCGTCCTGGACAAGTCCAGCTCGGTGTTGATGGACTCCACGACCTACGGCCTGCCCCTGTCCGCCGGCTACCGGGTCACCGTCGACCACGGCGTGCGCATCTCCAACGACGGGATCTACTTCCACGCCCTGGAGTCGTCGATGTGGGCCCAGGGCAACACCAACACCTCGCACGGCTGCCTCAACCTCTCCCCCGCTGACGCGAAGTGGTACTTCGACCAGGCGGTCACCGGGGACGTCGTCGAGGTCCGCGGCACCGGCGGGCCCGAGCTGGAGGTCTGGCAGAACGGCGACTGGTCCGTGCCATGGGAGGTCTGGCAGACCGGCTCGGCCGACTGAACACCGCCGTCCCGGCCGGATCCTGATACGACCGCGGCCACCGAGAATCTCCTCGGTGGCCGCGGTCGTGTCAGGGGATGAGTCAGAGGTGCGTCAGCGCACGCCCATCATGTTCTTGCGGATCCACGGCGACAGCGCGGCGATGATCCCGGCCAGGACGATCGACGCGACGCCGAGCACCAGGAAGTAGTTGCGCTCAGCCCCGGCGTCGTTCGGGTCGTAGTACCCCGCGAGCACGCCGGACAGCGCACTGCCGATGGAGACGCTGAGGAAGAACAGCGCGACCATCTGCGTCTTGAAGGCCTCCGGTGCGAGCTTGGTCGACAGCGACTGCCCGACCGGCGAGAGCAGCAGCTCGGCCATGGTGAACAGGAACAGGATACCGACGATGCCGAGCAGCGGCGTCGCGACGCTGCCGACGAAGAACAGGAACACCAGGTAGGCGATGCCCATGATGAGGTTCGCGAGCGCGAACTTGATCGGGCTCGAGGGCTGACGGCTGCCGAGCTTGACCCACAGGGTCGCGAAGACCGCGGCGAAGATGATGATGAACAGCGGGTTGATGGACTGGACCCAGCTCGCCGGCATCTCCCAGCCACCCAGGTTGCGGTCGAGACGCTGGTCCGAGTAGATCGCGATCACCGTGAACTGCTGCTGGAAGAGCGCCCAGAACGCCACCGACGCGATGAACATGGGGATGAACGAGACGACCCGGCTTCGCTCGTCGGGCTGCGTCTTGGGGCTGGTGATCAGCAGCGCGAACAGTGCGACGGCGCCCACCACGGCGATCGCGGTGACGATGTCCGCCAGGGATTCCAGCGGAATGAGGCCCAGGGCCAGCGCTGTCGCGACGAGCACCACCACGACCACGCCGATGACCAGGGCCCGGACCCGCTGCGGCCGCGGGAGCGGGTCGGGCACGACGGCCCCGACGCCCTTGAGCGTGGCGCCACGCACCGCGACGTACTGGATGAGGCCGATCGCCATTCCCGCCGCCGCGGCGCCGAATCCCCAGTGGAATCCATTGGCGTGCCACAGCACCCCGGTGATCAGCGGGCCGGTGAGGCCACCGATGTTCACCGCCATGTAGTAGATGGAGAACGCGGCGTCACGCCGGTCGTCCGTCCGCCGGTACATGTCGCCGACCACGGTCGAGGTGGTGGCCTTGAGCGTGCCGGCGCCGACGCCCACGAACACGAGGCCGATCCCCAGCCCGACGGGGCCCGGCACGAGGGCCAGGGACAGGTGGCCGAGCATGATGAGCACGGCCGCCCCGAACAGGGTCCGTTCGGCGCCGAACAGGCGATCCGAGATCCAGCCGCCGAGGATCGCGGAGGCGTAGACCAGACCGCCGTAAGCACCGACGATCGACGCCGCGATCTGTTCGGAGTACCCGAGGCCACCGTCCGCGACCGCGTAGTAGATGTAGTACGCCAGCAGGCCCTGCATGCCGTAGAAGCTGAAACGCTCCCACAGTTCGATACCCGACAGGTTCGCCAATCCGAGTGGATGGCCGAAGAACCTGCGGTCCGTATCGGCGAGAGCCACCTCGGCATTCCGAGTTGTCATGACAGACAGTGCTACTCCTGCTTTTCCTGCGGGACAAACTGTGCCGTCGATCTCGCCCCACAGGTGGGAGTCGACATTTCCCACCCGGGACAGGACAATCGGAGAAATCAACCCTCGGGCGACCGGCCCGGGGTGCAACCCGATGAGCGCAGGAGCACCTCCAGTGAGCCGAGCCGACACCCCGGCCCGATCTACCAGCCCCCTTCACGGAAGGGGGCACACCGGATGAGCATCGCGCTCTCACTACTAGTGGGCGTCGTGGTCGTACTGGCGATCACCGCGCTGACGGGCTACTTCGTGGCCCAGGAGTTCGCCTTCATGGCCGTCGACCGCTCCCGCATGGGGGCGGCGGCCGAGAAGGGCGACCCCGTCGCCGAGCGGGTCCTCGGCGTCACCAGACGCACGTCGTTCATGCTCTCGGGCGCACAGCTCGGGATCACCGTCACCACCCTCGTCGTGGGGTACGTCGCCGAGCCGCTCATCGGCCGGGCGATCGGTGACCTCCTCGGCCTGGCCTCGGTGCCGCAGGCCGTCGGCGTCGGTGTGGGCACGATCCTGGCACTGCTGTTCTCGACCGTGGTCCAGATGCTCTTCGGCGAGCTCGTGCCGAAGAACCTCGCGATCGCCAAGCCCGAGCCCGTGGCCCGGTGGCTGGCCCGGTCCACCGCCATCTACCTCGCCGTGTTCGGCTGGATCATCGGCCTGTTCGACAAGGCCTCCGAGGCGCTGCTCAAGGCGGTCGGCATCGAGCCCGTGCACGACAAGGAGCACTCGGCCACCGCTCGCGACCTCGAGCACATCGTCGCCGAGTCGGGCGAGGCCGGCGAACTCTCCCCCGAGCTCAGTCGGCTCCTCGACCGGATGCTCGACTTCCCCGGGCAGCCGGCCGAGCACGCGATGATCCCGCGTTCGCGCACCGACGTGGTCCGCGCCGAGGACTCCGTCGACGAGGTGCTGTCCAAGATGGCGACGGGACACACCCGCTACCCCGTGGTGGGCGAGGACTCCGACGACGTGATCGGCATCGTCGACCTGCACGACCTCCTCGTGCTCTGTGGCGACGACACCGACGGCTCGCTGACCCAGGTGTCGACGGTGATGCGCGCCCCGATCCGGGTGCCCACGTCGCTGCCGCTGCCCGAGGTGGCGGCCCGACTGAGCGCCCAGAACTCCGAGATGGCCGTGGTCGTGGACGAGTACGGCGGGTTCGCCGGCGTCGTGACCATGGAGGACATGGCCGAGGAGATCGTCGGCGAGATCGCGGACGAGCACGACCCGCAGGCCGCGGACGTCCCTGTCAGTGAGGGGCTGGGTTGGATCCTCACCGGCGACACGCACCTCGACGAGGTGGAGCGTCTCCTCGACATCACCCTCCCCGAGGTCGACGCCGAGACACTCGGCGGCCTGGTCATCGAGACGATCGGCGACCTGCCGGACGTCGGCGCCCGCGTCGACATCCCGCTGCCGGACACGGACGTCCTCGAGGAGATCTCCGCCGATCGCGTCCTGCGGACCGAGGTCCGCCGCATCGAACGCCGCGTCCCCGCGGAACTGCACGTCGTGGTCGAGGAGGCCGCACGATGACCCCCACCACCACCCTTCTCGCCGCCGACGCCGACGGTGGGATCATGAGCAACCCCTGGGTCGTCCTGGTGGCGACCGTCCTGCTCATCGCGGCGTCCGCGTTCTTCGTGGCCGTCGAGTTCTCGCTCATCTCCGCCCGCCGGCACCGGCTCGAGGACGACGCCGCGCACAGTGCCGCCGCCCGCGCGGCCCTGAAGAACGCGTCCGAGCTGACGCTCCTGCTCGCCGGCGCCCAGCTCGGCATCACGCTGTGCGCGCTGGCGCTGGGCTCCATCACCAAGCCCGCCGTGCACCACTGGCTCACCCCGGTGTTCGCCGGATGGGGGCTCCCGCTGTGGACCGCCGACGTCATCGCGTTCATCCTCGCGCTGATCATCGTCACGTTCCTGCACCTCGTGGTGGGCGAGATGGCCCCCAAGTCGTGGTCCATCACCCACCCCGAGTACTCGGCCACCCTGCTGGCGATTCCGATGCGGGCGTTCCTCTGGCTCACCCGTCCGCTCCTGGTCGCCCTCAACGCCATGGCGAACAACATCCTGCACCGGCTGGGGGTCGAGTCGAGGGACGAGGTGTCCGCGGGTCAGGACGCCGACTCGCTGCGTGAGCTCGTCCGGCATTCCGGCGAGGCCGGGACGCTCGACGACACCCATCAGCGGCAGCTGCTCAGCGCCCTCGAACTGCAGGAGCTCACCGTGGGCGACCTGCTCGGCGAGCGCGACCTCGATCAGCCCGCCGCGCCCGAGGAGATGTCCTCGGTCGGCGTCGACGCGGGCCCGGAGGAGATTCTCGACACCGCGCGCCGCACCGGCCATCTGCGCCTGCTGGTCCTCGAGGACGACACCGCGGTCGGCGTGGTCCACGCGCGGGACGCGATCAACGTCGACGGCGACGCCACGGCCCGGGAACTCATGCGGCCGAGCCTGTCACTCGAGCACGATCTGACGGTCGCCGAGGCGTTCCGCCGGATGCGTGAGGCGCGCGCCCACCTCGTCGTCGTCGAACAGTCCGGTGGGCACCCGGGCACCCACGTCTCCGAGGTGCGGGGCGTCCTCACGCTCGACGACGTGGTCCGGCGCCTCCTGCCGGTCACCTCGGCCTGACCCACGCACCGCGACGACACGCCCCCGGGAGGACTGGCCTCCCGGGGGCGTTCCCCGTCGGCGCGGCGCGGGTCAGAACACCAGGCCGATGAGCCTGAGCAGTCCCCACAGCGCCAGGCCCACCAGGCCGAGGAGCACCAGCAGGATGAGCCCCACGGCGCCGATCGCCCGCAGCAGGTAGCCGCGGGCGTCGGTGTCCACGCGGCGCCCCTCGGCGATGGCGCGGTCCACCAGCCGAAGGTTCTTGGAGGTGGCCTTGTGCGCGACGTCGGCGACGTCGCCGACGAGGGGCACCACGCCGAGCGCGGCGTCGACCAGGTAGTTCCACCCCATGCGGAACAGCAGGTGGACGGGGATGCGATTGCGCACGGCCTCGGCGAACACGGCCGCGGCGACCACCGTGCCCACCGCGTCACCCACCACCGGCACGAGGCCGATCACCGGGTCCAGCCCCACGCGGTAGTTGGTGCCCGGCACCCGGACGAGGTCGTCGAGGACTCGCGCGAGGCCGGCGGTCACCGGCGAGGCGCCCGGACGGTCGGCGGGTGCCCGCGCGGGGCGGCTGTCGCTCATGTGGCCCGAGGGTACGTGGCGGACCGGCGGCGGCGCCGACCACACGACGGGCGGACGCGGCCGGAATCTGGTTTCGTGGAGAGATGACGACCGCGCCCGCCTTCCGCACGACCCGCCGTCGGCGCGGCCGCACCGCCTCCGGTGTGGTCGCCGCCGTGCTGACCGTGGCCCTCGGGGGAACCGGCTGCGCGGCGCTGACCGGGGACACCGGCTCCGACGAGCTCCAGCAGTTCCTCTCCGCGCTCGAGGCCGGCGACGTCGCCGGGGCGGCCGCGATGACCACCGACCCGGCCGCCGCGGAGGAGACGCTCGCCGCGAACATCGAGTCGATGGGGTTCACGCCGACCCTGACGATCGACACGCCCGAGGGGGACCGGCGCCCCGACAAGGACCCCGTGCCCGTGGAGATTACGTGGGACATGGGCGTCGCCGGAGGCGGCGGGGGTGAGGGTGACGACGACGAGGGCGGCGCCGACCCGGCCGGCGGGGGCGGTGAGCCGTCGCCCGCCCCGCGCGTGGCCACGACCACGGGTGAGGCCGCCACGACCAAGGTGGACGACCAGTGGAAGGTAAAGTGGGCGCCGACTATCCTCGACACCCGTCTCGAACCGGGTGGCTACCTGGCGTTCTCCGAAATCCTCGACTACGACACGTCCGTCCTCGACCGGACGGGCGCGCCGCTGCTGCAATGGACTCCGGTCACGGCGGTGACGCTCGCCCCCGACGCCGCCGGGAGCGCCGACGCGGTCGCGGCCCTGGTGAGCGCGGCCGCCCCGACCATCACCGGGCAGTCGATCCGCGACGGCATGGCGCAGGCCGGCGACCAGCCGTACCAGGTGGTCGCGCTGCGGCCCAGCGACATCGACCCGATCCGCGAGCGACTCGCCGCGGTCCCCGGCGTGAGCCTGCCCGAACAGGGCCAGCTGATCCGCACCGACCGCGAGCTCCGCTCCCCGGTGCTGGACGGACTGCCCGACGCGTGGCTCGCGGCGCTGCAGGCCGAGGGCGGGTGGCGTGCAGAGATCGTCAACCCGGGCGTCGAACCGATCGAGCTCGGCAGCGCGCCGGTCGGGGAGGTCGAGGACCTCGTCTCCACCGTCCAGATATCCGTGCAGCAGGCCGCGGCGGACGCGGTGGCCGGCACCGGGCTGGCGGCGTCGATCGTCGCGATCCAGCCCTCGACCGGCGGGATCCTGGCCGTGGCGCAGAACTCCGCCGCCGACCAGCAGGGACCCGTGTCGCTCGAGGGCCGCTTCCCGCCCGGCTCCACGTTCAAGGTGGTCACCACGGCCGCCGCGTTGCAGTCCGGCGCCGTCGGTCCCGACGAGATCGTGCCGTGCCCGGCCTCGATCACCGTCTCGGGCCGCACGATCCCCAACGACAGCGATTTCGCGCTGGGCGAGGTGCCCATGGAGACCGCGTTCGCCCGCTCCTGCAACACCAGCCAGGCCGTCATCAGCGACCGCCTCGAACCGACCGCCATGAAGGACACGGCCGCGCAGCTGGGCCTGGGGGTCGGCTTCTCCGGGCCGGGGATGAGCCCGTCGTGGTTCACCGGCTCGGTGCCCGTCACCGACCGCGGCCCGGCGCGCGTGGAGGCCGCGATCGGCCAGGGCGAGGTCCTGGCCAGCCCGCTCGGTATGGCGGTGATGACCGCCTCGCTCGCGAACGGCGGACGGATGATCCTGCCGCAGGTGATCGCCGGCATGCCGGCGGTGGCCGCCGCCTCGCCCGAGCCACTGCCCCCGGCCGTCGTGGACACCCTGCGCCGGTACATGGTGCAGACCGTGCAGTCCGGCACCGCGACCGCCGCCCGAGCGGTCCCCGGCCTGGGCGGCAAGACCGGCACCGCCGAGGTCGGCAGCGGCCCGTCGCACGGCTGGTTCGTCGGCTCGACAGGCGACATCGCCGTGGCGGTGCTCATCGAGGGCGCCGACTCCTCGGCCCCGGCGGTGGAGATGGCCGCCGACTTCCTCGGCGCCGCAGGGCAACCGGCCCCGCTGCCGGCGCGCTGAAACGGGTAGTTTCGGCTCATGCGCCTGCCCAAGGTCCCCCTCCCCGCACTCTCCCTGCCCGCGGTCTCCCTGTCCGCTCTGCCGCTGCCCGGGCTGGATCGACTGCCCTTCTCGTCGTCGTCCCCCTCCCCCACCGACACCAACCGTCGCATCCTCGTCACCGGCGGCGCCTCCGGACTCGGACTGGCGCTGGCCACCGCGTTCCTCGAACGCGGTGACCGCGTGATCGTCACCGACGTCGCCCCCACCGACGCCCGGCCCGACACGATCCCCGCCGACGCCCGCTACCTGCGCCTCGACGTGCGCTCGGAGGACGAGTGGCAGGCCGCGCGCGACGAGGTCGAGTCGATCTGGGGCGGCCTCGACGTGCTGGTCAACAACGCCGGCATCGCCCAGGGCGGGCGCATCGAGATGCTCACCGAGGACGACTGGCGGCAGATCGTCGACATCAACCTGCTCGGCGTGGCCCGCGGCTGCCGCACGTTCGTGCCGATGCTCAAGGCGCAGAACAGCGGTCGGATCGTCAACACCGCCTCCCTCGCCGGGCTCGTGCACCCGCCCACCATGTCCTCCTACACCGCCGTCAAGGCCGCCGTCGTGGCGATCTCCGAGAGCCTGCGCTGGGAACTCGAGCCGTTCGGCGTGGACGTGTCCGTGATCTGCCCGTCGTTCTTCCGCACCAACCTCGCCTCGAGCCTCAACTCCTCCGACCCCGCCGCCAGCGGGTTCGCGAGCAAGCTCATCGACCGCTCCGAACGCGGCGCCGCCGAGATCGCCGCCGAGGTCATGAGCGGACTCGACGCCGGGCGGTTCCTCATCCTCCCCGACCCCGAGGCGCGGAAGTCCTACCGAGGCAAGCGGCTCCTGCCCGCCGCCTACGAGAAGACGATGACCGAGATGGGTCGGAAGTTCGCGCGCGCCACCCGCGAGTAACCTGTGGGGCATGACCCCCTCCCACCTCCTGTCCCGCGCCGACCTCGACTTCCTCCTGCACGACTGGCTGCGGGTGTCCGAGCTGACCGGGCGCGAGCGCTACGCCGACCACTCCCGCGAGACGATCGACGCCGTGCTGGACCTGTCGGCCGAGCTCGCCGAGACCTACTTCGCGCCCCACTTCCGCAAGGCCGACCTCACCGAGCCCCGCCTCGTGGGCGAGGAGGTCGAGCTCATCCCCGAGATCGGCGAGGCGCTGGCGAAGTTCGCCGAGGCCGACCTCGTGGGCGCGGCGATGGACGAGCGGGTCGGCGGCATGCAACTGCCCTACACCGCGTACCTGGCGTGCATGGCCTGGTTCTACGCGGCCAACATCTCCACGGCCGCCTATCCGCTGCTCACCACCGGCAACGCCAACCTGCTGCTCGCACACGGCTCCGACGAGCAGATCCGGACGTACGTCGAGCCGATGATCCAGGGCCGTTTCACGGGGACGATGTGCCTGTCCGAGCCGCACGCCGGCTCCAACCTCGCCGACATCACCACCCGCGCCGAGCCGCAGCCCGACGGTACCTACCGCCTGTTCGGCCAGAAGATGTGGATCTCCGGCGGCGAGCACCAGATGGCCGAGAACATCGTCCACCTCGTCCTGGCCAAGGTGCCCGGCTCCCCCGCTGGCACCCGCGGCATCAGCCTGTTCATCGTGCCCAAGTACCTCGTCGACGACGACGGCTCGCTCGGTGAGCGCAACGACATCGTCATCACCGGCCTCAACCACAAGATGGGCTTCCGCGGCACGGTCAACACCATGCCCACCCTCGGGCAGGGTATACACACCCCCGGCGGGCGGCCGGGCGCGGTCGGGTACCTCGTGGGCGAGGAGAACACCGGCCTCAAGAAGATGTTCACCATGATGAACGAGGCCCGGCTCGGCGTGGGCCTGGGCGCCACCGCGATCGGCTACACCGGCTACCTCAAGTCGCTGGACTACGCACGAAACCGGCCCCAGGGCCGGCCCGCCGGCGCCGATCCGTCGACTCCGCAGGTGATGCTCACCCGTCACACGGACGTGCGGCGGATGCTGCTCGCCCAGAAATCGTACGTGGAGGGCGCGCTGGCGCTGGGCCTGTACTGCGCGAGACTGGTCGACGACGAGAAGACGGGCTCGCCGGAGGAGTCGATGGCCGCGAAGACGCTTCTGGACGTCCTCACCCCGATCGCCAAATCGTGGCCGTCGCAGTGGTGCCTCAAGGCCAACGAGCTGGCGGTGCAGGTGCTCGGCGGGGCCGGGTACACGATCGACTACGACGTCGAACAGCACTACCGCGACAACCGCCTCAACCCGATCCACGAGGGTACCCACGGCATCCAGGGGCAGGACCTGCTCGGCCGGAAGGTCCTCGCCGGCGGCGGCGCCGGACTGACAGCGCTCACCGGGCGGATCACCCAGAGCTGCGATCGGGCGGCCGCGGCCGGCGGGGTCGTCGCCGAGCTGGCCTCGCTGCTGCGCCCGCGCGTCACCCGGCTCATCGAGGTCACCACTTCGCTCGCTGAGGTCGGCGCGACCGACCCGGAGGCGTTCCTCGCCGACGCCACCGAGTACCTCGAGGCGACCGGCCACGTGGTGATCGCGTGGATCTGGATCGAGCAGCTGCTCGCGCTGGGTGACCGGGTGGCGGGCGGTGCCGGCGCCGACGCCTTCGCCGCCGGCAAGCTCAAGGCGGCCGAGTACTTCCTGCGCCGCGAGCTGCCGATCGTCGACGCCAAGTTCGACCTGCTGGCCGCCGGCGACCGCACGACGCTGGACATGCGCGACGACTGGTTCTGACGCGACTGGGCCCGGACCGACGTGGTGTCGGCCCGGGCCCGGGTCGCGTTGCGTGGGAGTTCAGGGCTCCCACTGATGCCCTCGGCGGGGTGTTCAGGGCACCGGACGCCGGTCTGCTCACTCCTCGGGGATGAGGACCTGGTCGATGAGGTAGACGGTGGCGTTCTCGGTCTGGACGCCGCCGCAGACGACGCCCGCGCCGTTGACCATGAGCTCGTCACCGGATCCGGTGACCTCGAGCTGCGCACCGTTGAGGGTGGTGTGCTCGCCGACGACCTGATCGGGCGCGGCCTGACCCTCCACCACGTGGTAGGTCAGGATGCCGGTGAGCAGGTCGGCGTCGGTCTGCAGCGACTGCATAGTGGCCTCATCGATCTGCGCGAAGGCGTCATCGATCGGGGCGAACACGGTGTACTCGCCGCTGTTCAGGGTGTCGACGAGGTCGACCTCCGGGTTCACCCCGCCCGAGACGGCCGAGGTGAGCGTGGTGAGCAACGGGTTGTTGGAGGCGGCGGTGGCGACCGGCTCCATCGCCATCGCCTCGACCGAACCCGGACCCTCCGGGTTGGCCTCGGCGTAGTCCGCGCAGCCCGCGCCGACGAGCATGCCGGCAGGCTCCGACTCCATGGTGGAGGTCTCGCTCGCCGACGTGGTGGTCATGACCGAGGTGGCGGTGCCCTCGGCGGTGTTCTCCGTATCGCTTCCCTCGTCGCTCGAGCAGCCGGCGAGGACGAGACCGGAGACCGCGGCGGCCGCGGCGATCGACGCGACGCGCCGGGAGATCGTGATGCCCATGGTGCGTTTCCTTTCGGTAGGGCCCCGCCGAGTTGGCGGGACTCTGTGCAGTGGGTCACCAGTGCTTCGGCGGGCCATCCGGTCCGGATGGGTGCCGTAGGGAATTTGTTTCGTACCGGTCCACCGAGACCCCGGCTCCGAACTCCTGGCATGGACAGCACAGAGCAACGACCCAGGGCGGTCGCTCGGGCCGCCTCGGGCCTCCTCGCCACCGGCCTCGCCGTCGCGGTGGGGCACGCCATGGCGGGATTCGTCGCCCCGGGCTCGTCCCCGTTCCTCGCGGTCGCCGACTCCGTGGTCGACCGCGCACCGGCGGCCGTGCGCGAGGTGACGATCGACGCGCTCGGCACCGCGGACAAGCCCGCGCTGATGCTCGGCCTAGCGGCCATCCTCCTCGTCACGGGCGTGGTGGCGGGCCTCGTCGAGCGTCCGCGTCGTCCCGCCGGGAGCGCCGTCCTGGTCGTCTTCGGCCTCGTCGGCATGGTGGCGGCGCTGGCCCGCCCGTCTGCCGGGCCGCTGTGGGCCGTACCGACCCTGCTCGGCGTGGTCGTCGCCGTCGTGGCGCTCCGAGCCCTCATCGGGACCCTGTTCACGGCAGAGGCCGGGTCCCGACCGTCCGCAGCCACCTCCTCGGAGGCGGGGCCGCCCGCGTCGACGCCACCGTCGGCGCCGACGCCGCAGCCCGGAGCGCGGCTGGGCGACCGGCCCGCACCCGACCGCCGACGCTTCCTCGTTCTGGCCGGGTCCGCTGTCGCCGTGATCGCCGCCGCCGGCACCACGGGCATCGCGCTGACCCGCCGGGCCGCCGACGCGGTCGCCGAACGCACCGGTCTGCGACTGCCGCGGGTACTCGCCCGCAACGCGGCCGCCCCGGTTCCGCCGGGCGTCGTGCCCGACGCGCCGGGCGTGACACCGTTCCTCACCGACAACGCCGAGTTCTACCGCATCGACACCGCCCTTCGCGTGCTGTCCCTGAGCACCACCGAGTGGCGGCTGCGGGTTCACGGGATGGTCGAGCGGGAGATCGAGCTCGACTGGCAGACGCTCGTGGACCGCGAGGCCCGCGATCGAATCGTGACCCTGACCTGCGTGTCGAACGAGGTCGGCGGGGACCTGGTGGGTACCGCGACCTGGACCGGGTTCCCCATCGCCGACCTGCTCGCCGAGGCGGGTCCGTTGCCCGAGGCCGACATGCTGCTGTCGACGTCGGTCGACGGCTGGACGGCCGGGACGCCACTCGAGGCTCTGACGGACGGCCGCGACGCCCTGCTGGCAGTGGGGATGAACGGCGAGCCGCTGCCATTCGAGCACGGCTACCCCGTCCGCCAGGTGGTCCCCGGCCTGTACGGGTACGTCTCGGCCACCAAGTGGGTCGTGGACTGGGAGGTCACCCGCTTCGATCGGGCCAGCGCGTACTGGACCGACCGCGGCTGGGCGGAGCGCGGCCCGATCCGCACCGCGAGCCGCATCGACCGCCCCGGCCCGCTGGCGGAGTTGCCGCCCGGACCGACGATCGTCGCCGGGACCGCGTGGGCCCAGCGCCGCGGCATCGACCGGGTGGAGGTGAGGGTCGACGACGGGCCGTGGCAGTACGCACAGCTGGCGGACGAGTACACGGTGGACACCTGGCGCATGTGGTCATGGGTGTGGGACGCCGAGCCGGGCCTGCACACCCTGCACGTCCGGGCCACCGACTCGACCGGTGAGGTCCAGTCTGAGGAGCGCAGGGATCCCGTACCCAGCGGCGCCACCGGCTGGCACAACCGCACGTTCCGGGTGGTGGCGGCATGACCCTCCAGGTCACCCGCAGACCGTCGGCGCGGCCACCGGGTCGACCACCCGCGCCGCCGTCGCGCGGTCACGAGCCGGCTGGCACTAGACTGGTCGCCGTGTCCGAGCCAGCCTCCCCGCCGCTGACCGACCCGGGGAGCCTGCTCGAGTTGGCCGCGTTCGGTGATCTCCAGGCCTTCGGTCGTTTCTACGACCTCATGGCCCCACGCGTCTACGGGCTCGCCCTGCGGGTCCTACGCGACCCGGGGTACGCCGAGGAGACGGCGCAGGAGGTGTTCCTGCAGGTCTGGAAGCAGGCTGCCGACTACCGGCCCTCGCTGGGGTCCGTCCAGTCCTGGGTGCTGACCATCACACACCGCCGGGCCGTCGACCGCGTCCGTTCCGAGAGTTCGGCTGCACGACGTGACGAGGTCGACGCCGCCACCGGCACCATCCACGGAGGCGATGTCGCCGAACAGGTCACGGAGCAGATCTCCCGCGGCGAGGAGGCCGCCGAGGTGCGCAGGTGCCTGGAGACGCTGACCGACAACCAGCGCGAGTCCATCGAGATGGCGTACTTCTCCGGCCACACCTACCGTGAGGTCGCCGAGAGACTGGGCACCGCGTTACCCACCGTCAAATCGAGAATCCGCGACGGACTCCGTCGCCTGAAGAACTGCCTGGGAGGTGAGCTGTCATGAGCGTTCGTCACCACGATCACCCGTCGACCCCTGACAGCGTCCGCCCCGAGGACCTCGACCTCTACGCGCTGGACGCACTGCCCGAACACGAGGCCGATGCCGTCGAGGCCGCACTGGTCAGCGCCGCCCCCGAGGACCGGTCATCGATGTTGGCGCACATCGCGTCGACACGTGAGGTCGTCGCGGCCCTCGTCGCGGACGCCGGACTCGACACCGCGCCGCCGCCGCAGCTGCGGGAGCGGATCCTCGAGTTGGCGGCGGTCTCCTCGCCGTCCGGCACCACCGGTCCCGTCGGTCCGGGCGACCGCCGCGGCTCCGGGCGGGACGCCGACGGGGGTGCGGACGTCATCGACCTGAGTCGCGAACGCGAGCGCCGACGGCCCGGTTTACTGACGTTCCTCGCGGTCGCCGCGGCCGCCGTGGTGCTGCTGGTCGGTGGTGTGATGATCGGTCGCCTCACCGACGGGACCGGGTCTGAGAACCTACCCACCGCCGCGCCCCCCTCGGGGACGATGCCGCCTCAGGTCACCTCGCTGTTGGCGGCCGAGGATCTCGCGGTGGTCCGCGGCCAGGTCGGCGGGACCGGAACCGCCACCGTGCTGGCGTCGAAGTCGGCGGACATGGCCGTCATCTCGATGACGGACCTCCCCGCCCCGCCGGAGGGCCGCGCCTACCAGCTGTGGCTCATGGGCGATCACGAGCCCATCTCCGCGGGAACCATGGAGTCCGGTGAGGTCGGCCCGTCGCCCTCGGCCCGGATCGACGGCATCCGTGACTCAGAGCAGATCGGCATCACCGAGGAGCCCGCGGGTGGCTCGCCGGCGCCGACCGGTCAGGTCCTGCTCGCGCTCGACCTCCAGTGACCCGGCGGAGGTTCAGTCGGTCAGGCCTGCCACCACTGGCGCAGCGGCACGTCCCAGGTCTGGCGCTCGTCCGGGCGCACGGCGAGGATCTGGTGTAGCTGGATCTTGTTGTGCTCGAACCCGTACTGGCAGGCCCCCATGTACAGGCCCCACAGCTTGGCCATGGGCTCGCCGACCTCCTCGACCGCCTCGTCCCAGTGATCGACGAGATTGGTGCACCAGTCGCGGAGGGTGAACGCGTAGTGCTGGCGCAGGTTCTCCTCGTGTACCACCTCGAACCCGGCGTTCTCCGCCTCGAGGTGCACGGTGCCGGCGCCGGCGAGCTCGCCGTCGGGGAAGATGTAGCGGTCGATGAACTGCCCGGCCTTGACCTTGCCGACGTTGTCCGGCCGGGTGATGCAGTGGTTGAGCAGCCGCCCACCCGGCTTGAGATATCCGTGCAACTTGGCGAAGTAGTCGGGGTAGTTCTTCCGGCCGATGTGCTCGGTGATGCCGATCGAGCTCACGGCGTCGAAGTCTCGCTCGGGCACGTCGCGGTAGTCCTGTAGCCGGACCTCGGCCAGGTCGCCCAGCCCCTCGGCCTCGATGGCGGCGCGGCCCCACTCGACCTGCTCCTTGGACAGGGTCACGCCGATCACCTTCACGCCGCGGCGTGCGGCGTAGCGGACCATGCCGCCCCAGCCGCAGCCCACGTCGAGCAGCCGGTCCCCCGCCTTGAGCCCGAGCTTGTCGAACACCAGCCGGTACTTGTTCTCCTGCGCCACCTCGAGCGACGCGTCGGCGTCCGGGTAGCAGGCGCACGTGTACGTCATGGACGGTCCGAGGATCCACTCGTAGAAGCGGTTCGACACGTCGTAGTGGTAACTGACCACCTCGGAGTCCCGCTCCTTGGAGTGCCGCCGCATCCCGGACAGGACGCGCTTCCACGCGGGCTTGACCTCCATCGGCGGAGTAGGCAGGAACCGGACGTTCTCCGTGCCCACGGACCGGGCGATCCGCGCCAGTGTCCTGGCGTCGGGTGTACGGGTCATGTGCTTGCGGAACACCTCGAGCGCGCCGAACACGTCGTGGGGCGCCCCGGGGTGCACGCCGTCGATCTCCAGCTCGCCCATGAGGTAGGCGCGGGCCAGGCCGAGGTCGCCGGGGGCGGTGACGAAGTACTGCAGCGCCTTCTCACTCTTCAGGCGTAGCACCAGTCGGCTGTCCGCCGGGCCGATCGCGGACCCGTCGTACGCCTCGATCCGCAGCGGCGGCTCACCGGTGGCGAAGGCTGCGATGATCTCGCCGATCGTCATCCTGCCCGCTGCACCCGCTGCGCCCGCCGCGCCCGCGGGCTCCGCGGTCCCCGCGCTCGTCGTGGTCACCGTGCACCCACCGCCTTCTCGTAGAGGGTCGCGAACCGGCCCTCGGGATCGAATTGCGTCTTGAGCCGGCCCGCGTGGTCGCCGCCGTAGAGTTGGGCGAACTCCTCACGGGAGTAGAAGACCTCCGAGTACAGCGACTTGTGACCGCCGAGCCGGGACACCTCCTCCTCGATGCGCCGGTTCCACGCGCCCTCGGCCATCCCGGGCTCGATCGGCGCCGACGACCAGAAACCGATGTTGACGTAGGTGGTGTCGGCGGCCAGGGGGTACAGCGGCCACGGACGGTCGGACGCCGGCTCGCCGTCCAGGCCCGGCGCCGGGGTGGACTCCCGAAGCCGCAGCGGGCAGATCCACAGGGGTTCGATGGGCACCTCGCGCAGGAACCAGTCGAGGAACTCGGCGGTGTGGTCGAGGGTCACCTCGACGTCCTGCACCACGCGCTCGCGCGGCCCCTCGCCCTTGAGGGCGCCGATCTTGTTGCCGAGGTCGTACTTGTGGTCGAGGCCGATGATCTTCCAGTACGCCGAGGAGCGCAGCAGCTGCTGCGGCCAGAACCGGCGGACCCTCGGGTTCTGCACCCCGAACGCGCGGGAGCACCAGAACCAGTCGGTGTCCCAGCGCCACAGGTAGTCGCGGATGGTGAGGCGGTCGCGCTTCACGGAGCCGGCGGGACCGCCGTGTTGGACGGAGCGGTAGTAGATCGCCTGCTTGTCGGCCACACCCGAGTAGTCCGAGACGGGCCCCGGCTCGTCGGTCCGCCGCCCCAGACAGAGGTAGGACTCGTCGGCCGAGAAGACGATCCCGTCGAGGAAGTCGACCTCCTCGTCGTCGTACGTCCCCGACTCACTGACCCGCGCCAACGCCGACTCGAGCGCGGTGAGGGAGTCGAACCGCACGTGCCGCAGTTCCACGAACCGGCTGACCGGTTCGAGGGCGATGCGCAGCCGCACCGCGTACCCGAGGGAGCCGTAGGAGTTGGGGAATCCGCGGAACAGAGCGCGTTCGCGCTCGGTTCCGTCTGGGCGTGCGGTGACGATCTCGCCGGTGCCGGTGAGCACGTCCATCTCCAGCACGGACTCGTGCGGCAGGCCCAGGCGGAACGAGGTGGACTCGATGCCCAGGCCGGTCACGGCGCCGCCGAGGGTGATGGTCTTGAGCTGCGGCACGACGTAGGGCATCAGGCCGTACGCCAGGGTGGCGTCGACGAGGTCCTCGTAGGTGCACATCCCCTGGACGTCGGCGGTGCGGGCGTCGGGATCCACGGAGACGACGCGCGTGAGGCCGGTGGTGTCGAGACCGGGCGACGACGACAAGGCGCGCGGTCGGAAGAGGTTGGATGTCTTCTTGGCCAGCCGGACGGGCTCGTGGGCGGGCACGGCCCGGAAGCTGTCGACGAGTCGCTGCACGCCGCGCGCGTGGCTTTCGGTACCGACGACGAGTGGTTCGGCGAGACTCACGGCGGTTCCCATGAGTCACACCTTAGTAGCGCTCGGTGGCCCCCGCCGACTATCGGGTGGCGGGGGCGGACGGCGCCGGCGAGGCCGCAGGCTTCCACCCGGGCGGGCCTAAGACGCATTCGAGCCGCTCGCGGCAGCCGCCCGCGACTCCCCGAAACCCATCTCGTTCACGTCTCGATTGTGACACCACTCACGGGCGATCGGGCGATCCGGGCCACCCGCCCCCGCGCGGGCCCGTAGCCTCTCGGACACGTCGGCCTCGAGGGCCGTTCGCGCACACCGATTCTGCGCACACCACCGCGTGCGCACACCGTCTCCGGAGGAGGACCCGAGTGTTCACCGCATCCCGATCCGCTCGCCCCACCCGCTCCCGCGCCGCCCGTTCCGGCCCCTCCCGTCCCCGCACCGTCGCCGCCGCGTCGGGCCTCGCCGCCCTGGCGTTGGCGCTCGGCGCCTGCGGCGAGGAGGGCAGCGCCGAGCAGGCGGTCGGCGAGGCCACCAGCGCGGTGGGGTCCGCCGCCGCCGAGGCCACGAGCGCGGTGGGTGACGCCACGCGCGACGACGGCGAGGGCGACCCCGACGCCACGACTGGCGACCAACCGCAGCCCGAGGACTCCACGGGCGGCGAGGGCGGGTCGGGGAACCCGGACGAGGAGTTCCTGCGCGACATCGGGCGGGTGGGCGTGGACGCCGGGAACGAGCAGGACTATCTCGCCCGCGGCCGCGACGCATGCGCCTCGCTCGACGCCGGAACCGGCTACGTCGACGTGCTCCGGCAGTACAACGACGCCCACCCCGACGCCCCGGTCACCGAGGCGCCCGTCGTGGTCACGGCGGCGGTCAAGGCGTTCTGCTCGCACCACCTGCCGCAGGTCGGCGAGGGTGACGGGGGCGGGGGCGGCGAGGTCGGCGAGGCCGGGGGCGGCGCCTGACGCGGGAGACCCGGCCCTGTCTCAGACGCCGGCCCGGTCGAGTTCCTCCGCGGTCAACCGTCGCCCGAGAGCGATGAGCTCGTCTGCCCGGTGGAAGTCGAAGGTCGAGCACGCGTCGGAGGGCACCTCGACCAGCACGTCCGGGCGGTTGCCCGCGAGGCGGTAGGCCGTCACGATGCTCTCCATCGCCTCGATGGATTGCGTGACCACGTCGAAGATGCGCAGCGAAGCGGGAAGCGACTCCTCGTCGCCGTCGGCCACCTCCTCCTCGCCGTGCTCCACGGCCTCCTCGACCTCGTGGGAGAGCTGCCGCGGCGTCTTCGCACCGACCGAGCCGTCGGAAGCGGTGACGGTCGCACCGGCGTCCACCCCGTCGACGGCGGCGACGTCCGGATCGGGTTCGGGGTCCTGACCGAAACGGGCGGCGATGAGCCGGATCAGGTCGGCGTCGCGGACGTCCGCCGCCGCGGTGCGGATCCGGCCGGTCAGCCGTCCCGCCGGCCTCGCCCCGCCGCCGGGGCCCCTGCGGGCGATCCGCGGCTCCGCGTCGGGCGTCGCCTCATCGGGGTCCGAGCTCTCCTCGAACGTCGACCCCCGGATCCCGGTCCGGCGGCCCGTCAGTGACACGGCCAGCAACAGGTCGCTGCTCACCGGCGCGAGCGGTTCCAGCGGGACCGGGTTGGTGACGCCGCCGTCGATGATGAGCCGCCCGCCCACGAGCGCCGGGGTGATCACGCTGGGGATGGCGAACGACGCCCGGACGGCGACGTCGGCTGGCCCGCGGGTGAACCACACCTCGCGCCGGGCCCGAAGGTCGGTGGCGACGGCGGTGAACGGGATGGCCAGGTCCTCGATGCGGACGTCGCCGAGCATCGCGCCGATCACGCCCATGATCTTGTTGGCCCGGATGGCCCCGCCGCCGGCGAAGGACACGTCGAGCAGCCGCAGGACGTCACGCTGCGTCAGCCCGCACACCCAGTCCTCGAAGTCGTCGAGCTTCCCGGCCGCGTAGAGCGCGCCCACGATCGCGCCCATCGACGCGCCGGAGACGCCGACGACCTCGTGCCCACGTGCCTCGAGCTCGCGGATCACCCCGATGTGCGTGTACCCGCGTGCCCCGCCGGATCCCAGTGCCAACGCCACTCTCATCGATGCCCCCTCCTGCCCAGTCTTCGCGCGATCCCCGCGCGGTCGTGACCAGTGTGCACCGGGCGCGTGCCGGCCACGGGCCTCATCGTCACCCGTTCGTGTCGTAGGCGCGATCTACCGTCTGCACCGTATCGAGCACCTGTTCGATATCGGACCCACAGTCCGGACGACTCACCATCAGGAGAAGCCATGTCCCGCACCGCCATCCCGCTCACCTCCCGCTCCGGCCTCGCCGCGACGATCGATCCGACCATGCTCGGGATCGCCTCGGCCATCGACCGTCACGGGATGCACGTCATCCACATCGGCGAGGGGTGTGACTGCGGGGAGTGCACGGCCGCACCACTACCACCGGACCAGAGGTTCGGCTACACGATCGGGTTGACAGGCGTCGGGCACCCGGAACTGATGGTCCGCGGGCTGAGCGCCCGGGAGACCGCCGGACTGCTCTCCCGGTGGGGTGACACCGTCCTGTCCGGGGAGGTCTTCGACGCCGGGCACCTGCTGTGCGAGGGCTCCGGCGGGCCGACCTGGGAACTCGTGCCGGTGCGGCGCCCGTCGCGCACGCTGGTGCTGGCCGCGCGCTACTACCGCACCGCCGGGACCGGCGGCCTCTCCGCGCTCGAGCTGATCCCCGCGCGTCGGCCCTGCCCGTGCGAGGTGTGCGACTGACAGCCGAGGCTACCCGCGGGTCGTCGTAGGGTCTAGGGATGCCCCGCACTCCGCTGCACCTGGACGCGAACTCGCCGTCGATCATCGTGCCGGTCACCGCGCGCGACCGCTCCGAGCTCGGCCGACAGGCCGAGGCACTCGCGCGCGCCCGCGCCGGGGCCGTCGGAGTCGGAGCCGGAGTCGGCGTTGACGCCGGAGCCGGCGAGGACGGCGTGGCGGACATCCGGGCGTACGAGGCGGAGGACGACCAAGACCCCGCGGGCGCCGCCCGGCCGTTCGACCTGATCGAGTGGCGGGTGGACCTCTACGAGCCGTTCACCGCCACCGTCGGGGCGGACGCCGCGGGAGGTCGCGACGCCGCCGGGAGCGGGTTCGATCCCGTCCCGGTGGTGGCCGCCCTCGGCGCCCTGGCCGCCGCGCTGCCGGACACCCCGATCCTCGCGACGTTCCGCACCACCGCCGAGGGCGGCGGCGCGCCCCTGTCCGACGAGCTCTACGTGCGGCTCGTCGACACGCTCGCGGCGAGCGGCCTCGCCGCGGCCGTCGACGTGGAGTACCGGCACCCACTCGCGGCGCGGGCGATCGCCGCCGCGCACGACCACGGTGTCGCCGTGGTGGCGTCCAACCACGACTTCGACGCGACCCCGCCTGTCGAGGAGATCGTCGCGCGCCTGGCCGCCATGGAGGAGGCGGGCGCGGACGTGGCCAAGATCGCCGTGATGCCGCGCTCGGCGGCCGACGTGGTGACGCTGCTGGCCGCCACCGAGCGTCGCTATCGCGAGGCGGAGATCCCGCTGATCACGATGTCGATGGGGGCGCCGGGCGCGGTCACGCGGATCGGCGGCGGTGCGTTCGGCTCGGCCGCGACGTTCGCCACCGTGGGCGAGGCCTCGGCGCCGGGCCAGCTGCCCGCGGCCGGGGTGCGCGCGGCTCTCGGCCTGCTGCACCCGGGTGCGGGTCAGCCGTAGCGGCGCAGGACCTCCTCGCGCAGGCCGGCCGTGGCCACGTCGGCGATGTGCTTCTGGGCCTTCTTGACGACCATGCCCGGCAGCTTGGCCTTGAGCTCCACCTCGAGGTCGAACACGACCCGGGTGGTCCCGTCGCCGTTGTCGGTGAGTGAGTACCGCGCGTTCTGCATCTTCTGGTTGGTCCCGGATTCGAGGGTCCAGCTCACCTCGCCGTCGTACCACTCGTAGCGGACGACCATCTCCTCGGTCATGCCGTACTGGGAGATCTTCTCCCACACCACGATGGGCCAGCCCTCGTCGTCGGCCTCGCGGACCTCCACGGCGCGGTGCGCCTCCGACCAGTCGACGAGGGACTCCACGTCGGCCAGGACGGCCATGATCTCGGGGATCCCGGCCTCGATGGTCGTCACGGACTGCACTGACACTGCCATGGCCGAGAAGTTACCCTCACGCGCGAATACGGTGGGACGATCGATCCATGAACGCCGCCACCGATCGCAAGATCGCCCTCCTGCGGGGGATCAACGTGGGAAAGGCCGCGCGGATCGCCATGGCGGACCTGCGGGAGTGCACCGAAGCCGCCGGCTGCGCGGACGTGAAGACGGTGCTGGCCACCGGCAACGTGGTCGTCACCGACCCTCGCCCCGAGGCAGAGCTACGTGCGGCGCTGGAGGCGGCCTACGCCGACCGCTTCGGCTACGACGCGGTGGTCCAGGTCCTCACGCGCGGCGCCGTCGAGGACGCGGTCGCGGCGTACCCGTTCGCCACCCTCGACGACCATCACGACTACCTGATCTTCTGCGACGACCCGGACGTCACCGTGGCCGTCGCCGGGGCGATGCGCGCTGCGATGGCCGCCGAGGGCACCGAGGAGGTCGCGGCCGGATCGGTGTGCGTCTACTGGCGGGTGGCCAGAGGGCTCACGCTGAGCTCGCCCGCCGCCAAGGTGACCAGCGGGAGGTCACACGGGCGGCATCTGACCATGCGCAACATCAGGACGCTGCGCAAGATCCTCGCCCTGGGCTGAGTCGCCCTGGGCTGAACCGCCCCGGGCCGAGGGCCGTGCCGTCAGGAGATCAGGGGCCCTGGACCGACGCACCGATGGTGTCGACCACGGCTGCCAGGGGCCCGAAGATCGCGGGGAAGATTCCATCCCACATGGCCTGGAGCTGGGAGAGGTCGAACGGGGGCATCTGTCACGCTCCTTCTCTTGCAGAGGGCGGCGTGCGGGCTCTCCGCCGTCGCCGGGCTCCCTCTGTCCCCAGGATCCTCTGCCGTCACACTCGGGCGCAACCCCTCCCTCGTGGCAGACTGCGTGCGATGCGCCACCGACCGCCCCTCCGAGCCACCGCCTTCGCGGCGCTCCTGGCGATCGCTCTCACCGGCGGGTGTGCGGCCGACCCCGACGATCCCGCCGGGCCGGCGACCGCGACCGACGCGACGCCGACCTCGCCAGGAAACTCCTCGTCGTCGCCGACTCCGGGCACGTCGTCGCCGGCCACCTCGCCGTCGGCCCCAGGACCCACCTCGTCCGCCCGGCGGTCGCCGCCGACCCCGCCCGCACCGCCGTTCATCGCCGCCGCGACCTGGGCGGACTCCGACTACGGCGCCACCCTCGAGGTCGCACCGACCGACTCGGGGCGCCGCGCGTGGGCCGAGGGCGACGCCGAGGCCGCCTGGCAGGAGGTGCTGCGGCTCGCCCCCGACGCGGACACCCCGGGCATGTGGGAGCAGTTCGACTGCCACTGGACGTGGGCGCGTCTGCTCGAGCCAGACAAGCCCACGTGGAACGTCGAGCCGTGGCGGCCGGTCGTCTCGCCGGAGCGGATGCTGGCCGAGGGATGCAACCCGGGAGGGCCGGAGGTATGAGCAGGTCAACGGGAAGTGCGAGCAGGTCGGAGAACGGGCCGGTGATCCGTCCGGCCACGATCGGCGACGCCGCCGGATGCCGGGACGTCTACGCGCCGTACGTGCGCGAGACGACCGTGACGTTCGAGGACGAGGTGCCGACCGTCGACGAGTTCGCCGCGCGGATCTCGCGGGCGCTCGACCGCTACGACTGGCTGGTCGCCGAGCTCGACGGGCGCATCGCCGGTTACGCCTACGCCGGGCCGGTCAAGGAGCGCGCCGCGTACGCCTGGTCCTGCGAGGTGAGCGTCTACGTGGACCCCGACGCCCGCGGCAACGGGCTGGGCCGGGCGCTCTACCGCGAATTGTTCACCCGGCTCGAGGGGCTGGGCTTCCGGCGGATGCTCGCGATCATCACCCTGCCCAACGAACCCAGCGTCGGGATGCACCGGGCGCTGGGGTTCCGGGAGGCGGGGCGGCTGGAGCGGATCGGGTTCAAGCACGGGCGGTGGCTGGACGTGACCTGGATGCAGGCCGACCTCGGCCCGGACCCGGCGGCGCCCCCGACAGCGCGTCCGGGTCACCGATCCCCGGGTCACCAGGGGCCCCCGGGGCACCGGCCCCCGCCGGGCTGAGGGCTCCGAGGGCGCGGCGCACCAACCCGGCGCACAACTCGTCGAGCCACCCGCCCACCGAGGCCCGCGCGGCGGGCGTGTCCGGGTAGCGGCAGCGCACGTGCAGTCCCGAGCCGTTGACCACGAACCACACCATCACCCCGTCGGTGCGGATCACCGCCGACACGTGCTGCGGGCGCAGGTCCAGGTCCACGTCGATCGGCAGGCGCCGGTGGTCGAGCCACGAGACCGCGAACATGCCCGGCGTGTGCGGCATCCCGCCGTAAGGGGCGAGGATCGGGGCGAGCGCGTGCGAGCCCAGCTCGATGGCCTCCCGCACCGCCGCCGCGCAGGCCGCCGGGTCGGGGTCGTCGCACTCGATGACCGAGTTGGTGATGAACCAGCCCACCGAGTCGTCCCAGCGGTGCGGCCGATCGGGGTCGTGGCGCGAGTGCACCGGCAGCACCGCCCGCAGCCCCACCCCGGCGCGGCGGCGCAGCACCTCGGTCATCTCGGCCACGGCCAGCGCGATCATCCGCACCCCGCCCGCCGCGGCCGCCGCCTCCAGCGCGGCCACCCCGTCCGGGTCGAGCACGTCGCGCACCTCGACCACCTGCTCGCGGGGCGCCGAGATGTCGCCCAGGTTCAAGGGGAAGACCGGCATCCCGCCCGCGCCGCGGTCCATGATCCCCGCCCACTTCTCGTGCACCCGGGCCGGCGCCGGTGGCCGGGCCGCCAGCTCGGCGGTGTGCTCGGCGAACGGCGCCGCCGGCGGCAGGCGCGCGGCGGGCTCGCGGCCGCGGGCCAGGTCGTCCAGGCCGGAGCAGAGGTCGCGCATCACCACCAGCAGCGACCACGCGTCGACGTGGCTGTGGTCGAACCCGATCACCACCACCGGCCGCTCCCGCGGATCGGTTGGCTGCACCAGGCACAGCGCGTGCGCCGGCCGGGCGAACGGACTGCACGCCTCGTCGAAGACCCGCCGGACCACCGCCCTCGGGTCCTCACCCGGCCCCGTCCGCGGGACCCGCCAGCCGAGCGGCTGCACGGTCACCGGCCGCAGGCGGAGCTCGTCGTCGACCTCGTCGTCGTCACCTCCCCCGTGACCCACGCCGCGCCCGGCCCCGTCCCGGCCGCGGCGACCCCCGCCCTCGAGCACCGTGCGCAGGGTCCCGTGCCGCTCGATGACCCCCAGCCACGCGCGGGCCACCAGGTCGCGGTCGGCCGCCGGCGGCAGGGTGAACGCCAGCGCCATCCACGACCCCGCGCGCGGCCCGAGCGAGGCGTGCCGCGCCTGGTCGAACGACGGCGGCAGATCGGCGTCCTGAGCTGGACTGATCTTCGTCACATACCGGTGGACGACGCCGTCCGGCAGCTCCATCCGGGTTACCGTGGTGAGCCTCATGGCCCGCACGGTAGGGCCGCCGTGTTACGGGGAAAGGCGCGAAGTGTGACGACGACGAGACGGGCGGACACCCCGCCCGGCGGGGACGGACACGCGCTGGCCCGGGACCGCAGGGGCACCGGCCTTCCGGTGGTGCAACTGCACGGGCTCAGCTCGAGCCGGCGCCGCGACGAGGTGTTCGGGCTCGATCTCACGGCGGGCCGCGACGGTCTGCAGGTGGTCCGCTACGACGCCCGCGGACACGGCGAGTCGCCCGGCACCACAGATCCCGACGACTACACGTGGCCCGCGCTGGCCCGCGACCTGCTGGCGCTGCTCGACGAGGAGTTCCCGGGCCGGCGCGTGCACGGGGTGGGGCAGTCGATGGGCTCGGCCACGCTCCTCACCGCCGCGGCCGCCGAGCCGGACCGGTTCGCCTCTCTCACGCTGGGCATCCCGCCGACGGTGTGGGGGTGGCGGCGTGAGCAGTCCCGCCTGTACGACCTCGCCGCGCGGCAGGTGGCCCGGTGGGGCGGCGCGCGGTGGTCTGAGCTGACGAGGACGCTGCCGACCTCGCCGGCGATCGACCCGGACCGGCCACACACCGCCCCAGACGTGCGCGACGAGTGGCTGCCCGCGGCGTTCCGGGGCGCGGCGGCGACCGACCTGCCGCCGGAGGAGCAGATCGGGCGGCTGCGGATGCCGGTGCTGCTGCTGGCGTGGCCGCAGGACGCCTCCCACCCGCTCGAGGTGGCCGAGCACCTGCTGGAGCTGCTGCCGGACGCCCGGCTCGAGGTCGCCCGCTCCCCGGAAGAAGTGGCCGACTGGCCGCGGCTGGTGGGGCGCTTCATCGGTCGGTCCGCCCACTGACCCGAACGGCTCGTCCGGGTCTCACATCCTGCTGACGTCTCACATCGTGTTGACCACCAACCCGATGTGGGAATAGAAGTTCAGGGCCCCGAAGAGCAACCAGATGACCCCGGAGACCGCCCAGCACCACCCGATGATGCCCGCGGCCACACCGCCGTCGAGCCCACGGGCGATCCGCCCGGAGGCGAACGGTGTGAGCAGCGCGCCGACACCGATCACGGCATAGAGGGAGGAGATGAAGATCGCCTCGACCATCGGCCATTGGGCGAAGAAGCCGGCAACGGGCTCCTGCGGCGGTGCCGCGAAGAGCTGGTAGACGACACCGGCGAGGGCGATGGCGAGCATAGCCAGCCCGAGACCCACGACGAAGATCGTCAGCGGCCGCGAGTCGCCCGCCACCTCGCGCGCGGTCACACCGACCACGCGCTTAGACCACAGGTACACCGCCGCGGCCAGCAGGAGTACGCCCAGTTCGAGACTCGGCTCGCCGAAGATGATGTTGTCGAATGCGAACCCACCGGCGGCGAGCGGCCAGGTCAACGACATATGCAGGCCGGTGGTCGTGAGGATCAGGCCCAGGACGCCGAAGTTCAGGGCCCAGCCGGTGACGCTGACGTCCGCGGCGTCCGCGCGGACCGCCCGGAAGAACAGCACCAGCCCCAGCAGGGCCGCGCCGACCGCGACGGCCATCACCGTGTTGTACGTCGGCATGGCCGTCCAGTCGATCATGCCCGGCGTTTCCACACCTCGGAAGAAGTCGCCTACCGAATCCTGCGTTTCCATAGTGCTCCCTTCACGGCCTCGGGGTCCGGGTAGCGTTCACCGAGCCACTATCCATCCACGCTCATCGACGGGCAAGGCTCGTCCGGCCTCCGGTGGCGCGCCGCCGCGGCGCATCCACACAATGGGGCCATGCGTGAACTTCAGAGGACGATCATCGACCACCTCGGGGTGAAGCCCGAGATCGACCCGGCCGCCGAGGTCGACCGTCGGGTGCGGTTCCTCGTGGACTACCTGCGGGCGAGCGGCGCCAAAGGGTACGTGCTGGGACTGTCCGGCGGGGTGGACTCGACACTGGCCGGTCGTCTGGCCCAGCTCGCGGTGGAGCGGATCCGCGCGGAGGGCGGGGACGCGGTGTTCGTCGGGATGCGCCTGCCCTACCGCGTGCAGCACGACGAGGCCGACGCCGTCGCGGCCGTGGAGTTCGTCGACGCAGACGAGGCCGTCACCGTCAACGTGGCGCCCGGCGTCGATGCGCTCAACGGCGAGATCGCCCGGGCCACCGGCGCAGAGCTGACGGACTTCACCAAGGGCAACGCCAAGGCCCGCCACCGCATGGTCGCCCAGTACGCCCTCGCCGGGGACCGCGGGCTGCTCGTGATCGGCGCCGACCACGCCGCCGAGAACGTCACGGGCTTCTTCACCAAGTTCGGCGACGGCGCCGCCGACGTCCTCCCGCTGTCGGGCCTGAACAAGCGGCAGGGGCGCGCGCTGCTGCGACACCTCGGTGCGCCCGAACAGCTGTGGAACAAGGTGCCCACCGCCGACCTCCTCGACGAGAACGAGGGGCGGACCGACGAGGACGAGCTGGGCCTGCGGTACGACGACATCGACGACTACCTCGAGGGCCGCGACGTGCCCGAGCAGGTCGCCGAGACCATCGAGTCGGTGTGGCAGCGCAACCGCCACAAGCGCACCACCCCGGTGGAGGTGTCCGATACCTGGTGGCGTCCGGGCGAGCAGACCGCGCTCGTGGTGATCGACATGCAGAACTCGTACTTCGAGTTCCCCGACCTCGCCTCCGTGCGCGACGAGCTGGTGGCCTCGGTCAACGAGCTCATCGAGGCCGCGCACGAGTCCGGCCGCCCGGTGGTGCTGGTGCGCACCGAGCACGCCCGGGACGGGTCCACGTGGACCCTCAACATGTGCGAGGACGGCCAGGGCTTCGCCTACCCCGGCACCGAGCAGGCGCAGTTCCTCGACGAGCTGGTCACCGGGAACCACATCGAGGTGGTGAAGACCCGCGACAGCGCCTTCTTCCGCACCGACCTCAATGCGCGGCTCGCGCACCTGGGCGTGGACCACCTGCTGGTGTGCGGGGTGTCGACGCACAGCTGCGTGGCGCAGACCGCGATCGACGGGTTCGCCGAGAACCTGCACGTCGCGATCGCCCGTGGCGCGATCTCGTCGGACAACTCGGAGCTGTCCGAGGCGCTACTCGACTTCTGCGCGGACCAGATGCGCCAGCCGATCGTCGACCAGCAGGCGAGCCTGGAGCTGCTGCGGACCGGCGCGTGGCCGGAGTCCGACTCCGACTAGCGCCCGGCCGGGCGGCGCCGCCGGTCAGCCCCGCGCGACGACGCCGGTGATCGGGATGCGCCCGCCCACGGCCTGACGGAAGTTGAGCACCGCGCGCTTGACGTGGTCGCCCGTAGTGACCACGACCGCGCCGGTGGTGCCGCGGTCGCGGAAGATCCGGTCGGTGAACTGGGCGTTCTGCACCGTGGAGTTGGAGTTGCCCTCCTCGGTGATCCGCAGCGGCGAGATGCCGGCGCCGCGGAGCCAGTCGCCCATCGCGCGCGCCTCGGTGCGCCCGTTCTGCGGCACGCCACCGGTGACGATGATGCGGGCCGTCGGGTACTCCTGAGCCAGCCGGTAGCCGGTGCGCAGCCGCTCCTCGAGCACGGGGCGGATGCCGCCGTCGGGGAAGAGGCCGGCGCCCAGGATCACGATGTCGGTCGTGAAGGGGTTGATGGTGAGCATCGCCGGGTCGTCGGAGGTGAGCACCTCGAAGTCGCCACACAGCGGCAGCAGCGAGGCGTCGACCTGCTGGCAGCCGAGCGACGTCAGCCCGCTGTACAGCGCGACCGGTGTGGGCATCTCGGCCGATCCGGCGGATGCGGTGCCGGCCCCGGCTCCGAGCGCCAGCGCGCCGGCGGCCGCGATCGCGGCGAGACGCGTGTGTGTTCTACGCACGAGAATGTTCCTCTCCCAAGCAGTGTCGTGACCGAATGGTTATCGCGGATCACGGGGCCGCCGTTACCCGTAGCACAAGGCGGTCACGACGTCGCCGCGTACCCTGCACGGCATGCCGGAAGGATACGACAGAGTAACGGCCGCGCGGTACCTCCACGATGCTGATCCGGAGCTCGGTGCGCACATCGCCGTGGTGGGACCGTGCACGCTCACCCCCACCCCGGATGCGGGGCCGCACACGCTGTTCGACCGCCTGGCCTCGTCGATCCTCTCCCAGCAGCTGTCGGTCAGGGCCGCCGCGACGATCGCCGGGCGGCTTCGTGAGCGCGCCACGAGCGCCGGTCAGCTCGACCCCGTCCGGGTGGCCGCCCTGTCGGACGAGGAGCTGCGGGCGTGCGGCATCTCGCGGCCCAAGGTGGCCGCCCTGCGGGATCTCGCCGATGCGGTGGGCACCGGTCGGGTCCCGTCCCTCGCCGCGTTGAGGGAGTACGACGACGACGAGGTCATCGCCTCCCTGACGACCGTCCGCGGGATCGGCCGGTGGACCGCGGAGATGCAGTTGATCTTCCTGTTGGACAGACCCGACGTCTTCCCCGTGGCGGATGTCGGGGTCCGGCGCGGCTTCGAGCGGGTGCTGGGCCTCGACGAGAAGGCCTCCCCCGACCTCATGCTCGAACGGGCGCGGCTGTGGGCCCCGTACCGGTCGGTGGCGTCCTGGTACCTGTGGCGCGCGGTCGACCAGACGGGCGAGTCGGTGCCCGCCACGTCCGCGGCGTCCTAGGCTCGGGCGCATGGCGAACCTCTACTGGGAGCGGACGCGGGCGGCGGCGGCCCGCGCCGCTGCGAGGGCACGATCGCGCGGCTGGCCTGGCGACTGTTCGACGAGCAGCCCACCGCGAGTCGCGAGGTGACGCTCGGCGGACTACAGGTGTGGCACTCCCTGCGCGAACGCACCGGTCGCGCCGGTGTCGGCGCCAAGGTGACGATCGTGTTCACCGACATCGTCGGGTTCTCCGACTGGGCGATGCGCGTCGGTGACGAGGAGTCGCTGCTCCTGCTGCGCCGGGTCGCCGCGGCCACCGAACCCGAGGTGCTGGAGCACCGCGGGACCGTCGTCAAGCGGCTCGGTGACGGCCTCATGGCGGCCTTCCCGTCGCCTCAGCTCGCGCTCGACGCGGTGGGGGCGTGCCTCGCCGGGGTGGCCGGGGTCGAGGTGGCCGGGTGGCGTCCGCGTCTGCGGGTCGGCGTGCACACCGGGCGGCCGCGCAGGATCGGCGGCGACTACCTGGGCATGGACGTGAACATCGCCGCGCGGCTCGCGGAGAAGGCGGGCGCCGGGGAGATCCTCGTCAGCGAGGTCACGCGCGCCGGACTGGATCCGGCCCGGGTCGCGACGCGCCCCAAGCGCGGTTTCCGGTGGGGCGGGGTCAAAGGTGTGCCCGAGGAGATCGCCGTCCACGTCGCGACGCCGCGCTGACCGGCCACCCGTCGGCCGGGGGCGTCCGGTAGAACGGACACATGGCAACCACCGCATTCAAGGGCAATCCCGTCACGACCTCCGGCGAGCTCCCGGCCGTCGGCTCCACCGCTCCGGCGTTCGAGCTGGTCGGCACCGACCTCGGCCCGGTCACCTCCGAGTCGCTGGCCGGCAAGAAGCTCATCCTCAACATCTTCCCGAGCGTGGACACCGGCGTGTGCGCGCAGTCGGTGCGCACCTTCCACGAGAAGGCCAGCGGCCTGGACGACACCGTGGTCGTCAACATCTCGGCCGACCTGCCGTTCGCGCACAAGCGCTTCTGCGCCGCCGAGGACATCGAGAACGCCACCGCGGGGTCGACGTTCCGTAGCGACTTCGCCTCCGACTACGGCGTCAAGATGACCGACGGCCCGATGGCCGGACTGTGCGCCCGCTCGGTCGTCGTGGTCGACGCCGAGGGCAAGGTCGTCCACACCCAGCTCGTCGACGAGATCACCACCGAGCCGGACTACGACTCCGCGCTCGCCGCCGTGAACTGACGGCTCCCCGACGCGAACGCCCGCGGCCCGCCCCCGTATCTCTCAGGGGGCGGGCCGCGGTGTCTGCATCAGCGCGGGATCACTCAGGCGCCCGCGTCCACCAGCGCGAATCGCCGCGTGGCCTCCTCGAGCTGGTCGAACAGGGTCGCGATCTCCTCGGTGCGCCGCTCCGCGGGCCGGACGCCCTCGGGGCCGAACTCGGTGAACAGGCTCAGCGAGATCTGCTGACGCACGCCGAACATGCGGAAGTTGGCCACTATCTGCCGCCAGTGCTCGACCGCGCGCACACCACCCTCGGCACCGTAGGAGACGAACGCGACGGGCTTGTCGGCCCACTCGTTCCCGAGCGAGTCGAAGGCGTTCTTCAGACCGCCGGGGACGCTGTGGTTGTACTCGGGGGTCACAAAGACGAAGGCGTCGTAGGAGTCGATGGCCGAGCTCCAGCGCTGGACCCGCTCGTCCTCGTACTGCTTGTTCGCCGCGCCCGGCACGGTGGCCGAGGTCAGCAGGGGGATGTCGAAGGACTTGAGATCGACGAGCTCATAGGTCGCGTCCTGCCGGTCGCGGGCCTGCTGCGCGACCCACTCGGCCACGGACTTGCCGGTCCGCTCCTCGCGGATGCTGCCCAGGATGATGCCGATCTTCATGCGTCCCCTCTCGTCGTACGGACTGATTCTTACCCGTCCATACTACGTGAGTGACGTGACAACGACTTACCGGCGGCCATAGACCGTGACCGTCGCCACCGCGCACACCCGGCCCCGCTCGTCCCGCGTCGTGACCTGCGAGATCCCCCAGCTCCGACCGTCGTGCAGCACCTCGGCGCGGACCGTCACCGGCTGCACCAGCGGGATCTGCCGCACGTACCGCACGTCCAGCGAGGAGGAGCTGACGTCGCGCTCGTGCGAGAAGACCGCGGCGCCGACGACCTCCGCGGCCGCCGCGAACACGCCCCCGTGCAGATTGCCCAGGGGGTTGGCGAGCGTCGGCTCCGGCGCGATGACGCCCTCCACCACGCGGCCGCCGTCCCCGTCGCCCCGCTCGCTCAACGTCAGACACAGCACCTCGGCCAGCGTCCCCGGCTCGAGCGCGGACGGCCACGGCGGCTCGTCGTCATATCCCTCCGCGTCCACGCCCGCCGCGAACTCCATGGTCTTGACCAGTCCCGAGGCGATCACCTCGCCGTCGTCGTCGACGACCTCACCGCGCGTGGTGAGGCAGTGACCGTCGTGCCCCAGGTGGTCCGCGCGGATCCCCAGGCCGGTCGAGCCCTCCCGCGGCGCGCCGATCAGATCCAGGCGCAGCTCGGTGGTGACGGTCCACTTCCCGCTGGGGCGGCGGCGGTGGTTCTCCGCGCCGAGCCCCGAGTCCACCAGCACGGCCAGGCCGCCGGTGGCGAAGCGGCCGGACGGGTCGACGAACTGGTCCGAGACCGGCTGGTGCCAGCTCACCGTGCCGTCCGGGTTCTCACTGAACGTCAGGCCGAGGCGGGGCTCGGGGCCGTTGTGCTGCGATTCTCTCACCCGGCGACGCTAACACGTGTTCTAGTCGCGCCCCCGGCCCGCGTTCCCGCCCGTCCGGGCCCCCGGCGCACCGCACAATGGAGACGTGCCCCTGACCCCCGAGTCCCTGACGACCCCCCGCCGCTGGCCCATCCGGGTCGCCACGACGGTGATCGCCACCGCGATCGTCATGCTGGTGCTGGCCCTTGCGGCGGGCGGTGCCTGGCTGTTGCTGCGCTCGGCGGTGCACGGCGCGATCGACTCGGCGGCGCGCGACCGCGCGGTCGACGTGGCGAACAGGCTGGCCGCCCGCGGCCCGCAGGCCTCCCTCGAACTGGTCTCCGAACCGCTGTCCGGCGTGGACCTGGTGCGCATCGTCGCCCCCGACGGCCGCGTCCTCGCCGGCCAGGTCACCCGCGGGCTCGAGACCGTCCCCGCCCTGCCCGTCCCGGCTCCCGGCGAGATCCTCCGCCGCCAGGTCGACGCCCCCGACGGCACCGACCTGCGGGTCACGTCCGTCGGCGTGGACATGCGCGGGGTGACGCTGGCCGTGGACGTGGGCACCGACAGCGACCGGTACGACACCGTCCTGGCCGCCGGCGCGGTGCTCTTCCTGTCGTTCGTGCCCGTCGCCGGGCTCGCGACCGCCGGGTTCGTCTACTACGCCATGGGCCGGGTGCTGCGGCCGGTCGAGTCGATCCGCACCCGCGTCGCCGAGATCTCCGTCTCCGGCCGCGGCGAGCGGGTGCCGGTGCCGGAGGCCGAGGACGAGATCGCGCGCCTGGCCCGCACCATGAACGAGATGCTCGCCCGCCTCGACGCGGCCCGCACGGCCCAGGTGGCCTTCGTCGGCGACGCCTCCCACGAGCTGCGAAGCCCACTGTCCACGCTGTCCACCATGCTCGAGCTGGCCTCCACCTCCGGCACCCCGGTGGACGTCGAGACCGTCAACGAACTGCTCCTGCCGGAGGTGGAGCGGATGCGCGCGATGGTCGAGGACCTGCTCCTGCTCGCCAAGAGCGACGAGCGTGGAATGCCATTGCGGCGCGACGACGTGGACCTCGACGACGTCGTCCTGTCGGAAGCCGCGCGCCTGCGCGGCCTCGCCGGCCCCGGTGACGCGGGAGGACTCGAGGTGGCGGTCTCGGTCGAGCCCGCGCGACTGGTGGGCGACCCCGACGCCCTCCAACGCGTCGTGCGCAACCTCGTCGACAACGCCCGCCGACACGCACGCGAGCGCGTGTCGCTGCGCCTCACCGTCGACCGGTCCGGTACCGGAGCCCCGCGCGCCGTGATCATCGTCGACGACGACGGCGAGGGCGTCCCCCCCGACCAGCGGAAATCGGTGTTCGATCGCTTCGCCCGCCTGGACGCGGACCGCGCGAGGGGCACGGGCGGGTCGGGGCTGGGCCTGGCGATCGTCTCCGAGATCACGCGGACCCACGGCGGCTCGGTGCGGGCGGAGGACGCGCCCGGCGGCGGCGCGCGGTTCGTCGTCGAGCTGCCGGTCGAGCCGCTGGACGAGCCGGGAGACGAACCGGACGGCGAGCAGGGCCGCCCGGCCACCCGATAGGCTCACTTCTCGTGCTGGACCGTCTGAACCGCCTGTTCGACGCCGAGGACGCATGGATCCGCCCCCTGCCGGAGCACTACCTCCGCGCCGACGCGGTCCTCGCCCTGGTGGTGTTCGCGTGCTCGGCGGTCGGCGTGGAGATCCTGCGGAGCATGGGCGTCCTGGCCGACGAGAGCGCGCCGGTGTGGGCTCAGTACCTCGCCATGGCGAGCGTGGCGGCCCTGCTGGCGGTCCGCCGCCGCTTCCCGCTCACGACCGGTCTTGGCGCGACTGCGCACCTGTTGCTGATCGGCAGCGTCATGCCCCTGGTGATGGGCCAGGTCTCGCAGCAGGTGCTGTACTTCGTCGCGGTGTACTCGGCGGTCGCCTGGGCCCGCGACCGGCGGGCCCTCATCGGCGTCGCCGCGGGCATCACCGCCGCCCTGGCGGTGTGGATGGTCTGGTACACCGCCCTGGGTTCGGGGATGCAGCAGATACTCGACGCCGTGGACGACGTCGACCGCTCGAGCGGCCTCCTCCCGCCGGTCCCCGCCTATCTCCTGTACACCGTGCTGATCAACATCGCCTACTTCGGCGGGGCGACCGCGCTCGGCATCGCCTCATGGCGCGGCGCCCGCCGTCGGCACGACCTCGCGGAGCAGGCCCGGACGATCGAGGAGCAGGCAGAGGCCCTGCGGGATCGGGCCGTGGTGGAGGAGCGTCTACGCATCGCCCGCGAGCTGCACGACGTGATCGCCCACCACGTCGCGGCGATCGGGGTCCAGGCCGCCGCCGCGCGCCGTGTCATGGACCGTGATCCCGACTCCGCCGCGGGCGCTCTGCGCACGATCGAGGACTCCTCGCGCTCGGCTGTCGCGGAGATGCGGGCCCTCCTCGGCGCCCTCCGGTCCGACGACCCGGGGTCCCGCTCCGAGGGCGACGCGTCCCGGCCGACGGCTGAGCCGTCCCGGCCGACGGGCGAGGCGTCCCGGTCCGCCGGTCACGGGCTCGCGGACGTCGCGCGGTTGGCCGCCTCCCACGACACGGCCGGCTTCTCCACCACCGTCTCCGTGGCCGCCGACGCCGGGCATCCGCTCGAGGAGGTCCCGCCCATCATCGGCCTGTCCCTGTACCGGACGGCCCAGGAGGCACTGGCCAACGTCCGGCGCCACTCCACCGCCAACCGTGCCGGTGTCGTGCTGCGTACCGGGGAGGGCCCTGACCGCACCCCGTACGCGGAAGTCGAGGTCCTCGACGACGGGCGGCCGCGCACCGGGACCTCGGGCAGCGGTCTCGGCCTGCTCGGGATGCGGGAACGGGTCCGCTCGCACGGCGGGGAGTGCGAGATCGGCCCGCGGGTGACCGGCGGCTACCGCGTCCGCGTGCGGCTGCCGTACCGGCCGGACACCGACGGCAACGGGACCTGCAACGGCGACGGGGAATGACCATGCCCGGGACGAACGACCGACCTCGCGCCGGCGGCGACCACACCGACGAGGAAGGCCGCGGCGGCGTGCTCCGTGTGCTCGTCGTGGACGATCAGTCGCTCATGCGCTCCGGGTTCTCGATGATGCTCGGCGTCGAGCCGGACATCGACGTCGTCGGCGACGCGGCGGACGGTGCGACGGCGATCGAGAAGTGCCGCCGCCTCCGTCCGGACGTCGTGCTGATGGACGTCCAGATGCCGGGAACCGACGGCATCGCCGCCACGGAGATCATCACCGGCGAGCACCTGGCCAAGGTCCTCATCCTCACCACCTTCGACCGGGACGACTACCTGTTCGACGCCCTGCGGGCCGGCGCGAGCGGCTTCCTGCTCAAGAACTCCGACCCCGACGACCTCGTCGACGGTATCCGTGCGGTGGGCCACGGCCACGCCCTGCTCGCGCCCGAGGTCACGCGCCGGGTCATCGAGCGTCTGGCTGCCCCGCCCCCGACCGACGACGCCCCGGATGCCGAGCCGCCAAGGTCGCGCGCGTCCGCGCTCGCCGTGCTCACCGCACGCGAGACCGAGGTACTGCGCCTGGTCGCGCGGGGGCTGTCCAACGCCGAGATCGCCGACGAACTGGTGGTGGGCGAGGCGACGGTCAAGACCCACGTGTCGTCCTGCCTGGCCAAGCTCCACCTGCGCGACCGCGTCCAGGCGGTGGTCCTGGCCTACGAGGTCGGCCTGGTCCACCCCGGCGACTGAGCCCGCCCGGTCCCTTCCCCTCGAGGCCACCCTCTTCCTGACGCCGCCCTCCCCCTCGAGGAGGAGATCTCTCCGCCGCCGTCCGCGTCAGATCATCCCGTGGGCTGATCCGCCGACGTGCGACCCGGGCCTAGG
>NZ_BCSW01000014.1 GCF_001571065.1 Dietzia cinnamea NBRC 102147
GGGCCCGATAAGCCCGGGATCATCGAGCTGCGGCTGGAAGTGCGTGCCCAGTCTCGCGGTCCGCCGGGCGGCTGCGCCCCGCATCGAGGAAGACCAGCGGGTGGGGTTGCGAGAACGGCCTCGGGGTGGGCGGGGGTCCGCGGGAATCGCGAGCTCCGTGGAGCCGTAGGCGTCCCACACCCGGCCTGAGCTCACCTCCCGTCTTCCTCCTTTGACTCCTCTGCGTACCTGGGGGCCAGTGCCTCCATCTGCTGCATCACCAGCTGGATGGCCTCTGGCTGCTTGTCCGGTGGGTACTTGTACTTGCGTAGTGTGCGCTTGACCGAGGCGCGAAGCTTGGCCTTGACGTCCTCGCGGACCGTCCAGTCGGTGCGGATGTCGCGGCGCATGGTGGCGACGATCGAGCGGGCGATCTCGGCCAGCACGTCGTCGCCGAGGACGTCGACCGCGGACCCATTCAACGCGACCACGTCGTAGAACGCGAGTTCATAGCTTTCCAGCGGCGGCTCGAAGCGCTGCCCGCGGTCGGCTTCCGCGCTGACCTCCTTGGCGAGCTCCACCAGCTCGGCGATCACCTCGGCAGCCGTGAGCTGCTGGTTGGTATAGCGCACCATGAGCTCGTTGACGCGTTCGGAGAACAGCTTTCGCCGCAGCTCGTTGCCGTGCGTGACCGTCGCGGCCTCCTCCAGCAACGTCGCCTTGAGCGCCTCGATCGCCAGGTGGGCCTTGGACGGCTTCTGCGCCTCTTCGACCCACTGCGGGGTGAGCGTGTCGAGCCGCGGGAGGGGCAGTCCGGCCTCGCGGTAGATGTCGACGACCCCTGTGCTCGCTGCGGAGTCGACGATCAGTTCGCCGAGAATGCGCTTGATCTCGTCCGGGACCAGTTCTCCGGCGCCGATCTTCTGCTGTGCGTCGAGCTTGAGCATCCAGACGCGGACCTCTTCGACGAACCGCACCTCTGGTCGGACCGTTTCGAGGGAGTCGTTGCCCGCCGCCAGCGCCCACGCCCGTGCGAGCTTGGATGACAGGTCGCGGAAGCGGTCGGCGAGAGGGCGCGCGTCCGGGTCGTCGTCGTCGCGGTTTCCCGGTGTGCCCGGCGACCGCAGGCGGGTCACCACGGTGAGCAGCGCATCACGCCAGCCGGTTTTGGCGTTGGCGTGCCACTGTGCCTTCCACTCGTCGCCGATGAGCTCACGCACGCCTGCGAGCAGGTCGAGCACGATATGCGCGGCCTCCTCGGAGGTGCGGCCGACGAGTCGGTCGCCGCCCTCCGGGGCCTCGCGGGTGAACTCCTCCAATGCCTTGGACAGGTTGTCAGTGAGCGGCGCGTAGCCCACGAGCAGCCCGTCCTGCTTCCCGCGGAAGGTGCGGTTGACGCGGGCGAGCGTCTGCATGAGCAGCGCGCCCTTGAGCGGCCGGTCCACGTAGAGCGTGTGCAGCGCCGGGGCGTCGAAGCCGGTGAGCATCATGTCTTTGACGATGATCAGCTCGAGCTCGTCGTCGGGGTTCTTCACCCGCTGCTTCACCGCGGCGATCGCACTCGGACGCCGGAGATGCCTGGTGACGTGCTCCTCGTCGCCCGGGTCGGCGGTGTAGACCACCTTGACCTTGCCGGTGTCGTCGGCGTCGGAGTGCCAGTCGGGGCGGAGGGCGACGATCTCCTGGTACAGGTTCGCGGCGATGGATCGGGTGGCGCAGACGATCATCGCCTTGCCCGGAACGCCGAGGAAGGGCCTCATGGCGTCGCGGCGGGTTTCCCAGTGGGTCACCAGGTCGGCGGCCAGGGTGCGGATCCGCTCGGGGGCGCCGTAGACGGTGTCGAGCTTGGCGACTGCGCGCTGGAGGCGTTCGGCGTCCGCGGCGTCGAGGCCGCTCAGTGCCTCCTCCGCAGCATCGTCGAGCGACTCGTCGTCCACGCCGGGAAGGCGGGCCAGGCTGATCAGTCGCGGTTCGTAGACCACGGGGACCGTGGCGCCGTCCTCCACCGCCCGGTGCAGGTCGTAGACGTCGATGTCGGCGCCGAAGACGCGGCGGGTGGCGCGTTCGCCCTCGGTGATGGGGGTCCCGGTGAAGGCGATGAGGGTCGCGTGCGGCAACGCACTCTTGAGGTGCGCGGCGTAGCCGTCCAGGTTGTCGTAGTGACTGCGGTGGGCCTCGTCCGCGATGACGACGATGTTGCGCCGGTCCGAGAGCAGCGGGTGTGTTGCTCCGGAGTCTCGCTCGGATTTGCTCAGGCCGAACTTCTGCAGGGTGGTGAAGTAGATGCCGCCGGAGCGGCGGTCGGCCAGTTGTGTCCGCAGATCGTCGCGGGTGCGGACCTGCACCGGCTGCTCGGGGAGCAGGTCGGAGATCTGGAAGCCGTCGAACAGTTGGGAGTCCAGCTCGGTGCGGTCGGTGATGACGATGACCGTGGGGTTGGCCAGTCGCGGGTGCCGCATGATCTTGGCGGTGTAGAGCTCCATCTCCATGGATTTGCCGGAGCCCTGGGTGTGCCACACGACGCCGGCCCGGCCGTCGGAGTCCACGGCGCGGACGGTGGCGCCGACGGCTTTGGTGACGGCGAAGTACTGGTGCGGTTTGGCGATGCGTTTGATCAGACCGGACTCGGTGGCGTCGAAGGCGGTGAAGTCGCGGTGGAGCTGGCCGAATCGTTCGACGTTGAACACGCCGTCGATGAGGAGGTCGAGTTCGGTGATGGGTTCCGCGGAGTCTTCGTGGGTGGTGAGGGGGGCGATGCGGCGGCCGTCGTCGTCGACGTTCCAGGGCGCGAAGTGGTTCCACGGGGTGAACGGCGTGCCGTAGCGGGCGGAGAGGTCGTCGGTGGCGACGACGACGACGGCGAAGCGGAACGCCATGGGGAATTCGTGAAGATAGGTGCGCAGCTGGTTGTACGCGAGTTCGGCGGTGGCGTTTTTGGCGCTTGGCTTCTTGAGTTCCACGATCGCGAGCGGCAGTCCGTTGACGTAGGCCACCACGTCGAATCGTCGTTCGTGTTCGCGGCTGCGGACGGTCACCTGGTCCACCGCGTGATACTTGTTGCGCGAGGCGTCGGCGGACAGGAAGCGGATGACCGGGGCGACCTCGCGGCCGTCGTCGTCGATGTAGGTCAGACCTTTGTAGCCGTCGAGCAGGATGTGGTGGAGCCGGTGGTTCTCGGTGACGGCGTCCTGCGACTTGGGAGTGGTCACCTCGGCCATGGCCTGCTGGAGATACTCCTCGGGCACGTCCGGGTTGAGGTTGATCAGCGACTGCAGGAGGGTGCCCCGCAGGACGATGTCATGCCACGAGTCGCGCTCCCCCGAGCCGGGCGCGAGGGATGGCCCGGAGCGGTGCTCCCATTCGCGCTCGGCGAGGGCGTCGAGGATGCCCTGCTCGGCTTGGGCCTCGGACCAGCCGTAAGTCATCGCGTCCTCTCCAGGTCAGAGGGGCGCGAAGCGTGATCGGACATGAAAAAACCTGCCCCCAGAGGGGGCAGGTGGCATGCCCCGAGGATAGCGTCGGCGCTGCAATCGAGCAATGTACGTCGGGTAGAGGTGCCCGTTGATGGGCCTTCGACGAGCCCATCACTGTAGGCGTCACTGCACAGTGACCTACAGTGACCTACAGTGACGAACAGTGACGGGGCGCGCCTCGCGACAGCTACTACGCCGCTACCGCCCGGCCTGTGTCCCTTCGATACGGACTGGCTTTCTCGGCTAGGCTCGTCGACCCGAGGACGACCTAAAGAAGGCGGCAAACCGCGCCGACCTGTTATTTCGACGCCCTGAGACGTACCTTTCTTACTTAGGTTCTTGGCTAGCTTCATTGGATCGGTCCTCACTTATGAAAGCTCCCAGCGCGGCCGGGTGCGGCTCCCTGCGTTGTGGATCTCGCCGGATTTCCTCAACTTTGTGAGCAGGTTGCCGATCTTGTTTCGCTTCTGCTCGTCAGTGAGCGCGTCACTGAGCTGGCTCATGAGCAACTCGTCGATGTCGGAGCGATTGGCCGAGCTGAATTTCTCCAGGTAGTCGCTGATCTGTTTGCAGTAGAACGCATCGTCCTGGCCTCGGGTTCGGATGTACGCAGCCTTCGTTCCCGTTACTCGCGCAATGGTCGGTGCGACACGAAGGTGAGGTTGTCGTCCCTCGATCAGTCCGGCCTTCCGGAGGCGGCGGGCTACTGATGCCGAGAGCGGCAGACCCTTCTGGACCCGGTCGAGAGCGAGCACATCCTCGAGCGGCAAATCCTCGCGAGCCATGAGCAGCTTGGTGTACGCCTCGTCGATGACCGCGCCATAGACAGTGAGCTTGACCTCGCCGGGGTCGGTGAGATCGTAGTCGGGAAGCGGGAGGAACCGCTTGCGTTGCTGACTGACCATACGGTGAATCCCGTTTCCCATGTGGTCAACGAGGTTGAGTTCAGTCATCGCGGTCACCAGGAGCGGGTTGCGGTACCGACGAGGCACTGTGTCGCTCAACATGTAGTCATCAGGGGTGCGGTCGACAAAGTCACCGACGCTGAGGAACTCGACCCGGTCCGGACGTTCGACGAGGACGATTCGTGAGTGCTGGCGGTAGTCCTGGTGCGCGATGCAGTTGTACAGAGCCTCGTGAAGACTTCCCTCGTCGTACTTCGAGATCTCGCGGTAGACGGCTCTGTTCGGGTCATTGAACCGGATCTGGACATTGCGGACACGACTGATCAGATCGTCAGCGGAAAGTAGAAATGGCGTGCTGAAGTGCTCGAACGCCTGTTGTTCACCGGTCAATTTCCAAGTGATCTCGGCCATGTGCGGGCTGATCAGGTGCGCCGAGGTGAACTTGCCGAGCAGTAAGATCGCAGCGCGAGTGACTTTGCCCCCAAGCGTCAACCGAACCTTCTCCAAGAAGGTGGCGTCGTTCCAGCGCGCCACTTCGTCGGCCAGTCGCGGATATCTTTCAGTGAACCCCTTTCGCGCCTGAGCAACGGCTTCGGGATCCAGGTCCTCGAGTGTTGCGTGAGGGATGATCGTGGCCGTCCAGTCGCTACCGATGGTCTGGTTGCGTATCTGGTCCAGTTTGTCCATGCCGAGGGGAACGAGGCTTTCCCCGGCCCGCGCCCAACATTGCCCTTTCCATGCGATCGGCAGGCCTCGGGGCGCTGGTGGGATCTCGAAGAGCACCACGCGGCCGGCCTCGTGGTCGAGAACGTGAATGTTGCGAAACGACACTCGGGGGTCGGTGTTCTGGTTGATCTCCAGCTTGAGCGCGTTCAGGCGGTTTGCCGAGTGGCCATAGGAACTGCCCACGATTACCCGGAGTTTGTCGTCAACTCCGAATATCAACCAGCCCGCTTCGTCACCGCGCAGGTTCGCCTCGTTGGCCAGTGCCGAAAAATATTTCCCAATTTCGCTCATGCTGAAACCTTCACGGCCACGTTTGAACTCGACCACCTCGCTCTCCCAATCGGCAATTAGCCGATCGAGGAGCGAGGAGAGCTCGTCGGTGTTCATAGGCGGATCATCTCATCTCCGCCAGGCGCAGGTCGGCCGCCACTCAGAGCACATCCTCGGCTGCTCGCTCGGCGTCCTTAACGCCAACCTTGCCGCTCATGAGGAGTGGGAGCAGTTCGTCGCGGGTGCGGGCTAGGGATACGTTCTCCTTGAGCCCGGTTACGACACGCTCCTCAAGCACCTCAAGTTCGCTCACAGCACGTCTTGCCGACCCATCGTAGAAGTTGGGCACCTCAACATCCGCAAGCGTCGAAGTCGTGATGGTGCTGAATACCGAACCGTGCGCTCTCGAAATCAGGCCGGCGACAGCACCCTCTAAAGCCAGCCTCAGAGCTGCACTCTTTCCCGCCTGGGGAATGAAAGCGTACGCAGACTGATTGCATGCGCAGTCAACACCTGCCACCGCAACTTCGCCCACAGTCCCACGGGCTGTCAAAAACACCGACCCCGCTGGAACCGGTCTGAGTCGCTCCGGCTGAGCAGCCTTGATCGTGATTGTCTCAGCCGTCGACAAAATGACCCCCAAATCGGCACCTGTCATATCGCGCACCGAGGCCCACGGAGTTCCGCCACCCCAAAGTTCCGGACTGGATCGAGCCGGGGTTCCACCCAACCTTGGTGGAGCTAACTCAATGAGCGGTATATGCGGCAGCGATCTCGAAGCTCTCGACCATATCGATCCCTGCAGACCACGCAGGGACACGCAGACCTTTCGGTTCGCGGCGATCTTGTCGTCCAGCGCGCCGAGGACCTCGCCGATCGCGCGCTGCGCCTCCAACTCCGGCAGGGAGTGGCAGAATTCATAGATTCGCCCCGGACTGGTATGCCTGACTGTGCTTCCAGTCGCGGTAGAGAGAATCTGCCTGTGAAACTCGCCGGTAAGAAAGAGTGCCTTTAGGTAGTTCTTATCTAGTGCCGACTCGTCAAGAATCTCGACCTTCCCAATTCGCTGATTGTGGAGAAAGATGCCATCGCTCGGCACAATAGCAGGTTTGCCTAGGGTGGCCCCCTCCTTACTGAGGTCGGTCATCGAGACAACCAGGTCACCCGGTTCTAAGATGAAGGCAGACGGAAACTCACCAGAGAATGACTTCACCCTGCGAACAAAACTGCCGCCTGGCTCGAAGTTCCCCGGGGTAATGAGCTGTGGCAGCTCGGCATCCGTGCCGAACCCAGAACCAGGAAAAGCCCACCCATGGTGAATCTTGATGACGTCGCCTAAGCGCACCGCTTTCACACCAGCCTCCCCAACTGCTCGCGAACAACGGCATCGAGCCGGGCCGACTCATCCAAGGCAGCGGTGAGCTCACCGGTGAGCCGCGCGATCTTCTCGTCGACCGGCTCGTCGTCCTCCTCCGCCTCGGGCACGCCCACGTAGCGGCCCGGGGTCAGCGCGTAGCCGGCGGCCTTGATCTCCTCGAGCGTGGCCGACTTACAGAAGCCGGGCACGTCCTCGTACTCGCCCTGAGCGGACGGGCGACCGCGCCAGGAGCGGAACGTCTCGGCGATGCGCTGCAAGTCCTCCTCGCTCAGCGTGCGCTCCACGCGGTCGATCATGTGGCCCAGCTCGCGGGCGTCGATGAACAGCACCTGCCCCCGGCGATCCACCGAACCACCCTTGCCGGCGGCCTTGTTCTTGGCGAAGAACCACACGCACACCGGGATGCCTGTCGCCCGGAACAGCTGCCCCGGCAGGGCCACGATGCACTGCACCACGTCACCCTCGACCATCGCTTTGCGGATGTCGCCCTCGCCGCTGGTCGAGGTGGTCATGGTCCCGTTGGCCATCACCACGCCGGCCTCGCCGTTCGGCGCCAGCTTGGACAGGATGTGCTGCATCCACGCGTAGTTGGCGTTGCGCTTGGGCGGCACCCCGTAGATCCACCGCGGATCGTCCTCGCGCCGCGCCCAGTCCTTGATGTTGAACGGCGGGTTGGCCATCACATAGTCGGCCTGCATATCCGGGTGGATGTCCCGGGCAAAGGTGTCGCCCCACCGTGAACCGAGCCCCTGCGAATCGATCCCGTGGATCGCCAGGTTCATCTTGGCCATCCGCCACGTGCGCTCGTTGAGCTCCTGCCCGTACACGGCGACGTTGGTCGGATCCTCCTTGTGCCCCTCGAGGAACTTCTCCGTCTGCACGAACATGCCGCCCGACCCACAACACGGGTCGTACACACGCCCCGAATGCGGTTCGAGGATCTCCACTAGCGTCCGCACCACCACGGGCGGGGTGTAGAACTCGCCGCCGCGCTTGCCCTCCGCCTTGGCGAACTTGTCCAGAAAGTACTCGTAGACCTCCCCGAGCAGATCCCGCGCCTTGGAGGCGCCACCGCCGGTGAAACGCGCCGCGTTGAACAGGTCCACTAGCTCACCCAGTCGGCGCTGCTCCACATTGTCCCGCCCGAACAACACCGGCAGCGTGCCCACCAACGACTCGTTGGCCTGCATCAACGCGCGCATCGCGGCGTCGATCAGCTCACCGATCGACTGCGCGTCGTTGGTCGACGACGCCGGGATGCCCTTGGCATGCCGCGAGAGGTACTCCCAGCGCGCCTCGGCGGGCACCCAGAACACGCCCGAGCCCAGGTACTCGTCGGCGTCCTCGAGCGTCTCCGCGAGGTAGGCCTCGTCCTCCCCGGCCAGCTCCTGGCGGATCGCGTCGCGGCGCTCTTCGAAGGCGTCCGAGACGTACTTGAGGAACACCAACCCCAGCACAACGTCCTTGTACTGCGACGCATCCATGGACCCGCGGAGCTTGTCCGCCGCCTTCCACAGCGTGTCCTTGAGTTCCTTAGGTGTCGATGCCTCCATGGGCATCGGAACCAGCACTTTCGCCATCAGGCGTTCTCCTCGTAGTTCTGATCTGAATAGTCGTGGTCTATGCGCAGCGTGCCCGCCGCGAGTCCGTCGGAAAGTTCTGTGGTGAGCGCGTCGAGCGCACTCAGTTCGGCCAGGAGCCGTGCCCGATGCTCGGCGGCCCGTGCCGCCACCGTGCGCCAAGGGCTACAAGCGTCGACGACGACGGTGCGCAGCCGCCACGAACGGCAATCCGATCCCCGCGCAGCCGAAATATCCCGAACCGCGAGCTCGGGAAGAATACGTCGCGATCCCTCGACCGGCTCCAGACAACGCAGCACCCGGGCCGGCGCCTGAACGGCATTGCCGCCGGCTGTGTCAATGATCGCGGCCGGCCCCCTCGTCGTCGTAAACACCACGTCGCCCGGCTCCGTGAGCCGGAAACGAGGCGCGCGTCGGACCAACTCCACCAGATCGACCGACCGTGACCCGATCGCGCACCGGCCGCGCACCTCGTCCGGGCCGATCACCCCAATGCCGCCCGAACCCGCCGCGAAGACCTCCGCGGGGATGCGCACGCCCGTGATCACCCGGGCCGGCCGGTGCTCGCCCGTGGTCGCCGCTCTCCACGGCAGGGAGTGATCTGCCGCGGACCCGGCCGCCACCACCTCGACCCCGTCGAGCACCCCGGACGCCGACGCGTCGCGCTTCTCCCACAGGCGGGCCAGCGCATCACCGCCGTCCTCCGCGACGTCGGTGGTGACCGGCAGAGCGAGCGCGGACCTGACCACCACCGCATCGGTGAGCCGGTGCTCGGCCCGCAGGAACGCGTGACTCCGCCGTGCGGCGCCTCCGCGGAGAGCCGCGACAGCGTCAGAGGCGAGTGCACGGTTCTCCCGCGCATCCAGCGCGTGGGCCGAGTGCTCCCCGAACGTCGTGAAACTCCGCGCACCGGCGGTGTCGCCGGACTCTCCCAGCACCCACATCGCCATCCGACGACGACCGCCGAACCGGCACAATCCCCGCGGCAGGCGAGCGACATAGCGCAGGGGCGCAACATAGTCGCCGCCTGTCCCCCTCAGGATCCGCCGCCGATGGTCCGTCCCCGGCAACTCGTCGACCAGCAGCGGGGCGGGAGCGAACACCACCGCGGCGCTGCCCGGCCCCAGGTCCAGCACCACGTTGTCGACCGAGTCGAAGAAGCCCTCAGTCCCGTCCCGGGGAATCGCCGCCCACTGCCCGACGAGAAGCGTGGCTGAACCGGCCGTCGCTGGTTCCAGGCGGGCGCCGAGTGCGGCGAGGTACCGCCAGAGCAGTCGGTCCACCGGCCCAGTCGGGCCATCCGGCGAAACGACTCGCGACCGATCCGACTCCGACGCCTTTTCCACCACGCTCGCAAGCAGACGCAGTCCGCCCGGACCCCACGGCACGAGTGCCCTGTCGGAATCGCCGGCCAGCGCCGCGACCACCTCGCACGCCAGTGCATCGCCCGTGCTGGTGAGCGATTCCGAGGCGAGCGGCGCGTCCTTGGCCTCCTGACGTTGCGCCAACCGTTTGAGCACCCGTGTCGCCGTGACGCCGGCTTCGGCGAGGTGATCGACGCACGCGACCAGGTCGGCATCACGCAGAGCCTTATCCGCCTGCGCCACGGACAAAACCGACTCGACTGCGTGCCCCACCGGAAGCATCGCGAGGTCGTCACTGCTCTGTTCAGCCAACGGCATACCAGACAGCGCATGGAGCAGGAGAAGCGCCGATGCGTCGTCGAGTTGCGAGGCCGCCCGGTCCATCAACGACGAGAACAGCGCCGCGTCCTCGTGCGCATCCGGATTGTTCCCCCTGCCGGTCACGCGCAGCCAGCTGCCGACCTCGTCTGCGGAGAACACCAGTCGTGCGGGGTCCACCGGCGCAGGGAAGGGGTGCTCCGATCCGGCTGACCGGGAGCGCCACACCGAGACGACCGGGCGCTTCACGCCGGCGAGCGCGGCGACCTGCTGCATGGTCAGAGTCTCCACGGGGCCACCTCCACTCGGTCCGTCTGATCTGCGATGCGGCCGACGCTACCTCCGAGTTGCACCGACTCATACCCGCCCGGCGATAAGGCCCCTTATCGCCATAGGTCTCAGCACTCCGCCGCCATGCAGGGGAAAAGTCTCCCCGGAAGTCAACCGCACTCGATCCCCCGGAGGTCACTCGTGAACAACGCCCTCACGGTCGACCACCTCGCCGCTTGGAGTCCCCTCGAATGGTGGCTTCACTACCTCGCCGCGATCGCCGTACCCGTCCTGGCCACCGCCCTCGTACTGGCCGCATGTGAAGCGTGCAGGGCGCTCGTCCGCCTGGGTCTGCCGAACCCGGTCGAAGCAGCAGTCGGTGTGGTCCTGATCTCCGGCGCCTTCGCGGTCGTGTTCCTTGGCCTGAACTGGCACATCGACTTGCTGTATGGATCGCTACGGCATATCTCGAGCGCGACCGGGGCTGTCGTCGCCGGCCTCGGCACCGCGCTCGTGTTGGCCGCAGCCTCCGTGATCCTGGCACTCAAGCTGGGAACAACCAGACGGCGCCAGCTCGCCGTGATCGCCCTCGCCGCCGCAGTACCCGCAGTCTTCACCCTCGTCCATGACGGCCTCTACCGGGATGCGACCGCATCCGTGCGCGACACGGCGAGTGTCGGTATGCCGTCACCCACACGAAGCGCCGCAGGAACCCAGCCGAACCGACCCACCGACGCCCCAACGAATGTCCTACCGCGCTCCCCTCCGGTGGACCAGCACGCACTCGCACCCGAAGGCCTCAGGGCCGCATGACCTTTCCCATCCTCACTTCACCAAGGAGACTTCCCATGTCCTCGACCTCCCTCCGTACGTACGGCACCGCCGCCGTGACCGCCGCACTCCTGGGCGCCGGCTCATTCCTCGCGCCGGCCATCGCCCAGGCGCAGTTGGTCGACCCCGTCGACCCCACCGATATCATCAAGATCGACTCGCCCGACCTGACCGTGAGCGTCAACGGCACCACGGCGAACTTCACCGTCACCGCGCCCGAGAACATGGCCTGCGTCGGACCTCTGGTGGTCGAGGGTGCGATCAGCGAGAAGGACATCGACCCCGAGACCTGGGACGAGACCTTCTTCGAGGACCTGTACAGCAATCCGGTCTGGCCCACGAAGGAATCCGACCTGCGCGTGGTGGTCAACGAGTCCAGTGACCTACTGGACGAAGAGGGCGCCTACGCCAGTCCCCACGAGGTCAGCGTGCCGGGCCTGAACGACGGGGACTACGTCGCCACGTCGATCTGCGTCACCGAAGACAGCATCGCGCCCCTCACTGCGACCGGTGAGATCTCGACTCTCGCGGACGTCCAGTACCCGGTCGAGATCCACTTCCGGAACTTCTCGGTCACCACTACCGGGAGCGTCAATCTGGGCAGCGTCGACGTGTTCGGCAGCCTCGGGAGCTGACCGCTGGATCGGGCGCGTCCGGCTCGTCGCTCAGCTGCCGTAGCCGGATACCCCGGCCCGCTGTGAACCGACCCATTGCCCTCCTGACATGGCGGTACGACCCTTCGGGTGTCGTGCCCGGCCTGGTCGGGAGGGCATTGTCGTGTTCCCGCGCCGCTGCGGCCACAGATGTCGTGGCGGCGGCGGAAGCAGAACTTTCTCTACTGTGGCGTTTACGCCTGACAGCACCCGAGGGAGACCACATGGACGTCGCCGCCGTGGCCGCCGTCGCACCGGACGCGCCGCTGGAGAAAACCACGATCCGCCGGCGGGACACCGGTGCCGCGGACGTGCTGATCGAGATCGAGTTCGCCGGCATCTGCCACTCGGACATCCATCACGCGCGCGGCGAATGGGGCCGCACCGTCTACCCGGTGACGACGGGCCACGAGATCGTGGGAATCGTCCGCGAGGTCGGATCCGCGGTGACCCGGCACAAGGTCGGCGACCGCGTGGGCGTCGGCTGCCTGGTGGGGGCCTGCCACGAGTGCGCCTCCTGCCAGGCCGGCCAGGAGCAGGAGTGCGAGGTCGGAGCCACCGCGACCTACGGCTCCCCGCTGCCCGAGGGCGATCCGGAGGGCCCGGTCACCAACGGCGGCTACTCCACGCACATCGTGGTGGAGGAACGCATGGTCGTCTCCGTCCCCGAGGGCCTCGACCCGGCCGCCGCCGCGCCGCTGCTGTGCGCGGGGATCACGATGTTCTCGCCGCTGAAGCAATGGAACGTCGGCCCGGGCACCAAGGTCGCGGTGATCGGCATGGGCGGACTCGGCCACGTCGGCGTGAAGCTCGCGGTGGCGATGGGCGCCGAGGTGACGGTCCTGTCGCAGACCACCTCCAAGCGGGACGACTCGCTGAAATACGGCGCCGTGGAGCACTATGCGACCGCCGGCGACGAGGGCAAGGCCACGCTCCGCGAACTCCGCGGCACCTTCGACGTCATCCTCAACACGGTCTCCGCCAACCTGCCCCTGGACCGGTTTCTCGCCACGCTCAAGCCGCGGGGGGCGCTGGTCAACATCGGTATCCCGACCGAGCCGATGTCGGTGCGGGCCGGGTCCGTCGCCGCCGGGCGCAGGATCCTCACCGGCTCGATGATCGGCGGTATCCCCGAGACACAGGAGATGCTCGACTTCTGCGCCGAGCACGGGATCACGGCCGACATCGAGCTCATCTCGGCGGACAAGATCAACGAGGCGTACGACCGCGTCGTGAGCTCGGACGTCCGGTACCGGTTCGTGATCGACGCCAAGACGTTCTAGGAGGGCGCTAGCTAGCGCCGGTCATCAGGGCGGTCGGGACGTGCCGAACGGTTCCCTCGTGTCGTACCAGTGGTGTCTACTCAGGGTGTGGAAGGGACGCCGGCCACGTCCTGCGTCGCCCCACCACCCGGCGGCGTCGCCCGACGCCGGGAACCCTCCCCTCGAGGAGTGCACCGTGCCGCTCACCTGGACCCCGACCCTCGACCGCGCGCTCGCGGTCGCCGCCCGCTGCCACGCAGGTCAGACCCGCAAAGACGAACCGACGCCCTACCTCGCCCATCCGGTCGCGGTGGCGCTGATCGTGTCGGACTTCACTGTCGACGAGGACGTGGCGGTCGCCGCGCTCCTGCACGACGTGCTGGAGGACGTGCCGCCCTCGGTGTACTCGGCCGCGGACATGACCGCCGACTTCGGCGAGCGCGTCACCGAGCTCGTGCGCGGGGTGTCCGAGGAGAAGACCGCCGGGGAGGAAACCCCGCCGTGGCGGGTCCGCAAGGAGGGTTACCTCGCCCGGCTCGCCGAGGACTCCCCCGAGTGCCTGCTCATCTCCGCGGCCGACAAGATCCACAACCTCCGGTCGATGGTCTCCGCGCACGGCCGCCTGGGCGACGACATGTGGGGCGTGTTCAACGCCGGTCCACAGGAGAAGCTGTGGTTCTACGGCGCGATCGCCGACGCGGTGGCCGAGCGGCTCGGCGACTGCGCGGCCACCCGAGAGCTGCGGCGGGCCGTGGACGACGTGGCCGCCCTCGCGCCGGTGGGATGACGCCATGCGGAACCAACGCCTCGGCCCGGGCAGCGCCTCCCTACGACCCGCGGAGGACCCCTGGCACGAATTCGAACACACCCTCACCGGACATCTCCGCAGGCCCGGCGCCGTGGGCGCGATGGAGTTCCGCGCGCCCACCCCGCCCTCCGGCGAGCAGGGGCGATGCGTCGTCCAACTCGCGCCGGGCGGCGCGGTCGCCTGGGTCACCGTCCGCACGGGCGATCACCCCCTCATCGAGGAGATGCTCGCGCACACCGCACCCAGTGCGCCCGAGCCCCTCGCCCGGGCCGTGGTCGACGCCTGCCGCGACCGGCTGGGAGTGCCGCACCCCCAGTTGCTCACCCTCCGGTGCGAGGGGACCGTCGGCCGCTACACCGGCGCCCTGCGGCTCATCCGGTCGGACTCGGTGCCCGTCGGCCGCGACCCCGCCGACAACCCGAACCCGATTGACCTCGCCGTCGAGGTCACGGACCACCTGGAGGCGCGCGAGAGGTACGAGGCGATCGCCGAGCAGGTGACGGGTGGCCCCTGCGTGGTCGACGACCGCGGTCAACTGGTTCTCAGCCACGCCGGCCACCCCGTGCACATCGCGTTCGCCGAGGGCGAGCCGTACGCCCGCATCTGGGCGTGGGTCGTCCGAGGTGTGCGTTCCCGCGCCGAGGCCGCTCTGGAGATCGCGCGCCTCAACCTGGACGACGACCTCACCTCGTGGGTCCTCGACGGTCGCCACGTCATGCAGCGCACCACCGTGCCCGTCGCTCCGTTCCTGCCCCGCCACGCGCAGCACGCACTCGAGCACTTCCTGCTCACGTACGCCGCCACGCGCGATCAGGTCGCAGCGCGGTTGGGCCCGCGTACGCGGAGTTAACGCAAGTTTTTTCGGCCGCCTCTCGCGGCCCATCGACCCGACATGGCCAGCAACCCCTGATTCTGGACGCTTACCCATGACAGTGGCACGGTCCCGGGAGCGGTTGTACCCCGCGTAGGCCGCCCGAGCCTCGACATACGCCCGAGTGGCAATCCGCCGAGGCCGCCCGGACACCGCGCACGCCCGAAGGAGATGCATGTTCATCCACAAGCAGAAGCTCCAGTTCCAGTCGAAGCCCGAGAAGCCCGACGCCGTGTACGCCCGCAAGCTGCAGGAGGTGATCGGCGGCCAGTACGGCGAGATCACCGTCGCCATGCAGTACAGCTTTCAGGCGTGGAACGCCCACATCCCGGGCAAGTACCGTGACCTGCTGTTCAGCACCGCGGCCGAGGAGTTCGGCCACGTCGAGATGCTCGCGACGATGGTCGCCCAGCTACTCGAGGACGCCCCGCTCGGCATCACCGAGGCCGCCGTCCAGAACGACCCGGCCGTCGCCGCGGTCATCGGCGGCACCGACGTCCAGCACGGCATCGTCGCCGGTGCCGGCGCGCGTCCCGTCGACTCCATGGGCAACCCGCGGTCCGGCGCCTTCGTCACCGCCAGCGGGAATCTCCTCGCCGACATGTGGTCCAACGTCAACGCCGAGTCCCAGGGCCGCGTCCAGGTCGTACGGCTCTAGCACATGACGGACGACCCGGGCATCCGTGAGCTGCTGTCGTTCCTGCTCGCCCGCGACACCATGCACCAGAACCAGTGGCTCGCCGCGGTCAACGAGCTCCAGGCCGAGGGCCTGGAGGAACTGCCCGTGCCGTCGAATTTCCCCAAGTCGAAGGAGGCTGCGGAGCACGCGTACACGATGTACAACTTCTCCGACGGCGCCGCCGCGGCCGAGGGCTCGTGGGCCTCGGGCCCGACGCCGGACGGTCACGGCGAATTCTCGTACTCGCCCGAGCCGCTCGAGGGCCCGCCGATGCCGCCGCCTACCCACCCGGACGCCCGGTTCTACGGCACCACCGAGCTGCCGAACACGGTCGAGAAGGCCGTCGGCACCGTTCAGGACAAGCTGAACAAGGAGTAGTCGCCGCGGGAGCGCCCGTGCGGCGGCCCGGCCAGATGAGAGCGGGCGCATCCGGTGTGTACCGGATGCGCCCGCTTTCTCCTGCGACCCTGACGGGACTCGAACCCGCGACCTCCGCCGTGACAGGGCGGCGCGCTAACCAACTGCGCCACAGGGCCGTGCTTTTCGCACGAGAGGGAACACTAGCGGAACCGGGGCCCGAGGAGAAAACGGGGCCCCGCGGAGGTGGCGCCGCGCGCGGGCCGGGCGCCTCACCCGGTCCAGAGGACGAGCATCGGCTGGCTCGAGATCAGCTCTCCGCCCTGGTAGATGCTCATCCCCGACGCGTCGATCGAGTAGAGGACGTCGTTGTTCGTCACCACCGCCCCAGCCCTGGTGACGGTGGGGTCGTCGATCTCCACACCCGCCCCGCCCGACGAGCCGCGGTAGTAGTACCGGCCGTTGTCGGGGTTGACGCAGATGGAGAACAACGCCTGCGTCGTGCGCCCGATCATGGCCGCCGGGTCGCCGGCGTTGCAGCGCGCCTGGCGGTCGGAGAGCCATCCGGACGAGTCGGCCCCGACGGGCTGCCCACCGCCGCGTGGGAGCCGGGGTGCCGGCGCCTCGCGGGTGACGGTGACGGTCTCGCGTGGCGGCGGGGTGGTGTAGGCGGTCTCGGTCACCGGAGGCGGTGGCGTCGAGGTCGACGGCGAGGACGACGACGACGAGGACTGCGCTGCCACGACACCCGGCCCGTCACCGGCGATTCCGCCCGGGCGGAGGGCGAGGTAGGCGATCACTCCGAGGAGGCCGACCGCGAGGACCGTCAGTACGGCGACGAGGGCGATCACCGCGCCGGGGGTCCCCCGCCGCGGCGTGGGCTCGTAGTCGGAGGTGTGCCACTTCCCGTCGGGCCCCCACCGCCCGTCACCGGAGTTGTACGTCATCACCGACTCCCCTCATAGACAGACCGTAGCGGTGCGTGCCGGCTGTCGGACGATCTCCGCGGTACCCGCGGTCACCCGATCGGCCACTCCCCGATCGCGGTGAGGTCCTCCGCGGCCGCGGTCACCGCGGTGGGCTCGCAGGCGAAGCCGACGGCCTCCGAGCCGTCCGCGAGGGTCACCCGGCCGAGCTGCATGGGTCTGGGCAGCTCGTCGAGGAACGCGCCGAGCGCCGCCGGGGACATCGTCCACCTCTCGCCGAGCAGTTCCGCGCCCTCGGCGTGCCGCAGGACGCCGGGCTTGGGCGGGTCCGTGTCAAGCCGGTACATCCGGTAGTCGGCGCTGGACCGCACGACGCCACGCCAGACCGCGCCGCGTCCGGTGAGTTGGTGGTCGAGCGGGCCGCCCCGGCGGTGGGCACCGAACACCACCAGGTCCACGGTCGGCGCGCCCGCGCCCAGGGGCCACGGTTCGAGCGGCTCGGTGGCGGCCTCGCGCTCCCCGGCGAACTCTGCCGCGAGGGCCGCCGCGATGTCGGCCACCACGCCGTCGTGGAACGGCCTGCCCACCACGGTGACGCCGAACGTCGCCGTACCGCGGTCCGCCTCGTCCACCTCTCCCGCCGGGACGGCCACCGCGCAGAGGTCGAAGAGGTTGCAGAAGTTCGTGTAGGTCCCCATCCGGCTGTTGAGGGCGACCGGGTCGGCCTGCACCTGCGCGATCGTCGGATGGAACGGCGCCGTCGGCACCAGCAGCGCCGCCGCGCCCAGGCGGTCGAGCTCGGCCAGGGCCCGGCGGCGCAGCGCCTCGACGGTCCGCCGGTCCCGCAGCAGGTCCACCGCCCGCACATCGCGGGCGGGCGCGATGATGCCGCGCACGGTCGGATCGATACCGGCATCGGCGGCCCCGTCGGCCCCGTCGAGGAAGGCGCCGACCGCCTCGTACCGCTCGGCGACGAGCGCGCCGTCGTAGAGCAGCCGGGCGGCGGCGAGGAACGGCGCGAGATCGATCTCCACCACGCGGAACCCGCGGTCGCGGGCCGCGTCGACGGCCGCGGCGAACGCCTCGGCCCAGCCGGGCGCCATGGCGGTCAGCTCGCGCGGGACCGCGATCGTCGCCCCCGGCGCCGCGGCGAGCGGGGCGTCCGCGGGCCAGCTCCGCGTGCCGTCGCCGCCCGCCATCACGCCGGTCGCACGGGAGGCCGTGCGCACGTCGCGGGCGAAGATCGTCACGCAGTCGTAGCTCGCGCAGGCCGGGACGACGCCGTCGGTGGAGACCACGCCGAGGCTGGGCTTGATCCCCACGATGCCGTTGAGTGCGGCGGGGATCCGCCCCGACCCGGCGGTGTCGGTGCCGATCGCCAGATCGCAGATGCCCAGTGCGACCGCCACCGCGGATCCCGAGCTCGACCCGCCCGAGACGTGGTCCGGCCGGTGCGCGGCCCGCACGGCGCCGTAGGGACTGCGGGTGCCGACCAATCCGGTCGCGAACTGGTCGAGGTTGGTCACCCCCACCACCACCGCACCGGCCGCGCGCAGACGGGCGACGGCGACCGCGTCCTGCTCCGGGACGGAGGCGAACCCCGGGCACGCGGCGGTCGTGGGTATCCCGGCGACGTCGACGTTGTTCTTGACCGCCAGCGTCATCCCGGCGAGGGGCGCGCCGGCGGCGAGGGAGGCCGCCATGTCGGCGATGATCGCCTCCCGGTCGCGCACCTGCAGGAACACCTCCGGCCGGTCGGCCTCCGCGAGTCGGGTCAGCACGGCGTCGACCAGTGACGCGGCCCGGTCCCGGAGCGTGGCAGCCGTCGTCGCGGCGCTCATGCGCTGAGCTCCCCGCTGGCGGCCCAGCGCGCGAACTCCTCGGCACGGGCGTGCTCCATGCGGCGCCTCGCGGAGGCGATGGAGTCGGCCTCGCGCTCGCAGAAGGCGTTGTGCTCGGCCAGGGAGAACGTGCCGTCGGTGATGTCGACGCGCCCGCGCCCGGCGGCGGTGTCGGCCCGCAGGTCGGCCAGCTCCTCGGAGGTCACCGGGTACCAGGAGATGCGGTCGAAGTGCCGCAGCAGCCACGGGTGCTCGGCGTCGAAGCCCGGTGCCGGTTCCGGGTGTCGGTGGTTCCACACCTGGGTGGTGCGGCCCACGAACTGGTAGCCGCCGGGCCCCTCCATGCCGTAGATGCACAGGTACGCGCCACCGATACCCACAGAGTTCTCGGCGGTCCACGTCCGGGCGGGGTTGTACTTGGTCGTCACCAGGCGGTGACGCGGGTCCAGCGGCGTGGCGACGGGCGCGCCCAGGTAGACGTCCCCCAAGCCCAGGACCATGTATTCGGCCTCGAAGACGGTGCGGTACACGTCGTCGGCGGTCTCCAGCCCGTTCATCCGGCGGATGAACTCGATGTTCCACGGGCACCACGGGGCGTCGTCGCGCACGCCGTACATGTAGCGCTCGATCGCCTCCCGGGTGGCGGGGTCGTCCCAGCTCAGGGGGAGTCGGACGTGACGGCTCGGCACGACCAGCGACTCGGCGGCGGGCAGGGCGGCCTCGGCCTCGCGGAGGGCGTCCAGGGTCGACGACACGGTGCTGCGCCCGGGGGTGATCTTGACCTGCAGCGACCGGATGCCCGGGGTGAGGTCCTGCTGTCCGGGCACGGGGTTGGACAGCAGGTGCAGGTAGAGGGCGTGCGCGCGGGCGCGGAGCTCCAGGTCGAGCTCCATCCGCCCGTATTCGACCAGGACGTTGTCGTCCCCGCCTCGGCGGTAGGTGATCTCGGTGAGCCCGTCCGCGGTGTGCCCGCGGCCCAGCACGCCGTCGTCGCGGTCCCCGCCGTCGCCGAGGACGTACGGACGGCCCGCGCCCCGCGAGCCCCCGACGCCGACCCGGTCGGGCACGGCGTCCACGCGGACCCGCACGAACCGCACGGTGTCGCCCGGCGCCAGTTGCCCGAGCTTCCACCGGTCGCTGCTCACCACCGTGACCGGGCAGACGAAGCCGCCCAGGCTCGGGCCGTCCGGGCCGAGCAGGATCGGGGTGTCGCCGGTGAAGTCCAGCGCGCCCACCGAGTAAGCGTTGTCGTGGAGGTTTGACGGGTGCAGCCCGGCCTCGCCGCCGTCGGGCCGGGCCCACTTCGGTCGCGGCCCCTCGAGACGGACGCCCGTGCGGTCGGAGTTGAAGTGCACCGAGTAGGTGGACGCGTACAGCTCGTCCATCCCGGCGCGGGTGAGGAAGTCGGGAGCGCCGTGGGGCCCCTCGGCGACCGCGACGTGCCAGTGGTGGCCGATGGCGGGGATCTCCTCGGCGCAGATCCGGCGGGGTGTCGCGGGCCCGGGCTCACCGACGGCGAGCGTGTCCCCCGCGGTGAGGGCGCGGCCCTCGTGGCCACCGAACCGCCCCAGGGTGAAGGTCGACGACGACCCGAGGTACTGCTGCACGTCGATCCCGCCGCGCACGGCCACGTAGACGCGCATCCCCGGTCCGCTGATCACCGGGATGTCGAGCTCCTCCCCGGCCGCCAGGGGGACCGGTTTCCACTGGGCCACCGGCCGCCCGGCCACGGTGGGCCGCACGTGCGCGCCGCCCACGCACACCGTGACCGGGACGTCCGCCCGGAGCCGGAGGCCGCCGCGGGTGCACTCCAGGCCGGCGGCGCCCTCGGGATTTCCCACGGCGAGGTTCGCCAGCCGCAGCGACTGGTCGTCCATCGCGCCGGAGGGCGGGACGCCCACCCCCCAGTACCCGACGCGGCCGGGCCAGTCCTGGACGGTGGTGATGAGGCCGGGGGCGAGGATCTCGAGGCGGGTCATGGCGGGTGCTCCTGTGGTGACGGGTGGCGGGTCGGGCCGGCGCGATCAGGCCGCGGGGATCAGGCGGTGACGATCATCCGGACGGGCGTCGGGTCGAAGCCGTTGCACGGGTTGTTGATCTGCGGGCAGTTGGAGACCAGCACGATCACGTCGCGGTCGGCGCGCAGCGCCAGGCTCTTGCCGGGCGCGGACCGGCCGTCGACGATCCCGAGCGTCCCGTCGGCGTCGACGGGCACGTTCATGAAGAAGTTGACGTTGGGGACCAGGTCCCGTTTGCCGAGCCCGTGCCGGGCGCCCTCGCGCAGGAAGTTCTCCACGCAGGCGTGTTGGTGGCGGGTGTGGTGGCCGTAGCGCAGGGTGTTGGACTCCTGCGAGCAGGCGCCGCCGAGGGTGTCGTGGTTGCCCACCTCGTCGGCGGTGATGGTGACCAGCGGCTCGCCCGCGTCGTCGCGCAGGACGCTGCCGGTGGTGAGGAAGATCGAGCCCTGGGCCGCGACGGTCGCCGGTGCGCTGTAGCGGCGGGTGGCGTCGTGCGCGTCGTAGAAGAGGGTGTCGACGGCCTGGTTGCCCTCGAGGTCGACGATGGTCAGCGTCTGGCCCGCCTCCAGGACGTGGGACCAGGCGGCGCGGGCGGCCACGGTCTCGTCCGAGATCACGGTCGTGTTGGCGGGCACGATCCGGTCGGTGGTCGCTGTCTGTGTCATGGCGGTTCTCCTCAGGAGGTCGGGGCGAGAGCGGCGGCGCGGTGGGCGGCTTCGGAGTTGGCCAGGGCGCGCCAGTACTCCTGGTCCTGCTCGACGCCGGGGAAGGTGTCGGCGACCAGGGCGTCGAGGTCCCCCGGCGCGCTCCAGGCCAGGAGCTCCACCGTCCCGGCGTGGTAGTCCGGGGACGGATCGAGCGGGTGGTCGGCCACCGCCACGGCCAGCACGACCGGCAGATGGACGACGAGGTCGACCGCCGCGCCCGGGCCGGCGTTCCCGGTGGAGACGAGCGTGCCGTCGCCGTCGACCCGGACGCCGTGGAAGAACGACACCGGATGGGGCAGGTCGCGCTCGGCGAGACCGTGCTTGAGCCCGGCCAGCAGCAGGAGTTCACGCCCGGCCGGCGAGTCGGACTCCGGTGAGCCGGCCCCGTAGCGTGCCGTGTTCCCGGCGAGGGTCGAAGCCCCGCACAGCGCGTCGTGGTGGCCGGAGCCGTCCGCGACGATCGTCGCGAGCACCCGGCCCTGGTCCGACAGGATCGGATGGCCGGTCCCGAGGTAGGCCTGCCACGGCACCTTGACGGTGTCGGCGGTGTTGAGCCGCTCCCAGGGCGCGTCCGCCCGCCACAGCATGAGCGAGGCGCACGCCGTGCCGTCCCTGTCGGTGAGGCGGATCCGGGTCCCGCGCGCGAGGACGACCGAGGTGTAGCGGCCTCCCGGGATCGACTCCGCCCAGGTGAGGCGGTCCGCCGGCACATCCGCCGGGGGGTGCGGCCAGTCGGTCGCGGGGACGACGGGCATCGAGTCGGTGATCTCGCCGGCCTGGGCGCGGGCGTGCTCGCGGGCGGCGGCGGTGGTGGCGGTGGTTGCGACGGTGGTGGTGGTGGTCATGAGGATGTCAGTGCTGGTCATGAAAAGGTCACTCTCCGATCTGAACGGGATTGGGGTGGGTCTTGCCGCGGGGGAAGCACAGGACGCCGAGCCCGACGACAGCCACGACGGTCGCCACGCCCGCCCACCGCAGCCACGGTGTCTCACCGGACGGGTCGAAGATCTCGGCCCGTGGCCAGGCGAGGTTGATGGTCATGAGCAGTCCGTACGCCACGGCGAGGACGTTGACGGGGATCCCCCAGCGGCCGAGCGAGAACAGGGGCCTGCCCTCGGCGTCGGTGAGCCGGGGGCCGTTCGGCCACCCCTTGAGTCGACGCATGAGCAGCGGTCCGGTCACGCAGAGGTAGGCCAGGTAGATGAGGATGATGCACACCGAGGCGAGCGTGGCGAAGATCGCGGAGTTGCCGACGTTGACCAGCAGGATGCCCATGCAGGCCAGTCCGATCAGAACGGACGGCGCGATCGGGGTCCCGGTCCGCGGGTGGACGCGCGAGAGAGTCGTCGAGAACGGGAGCCTGCCGTCGCGTGCCATGGAGAACATGAGCCGGGTGGCGGCGGTCTGGATGGCGAGGGTGCAGATGAAGATCGCGACGACGACGTCGGCGAGGAGCACCTTCCCCCAGAAGTTCCCGAGGACCGAGTTAAGTACGTAGGGAAGGCCCTCGGTCGCCAGACGCCCGTCGGTGAGGCTGGGCGCGGCCATGAGCGCTCCCAGGATCATCAGTCCACCGCCGATGGCGGAGACGGTCAGTGCCATCCGGATCGTCCGGGGCGCGATGCGGCGGGGATTGACCGTCTCCTCCGCGAGCTCGCCGGCCGAGCCGAACCCCACCATGACATAGGCCGCCATCAGTCCCGAGACCACCCAGGCCCAGATGTACCCGGGTTGATCCCCCATGCCCGCGGTGTCGAAGACGACCTGGGGGCCGCGGACCGCGTGGGTGAACAACGCGAGGACCACGGCGATCACACCGACGATCTCGCACGTCACGCCGATGTTGTTGACGTAGGCCATCCACCGGACGCCGATGGAGTTGATCACCGTGGTGATGACGAGCAGGACCGATCCCAGCAGGACGGCGTTCGTCGATCCGGATGGTGAGGTCAGCGCCGGGTCGTCGCCGATGATCTGGAAGCCGGACCAGATGCTCGGTAGGACGACCTGCAGGGCGATGGCCGCGGCCGAGGCGGTGACGATCTGGGCGAGGATCATGAACCATCCGCCGAACCACCCCACGATCTCCCCGCCCATCCGGCGGGACCACTGGTAGATCGCGCCCGAGATCGGGTACCTGGCCGCCAGTTCGGCGAAGCACAACGCCACGAGGAACTGGCCGGCGAAGACGATCGGCCAGGTCCAGAAGAAGGCGGGGCCTCCGAACCCGTACCCGAGGCCGAAGAGCTGGAAGATCGTCGTGAGGATGGAGACGAACGAGAACCCGGCCGCGAACGAGGCGAACGTCCCGAGGCTTCGGTGGAGCTGCTGTTCGTAGCCGAAGTCCGCGAGGTCGTCGTGGTCGCCCCGGCACTGCGGAGCCGGGGTGGTGAGACCGGGTGAGTCGCTCATGTCCGGTGCTCCTCTCGGGGCGGGGGCGGTGCGACGGGCGGGTCGGTGCGACCCGGGATGCGGCGGCGCCGTTTCCTGTCAGGCGATAGTTTTCTCGCCGCGCATGACACCCGGGTTGCGCGATGTTTCGTTCCCATTAACAGGCCCTCACGCCGCCCCCGACCCCGCCCGCAGGGGCGCTGACGTGGTCGAATGTGCTCATGACAGCCGCCCGCCCAGCAAAGGCCGACCGCCCACGCGCGTGGTCCGACGGGTTGCGGCGCGAGCTGGCCGCCCGGCTCGATCCGGCCGTGGCGACCGCGGTGTGGGTGACCGGATCGGTGGGTCGCTCAGAGGCCGTCCCCGGGAGCGATCTGGAATCCCTCGCCGTCGTCGTCGACCCCGACACCCGCGCGGTACGCCGCGCCGTGGCCGCCACAGACCTGTCGGGCGCGCCGTGGTTCGCCGAGACCTCCGCGGCGTCGGCCGCCGACCCCCGCCTGGTCCGCACGGCCGCCGGGTGGTCCGCCGCCGCCGACGGCTGGGCCGCCGACCCCGCCCGCGACCTGGGGGTGGTCCACCTGGGCCTGCTCGCCGACGCCCGCCCCCTGACCGACGGCCACGACGACCCGGAGTTCCTCCCCCGGCTGGCCGTGCGGGCCGTGCGCGCGCACCCCACGGTGCTCGCCGACGTCCTCGCGGACGCCCTGGCGACCCGGGCGTCGGTACCGTCCCGGCTCCGGGTGCCGACCCGCGCCGATCCCGTGGTGGACCTCAAGGCGACCGTCCTCACCCCGGTCGTCAAGCTCGCGCGGTGGGCCGCCCTGCGTGCGGGGGTCACCGCCACCGCCACCGACGCGCGTCTCGACCTCGCCGCCGATCCCGACGTCCTCCCCGCCGACCGGTGGGAGTCCCTGCGCGAGGCCGCCCGCGTCGCCGCCGGGCTCCGGTGGGAGGTCCGGCTCCGCGCCGACGCCGACGGCCCCGGGACCGACCGGGTGCCGCTGTCCCGCCTCACCGCCGCCGAGCGCGCCGGGCTCCGGGCCGCCGCGCGCGAGATCGCCGGCGCGCAGCGCACCCTCGACTACCTGCGGTCGACCGGCCAGTTCCGGCAGCCCGGATGACGCGCCACCCGGCCACCGCCGCGATGCTCGCGGTATCCGCGCTCGAGGGATGGCGCCCGGATGACGACGACGACGAGGTGCTCGGACTCGTCGACCGGGGCGTCTCCGGTCGGCTGATCCGCCTCCGCGTCCTGGAGGCGATACCCGCGGAGGCCCGCCGGCGACCCGGGCCGCGGGTCCTGGCCCGTCGCGCCCCGTACCTCTACCGGGGGACGCGGGTGCTGCAGAACTCCCTCGGGATCACCTCGGCCGGGGCTCTCGCGCGGGCGGAGGCCCTGCTCGTCGTCGCCGCCGGGGCCCGCCTCCTCCGCGCCCCGGGGCCCGCGCCGGGGACGGTGTCCGACGTCCACGCCGCGCTGTTCGGGGACGTGTACGCCTGGGCCGGGCGGCCGCGCATCGTCGACCTCGGCAGGCAGGGATCGGTGTTCGCGCCCGCGTCCCGCGTCCCGGACCTCGTCGCGCCCCTGGAGCGGCCCGCGCGGATCGTCGCCGACGCGCTGGCCTCCGCGCCGGCGGCCGCGTCCCGCCGGACGGTCGCCGCCCTGGCGCTGGCGGACTGGTACGCGCGGTTCAACCACGTGCACCCGTTCCGCGAGGGCAACGGCCGCGCGGCCGCCGTGGCCGCGACGCTCGCCGCGCGCTGCCACGGCCTCGACCTGGACTTCGGCCGGACCTCGCGCGAGATGTGGGTGCAGGCCGCCGTGTCCTCCATGCCCACCCCACCCCGCCGCTCGGTCGATCCCACGGCGCACCGGTTCGAGTTCCTCCGTGTGACGATCGACGGCAGTGTCACGATGGACCGGACCCCGACCCGGAGGACGCCCTGATGTACTCGCCCGGCCGACCCCGCCTCGTGGACCGGCGGCGCCCCGGGGCCACGCCGGCCGACGAGATCCTCGACGCCGCGGCGGAGCTGTTCACCACCCGCGGGTACACGGCCACCTCCACCCGGGCCATCGCGGACGCCGTCGGACTCCGTCAGGCGTCCCTCTACACGCACTTCCCCACCAAGGCCGCGATCCTCCGCGCGCTGCTCGACGCGACGGTGGCCCCGGCGCTCGAGCACGCCCGCCGGCTCCGCGCCGGGGGCGGGGACCCGCGCGAGGCCCTGCTGACGCTGGCGACGCTCGACGTCGAGGGCCTCCTCGCCTCGCGGTGGAACGTCGGGATGCTCTACGTGCTGCCCGAGGTCGCAGGGGACGAGTTCGCGGAGTTCCGGGACGCGCGCTCGGAGCTCCGGGAGATCTACCGCGAGCTCGTCGCCCTGTGCCGCCCCGACCTCGACGCCGACGATCCGGCGCTCGACCTGCCGTTCCGCGTGGTCGAGGCGGTGATCGCGCACCGCCAGGACCACCCGTCGGCCCCCGTCGACGCGGCGCGGTGGGGCCGGGCCGCGGCCCGGGCGGTCGGACTCGGGTGATCGGCCGTGTCGGACCCGTGGTGCACCATGGCGGTGTGACCGGATCCCAGGCTCATCCCCCCGCCCTCGTCGCCGAGGTCCGCCGCCTCCGGGCGGCCGATCCGCTCGGCCGGATCACCGTGATCGTGCCGTCGTTCGGGGCCGCCCGGGACCTGGTCCGCGCGCTGGCCCTGTCCGGCGGCGCCGTCAACGTGGCGGTCCGGACCGCCGCCCAGATCGTCGACGAGCTGTCCGCACCGGTGCTCGCCCCGCGGGCCGCGGTGCCGTTCCCGCTCCTGGCCGCCGCCGTGGACAAGGCGCTCGACGCGGATCCGGGCCGCCTGGCCGCCGTGGCCGCCGAGCCCGTCACCGGTCAGGCGGTGGCCCGTGCGTGCCTGCGCCTGGGGACCGTCGAGCCCGGGTCGGTCGCCGCCGAGACGCCGCTGCACTCCGAGGTGCTCCGCCTCGCCGGCGAGGCGCACGAGATGACGGGCGGCGCCTACTACACGCAGCACGAGGCGGTCACCACCGCGCTGGAGCGGCTGGACGACCTGGGCCGGGTCGTGCTCGCCGCGCCGCTGCGGGGCACGCACGCCGAGCGGAGGTTGCGGGTCGCGCTCTCCGAACGCGGCGTGACGCCCGTCGCCGGCACCGGCTCGGACCATCTCGCCTCCGCGGCGGAGCCCGCGTCCGCGGACGCGGTCACCGGGACCCACGTCCTGCACGCGTCGGACTCGGACGACGAGGTGCGGGCGGTGGTCCGCTTCGTCCGCTCCCGCCTGGCCGAGGGGGTCCCCGGCCACCGGATCGGGGTCTACTACCCGTCCCCGGACCCCTACCTGCGTCTGCTCCACCGGGCGTTCGCCGAGGCGGGGATCGCCGTGTACGGGCCCTCCGACTCGACGTTGGGTCGCTCCCCCGCCGGCCGGTCACTGGTGCGCCTGCTGCGCCTGGACACGTCGGTGATGCCGCGGGCGGAGTTGCTGTCGATCATCGCCGAGGGCTCGGTCACCCCCCTCGACGACTCGGGGGTCGCCGTGTCGTCCCGGCGCGTCGAGACCCTCACCCGCACCCGGTTCCCGGTGATCGGCGGCGGCGACTGGGACCGGTTGGACGAGCACCTGCGCACCGAGCCGGAGGCATCGGGCGAGTCGGAGGTGCTGGGTGAGTCGGACCGCGCGGCCGCGTCCGCCCTGCTGCGGTTGATCCGCCTCATCCGGTCCGGTTTGGCCGCGGTCGACGCCGCCCGCACCTGGACGGAGGCCGCCGACGCGGTGCGCGGCCTGGTCACGGCGGCCTTCCGGCAGGGTCCGGACCGCGCGGCGGTCCTCGCGGTGGTCGGCGCCCTGGCCGACCTCGACGCCATCGCACCCGCCATCACCCGGGACCGCGTGGCGGGCGCCGTCACCGCCCGTCTCGATCCGGTGGGCGACCGGGTCGGCGAGGAGGGCGCGGGCGTGGCCCTCGGGCCGATCGACGACGCCGTGGGCCGCGACCTCGACACGGTCTGCGTGGTGGGGATGGCAGAGGGTCTGCTGCCCGTCCTCCACGCGCCCGACCCGCTGCTGCCCGAGGGGTCCGTCGAGCCCCCGTCGGCCGAGGTGCTCGACGAGCGTTACCGCGTCCTCCAGCTCGCGCTGGCCGCCGGCTCCGAGCGCCGGCTGTGCTCGTTCCCCCGCGGTTCGATGCGTGGCGGTGGTGACCGGATCCCGTCCCGCTGGCTGCTCCCCACGCTCTCCCGGCTCGTCGGCTCACCCGTCCACGCCACTCGCTGGCAGGAGGACGTGGCCGGATGCGCTGCGGTGATCGGCGTGTCCTCGTTCGTCGACGGGGTCCTGGCCCCGCCCGCGGCCCTGGGGACCGATCCGGCCACCCGGACGGAACTGCGGCTCCGTGACCTCGCCGCCGGCGGGTGGCGCACGCGTCCCGACGCCCCCGCGCTGCTCGTGTCCGCCCACGAGATGCGCCGCGACCGCCGACAGGGCCGGTTCACCCGGTTCACGGGCGACGTGTCGTCGGCCGCCGACCTGCTCACCGTCCTCGAGCAGCCCCTCTCCCCGACCCGGCTCGAGGACTGGGCCCAGAGCCCCTACCTGTTCTTCCTCTCCACCGTCCTGCGGGTCCGCACGCTCGACGATCCGGCGGCGGACATCGAGATGGACCTGCGCGACTACGGTGACCTGGTCCACGCGATCCTCCAGCGGTACGTCTCCGCCCGGATCGAGAGCGGCTCCGGGCCGGACCGGGATCTGCTCATGGCGGCGCTCCGGCACGAGTGCGAGGCCGCGATCGCCGCCTCTCCCGGCCTGGTCGCCTCCCTGTGGCGTCGACGCGAGATGATGCTCGCCGCCGAGCTCGACCGGTGGTTCGCCGAGGACAGCGCCGACTTCGACGCCGGCTGGCGGCCGGCCGCGACGGAACTGGGGTTCGGGCGGTCGGACGGCGACGGCTCGGTTGTCGAGATCCCGTTCGAGGTGTCCACGTCCACGGGCGCGGCGACGGTGCTCCTGGCCGGGTCGATCGACCGACTCGACGTGCGCGCGGGCACGCAGCGCGTCACCGACTACAAGACCGGCAAACCTCCCGAGGCGGAGGCCCGCCCGACCGCGGACGATCCCACCCTCCGCGGCACCCGCTTCCAGCTGCCCCTCTACGCCGCGGCCGCCCAGTCCGCCGGGCGGGCACCGGTGAGCGGGGCCCGGTACTGGTACTGCACCGAGCGCGGGGAGTTCGAGCAGATCTCGCTCGACATCACCGAGGACGTCATGGACCGCGTCCGCGAGGACGTCGGCCACCTGATCGACGCCCTCCAGCGCGGGTGGTTCCCGCTCAAGGGTGGCCGGGGCTCCTCGCGCGATCTGGCGAACCTGCTCGGCGGCGACGAGCTGGACCGCGCATGGGAGAAGCTGTCGGGCCAGGAGCCGATCTCGTTCCACCCCGCGTTCGCGGGCCTGATCGCCGCGGTGACCACCGAATCCGAATCGGAGACGACCTCATGAGCCAGCTCCCCGACCAGGCCGCCCGCGACCGCGTCGAGACCGACACCGCCGCCACCCTGTTCGTCGAGGCGGGAGCCGGGACCGGCAAGACGTACGCCCTCGTCCGCCGCCTCAGCACCCTCCTGCTGGACGACGCGGTGCCGATCGACCGGATCGCCGCCATCACGTTCACCGAGAAGGCGGCCGCCGAGCTGCGCGACCGGCTCCGCGTGCACCTGGTGGAGCGGCGCGCGGAGGGTGATACCCGCGCGGACAAGGCCCTGGCCGGGCTCGACACGGCCGCGATCGGGACCCTGCACTCCTTCGCGCTGCGCCTGCTCTCCGAGAACCCGCTCGAGGCCGGGATCCCGCCCAAGGTGACCGCCCAACAGGACACCGCCGAGGCCGCGGCCGTCGAGGCGCTGTGGCAGGAGTGCGCCACCGTCCTGTTCGGCAGCGGCCCGACGGCGGAGCGGAGCGGCAACCTGGCGCGGGCCGTCGACGACATGCTCGACGCCGGCGTCGGCCCCCTGGCCTTCCGCGAGGTCGTCGTGGCCCTGCACCGCGACTGGGACCGCCTGCCCGGCGAGCCCCTCTACGCCGGGCCGGCCGAACTTCCCGGGTCGCCGGACCTGTCGGAGGTCGTCGCCGCGATCGGCTCGATCGTGGGGTGGCGCGACTCGTGCCGGGACGAGACGGACCTGTTCTACGAGACCCTCGGCAAGCACCAGGCGTGGCTGGAGAGTCTCGAGGCCGCGACCACCGATCCGGCCGCGTCCCCCACCTGGGTCGAGCTCCTCGCGAAGCCGGTGGGAGTCGGGCGCGGCGGCAAGGGCGCCAGCTGGGGCGGGAAGGACGTGCTCGACTCCATCAAGGAGGAGATCAAGCAGCTGCCCGAACTGTGCGGTGAGGTCCTCGCCGCGCACTGGCGTCCGCGGATCGCCCTCGTCCTGGACGCGCTGATCCCGGTCGTCCGCCGGCATGCCGACGAGCGGCGCCGCCACGGTACGCTCCAGTTCCACGATCAGCTGGTCCTGGCCCGCGACCTGCTCCGGAACGAGGCCGTCCGCGAGCGGGTGCGGGAGCGCTACCAGCGGATCCTCATCGACGAGTTCCAGGACACCGACCCCATCCAGCTGGACCTGGCCGAACTGCTCACCTCCGGGCCGGGAGGGTCGGGGACCGAGCCCGGGCGCCTGTTCACCGTCGGCGATCCCAAGCAGTCCATCTACCGTTTCCGGCGTGCGGACATCGCGACGTACCTGCGCGCCCGGGAAGGGGACGGCGGTGCCACGAGCGGGGTCGAGGTGGAGCGGCTGAGCACCAACTTCCGCTGCTCGCGCGCCGTGCTCGACTGGGTCAACGACGTGTTCTCCGAGGTCCTCACCGCGACCGACGGCGTCCAACCCGAGTACCGCGCTCTGGAGCCCGCGCCCGGTCGCCCCGCGCACGACCCGGCGCACGGGCCGCGTCCGTTCGTCTTCCGCACCGAGGACGTCCCCCCGCACTGCCCGCCGAAGGCGAGTGACGACCACACCCGTCACTGGATCGAGGCCGCGGACGTGGCCCGCGTGATCGTCACCGCCATCCGCGAAGGCTGGACCCACGAGTCGAAGAACGGCGAGCAGACCCCCCTTCGTCTCGGTGACATCGCGATCCTCCTGCCGTCGCGCGGATCGCTGCCCATGCTCGAGACCTGCCTCGATCACGCCGGGATCGACTTCCGGACCGAGGCGTCCTCGATTGTCTACGGGACGCCGGAGATCCGCGATCTCCTGCTGGCCGTCCGCGCGGTGGCGAACTCCGCCGACGAGGCGTCACTGGTGGGCGCGCTGCGCTCACCCCTGTTCGGCTGCGGTGACGACGACCTGGTGCGCTGGCGAGCCGGTGGCGGCGGCTGGGCACTCACCGCCCCCGCCCCTGACGACCTCGTGTCGTCGCCGGTCGCTGACGGCATGCGATACCTCTCGGCCCTCGGCCGCTCCACCAGGCGGCCGGGCGAACTCCTCGAGAGGCTCGTGCACGACCGGATGGTCTTCGAGTCCGTCGCCGAGTCCCCCAGGCGGCGTGACCTGTGGCGGCGGATCCGGTTCGTGATCGAGCACGCGTGGCAGTGGGAGGAATCTGCGGCCGATCCCGCCCGCGCCGACCTGCGGGAGTACGCCGACTGGGCGATGGCGCTGACCGCCGAGGACGCCCGCGTGCCCGAGGCCGCGATCCCCGAGATCGGCGTCGACGCGGTGCGCATCACCACCATTCACGCCTCCAAAGGTCTCGAGTACCCGATGGTCGTTCTCGCCGGCATGAGCCGTAAGTGGCCCGATGACCGGTCCCGCCTGCTCTGGACGCAGGAGGAACCGCCGCGGCCCGCGGCGTCGTTCTCGACGATCGTCCGCGATCCGGCCTTCCGCCGCGCCGCCGCGCGCGAGGCCGAGCACTCGCTGGCCGAGCGGATCCGCCTGCTCTACGTGGCCACCACCCGCGCCGAGAGCCGGCTGGCGGTCTCGGGGCACGGCTACGTGCTGACCCAGAAGAAGACCCCCAAGAAGCTGTGGGGGTCGCTGCTCGGGTCGATCGTCGAGGTGCCCGACGCGCCCGCGCTGGTGGAGTACGGCGAGAACCTGCTCGAGGCGGCGGCCGCGCCTGAGGTCGACGTGCCCGACGAGGCCGGGTGGACCGAGCGCACCCGCGAGATCGCGGCCCGATCCGCCGAGCGTGCGGGCTGGTCGGCGACCCGGATCGTGCACCCCGACGCGGTGGACGCCGCACCAGGAGACGAGGACGTCGAGCGCCAACCGTCCCTCCCCCAGCAGCTGGCCGCTGCGCTGCGGGAGCGGTTCGCACCGGCCCCGGCCCGGCCGGAGGAGCTGCCGCCCAGGCCGCGGTACACACCGGTCGCCTCCGGGCCGGACGTCGGCACCGCCGTGCACCACCTGGCCGAGCACACCGATCTCAGTCGCCTGCTCGGACCGGCTGCCGACCCGGACTCCGCAATGGCGGACTGGGACCGGTGGGCGGCCGACCAGCTGGTCGCCCTCGGACTGGGCGGCGGCCTGCAGGGCAGCCGCAATCCCGAAGCGGTCGCCGAGATGGTCTCGGTCGCGCGCACCGCGCTGACCTCCGAGCCCGTCAGGCGAGCGGCGAGCAGGACGCACTGGGCCGAGTTGCCCGCCGCCGGAACCCTGACGACGTCGGACGGGACGCGGGTGGCGGTGGACGGTGTCGTCGACCTCGTGGTGCAGGAGGACGACGGATCGCTGTCGATCATCGACTACAAGACCGACGTCGCCGTCACCACCGACACCGTCGACGAATACCTGCTGCAGTTGTGCGCGTACGCCGAGCTCCTCGGTGGCTCCACCGGCAGGGCCGTCTCGCGGATCGAGCTGGTCTTCTGCCGGGGTGCCCGGCCGACGGTCGTGGCGCGCGACCTCGGCTGAGGCGTGGGTGGGGCCTCAGCCGAGGTTGGTCCACACCACCCGTCCGGCCGCGACCGCCGCCAGCGCGGAGTCGCACGGGGCCCCCGCCGTGAACGCCTGGTACAACTCCACCAGCAGGTCCACGACGGAATCCCACAGTCGGTGCAGGGGTTGCCCACCGCCGTATGCCCACACCGAGCCGGCGTCGGGGCCTCCCCGGTACGACACCGCGTAGCCGAAACCGCTCCGCTCGGCGATCGGCCACAACCGCCCGGCCCAGGTCGCGTCGCCTCCCTGCTCGAACCCGAGGACACCCGCGCCCATCGCATCCTCGTACCGCGCCGCCTGCACGTCGAAGCCGCGCTCGGTGGTTAGCGGCTCCGCGAACGGCAACAGGCCCTCCACCGAGTCCAGTCCCGTGCGCCGCAGATGCCACAGCAGGGTGCGGATACCGGTCTCGTCATCCACGCCGGACCCGTCCAGCAGGACCCCGCTCGGGCTGTCCGAGCTGCGCGGGTCGTCCACCGCCACCACCGCCGGCGCGGGAGCGGGCACCCGGAGGAGCTCCGCGAGCGCGTCGCACAGCTCGCCGATCTGCTCGTCCAGGACCGCCCACGCGTCCTGCTCGACGGCCGCCGACCGCCGCCCCGGGCGGGAGGGCCCCACCGGGGCGGCAGCGGTGGGCGCCGGATCGCGGGGCGCGGCGAGATCGTCTGCGGGAGCCGGATCGGGCGCGGCGTCACCCCACGACGCGGCCATCGCGCCACTGATCCGGGCGAACGCGCCGTCGAACTCGGCGCTCCACCCGTCATCGGGGCCCGCGAGGACCGGGGCAGCGGGGTCGACTTCGGCGGGAGGCGGTGATTGATGGGCGGGTTCGGCGTGGGCGGATTCGGTGTGGGCCGGTTCTGCGGCGGCGGCGGGCGCTTGCTCCGAGACATCGCCGTCCGCGGGGACCGCGGGCAGGACCCCGGTGACGTCGGCCAGGAGCTCCAGCCGTGCGCGGCGTCCGCCGGCAAGCCGCTCACGTTCCGAGCGGGTGAACGACAGCACCGGCAGCGTGAGCAAGAGCGCGGCCTGGCGTCCCGTGAAACCGAAGTCGCGCTTGAGTGCGCGGCGGGCCTCGACGGGCGAGTCGGCGTCGTGGATCGCGACCATCACCGCGTCCAGGTCATCGCAGGCGCGGAGGATCGCCTCGGCCTCGTCCCACGCCCGTCCGACCTCGTCGGATGGTTCGAACCACCCACCGATGGCACCCGCAGCGCCCACGTCAACCCCCCAGGCAGTCACACGATCCGGACCCGAGCCCCAGCGGATCCCCGGGCATCCTACGCCCACCTCCGCGCCGGTGGTGGGTCCGAGACAGGGGGCGCCCAGCGAGGCCGGAGGGCCGGGAGTGAACCGACGTGTGACTGACCTCTCCGCAGGAGGAAACCGCCTCAGGCCTGCGCAAATGCCATCCGTCCGACCACTCGCACGGAGGGATCGGCCGGAACCGATCGCCGATGCGTACGGTCGAGGACATGAGCGAACGTCTGATGATCCGGGACCGCGAGGCACTCCCGGATGAGCGCCGGGCGAAGCCCGCGCGCCCGGACGACGGCCTCGTCGGTGACGAGAGCGGCCACGCCACGGTGTTCCCCGCTCCGCTGACGACCATCGCCGCCGCCCTCGTCGGTGGGTTCCTGGGCCTCGCGGCCGTCTACGGGGTGGCCGAGCGGCTGGCGGACACGCTGGCCGGGGTCGCGGCCGTGGTCATGATCTTCGCCGTCACCCTGGCCGGGCCGCGCGTCCACGCCGGCGCCCGGACCGAGGTCGGACGCACCGTCGCCGTGGTGCTGCAGTCCGTCGGCTTCGGCGGCGTCCTCGGCGCACTGCTCATCCTGACCTGAGTCTCAGCGGGACCGGAGCCGGGCCGTCAGCTCGTCGACGACCTCGGCGTCGACGCCCGCGCCCTCCACCAGATAGCGCCTGGCGTCACCGAACTCACGGGCCAGGGCGTCCAGCGAGCGGCGAAGATTGGCCTCCTCCACACCGATGAGGACCTCCACCGCCTCGAGCTGCTCCGGCATCTGGGACTGCACGTGCGCGCGGATCGCCGCCACGAAGTCCGCGGACATCTCGCGGGTGAGCAGGTAGTCGGCGACGACGTCCTCCTCCCGCACCCCCACCAGCAGCTGCAGTAGGGCCGACACCCAGCCGGTGCGGTCCTTGCCCGCGGTGCAGTGCACGATCGCCGGGCCGGACGACTCGGCCAGGACGCTCATCGCGCGACCGAACGCCCCGCGCTCGTGGTCGCCCAGGACGAACCGCTCATAGGTCTCAGCCATCTCGCGGCGGGCCTCCTCGACCCCCACCAGGCCGGTCGTGGTGAGGGTCGCCGCGGACGTGTGCCCGCCCAGCACGTCGATCGGCACGTACTCCGCGCCGGCGGGGACGACGTCGGGCTGCCTCTCGATCTCCGCGCCGGTCCGCAGATCCACCACCGCGGTCACGCCGAGCCGCTCGAGGACCCCTAGATCCTCCTCGCCCACGGACAGCGCGGTGGACCGGAAGACGACACCGCGGGTCATCGAGCCGGACGGCCGGAGGGCGTACCCGGGGCCGGCCACGTCCCGGAAGTTGTGCACGCTGCTCAGCCGGATCTCTTCGACCGCGAACCCGTCGCGGTGGAGGCCGACCTCGTCGTCGTCGCCATCAACACCAACACCGATGCCGCCACCAACCTCGACACCCGATGCCACGCTGCGGTTTCCGCCCGGTTCCGCCACCATCCCACGCCCCTCACGATCCCGGCCCGCCCGCGCGGCGCGCCACGCCTCGTTCCTACCCGATCAGGCTCCGCGACAGCGTCCCGACGGCGACAGAACAGCCGCCCGGACACGAGTAGTTGACACGTGTCAATGTTGCCGCCCGTTTCCGGCGTAGAACGGGTTGCAATGGCTTATTGTGCGATCTCATGACCAGAACAGATTTCAATCCCGGCCACGCCATGCAGCACGAGACGTTCGGCGACATCCTGCTGGAGCGGTCGACCGACGATCACCCGGGACTGCTGTTCGAGGACTCCTCGTGGACCTGGCGGGAGTTCGTGGCCGAGGCCGCCGTCCGCGCGGAGATCCTGCGCGTCTGGTCCGACGAGTACTCCTCCTCCTACGCCGAGCGCCCCGACCCCTACAAGCGCCTCCACGTGGGCATCCTCCTGGAGAACGTGCCGGAGTACCTGTTCACGCTGTCCGGCGCGGCGCTCACGGGTGTCACGATCATCGGCATCAACCCGACCCGTCGCGGCGCCGAGCTCGCCTCCGACATCCGCGGCGTGGACTGCGACGTGATCCTCACCGACGCCGACGGCAGCGCGCTGCTCGACGGCCTCGACACGGGCGCCGTCGCCTCGTTCGACATCGACTCCGAGCAGTGGCGCGGCCTGCTCGCCGACCACGCCGGCGCCGAGCCCCGCCTCCACCCGGAGGACGCGCGCGACCCCCACACCCTGCTCGCGCTGCTGTTCACCTCGGGCTCCACGGGCGCGCCCAAGGCCGTCATGTGCTCGACCGGCCGCATGGCGATGCTCGGCACGATCAACTACCGCGGCCTCGTGCGCGACGACGTGGCCTACAGCGCGATGCCGCTGTTCCACGGCAACGCCCTGTTCGCCGCCTTCGCGCCCGCCGCGTACGTGGGCTGCACGTTCGCGATGCGCCGCAAGTTCTCGGCCTCCGGCTTCCTGCCCGACGTGCTGAAATTCGACGCGACGTACTTCAACTACGTCGGCCGGTCCCTGTCCTACATCCTCGCCCAGCCCGAGGTCCCCGAGGAGAAGCAGACGCGCCTGCGGGTCGTCTTCGGCACCGAGGCCTCCGTCCACGACCGCGTGGAGTTCGAGCGCCGCTTCGGCGTGACCCCCCTCGAGTCGTACGGCTCGAGCGAGGGCGGCGTGGTCATCAGCCACACCGAGGACACCCCGCCCGGCGCGCTCGGCGTGGCCGGCGCCTACATGGACGTCGCGATCCTCGACGAGGACGGCAACGAGTGCCCGATCGCCGAGTTCGACGACGAGGGCGGCCTGACCAACGCGGGCGAGGCGATCGGCGAGATCTGCAACCTCACCGGCGCCAAGCTGTTCGAGGGCTACTACCGCAACCCGGAGGCCACCGCCGAGCGCAACATCGGCGAGGTCTACCACTCCGGCGACCTGGGCTACAAGGACGCCGACGGCTACTTCTACTTCGCCGGCCGCTCCGGCGACAAGATCCGCGTGGACAGCGAGAACTTCTCCGCCGGCCCCGTCGAGCGGATCCTCGACCGCTTCCCCGGCGTGCTGGTCGTGGCGGTCTACCCGGTGCCCGACCCGCGCACCGGCGACCAGGTGATGGCCGCCATCCAGCTGGAGCCCGGCGTGGAGTTCGACGCGGACGCGTTCACCGAGTTCTGCCGCACCCAGCCCGACATGGGGACCAAGTGGGCGCCGCGGTTCGTGCGCATCATGAAGGAGATGCCCGTCACCGCCACCCGCAAGATCTCCAAGCCCAGCCTGCGACGAGAGTCGTGGACCGAGCCGGGCGAGGTCTACCTGCGCGGTGGCGCCGACAAGTCGGACGACGTGTACCGGCCCCTCACCGACGCCGACCGCGAGGCGCTGCTCGCCGAGTACCAGCTCCACGGGCGCCGGCCGGCCGGGGTCTGACGATGAGGGCCCGGCGGATCCTGCGCGCGGCGTCCGTGCGCGCGGTGTCCGTCGGGCTCGCCGCAGTGCTTGCGCCGGCTGCCCTCGCGCCGGCCGCGCTGGCCCCGGCCACCGCGGCGGTGCCGCTGGGTTCTGCCGGGCCCGGCTCCGTCGAGGGCGCGGCCGGGTCGGTCGGCTCGGCGGCGGTGCCGATCGAGGGCGCGCTGGGCTCGGTCGGCCCCCACGGGGGCTCGGCCGCCGCGCTCGACGCCGGGTCGGGGCTGGTCAGCGCGCCGGGCTCGGTCGGGACGCCGATCGCGCCCTGCCCCGGTCCAGCCCCGCGCGTGTCGACGTTCGGTGACGCTCCCGTACCGGTCGTGGGCTGGACCGAGAACCTCGCCTTGGACGCCGACGGCCGCTTGTGGGTGTCCAAGACGTTCCTGAACCGGGTCGACGCCTACGATCCCGACGGCCGCGTGGTGGCGTCGGTGGCCGTCCGCGCACCGGGTGGGATCGCGCTCGGTCCCGACGGGCGCATGCACGTCGCCGCCGGTACCGGCTACCTGGCCGACCGGTCCGACGTGGTGACGTTCGACCCGGCCGCCGAGCGCCCCGAGGCGCGGATCGAGGCGCGCCTGGACGCCCGCATGAACGGCCTGGCCGTGGACGCCGCCGGGAACCGGTACCTGACCAGCCTGGAGACGGACCGGCTGACGCGGGTCACCGCGGCCGGCGAGGTCGACGCCGAGTGGTCGCGCCGCGCGCAGATCGGCGTGTCCAACGGGATCGCGATCGAGGGCGACACCGCGTACGTCACCCAGTCGACCACGCGCACCGTGGTGCTGGAGGTGCCGTTGGACCGGCCGGAGGCGACGACGACGAGGGAGCTCACCACCCCACCCGAGATCGCCCGCGGACTCGACGATCTGGCCGTGACCCCGCAGGCCCTCTACGTCACGTCCTGGACCACCGGCGAGGTATTCCGAGTCGACCGCGCCACCGGCAACGCGTGCGTCCTGACCGGCGGGATCCCCCGCGCCACGGCCGTGGTCGTGGCCGACGGGTTCGGGGAGTTCGACGAGCGCGCCCTGCTGGTCACCTCGCTGCACGGACCGATCCGGCACGTGCGGCTGGCAGGCGCCTGACGGCGGCTGTCTCGAGTCATGCTCGAGGCCGTCTCGTCAGGGCGTGATTAATTTTCTGTGTAAGCCGTGCTGAACGGACACGCAGCAAGAGATGACGATGACCGATGAGAAGGGCGCTTCCTCGACGACGGGTAACGAGCTCGTCGCTCGGCTTCAGGCCAGCGGTGCGCTGGACGAGCTGTTCGCCAAGATCGACTCCGGCGAGGTCGAGATCACCGGCTCGGACGGGCTGCTGCCGGCGTTACTCAAGACCACCCTGGAGCGGGGTCTGCAGGCGGAGCTGACCGGCCACCTGGGCTACGAGAAGGGCGAGCCGGCACCGGCCAAGCGCCCGAACGCCCGCAACGGCACCACCTCGAAGACCATCGAGTCCGAGGTCGGCTCGTTCACCATCGACGTCCCCCGCGATCGGGCCGGCACGTTTACCCCGCGGTTGATCCGCAAGGGCCAGCGCCGTCTGGACGGGCTCGACGACATGATCATCAGCCTCTACGCCGGCGGCATGTCCGTCCGCGAGATCGAACACCACCTGGCCACGACGATCGGCGTGGAGCTGTCGGCGGGCACGATCTCGGCGATCACCGACGCCGTGGCCGACGCCGTCCTCGAGTGGCAGAACCGGCCGCTGGAGGAGTTCTACCCGGTCATCTACCTCGACGCGATCCGCATCAAGGTCCGCCAAGACCACCGCGTGGTGGGCCGCTCGGCCTACATCGCCGTCGGCGTCGACCTCGAGGGCGTCAAGCACGTGCTGGGGATCTGGGTCCAGGACACCGAGGGCGCCTCCTTCTGGGCCCACGTGTGCGCTGACCTGGCCAACCGCGGCGTCCGGGACGTACTCATCGTGTGCTGCGACGGCCTGCAAGGGTTGCCGGAGGCGATCGAGGCGACCTGGCCCGACTCGATGGTCCAGACCTGCGTAGTGCACCTGATCCGGGCCTCGATGCGGTTCGTGTCCTACGGCGATCGCAAGAAGGTCGCCGCCGAGCTGAAGAAGATCTACACCGCCCCGAACGAGGAGACCGCCCTGGCGGCGCTGGCCGAGTTCGAGGCCTCGGCCTGGGGCGCCAAGTACCCGCAGACCGTGGCGACCTGGACCGCGGCGTGGGAGCGATTCACACCGTTCCTGCAGTTCCCGCCAATGCTCCGGCGGGTCATCTACACCACCAACTCGATCGAGTCGCTGAACTTCCAGCTGCGCAAGGTCACCAAGAACCGCGGCCACTTCCCGAGCACCGAATCGGCCGTCAAGCTGCTATGGCTGGCGATCTGCAACATCGAAGACCGCCGAGCCCGCGACCGCGCCGCCGAGAAGGGTAAACCCGCCGGACAACGGAGGGCCTCAGGCCGCCTCGTCGAAGGCCAGGTGACGACCAACTGGAAGCAAGCCCTCGCCCAGCTGGCGGCAGCCTATCCAGACCGCATCAACCCCTACCTCTGACCACCCGCATACACAGAAATCTTGACAGGCTCCCTCGAGGGCCGAGACCACTGCTTCCGGATCGCGGACGTCCGCGTGTACGGCATGGATCCGCCGCCCGAGCGCCTCGACCTCTCGGACGGTGGTCTCGAGATCGTCGGGCGTCGACATGTCGTACTCGACGGTGTCGATCTGCGAGCAGAGGTCGATCGCGATGACGTCAGCGCCCTCTGCGGCGAGCGTGACAGCATGGCTTCGGCCTTGACCGCGCGCGGCTCCGGTGACAAAGACGACGCGCCCATCTAGTGATCCCATTGCTCTCCTTGTATCGATTCCAGCCGCTGCGTACCTGTGCAATCGGTGCATCGAACGTAGGGCGCACGGAAACGAATGTGATCCACATTCCCCGCAGAGCGGGACCGGCTGGCGGCATCGGCGATGCTGCCTGGCCTGAGATTCTCCTGAGACATATCGCCGACTCACATTGCCCCGCCAGATGGCGCCTGCGGCTCGGGCCGACCCGGTATCGACGCCGTCGGCCTTCCAGCGGTGGTCGTCCCGGAGCCGCGCTTGTCCACCCATCCCTTCGACGCAAACCGCGGGAGACCCCGAGGTGAGCCGCGATGCCCTCGCGCGTGGCGCCAGGCGGCGATTCGTACAAGTCCACCGCCCGCCGACGAACCTCGTCCGTGTAGTTCTTCCGTGCTATGTCATGGATTCCCGCTTCCCCCAGTACCGTGCTGGAATCAGCGTGTCCACGATCCAGGGTCACGGCCCCCTGTCCGCCGACCCGTCAGGGAAGGCAGCCAGGGGGGGTTCCCTCGGTCCACCGCGCCGCGCCCCGGTGCAGGGGCCCTTAGTTCGTGGGGACTGTGGGGGCGTCCAGGTAGACAGTGGATCCGGCGGCCCGGAACTGGGCGGACTTCTGCTGCATCCCGGCGATTGCTTCTTGCTCTTCGGCGCCACCGAACTGGTTGCGGATGTCTTGTGAGATGCGCATGGAGCAGAACTTCGGCCCGCACATTGAGCAGAAGTGTGCGGTCTTGGCCGGTTCGGCCGGCAGCGTCTCGTCGTGGAACGCCTCGGCGGTGTCGGGGTCCAAAGACAATGCGAACTGGTCTCGCCACCGGAACTCGAACCGCGCCTTCGACAGCGCATGATCTCGCTCGGCCGCTCCGGGGTGGTTCTTGGCCAGGTCCGCGGCGTGAGCGGCGATCTTGTAGGTGATGACCCCGGTCTTCACGTCCTCTTTGTTCGGCAGCCCGAGATGCTCCTTGGGGGTGACGTAGCACAGCATGGCCGTGCCATAGCGAGCGATCTCCGTGGCCCCGATCGCGGAGGTGATGTGGTCATAGCCCGGCGCGATGTCGGTGACCAGCGGGCCCAGGGTGTAGAACGGGGCTCCGTGGCACAGTTCCTGCTGTCGCTCGACGTTCTCCCGCACCAGATGCAGCGGGATGTGCCCGGGGCCCTCGACCATGACCTGCACGTCGTACTCCCAGGCCCGGGCGGTGAGCTCGGCCAGGGTGTCGAGTTCGGCGAACTGGGCGGCGTCGTTGGCGTCGGCGATCGACCCCGGGCGTAGCCCGTCACCCAGGGAGAAGGCGACGTCGTAGCGGGCGAAGATCTCGCAGAGCTCATCGAAGTGGGTGTAGAGGAAGTTCTCCTGGTGGTGGGCTAGACACCAACCGGCCATGATCGACCCGCCCCGGGAGACGATTCCGGTGACCCTATCGGCTGTGAGCGGCACGTAGCGCAGCAATACTCCGGCGTGAATCGTCATGTAGTCCACACCCTGTTCGCACTGCTCGATCACGGTGTCCCGGAAAATCTCCCAGGTCAGCTCGTTGGCCTGCCCGTTGACCTTTTCCAGAGCCTGGTAGATCGGCACGGTGCCGATCGGCACCGGCGAGTTGCGGATGATCCACTCGCGGGTGGTGTGAATGTCATCGCCAGTGGATAGATCCATCACCGTGTCAGCTCCCCACTTGGTGGCCCATTGCATCTTGTCCACCTCCTCGGCGATCGAGCTGGTGACGGCTGAGTTGCCGATGTTGGCGTTGATCTTCACCAGGAAGGCCCTGCCGATGATCATCGGCTCGGCTTCGGGGTGGTTGACGTTGGCCGGGATGATCGCCCGCCCTGCCGCCAGTTCGGACCTCACCAGCTCGACGTCGCAGTTCTCGCGCATGGCCACGAAGCGCATCTCCTCGGTGATGATCCCCGCGCGGGCGTAGTGCATCTGCGTGACCGTCCGGCCCTCTCTGCCCCGGAGAAGCACCGGAGTCGCGCCTTTCCACTCCTGGGAGGCCTCACCCCGCCGGATCGCCGAGCGGCCGTCGTCGAGCAGATTCCGCTCCCGACCCTCGTACTCCTCGACGTCCTCGCGGCCCCGGATCCACGCGGCCCGCAGCGGCGGGAGCCCGACCACCGGGTCACTGCCCGGGCCGGCTGTGCGGTAGACCCGCACCGGGGCGTTCGGCGCCCCGCCCGGAGAATCCTCCAGGGCGATCTCGGTGACCGGCACTCGGAGATCATATTCGGTGTCGTGGACATACGTCAGTGCGCGCGATTTCGATGCACTCATGTGAGGTGCTCCTACTTCCTTCGCCGGCATTACCCGGGCAGGTTCGACGGTCGCAGGCTGCTTCAGCCCGATCTCAGCCCCTGCATTAGGGCTCCCGTGTGGACAGACCCGACGTTAACAGCCCACGACAACCGCCACCACCCCGGCCGAGCGGAGAGAAGGCGCTGACCGGGGGCATCTGCACCGCCGGTTCCTGCGGAGTAGAAACGGAGGTCCGCCCGGCTGTGATGTTCATAACCGAGTACGGCGTCATCTTGTTCATGTTCAGCGGTCACAAGGCCCATGCCAGCATGGCCTTCACACCATCCACCAAAGCTGCTTTCGAAGCCGAGCTCACCCGGTACCGCACTGGCAAAAGCACCGTCGCCCTGCCATACGGCACCCCACCGCCTCGCCCACTCCTCACCAGAATGATCGAGTACCGAGTGCGCGAACACGAACACGACGGCGTCAACTGGATGTGACCGCACACGTAATCGTCACCGGCCAGACGGGCCGGCTGACGCGGGTCACCGCGGCCCGCGAGATCGACGACGAGTGGTCGCGCCGCGCGCAGGTCGGCGTGTCCAACGGCATCGCGATCGAGGGCGACACCGCGTCCGTCACCCAATCGACCACGCGCACCGTGGTGTTGGAGGTGCCGTCGGACCGTCCGGGGGCGACGACGAGGGAGCTCACCACCCCACTCGAGATCATGCAGGCAACTGGGCCACTAGTTGTACAAGATGTACTATTGTTGGCATGGTCACCACGACGCTGAGCTACTTCCGCGCTCATCAGAGCGAGTTACTCGATGCCGCGCAGCGGGCGCCGGTAGAGATCCTCAGCCGGGGCAGCCGTCGTCGCGCCGTTGTCGTCTCGCCGGAGTTCTTCGATCGCGCCCTACAGGCCCTGGAGGATCAGGCCGACGTGAAAGCCGCGGCTGCCGCTCGCCACGAGGACGACAGCATCTCCCACGAAGACCTCATGGCGGAACTGGGCCTGTAGACCAGCGCCCCCGCTTGTCTGATGCCCTATTCGATCTCCTATAAGCCCTCGGCTGCCAAAGCTCTCCGCAGAGTCCATCCCACCGAGCAGAAGCGAATCGTCCGCGCCATCGAAGCTCTGGCGGTGACACCGCGACCGCCCAGCGCCATTCAGCTCGCCGGAGGCGAGGGTGAACTCCGCATCCGCGTCGGCAGCTACCGCATCATCTATGACATCGAGGATGATGCCCTCGTTGTGCTCGTGCTGCGCATTGGGCACCGCGGCGACGTCTACAAGTAACCGCCCCCTCGAGTCGCCGCAGGGCATCAGGTGCCGCATTCCCCGAGGGCGCAGACGATGTGCGATATGACCAGCCCGTGACATCACGGTCTCGAGCCGATCCCGCTGCCCGGCCGGTCTGACAATGCCACTGGCGCGACGGCCGTGGGGCAGACCAGCGGCTTCAGCGCAGCACCTTGAGCTGGAACGGGTAGTTGATCGTCCGGCCCTTCAGCGCGCGGAGGGTGCCGATGACGTGGCCGATGATCTGCGCGAGGAACGACACCGCCAGCAGGATGAGGCCGAGCGGGAGGCCGATCACCGTGATGATGCAGATCCAGCCCACGATGCTCATAAGCCACAGGCCGAGGTTAAAGTTGAACGAGCCCGCGGCGGCCTGGCGGACGAACGGGCTGCGGTCCTTGTAGATCAGCCACATCACGAGCGGGCCGACGAACGACAGCCAGCCGGCCGACAGCGCCATCGCGATGAGGCTCGACGCGTGGGCCAGGGCCGCGGGCGTGCGGTCGTCGGGGCCGGCCACGGGCGGCTGGCCGTACCGCGGATCGCCGTACCGGGGGTCGCCGTACTGGGAGAAACCGGGCTTCTGGGTCATGGCCCCAGTCTCCCCGTCGCGGTGCGCCGGCGCATCCGGGTTCTCCCCGGTTCCCGCGCCCGCGCGCGCCGGCGGACGTGGGCGCGGGCCAGGTTTCACGCACTTGTCATATCCCGCGCCTACTGTGGCGAACATGGCCGACACCACCCAGTCCGACCAGCGCCCGACCGAGCAGCGTCCGACCGAGCCGCCGAGCGCAGACCAGCCCGGCGTCGATCAGCCGGCACCCGACGGCGTCGATCCGCTCGAGGACGCCGTCCGCCCCCTGCGCGACGACGTCCGGTTCCTCGGCGCCCTGCTCGGGGACACCGTGCGCGAGCAGGCCGGCCAGCGGATATTCGACCTGGTGGAGACCGCGCGGCGCACCGCGTTCGCCGTCCGCCGCTCGGAGGCCGACCGCGACGAGGTCGCCGCCCTGTTCACCGACGTGCCCGCCGCCGACGTCATTCCTGTGATCAGGGCGTTCTCCCTATTCGCGCTTCTGGCCAACGTGGCCGAGGACCTCCACCAGGAGCGGCGTCGCCGTCTCCACACGGCCGCCGGTTCGCCGCCGCCCGACGGGGATCTCGAGGCCACCTGGGCTCGCCTCGCGAAGACCGAGCCGGACGCCGACAAACTCGAGACTGTCCGGACCACCGCCCGGGTGGTTCCCGTCCTCACCGCACACCCCACCGAGACGCGCCGCCGGTCGGTCTTCGAGATCACCCGCCGCGTGCTCGACCTCATGCGCCGCCGCGACGCGCTGCGGACCGGGCCACAGGACCGCGTCACCGACGCCGAGCTCGCCGAGGTCGAGACCGACATCCGCCGCCAGGTGCTCACCCTGTGGCAGACCGCGATCATCCGCAGCCAGCGCCCCCGCATCGAGGACGAGGTCCTGGGCGGCCTGCAGTATCACGAGGCCACGCTCATGGACGTGATCCCGCCGCTCAACGCCGAGATCGCCGAGCGCCTGGGCGGCGGAGACCGGCCCGTCGTCCGCCCCGGCTCCTGGATCGGCGGCGACCGTGACGGCAACCCGTACGTCACCGGCGACGTCGTCCGATTCGCCACCGAACAGGCCGCCGCGCTGCTGCACCAGCACTACGCCCACCAACTGCGGATGCTCGAGCGCGAACTGCCCCTGTCGCGGCGTGTCGTGGGCGTGCCCACCGAGCTGCGCGACCTCGCGGACTCCCTCGGGGAGGAGGAGGGCGAGCTCAGCGCCGCGCGGAAGGACGTGCCCTTCCGCCGCGCCGTGAGAGTGGTCCGACGCCGCCTCGCCGCGCGGGGGACCACCTCGTCGTCGCCCCGGGCGGGGGGACACGGCGGCGGTGACGACGACGAGGTCGCCACCGCCGAGCCGTACGCCTCCCCCGGTGAGATGCTCGCCGATCTGGAGGTCATCGACGCGGCTCTCGGGGAGTGCGGGGCCGAGATGCTTCGGGCGCCGAGATTGCGTGACCTGCGGTGGGCGGTGCGCACGTTCGGATTCCACCTGCAGGCCCTGGACATGCGGCAGAACTCGGAATCGCACGAGGAGGTGCTCACCGAACTGTTCGCGAAGGCCGGCGTGAGCGAGGACTACTCGGCGCTCGACGAGAACGCGCGCGTGGAGCTGCTGCTGCGCGAGCTCTCGCACGACCGGCCGCTGCTCGGGCCGCGCGCGGAGCTCTCCGAGCTGGCGGAGAAGGAACTCGGGGTGCTGCGGGCGGCCGCCGCGGCCGTGGACCTGCTGGGCGCGGACGTGGTGCCGCACTACATCGTGTCGATGTGCGGGTCCGTGTCCGACCTGCTCGAACCGGCCGTGCTCCTGCGCGAGGTGGGACTGTTCTCCGGCGACCCGGCCGAGCCGCGGTCGAGCGTGCGGCTCATCCCGCTGCTGGAGACGATCGACGACCTCGCCGCCGGGCCGGGCATCCTCGACGCGGCCCTGGCGATCCCGCAGTTCCGCGCGCTCATCCGCGCACAGGGGGACGTGCTCGAAGTGATGCTCGGCTACTCGGACTCCAACAAGGACGGCGGCTACCTGGCCGCGAACTGGGCGCTATACCAGGCCGAACGCGACCTCGTGGAGGCCGCCGACCGCGCCGGCGTGCACCTGCGGTACTTCCACGGTCGCGGTGGCGCGGTCGGCCGCGGGGGCGGCAACTCCTACGAGGCGATCCTCGCCCAGCCGCCGGGCGCCGTGCAGGGCGCGCTGCGGATCACCGAGCAGGGCGAGGTCATCTCCGCCAAGTACTCCGAGCCGCGGCGGGCGCGGCGCAACCTCGAGGCGCTGGTCGCGGCGACGCTCGAGGCGTCCCTGCTCGACGTCGAGGGCCTCGGCGACCGCGCTGAGGAGGCCTACGGCGTGATGGCCGAGCTCGCGACGCTCGGCCGGGAGGCGTACGGGTCGCTCGTGCACTCCGACCCGGGGTTCATCGAGTACTTCACCACCTCCACGCCGGTCGCGGAGATCGGCGAGCTCAACATCGGCTCGCGGCCGTCCTCGCGGAAGCAGACGTCGTCGGTCGAGGACCTGCGGGCGATCCCGTGGGTGCTGTCGTGGTCGCAGTCGCGGGTCATGCTGCCCGGCTGGTTCGGCGTGGGCACCGCGCTGCGGACGTGGATCCACGAGCGCGGCGAGGACGCGGCCGACGAGCGCCTGGCCACGCTGCGGCGGCTGTACGACGACTGGCCGTTCCTGCGCACGACACTGTCCAATATGGCGCAGGTGATGGCCAAGGCGGACATGGGGTTAGCTGGCCGCTACGCCGAACTCGTGCCCGACGCGGAGGTGGGTCGGCGGATCCACGGGGTGATCGCCGACGAGTTCGAGCTCACCCGCGAGATGCTGCTGGCGATCACCGGGCAGGAGACGCTCCTCGACGACAACCCGGCGCTCGCCCGCTCGGTCCGCAACCGCTTCCCCTACCTCGAGCCGCTCAACGTGCTGCAGGTCGAGCTGCTGCGCCGATACCGCGCGGGCGACGAGGACCCGGCCGTGCGCACCGGTATCCAGCTGACGATGAACGGCCTGGCGACGGCCCTGCGCAACTCGGGTTAGCGGAACTCGGGTTAGCGGAACTCGGACTAGTAGAGCCGGCAGCTAGCGGAGGCGGCGGGCCGTGACCGGGATGAGCAGGGCGCACACCACCGCGAGCCCCGCGATCCACGGGCCCGGCCCGCCGAAGCGGGACAGCTCGGCGAGGAAGTACGGCGTGCCCATGCCGAGGTACGCCAGAACGTAGAACACGGCGACGAGACCGGCGTGGTCGCGGGGACCCGACTGGAGCTCCACCTCGACCAGACCCGCCACGAGCAGGGTGCCGTAGCCGATGCCCAGCAGGACCGCGACGGGCACGAGCCACAGCGCCCGGCCGGGCAGGTCCGGGGAGGCCACCAGGATCGCGCCGGCCGCCATGCCCGCGCACGCCGACGCGAGGCCGGCGATCGGCGGCCGGGACGGCACGGAGTTCGCGGCGAGGCGTCGGATGGCCGGCTGGATGAGCACGCCCGAGCCGAGGGTCACGCCCACCATGACGCCCGCGTACAGGGTGGGCCGGCCGCCGGCGTCGCCGCCGAGGAGGTCGGCGAGCACCGCGAACGACATGCTCGCGCAGCCGAACACGAGCGGGGCCCACGGCGCGACCCCCAGCAGGAACCTGCGCGAGACGGCGGTGGCGGGGATGAGCGGCGTCGACTCGGTGCCGCCGCGTGGCACGTAGGGGTCGGCGGCGTTCCAGGCCGCGACCAGCGCGACCGTGCCCAGGACGAGGTGCGGCAGATACGCCGAGAGCAGCGGCGCGGGGGCGAACTCGCCCACCACCCCGGCCGCGAGGCCGCTGAGCCCGAACCCGCCGGTCAGGGCGATCGCCGCGCGGCGGGCACCTGTGCCGGGCGGGGCGCCGGCGGACAGTTCACGCACCCACGCGCTGCCGGCGCCGAACGCCGCACCCGACGCGAGGCCGGCGAGGAACCGGCCGAGGTACAGCCACAGCTCATGCTGCGGGCCGAGGAGCATGGCCACGGTCGCGAGCAGCGAGAGCACCAGGACGGGCCGCATGAGGACGCGGCGGCCGTTGCGGTCCGACCACCGGCCGGCGACGAGCAGCGTGGGCAGCAGGCCGACGATGTAGACGCTGAAGACCGCGGTGACGCCGGACTGCGAGAGCCCCTGCTCGGCGCGGTAGAGGTGCAGCAGCGGCGCGAACTGGTTGGCACCCCAGCCCACCGCGAACACCGCGAGGGCGGCGGGCACCCAGCTGCGGCGGTCGACCGGAGAATCCATGAGCAGCAACCTAACCCGCGGGTCTCAGACGAGCGCGGCGATGACGAACGCCACCCCCACCGCCACGAACAGCGCGCTGGCCACGAGGTCGACCCACGGCAGCAGCCGCCCGACCCGCTCGTTGACCGCCCGGTGCGAGGCGACCACTGCGAGCCCGGCGAACCACGCGAGCGCCACCGCGAGCATCCCCGCCACGAGCGCCACCGACCACGCCACCGAGACCTCGTCGCGCAGGAACGGCGTGAGCACGGCGCCGAAGAACACCAGGGCCTTGGGATTGGCGAGGTTCGTGGCCAGGCCGCGCGCGACGTCGCGCCGCACCAGATCCGCTACTCCGAGTCGGGATCCGCTACTCCTATCGCGGTAGCGGATCCGGGCTCCGGGTAGCGGATTCTGCGGGGCGGGAGCGGTGCGGGCGGGCGGGGCGGGGGGTGCGCTGCGGGAGCGCCACCACGCGCGCAGGCCGAGAACGCCGAGGCTGGCGAGCAGGAGCCCGCCGGCGACCTGGAGCACCGTCATGACCTGCGGGTACACGCGCACGAGCGTGGCGACGCCGGCGAACGCGGCCCCGAGCCACACCGTCAGCCCGGCGACGATCCCCAGCGCGGTGGCGACGCCGTGCCGCCGCCCGGCGAGGGCGCGTTGGAGGACGACGACGACGTCGGGTCCCGGCGAGACGACCGCGATCGCCCACACCCCGAACAGTCCGAGGAGCTGCGCCGCGGTCACGCCGCCGATTCCATCGCGAGGAGCCGCTGCTTGGCCGCGAGCCCGCCGCGGTACCCGCCGAGCCCACCGTCGGATCGGAGGATCCGGTGACACGGCCACACCAGCGGGAGCGGGTTCGTGGCGCAGGCCGTGCCCACCGCGCGGACCGCGCCAGGTCGGTCGAGGGCGGCGGCGATCTCCCGGTAGGTCGCGGTGCGTCCGTAGCCCACGCGGGCCAGATGTTGCTGGACCTCGCCGCGGAAGCCCGTCGCGAGGCGGGTGTCGAGGGGCAGGTCGAAGTCGCGGCGGTCGCCGGCGAGGTACTGCCCGATCTGGGCGGCGGCCGCGTCGAGGACCGGCGAGTCTCCTTCCGCCCGCAGGACGCGCGGGCCGATGCGGGTGGCGAGGGTCTCCAGTACCGCGTCGGCGTCCTCCACTTCGAACGCCACGTACGCCAGGCCGACCGGGGTCGCGGCCAGGAGCAGGCCCCCGATGGGCGAGTCGACGGTCCGGTAGACGACGTCGGCCAGGCCCTCGCGCTCGGCGTCGCGGGCGAGGCGGTCGCGGAGCCGGCCGGTGTCGGCGGGCGCGGCCCGCAGCGTGGCGATCGCGGGGTCGGTCGTAGCGTGTTCGGTCATGGCGCGACCTCCTGTGACTGCGGTTGGGGCTGCGGCTGGGCGTGGGTCTGGGTCTGGGTCTGGGTCTGGGTCTGGGTGAGTGTCCTGCGCAGGGCGGCGATCCCGTCGGCGGCAGCGCGCCGGGCCGCCGCCTCGGTGCCGCCCGCGAGCTCGGCGATCTCGGCATAGCGGAGACCGCCCAGGTACCGGTACGCCACACAGACGCGCTGCCGGGTCGGCAGGGCGGCGACCGCGTCCCAGATGTGGGGGTCGACCTCGTCGTCGTCGACCCCGGGGGCTCCACCCGAGCCACCCGCGCGCGCACCCCCCGGTCCCGGGGCGCGGGCGTCGAGGACGTCGATGTCGTCGGCGGCGCCGGTCGGAACCGCGGCACGGGACGCGCGGCGGACCACGTCGACCGCTCGGCGGTGGGCGACGCGGACGAGCCACGCCTCGACATCGGTGTCCTCGGGCAGCTCCGGCCACGCCCGCAACGCGGACAGGAACGTCTCCGACCACGCGTCGTCGGCGTCCGGGCCGGGGCCCAGGACCGCGCGGCAGACCCGCAGCACGGTGGCCCCGTGCCGGTCGACCGCGGCGTCGAACGCTGCCCTCATGTGTGTAGATCCTGCCCTCGTCGGTGATCGCCGTCCCGCGCGGCCCGCCCCGCCCGGCCGGGCGGCGGGTGGCGGGCTTCGGTGAGTAGTCGCCCGGCGCCGCGGATTCGTGAGGTCATAGTGTTCCCAATCCGGCGCGGGGCTCGCATACTGGTGCTCACCGCCCGCTCCCGGGGGAGTTTCCATGCTCGGTTCCCGTACGCCCGCACGCCCCTCCGGCCGCCGCCCCGCGCGCGGATCCACACGCCGAACGGCGCGGTCGCGACTGGCCGGGGCGATGGCCGCCCTCGCGCTGGCGGTGCCGCTCGCCGCCGCGGTGGGGTCGGCGCAGGCCGCGGGTGACCTCGCGCCGCGGGCGCACGCGCAGTCTCCGCTCGACCAGCTCGGCCCCCTGGCAGGTCAGCTCGGCCCCCTGGCGGGTCAGCTCGGACCGCTCGCCGACCAGCTGCGTGACCTCGATCCCGCCGGGGAGCTCGGGCCGTACGTCACCGAGGCCCTGGGCGGCATCAACGGGCCGATCGGCGCGCCCGGGCCGCCCGCCGCGGTCGACGCGCCCGTGACGTGCCGACCCACGCCCGCGCGGCCGCGGCCGGTGATCCTCGTGCACGGCACCTTCGACAACGGCGCCAACACCCTGCCGCGGCTCGGCGAGCCGCTGCGTCGGCAGGGCTTCTGCGTGGTCGCCCCGACCCTCGGCGCCTACGCCGGCAACCCGGCCCGCGGCGGCCTCGACTCGATCGTCGCCGCGTCGGGTCCGCAGCTCGCCGGGGTGATCGACCACGTCCGCGCCGTGACCGGGGCGTCGCAGGTCGACCTGGTGGGCTACTCGCAGGGCGCCGCGATCGCCGGCTACACCACCAAGGTGCTGCGGCCCGGCGCCGTGGCGAACGTCGTCTCGGTGGGCGGCTACTGGGGCGCCGACAACAGCGGGCTCATCCCGCATCAGCTGCCGCGCGAGATCGCCGGCGTCGGCCTGTGGGCCGCCAACCTCCGGGGACTGGCCGAGCTGTCACCGGGCAGCCCCATGATCACCGCCTGGTACGGCCTCGACCGCACCCCGTTCCTGCCCGGCGTGGGCTATACGCTCATCGCCACGCGAGGCGACCACCTGCTGCCGCCCGAGCGCAGCTTCGTGCCCGGCCCGGGCGTGCGCTGGGTGGTCACCGAGGACGCGTGTGGCGGCGGGCCGAACTCGCACGGCGGGATGGTCGTCGACGGGCGGACGCACGCGCTCGTCGCCGGGGCGCTCGGCGGGGCCGGGGGCTGCTGAACGGAGCCGGAGCAGCTCAGGCCGTGCGCGCCGGCCAGCCGGCGACGGGCCACTGAGCGGTCAGCGGTGCTCGCGCGCGTAGTGCTGGTACAGGTCGTACGCGTGCCGCAGCCCGAGGCCCGGGTGGGAGACGCGCAGGCGGCGCACGGCGTCGATCTCGCCCGACGATCCGCGGATCGCGGCGGCGACCTGCCCCGGCCGGATGGCCGCGGCGATGCGCCGCGAGCGCTCCTCGTTGCGCCCGCCCAACCACCAGCGGTGCGCGGCCGCGCCCAGCAGCAGCACCGCCATCGCGGCCCACAGCAGCACGTCCACCGCGCTCGCCGACCCCGAGAGCAGCAGGACCGCCGCGATCACCAGCGCTCCGACGCCGCCGGCCGCCGTGGCGACCACGTACGCGATCATCGCCCCACCCCGCGGACGGCTCAGATGCTCGAACACCCTGTCGGCAGGCTCCGCCGTCGGATCCAACGGGCGGGGTGAGGTCACGAGCGGAACTCCTCGTCGTCGTCGGACACTCCCCCGCCGAGCGCGGCGCCGCCGCCGGACGCGGCGTCCCCACCCGCCAGGTGGCGCTCCACCCGGTCGACCTTCCCGCGCAGCTCGCCGGAGCGGCCCGGCCGCAGATCCGCCTTGAGCACCAGCGACACGCGCGGCGACACGGCCAGCACGGCGTCGGTCGCGGCGCGGATGACGGGCATGACCTCGTCCCACTCGCCCTCGATGGTCGTGAACATCGAGGTCGTCTCGTGCGGCAGGCCGGACTCGCGGACCACCCGGACCGCCTCGGCGACCGCCTTGCTCATGGACGCCGACTCGTCCGCGGTGGACGTGGGGGCGACGGAGAAAGCGAACAACATGGCATCACCGTAGACCCGCCGCGCCCGATCGTGCAGATTCCGGACGCCCGGCGATACCTACGTCACAGGCGCGAGACCGTCTGCGGCACACCCGGCGTGTACCCCGCCTCGGCGAGCAGCTCGCGCACGCGCGGGATGACCTTGCGGCCGTACAGGTCGATGCAGGTCATGAGGTCGTCGTGCGGGGTGGGGCCGCTGGCGTACTTGAGGTCGAAGCGGTCCAGGCCCAGCGTGCGGACCGTGGTGGCGATCTTCTGCGCGACCGTCTCCGGCGAGCCGACGTACATGGCGCCCGAGCGGACCTCGCGGTGGAAGTCGGCCTCGGTCGCGTCGCCCCAGCCGCGCTCGCGGCCGATCTGGTTGCGGTTGACGATCCAGTGGCGTGCGGACAGTGCGGCGGCCTTCGCGTCGGTCTCGGCGACGAAGCCGGGCGAGTGGACGGCGATCGGCAGGCGTGGCGCGTCCGTCCCCGCGAGCTGGGCGTTGGCCTCGCGGTACAGGTCGGCGAACGGTGCGAACCGCCCGGCGGGTCCGCCGATGATAGCCAGCATGAGCGGCATCCGGTAGCGGGCCGCGCGGACCACGGACTCCGGGCTGCCGCCCACCGCGATCCAGGCGCTCAGACCGCTGGCGGTCTTGGGGTAGACGTGCTGGTCGACCAGCGGCGGCCGCAGCTCGCCCGACCACGTCACCGGCCCCTCGGGCAGCAGCGCGGCGAACAGGTCCAGCTTCTCGCTGAACAGCTGCTCGTACTGGGACAGGTCGAAGCCGAACAGCGGGAACGACTCGGTGAAGGAGCCGCGACCCAGCACGACCTCCGCGCGGCCGTTGGACAGCGCGTCGATGGTGGCGAAGCGCTGGAAGACGCGGATCGGGTCGTCGCTGGACAGGACGGTGACGGCCGAGCCGAGGGTGATGCGCTCGGTGCGCGTGGCGATGCCGGCCAGCACCACGTCGGGGGCGGAGACCGCGAAGTCGGGGCGGTGGTGCTCGCCGATCCCGATCGCGTCGACGCCCACCTGGTCGGCGAGGACGGCCTGCTCCACGACGTCGCGCAGGACCTGCGCGTGGTGGACGGGCCGGCCGCCCGAGTCGACGGTGGTGTCGCCGAACGTGTCGAGGCCGAAGGCGACGCGGGGCTGGGGTCCGGAGGCTGCGGTGCTCATGCCCCAAGCATAGTTGATCCGTCACCTAGCGGCGGAGGCGCGCGACGCGCGGACGTAGCGCGCGATCATCCGGTCCATGAGGCCCGGGGCGAGGCGCTGGAGGCGCCACGTGGCGCGGGCGCGGACGGGTTCGACGACGAGAGCGCGGTTGCCCGCCACTCCCGCGAGCACCGACGCCGCCAGTCGGTCCGGGTCGAGCGGCCGCCGCACGCCCTGCCCGTCGAGGTAGAACCGGCGCCCGTCGAAGCCGTCGAGCTGGCCCTTGTCGAGGATCGCCGTGTCCACGGCCGCCGGGCACACCACGGTCACCCCGACCCCGCGCCCAGCCGCCTCCGCGCGCAGCGACAGGCCCAGACCGACCACCGCGTGCTTGGTCATCGCGTAGCTCGTGATGAGACCCGCCGGGCACAGACCGCCCATCGACGCGGTGAGCACGAGCGCCCCGGAGCCGCGGGCGATCATGTGCGGGTACGCCGCGTGCACGCAGTGCACGACCCCGCGGACATTGACGTCGATGATCGCGTTCCACTGGTCGAGGCTCAACAGCTCGGTGTCCCCGCCCCACGTGATACCGGCGTTCGCGAACATCATGTCCAGCCCGCCGCGGGACTCGACAACCTCCTCGACCAGTGCGGAGACCGCGTCGGCATCGGTGACGTCCAGGCGTGCAGGCTGCGCGCTCCCCGCCACCGCGGGAGCGCCGGCCCGGGCGGACCTCGTCGTCGTCACCTCCTCGGCGACCCGGCGCGCGGCGGCGAGGTCGATGTCGGCCACCACCACGTGTGCGCCCGCCGCGGCGAGCGTGCGGACGAGTGCCGCGCCGATCCCCGACCCGCCGCCGGTGACGATCGCGGTCGCGCCGGCCGGGTTCGGCGGCCGGACCGCGGTCACGAGAGCGCCCTCATGAGAAGGCCCTGGTCGCCAGGCCGAGGACGTCCGGGTAGCGGCGCAGCTGGGCGCCACCGTCGATCGCCACGTCCTCGCCCGTCATCCACTCCGCGTCGGCGAGGTGCAGCACCGCGCGCGCGACGTCCTCGGCGGTGCCGCGATGCGCAATAGCGGCGTTGGCCGCATACTCCTCGGCCAGGCCCGGGATCTGCAGCACCGGCTCGGTGAGCGGGGTGACGAGGAAGCCCGGCGAGACGGTGTTGACCCGCACGCCGCGCTCGCCGAGCTCGAGCGCCGTGACCTGCGCGAGCATCACCAGGCGCGCCTTGGCCGCGCAGTACGCCGCCATCCCCCGCCCGGGCTGGCGGGCGTTGAGCGAGGCGATCGCGACGATCGCGCCGCCGTCGCGGACCGCGCGCCCGCCGTGCTTGAACACGAGGAACGCGCCGGTCAGGCACACGTCGACGACGCGGCGGAACTCGTCGGTGTCGTGGTCGGCGACCAGGCCGAGCGTGCTCACGCCCGCCGTCGTGACCACGAGGTCCGGCGCGGTGTCGGCGAACAGCGCCTCGACCGACGCCTCGTCGGTCACGTCGACGCGGCGGCCCTCGTGCGTGGGGCCCTCGTGCGCGGGGTTGGCGGCGGGCGGGAGCACTGCCTCGTGCGGCGCGACGGACGGGAGCTCGGCGGCACGCGCCTCGGCGACGTCGGCGTCGAGATCGGCTATCGTCACCCGCCACCCGGCCGCCGCGAGGGCGCGGGCGGTCGCCCATCCGATTCCCGAAGCGCCGCCCACCACGACCGCCGCGCGGGCGGGGCCGGTCACTTCCCCACGGCCGGTGGCCGCGTCGCCGCCCGCGGCGCGGACCTGTGCATTGTCACCGGCATCGTCATCGGCCATGCGGCCTCCCCTCGGGTCGACAGGGGGCGCCGACCGTGCGCGACACCCCGGCAGAGGAAGCCGTTGACGGCCGTCAACACGAACCATAGTGTGATGCGCGCCATAGCTCTCTGTCCTGGCGAGTGTGCCTCGCCGAGGACCGCGCCGAAGGGGTTCGTATGACTTCGACCTGCAGGATCGCCGTGATCGGCGCGGGCATCAGCGGCCTGACAACGGTGAAGATGTTGCGCGACTACGGGATTGACGTGGTGTGCTTCGAGGCGTCGGACCGGATCGGCGGCAACTGGGCGTTCGACAACCCCAACGGCAGCTCGAGCGCATACCGCTCGCTGCACATCGACACCTCCAAGCACCAGCTGAGCTTCCGCGACTTCCCCATGCCGGAGGAGTTCCCGGACTTCCCCCACCACTCGCAGATCAAGCAGTACCTCGACGACTACGCAGAGGCCTTCGACCTGCTCGGATCGATCGAGTTCGAGACGCGCGTCATGCATGCCGAGCGGTTGCCGGAGGGCGGCTGGGAGCTCACCACCGCGGGCGCGGACGGCACGGGCCCCACGGAGTCGCACCTGTTCGACGCCCTCGTGGTGGGCAACGGGCACCACTGGGACCCGCGGTTCGCCGACTTCCCCGGCGAGTTCACCGGCGAGATGATCCACTCCCACGCCTACATCGACCCGTGGACCCCGCTGCACCTCATGGACAAGAAGATCCTCGTGGTGGGCCTGGGCAACAGCGCCGCCGACATCGCGGTGGAGCTCTCGTCCAAGGTGATGCGCAACGAGGTCACGCTCTCGACCCGGTCGAGCGCCTGGATCGTGCCCAAGTACATCGCGGGCAAGCCGGCCGACAAGTACTTCGCGACGTTCCCATACCTGCCGTACTCGTGGCAGCGCAAGGTCATCCAGACGATGCAGCCGATGTCGGCCGGGCGACCGGAGTCGTACGGGCTGCCCAAGCCCAACCACAAGTTCTTCGAGGCCCACCCCACGCAGTCGGTCGAGCTGCCGCTGCGCCTGGGCTCGGGCGACGTCACCGCCAAAGGCGACATCGAGCGCCTCGACGGCCGGACCGTGCACTTCGCTGACGGCACCAGCGCCGAGTTCGACGTCATCATCCAGGCCACCGGGTACAACACCACGTTCCCGTTCTTCGACAGGGACTTCCTCAGCGCCGACGAGCACAACCACGTGCCGCTCTACAAGCGCATGTTCACCCCGGGCGTCGAGGATCTGGCCTTCGTCGGGTTCGCCCAGGCCACGCCCACCCTCTTCCCGTTCGTCGAGGCGCAGGCCCGGCTCGTGGCCGCGTGGGCGGCCGGCCTCTACCGCACCCCGCCGGTCGAGGAGATGAAGCGGGTGATCGTGGAGGACGAGAAGAAGTACATCGGCCACATGCTCGACACGCCCCGGCATCAGCAGCAGGTCGACTACTTCCTGTATGAACACGACATGCGTACCCGTGAGATACCCCGAGGACTCGACCGCGCCCGCGCCCACGGACCCGCCCTCCGGCCCAAGGTGACGACATGACACCCGCGGCGCCGGCCGGCGCCACCTCCCCGCGGGGCGACCGACGGCGCGAGGCGCTGCTCGCCGCGCTCGACGACCGCCTCAGGACCACCGCGCTGGACGACATCTCGGTGGCCGACCTCACCGAGTCCGCCGGCATCACCCGGTCGGCGTTCTACTTCTACTTCGACTCCAAGGCCGCCGCGGTGGGCGTGCTGCTGGCGATGGTGCAGGACGAGGCCGACGCCGCCGTCGAGACGGCGGTGCGCGGCGAGGGGGATTTCCGCACTCGGGTCACCGCCGCGCTCGAGCGGCTGACCGACCGGGTCCTGGACAAGGCCCACATCTACCGGGCCCTTCTCACCGCGCGCAGCAAGCACGCCCAGACCCGTGACCTGTGGGACGACGGCCGCCGGGCCCTCGCCGTGCAGATCGCCGAGTTCCTCCGCGCCGAGCGCGCGGCCGGCCGGGCCCCGGAGGGCGTCGACGCCGACGCGCTCGCCGTGGGGCTCATCCACATCAACGAGACCGTCCTCGAGCAGCTGGCCTACGACCCGGGCCGCCCGCGGGAACCGCTGCTCACCGTCGCCGCGGACATGTGGGTCCGCACGGTGTACGGCCGCCCCGACCCCGCGGTGGACCCCGCGGCCGATCCAGGGAGAACCACATGACCACGACCGTCGACGTCGCCTTCCGCTCGGGCACCGGGGCGGATGCCGCCGAGTGCCGCGGGACCTTCCTGCCCGCCGCCGACACGGGCGACTCCGGGGTCGGCGCCGGAAGCGACCCGGCCGCCGGGCGTCCGGCCGTGGTGCTCGCCCACGGGCTGGGCGGCACGGTGGACTCGGGCCTGATGCCCTTCGCCGAGGCGTTCGCGGACGCCGGGTACGCGGCGCTGGCCTTCGACTACCGCGGCTTCGGCCGCTCCGATGGCAGCCCCCGTCAGGTCGTCTCCCCCGCCCGCCAGCAGGACGACTACCGCGCGGCCATCGCGGCCGCCGCCGCCCAGCCCGGTGTCGACCCGCGGCGGATCATCCTGTGGGGCTGCTCGCTGGCCGGCGGGCACGTGCTGGAGGTCGCCCGCCGACGCGATGACATCGCCGCCGTGATCGCGATGATCCCCCTGGTCGACGGGCGGGCCGCCGCGGCGGCCGCCGCCCGCCAGCACAAGCCGACCTCCCTGCTCCGCGCCACGGGTACGGCGGTCGTGGCGAAGGTCGCGGCGGCGGCGGGGCGGGAGGAACCGAAGCTGCCCCTGGTCGGCCCGCCCGGCTCGTCCGCACTGCTCTCCCTGGACGGCTACGAGGAGGCGTACACCTCAGTCGCCGGACCCTCGTGGCGGAACGAGGTGGGCGCCTCGATCGGCGCGGAGCTGGGATCGTTCCGGCCCGGCCGGCACGCGGCAGACCTCGCCGTCGTCCCCGTCCTGTTCCAGATCGCCGACCTGGACCGCAGCGCCCCGCCCCACGCCGCGGCCACGGCGGCGGTCGCCGCGCGCGCCGAGGTCCGCCACTACCCCGGTGACCACTTCGACCTGTTCGCCGGCCGGCCGTGCCACTCCGGCGCGGTCGAGCACGCGGTGCACTTCCTCCGGCGGCGGGTGGGCTGACGGCGGTGGGCTGACCGGGTCGCCGTCGGTGTGAGCTGACTCACCTTTTCTGATAGTTGACACGTCATGTGGGCCGTCCTATCGTTGGTGATACAACAACAAGGAAGCGTCCGGCATCGACCGGACCGATCCCACAAGGAGTCACCATGACCGCGAGCCTCACCGACCTGACCGGCACCTGGTCCCTCGACCCCACGCACACGCGTCTCGGGTTCGTCACGCGTCACGCGATGATCACCAAGGTGCGCGGCGCCTTCAACGACTTCACGGGCACCGTCACCGTGCCGGCGGAGGGCATCGAGGGCGCGAAGGCCGAGGTCACCATCAACGCCTCGTCGATCGACACCCGCAACGCCGACCGCGACGGCCACCTGAAGTCCAATGACTTCTTCGACATGGAGAACCACCCCGAGATCACCTTCATCTCGACGAAGATCGCCCCCAACGGTTCGGGCGGCGTCGACGTGACCGGCGACCTCACCATCAAGGGCACCACCAAGTCCGTGACCATCCCGTTCGAGTACGAGGGCACCGCCACCGACCCGTTCGGCAACCAGCGCGCGGGCTTCGAGGGCACCACCACCCTCAACCGCACCGACTTCGGCCTGACCTGGAACGCCGCGCTCGAGACCGGCGGCGTGCTGGTCTCGGAGAAGGTCACCCTCGAGCTGGAGATCTCGGCCATCAAGAACGCCTGATCCGCCCGGCGTCGGAGCCGGACGCCGCTACGGCCGCAACGCCCGCCCCGGCATCGACCGGGGCGGGCGTTGGTATGGCGTGAGAGGGGGCGCCGGACCCGACGGCCTAGGTGACGACGACGAGGACCGCCGTGTGTGTGCCGTCTCCGTCCTCCCAGGTCCCGCTGAGCGTGCCCGGGGAGCCGATCAACGGACGGTCGGTCTCGGCGTCGTTCTCCTCGTTGACGACGCGGACGACCCGCGGGCTCGCCTCGGGGGACTGCCCGAGCCCGTCGCCGCCGCCGCGGATGTTGACCGGGGACGGCGTGACCGCATCCTCCTCGACCAGCAAGTGGTCGGCGGCGGTGTCGCGGTGGCTGATAACGCGGCAGACCTCGGTCACGTAGACGGGGTCGGCGGGGGCGTCGTACACCCAGCGCCGACCGAGGACCGAATGCTCCGTTGTCCCGACCAGCGCGTCGGCGGCGTCGGACAGCTCGGCGCCCCGGTAGGTCACGGGGACGTGATAGGTCTGTGAGCCGTCGGAGAGCAGGAACGACTCCATCCCCACCTCGCCGTCCGGATCGACGAACCGGTAGGCCGTCACCTGCTCGAGGCTCTCGGGATCACCGTCGAACCAATCCTGGCGACGGACCCACCCACGCAGCAAGTCCAGCTTGCCCGGGTCGAGGACGGCGTCATAGATCTCGGCGGTTCCACTCATGCGCTAAGACTCCCCGAAAACACCCGGTCCGGCAAACGATCGGAGCTCCGGGCGTGGGAATGAAGAAGAATTCGTACTCGCGGCGTTCTCCCTGGGCAGCGGCCCTGCACGCCCGGCCGAAAGCCTCGTATGTGTGGCCGTCGTCACAGCGAGGTCGTCTGTCGACCGTTACGGTGAGCCCGATATCTCCGGGGACATCCTCCGGAATCCCGATAGGAAGGTGTGACGCATATGAAGAAGACCATCGCTGTCATCGGTTCCGCCGCCGCCCTGTCCTTCGCCGGTGCCGGGCTCGCCTCGGCTCAGAGCGCCGTCCCCGGTGTCGACGCCGGTTCGCTCGGCGCGGGTGAGACCGTCGAGACTCCCGGCGAGGACGTCGAGACCCCCGCGGAGGTCTCCGCCATCGCCGAACAGATCTGCGGCACCATCGACGCCTACGACTTCCTCGGCTCGGCCGAGGGCGTGGTGCCGGGCCTGAGCGGCGAGGACTGCGCCGCCAACGCCCAGCTCGCCGTGGACGCCGCCTTCTCCGGCGACATCCAGGGCGCGATCGACATCCTCCGGGGCATCGAGGCCGAGGTCCCAGACGAGGATGACGCCGAGGACGATGTCGACACCGAGGAGCCCGTCGAGGGCGAGAACGTCGCGCCCGAGGGCGACGATGAGCCCGTCACCACGGCCGTCGCCTGAGATTGACCCTGAAGGTTGACCTGTGACGGCCTGACCATCAGGCCCCCGCGACGCGGTCCCTGTCCCTCATGGGAAGCCGGGGCCGCGTTCGTCACGGACGGGTGAGGAAACCCGGCACGACGGACTTGAACGCCGCCTTCTGCTCGATCATCACCCAGTGTCCGCAGTTCGGGAACAAGTGGATCTCGCCGCGCGGCAGCATCCGCAGGGGCAGCAGGGCCATGTCCACCGGACTGACCCGGTCGTCCCGACCCCAGGTGATGAGGGTCGGCGCCTGCACCTGGCCTAGCCTTGCCCACGCCGGTATGGCCGCCGCGTCACGGGGGGCGGCAGCCATCGCCGCCAGCGCCTCGCGCCCGTACATCCGACGCGAGGAGGCCAGCGTCTCGGGATCGGTGGCCTGCGCCCAGCGTTGCTCGATCATCTCCTCGGTCACCAGGGACTTGTCGTAGACCATCGAGTGCAGCCACTCGATCAGCCGCTCGCGCGTGGGGTCCTCGACAAACGCGGATAACCGGATGATGCCCTCGCCCGGTCCCGGGGAGAAGATCGAGACGCCCGCGCCGCCCACGGTGACCAGCTTCTCCACCTGCTCGGGACGCTCCAACGCGAACGCGGTGGCGATGAACCCGCCCATCGAGTTGCCGATCAGGCTCAGCCTCTCCAGGCCCAGGCCGTCGACGAAGTCCTGGACCGCCGTCTGAGCGGAGGCCACGGGGTGGAGATCGCCCGCCGGGTCGCTCACCCCGAAGCCGGGCAGCTCCAGCACGATGGTCCGGAAGTGCTCGGCGAACACCGGCACGTTGCCGGAGAAGTTGCGCCATCCGGTCACGCCCGGACCTGAGCCGTGCAGCAGGAGAAGCGGCGGGCCGTCACCGGCCTCGCGGTAACGCAACATCCCCCGGTCCGTGGCCAGCTCGAGCAGCGGGGGCTCGGCGGAGTAGATGGCGGAGGGCGCGGCAGCGGACGTGCCGGGGGCCGGGACGGTGGAGGTGGTGACGGCGCGATCAGTCATGGCCACAGCTTTCCCTCCGCACCGATTCTCACGCGCCCGGATCCCGCTCACCGGGAGTCGGCGGTCCCGACCCGGTGACAGGCGGTACCAGTATCTGCATGGACATCGCCGTGGACTCAGAGATCGACCACCACGACCCCGTGGCGCTGCGGGAGCTGCTCGGCCGGTTCTGCTCAGGCATCACCGTTGTGGCGACCGAGGGGCCCGCAGGGGTGGCCGGCTTCGCCTGCCAGTCGTTCTCCGCCCTGTCGCTGGATCCGCCGATGGTGCTGATCTCGGTCATGCGGCGGTCCCGGACGCTGCCCGTCCTGCTGGAGCGCGGCGACTTCGCGGTGAGCGTGTTGGGTTCCGACGCCGCGGAGGTCTCCGCGACGGTGGGTGGTCGCGATCCCGACAAATTCTCGCGCGTGCCTCTCGCATGGACGGGCCGCGGCATGCCGGTCATCGCCGGGTCGCTCGCGTGGTTCGACTGCTCGGTCACGCGGGTCGTCGACGGCGGTGACCACGTGGTGATCCTCGCTGACGTGAACGGCGCCGGCCCGCAGGACAGTTCCGGTGATCCGCTGTTGTTCTTCCGGGGCCGCTACGAGCAGATGGCCCGCCCGATGCCGACTGTCCCGACCGCCGTCACGCACGCGGCCACGCCGGGGATCGCGTCCGCGGCCGCTGCCGCCGCCGTCGACGGTGCATACCGCGAACCGGTCGGGGCGCTCGCGGGCTACGTCCCCGGCGACTGGTTCTAACTCCGCGATGGACGTGCCGGCGAGGGCGGCCGGGAACCGCATGGTCAGCAGGGGCCCGAACTCGTGGGCGACACCGCTGGGCGTAACGATGCGCGCCGACACCCGCTCGCGCGGCGCGCGCACCACGCTCGCCGTCCCCCCGCGCGGCTAGGTACCGCACGATCGTGTTGGCCATCGCGGTAACCGGCACCGCGAACAGTGCGCCGACGATGCCGAACAGGTACGTGCCGGCCATGACCCCGACGACGACGAGGGCCGCCGCCGCTCGCGGGACCCGCTGCGGGATCCGGTCGACGAGCGGCCGGAGCATGACGGCGAGCAGGACCGCGATCGCGACGGGCGCGATGATCACGGACAGCCGACCGATCGCCTGCCCGAGCAGCCAGCCACCACCGGCGATGAGGAGCAGACACGCGGACCACGCCGCCGCCAGCAGGACCGGGTACGGGAGGTGCTCGCGGGCGACCGGCGGAGATGCCATGTCATGAGAATAGGCGCGGGTGAAGGTTTCCTCCCCGACATCGAGCGGTTGCGGACCGGTCAGGTCTGGGCAGAATCTCGGCCAGGGACAGGTCCCCCCCCCCGCGAAGGAGCACCGATGCCCGATAAGAGGTCAGATTCCAAGTCCGCCGCCCGGTCCGCCGCCGAGAAGATCGTGGACAAGGCCGAGGAACTCGCCGACGACCTGGTCGGCGGTGCCGACGTCGTCCCCGGCACCCCCGGTTCCCGCCCGCCGACCGTGGACGAGCCCACCGAGCCCACGAGCCCGCTGCCGCCCAAGGCGGACCAGAAGGGCGCCACCCCGTACGGCCCGACCGGCGCCGAGCCGCCCGGCTCCGTCACGGCTCGCGAAGAGGTCATGCGCCAGCAGGGCGCCTTCCTCACCACCGCGCAGGGCGCCCGCCTGTCGGACACCGACCACTCGCTCAAGGCCGGCCGCCGCGGCCCCGTGCTGCTGCAGGACCACCACCTGCGCGAGAAGATCATGCACTTCGACCACGAGCGCATCCCCGAGCGCGTGGTCCACGCCCGCGGCGCCGGCGCGCACGGCGTCTTCCGCGCCAACGGCGCCGCCGCCAGCGTCTGCAAGGCCGGCGTGTTCGCCGAGGGCAAGGAGACCGAGGTCTTCGTCCGCTTCTCCACCGTGCTCGGCAACCGCGGCTCCGCCGACACCGTCCGCGACACCCGCGGGTTCGCGACCAAGTTCTACACCGACGAGGGAACCTGGGACCTGGTCGGCAACAACATCCCCGTGTTCTTCATCCAGGACGCCATCAAGTTCCCCGACGTCGTCCACGCCGCCAAGCCGCACCCGGACCGCGAGATCCCGCAGGCCCAGAGCGCGCACGACACCTTCTGGGATTTCGTCTCCCTGCACACCGAGGCTCAGCACCACACCCTGTGGAACATGTCCGACCGCGGCATCCCGCGCTCGTACCGGATGATGGAGGGCTTCGGCGTCCACACCTTCCGGCTCGTCAACGACGCCGGCGAGACGAGCCTGGTGAAGTTCCACTGGAAGCCCCACCTCGGCGTCCACTCGCAGGTGTGGGAAGAAGCCCAGATCACCGGCGGCATGGACCCGGACTTCCATCGCCGCGACCTGGCCGACGCCATCGAGGCCGGCGCCTTCCCCAAGTGGGACCTCGGCATCCAGGTCTTCCCCGACACGGTCGACGAGAACGGTGTCAGCGAGATGTTCCACGGCATCGACCTGCTGGACCCGACCAAGATCGTGCCTGAGGAGCTCGCACCTGTGCAGGTCATCGGCACGATGGAGCTCAACGCCAACGTCAAGAACTTCTTCGCCGAGACCGAGCAGGTCGCGTTCCACCCGGGCCACCTCGTGCCGGGCATCGACGTCACCAACGACCCGCTCCTGCAGGGCCGCTTGTTCTCCTACCTGGACACGCAGCTCCTGCGCCTGGGCGGGCCGAACTTCGGGCAGATCCCGATCAACCGCCCGCACGCGCCCGTCAACGACATGTTCCGCGACGGGTTCCACCAGTCCGCCGACCACGTGGGCGTGGCCCCGTACCAGCCCAACAGTCTTGACGGCGGCTGCCCGTTCATGGCGGGCACCACCGACGGCGCGCTGGTCGAGGTGGCGCAGACGATCGCCGAATCGCAGATCGAGCGGGCCACCCCGGCCAGCTTCGACGATCACTTCTCGCAGGCCACGCTGTTCTACAACAGCCTCACCGACGTCGAGAAGGAGCACGTCGCCGAGGCGTACACGTTCGAGCTGGGCAAGTGCTACGAGCAGGCCATCAAGGTCCGGCAGGTCGAGCAGCTCGCACACATCGACCACGATCTGGCCGTCACCGTGGCCGCCGGACTGGGACTGCCCGCGCCCACGAAGGTGCCCGTCGCCGAGGTCGTCACCAGCCCGGCGCTCTCGCAGATCGGCAAGGAGTGGCCGTCCGACGGCCGCCAGATCGGCATCCTCGTCACCGAGGACTCCGACGTCGACGCGGTCTCGAACCTCGTCCAGGCGGTGTTCGACGACGACATGGTGCCGCTGGTGATCGCCCCGACCGGCGGGATGCTCGGTGATCCGGAGGCCGGCGAGGCCGTGTCGGTGTCACGGACCTATCAGACGCAGCGGTCCATCGAGTTCGACGCGCTCGTGGTGGTCGATCTCCCCGCCAACCCGCGCACGGACATCCTCATCAGCGAGATGTACCGGCACAAGAAGGCCATCGCGACACTGGCACCAGTCGACCGGTACGCCGACTTCGGGATCACCACCGACACCCCGGGCGTCGTGCAGGTGGACTCCGCGGCCGGCGTGGTGCCCGCGCTCAAGCCGCTGCTGGCCAACCACCGCGTGTGGGAGCGGCCCGACCCGGCGCGGGTCTGATTCGGGCCCGCTCCGGTGGCGCGGGGATGGGCGGCGAGTAGGGGCCCGCGAACGCCGCCCCGGGGCCTGCGGGCTCGCACGCCGCCCATCGGAGCGCACGCCGCCTATCGAGTCGCACGCCGCCTATCGGACTGCGCGCCGCCTATGGGGCCCCTTAGGTGGCGCGTCTCCGATAGGCGGCGCTGCTGCGGAAGCGGCTCGGCCGCAGTCGACACGGGGTTCTGGAACCTCTGCGGCGGGCGAGGCGGTGTTCTGGATCCTCTGCGGCGGGCGAGGCGGGGCCCTGCGGAAGACGATGCCGGGCCCCGCCGCACGATCTGCCCCTCCGATCTCGCCTCGCGCCTCGGAAGTCGATCCGCTCGCGGAACTCCGCGGGCGTATCGCAATCCGAGGAGCGGATTCCTCGTGAGGCTCCTCGGCCGGTGTGCAACCGTCCCCGGGGGCCGGCGGGCACGGGTAGCGTCGCCGCCATGAGCGACTACGCCTCCTCACGGGACGCCGCCGCAAGCGAGGCCGCCAGCAGCGAGGGTGCCGCCGCGAGCGGGGCCGCCAGCGACCGTGCCGATGCGGATGCCGGCGCCGGTCCGGCCGCCGGGTACCGCCTCGAGGCGCGGCGAGTGATCGCGGCGAACGCGGGCCGGGTGTTCGCCGTGCTCTGTGATCCGGACGGCCACGTGGCCATCGACTCCTCCGGCATGCTCCAGTCGGCGGAGGGGCCGGCGGTCACCTCCGAGGGCGACAGGTTCGTCGTCCACATGGACCGCGAGTCGCTGGGTGACTATGACATGGGTGAGTACGACGTCACGGTGATCATCACCCGGTTCGAGCCGGACGCCGAGATCGCCTGGACCATCGACGGGGCCATCAGACCCCCGATCGGGCACACCTACGGCTACCGCCTGACCCCCTGGGCGATGGCGACGACACCGAGGGGGCGCGTACCGAGGTCGTCAGCTACTACGACTGGTCCGACGCGCACCCGAAGTGGCGCGACTCGGGAGTACTGCCGGTGCTGGACGCATCGGCGCTCAAGGCGACGCTCGGAATTCTCGACCGGGCGGTCAGGAGGGGATATGTCCGCGGCTGATCCGAATGCCCACCGGCCGGACCTGTGGTTCTCCCGCGACGGTATGGAGCTGCGCGCGGTGGACTCCGGGCCCGCCGACGGCGAGGCGATCGTCCTGCTCCACGGGTTCCCGCAACGCACCTCCAGCTGGGACCTCGTGTCTCCGCTCCTGCACGCGGCCGGGTACCGCACCCTGGCGCTGGACCAGCGCGGGTACTGCGAGTCCGCCCGCCCCCGTGGTCGGCGCGCGTACCGGCTGTCGGAACTGGTGGGGGACGTCCTCGCGCTGCTCGACGCCGCCGGCCTGCCCGACGCCCACGTGGTGGGTCACGACTGGGGCGCCGCCGTCGCGTGGGGTGTCGCCGGGGCGCACCCCGACCGCTTCCGCAGTCTCACCGCCGTGTCGGTCCCCCACCCCGCCGCCTTCCTCAAGGCCATGGTCGCCTCCGACCAGCTGCTGCGATCCTGGTACATCGGGCTCTTCCAGCTGCCGTTCCTGCCGGAGCGACTGCTCACCTCGGCCGGCCCGCGGCCCGAGAAGGCCCTGGCCGGGATGGGTATGACGCCCGAGATGATCGAGCGCTACCGGCGTGAGATGGTCGCCGCCGGCGCGATCCCCGGGGGACTCGGCTGGTACCGGGCCCTGCCCTTCGCCCCACCGTCCCGCTCGACCGCGGCGGTCCGTGTGCCCACCACCTTCGTGTGGAGTGACCGCGACCCGGCCCTGGGCCGCGGGGGCGCCGAGCGGACCCGCCACCACGTGGACGCCGACTACCGGTTCGTCGAGATGAGCGGGGTCAGTCACTGGATCCCCGACGAGCGGCCGGCAGAGCTGGCCGATGCAATCGTGGCCCGCGCCCGGTCGACCGCGGACGGCTCGGGTCCCGGGTCCTGAACTCCACCGCACCGGGTGCGCGCGGCCCGGTGCGGTGTCACGCTGGGCCGATGTTCTTCATCTTCGGTTTCAAGAACTCGTCCCGGAACCTCGGGCTGGCCCGGGCCACGTGCCCGAACTGCGGCAACGTCGCCGCACAGCGGGTCGACCGTCGGAAGCGAGCGTTCTCCCTGTTCTTCATCCCCATCATCCCGCTGGGGTCGTCGTACACGGCCACGTGCACGGCGTGCGGCATCACCACCAAGATCGACCGGTCGCGGGCCGACGGGATCCTGTCCGGCGCGTACTGATCCGGCCGCTCAGCTCTCCCGCGCCGGCACCGCTGGGGCCGTGGCCTTGTCCTCCCACGGTGGCGGGATCGTGGCGGCGACCGCCGCGGCAAGGAGGGTCGCGCCGCAGCCGAACATCAGACCGACCCGGAATCCGGTCTCGGTGGGGACAAACAGCCCCTCGAAGTCCATGGACATCTGGGTGAGCAGCACGCCGAGCACCGCGGCAGAGGTCGTGGTGCCGATGGAGCGCATGAGCGTGTTGACGCTGTTGGCCGAGCCCATCTCGGAGGTGGGGACCGAGGCCATGATCAGCGCGGGCATCGCACCGTAGGCCAGCCCCACACCGCCGCTCACCACGATGCCGACGGTCACCACACCCCAGGTCGATCCCATGAGGAACAACCCGGACGCATAGCCGACCGCGACCACCAGCGCTCCCAGGATGAGCGTGGTCTTGGGGCCGCGGGTGCCGATGAGTCTCCCGCTGAGTGGGGAGACCGCCATCATCGCCAGCCCGCCGGGCGCGCTCCAAAACCCCATGGCCACCATCGACTGGCCCAACCCGTGTCCGGTCTCGACCGGGAGCTGAAGAATCTGGGGCATGATCAGCAGCTGCGCATAGAGGCCCATGCCGATGGTCACCGAGGCGATGTTGGTCATCAGGACGGGGCGACGGGCGGCAACCCGCAGGTCCACGATCGGTGACGGGTGCCGGAGGACCCACAGCGCCCATCCGGGCAGCGAGACCGCGGTGAGCGCCAGCAGGCCGAGGGTCAACGGGGCGCCCCAGCCCCAGTCGGCGCCCTTGGACACCGCGAGCAGCAGCGAGATGAGAGCGATCGCGAGCCCCACCGCGCCGACGACGTCGAGCGTGCCGTCCGGTTTGGCGGCCGGCAGCGTCCGGAGACGCACCGTCATCATCACGATGATCGCCACGCCCAGGGCCCCGGACCCCCAGAACATCCACTGCCACGAACCGTATTGCGCCAGGGCGGCCGCCGCCGGGAGCCCGAGCGCCCCTCCCACTCCGAGCGACGAACTCATCAGACTGATCGCCGGTGCGAGTCGACGCGCCGGGAGGATCTCGCGCATCGTGGCGATGCCGATGGGGATCACACCGATTCCCACGCCCTGCAGGGCGCGCCCGATGAGCATCGGCCACAGCGAGGTGGCCAGTGCGCACAGCACCGAGCCGACGACCATGACCGCCGTGCAACCGATGAGCACGTACTTCTTCGGATAGAGGTCTCCCAGTCGTCCCATGAGCGGACCGGCCACCGCTCCGGCGAGCAGCGTGATGGTGACGACCCAGGAGGCGTTGACCGCGGAGGTGTTGAGAATCGCCGGCAGCATGCCCAGCAGCGGGATGACCAGCGTCTGACTGAGAGACATGACGATGCCGCCGAAGGCGAGGACCGCGATGAGACCGTTCTCGTCCGACCGGACGGTGTCGGCGTCCCCACCGCGCGTTCGTGCCATCATCCCGTGTCCTTCCGACCGAGGCTCGCTTCCGGAGCCTCTCGTCGGACATTACAGACAGGTGTCGAACGGGTTCTCGTTCCGGGCACGGCCACCGTGTTCGACATGGCGGTCCGACGTGGCGGAATCCTCGCCCACTATTGTCTGCCGCTGTCCGCAGTGCGACGATGAGCGGGTGGACACCACCGGCTCGACCCGGCGGATCACCCGCCGGCCCACCGTCTTCGTGGGGGCGTTCCTCGCCGCCACGGCCGTCGCACTGACCGCCGCCGTCACGGCCCCGGCCACCGCGAACGCCCAGGACTCCTCCGAGGCCATCCCGCGACTGTTCCCCGCTCCCGACCGCGTGATCGCCGTGGGCGGCTCACCCACGGGGCTGTGCGCGGGCGCGATCTCCACCACGCTCGACGGCGACGGGTACCCGGACACGGCGTCCGTCGCCTGGGCCTTCGCCATCGCCGGGGTGGGTCCGTGCAACCTCACCGCCACCCTCTCGTGGCGCAACCTCGACACCGGGGCCACCGGGGAGAAGATCGCGCAGGTCCCGTTCCCGCGGATCTCGACGGGCATCCCCGATCCGATCTCCCACCCCTACGAGGCGCAGATCTCCACCGGCCCGGGCCGGGTCGAATACCGACTCACCACCACCGGCGGGGCCGTCGCCGGGCCGATCGTCGTGGAGACGGTCGCCTACGACGGCTGACGACGCCGGGGGCGCGCAGCACCCGGACCGGGCAGCCGCTCCGGGCCAGCATCGTGTCGGTTGCCAAACCGGTTCCAGTAGCGGACGTGAGCATCTCCGGATGTGCACTCATCAGCGGAATTAGAAGTGCCGCTATACAGGCGCGGGAGACGGGAAGTCACAGTGGAGCCCAACTCCGCGTCCTGTACACTTGTGCGTACAGGAGGGTTTGAGATGAAGACAATGAGCTACACCGAGTCCCGGGCCCGCTACGCCGAGGTCCTCGACGGGGTCACCAACGACCGCGAAGAGGTCATCATCACCCGCGCCGGCCACGAACCGGTGGTGATGGTCTCCCTCGACGACTACGAGTCCCTGCGCGAGACCGCCCACCTCATGCGATCACCGGCCAACGCCCGACGCCTGCTCGATGCGATGGAGCGGCTCGAGTCCGGCCGCGGCCAGGCGCGCGACCTGCTCGACGCCGACTGACGTGCTGCTCGTCTGGGACGACAACGCCTGGCAGGACTACCTCTGGTGGCAACAACAGGACCGAAAGATACTCAAACGCATCAACCTGCTCCTGCAGGACATCACCCGCAACGGCAACGAGGGAATCGGCAAACCCGAACCCCTCAAGTACGACTTCGCCGGATACTGGTCCAGACGCATCACCGACGAGCACCGACTCGTCTACAAAGTCACCGACACCGAAGTCCGAATCGCCACCTGCCGCTACCACTACGGGTAAGCGACACAGGCTCAGCCGGAACTACACGTCTCTATCGACCTGGCAAGCGCAGGCAGACAGTCCGATGTGCCGGGATCGTGGGCCCTCCTTCCCCACGGTGGCAGCCCACTAGG
>NZ_BCSW01000015.1 GCF_001571065.1 Dietzia cinnamea NBRC 102147
CGGGGTGCGCGCCCTCCCTCATGGGAGAGCGCGCACCCCGCTTCTCGCGTGTGGGCCCCGAGCGGGGATCAGCCGAAGCGGACGAGCAGGCCGACGGCGATGATCGCGATCACCCAGAGGACCGCGACGACCACGGTGACCCGGTCGAGGTTGCGCTCGACGACGCTCGAGCCCGACAGGCTCGACTGGACACCGCCACCGAACAGCGAGGACAGGCCGCCGCCCTTGCCGCGGTGCAGCAGGATGAACAGCATCAGCAGCAGGCTGGTGATGATGAGGAAGATATCCAGGGCGAGCTTCATGTAGGGATCGTGCCTCACGTCAGGTCGGGCGGTCGGGTGCGACCGCTACAGACTACCCGGTCGGGCGTCCGCGGTTGATCCCGGCGTGCCGGGCCGGCGAGGGCCCGACCCGCCGGGGGCGGGAACGGATCAGGGCAGCGGGCCGCCGGCGGCGATCGCGCACAGCTGGGCGAACTCGTCGGGCTTGAGCGACGCCCCGCCCACCAGACCGCCGTCGACGTCGGACTGTTCGAGCAGCTCGCCGACGTTCGAGGCGTTGACGCTGCCGCCGTACAGCACGCGCATCGACTCGGCCGTCTCGGCGTCGGCGAGCTCGGCCAGCGCGGAGCGGATGGCCGCGCACACCTCCTGCGCGTCGGCGGCGGAGGCGGTCTTGCCGGTCCCGATCGCCCATACCGGCTCGTACGCGATGACCGTGGAGGCCAGCTGTGCGGTCGTCAGACCCTCCAGCGAACCCTTGAGCTGGTTCACGACGAAGTCCACGTGGTCACCGGCCTCGCGGACCTCGAGCTTCTCCCCCACGCAGACGATCGGGGTCAGGCCGTGACGGTGTCCGGCCGCGGCCTTGGCCGCCACGAGTTCGTCGGTCTCGGCGTGGTAGTCGCGGCGCTCGGAGTGGCCCACGACGACATAGGTGCAGCCGAGCTTCGCGAGCATGGAGGCCGAGATCTCGCCGGTGTAGGCGCCGGATTCGTGCACCGAGACGTCCTGGGCTCCGTAGGCGAAGCCCAGCTTGTCACCTTCGATGACGATCTGGACGCCTCGGATATTCGTGAACGGCGGGAGGAACGCGACGTCGACCTTCTCGAGGTACTTCTCCGGGAGGGAGAAGGCGACCTTTTGCACGAGTGCGATCGCCTCGAGGTGGTTGAGGTTCATCTTCCAGTTGCCGGCGATGAGCGGAGTGCGTGACATGTTCTCTCCTTGTAGTTCCTGGGTGTCCGGGTCAGTTGCCGCGCTCAAGGACGGTGACGCCGGGCAGTTCCTTACCCTCCAGGTACTCCAGCGAGGCGCCACCGCCGGTGGAGATGTGGGAGAAGTTCTCCTCGCCGAGCCCCAGGGTGCGCACGGCGGCCGCCGAGTCGCCGCCACCGACGACGGAAAACGCTCCGGCGGAGGTCGCGGTGATGATCGCCTCGGCGACGCCGCGGGTGCCCGCGGAGAAGGCCTCGAACTCGAACACGCCCATCGGCCCGTTCCAGAACACGGTCTTGGCCGAGGTGAGCTTCTCGGCGAAGGCGGCGACCGACTCGGGGCCGATGTCCAGGCCCATCGTGCCCTCGGGGATCGCGTCGGCGGGAACCGTGGTGTGGGGGGCGTCGGCGGCGAACCCGTCGGCGGCGACGACGTCCACGGGGAGCGTGATGACGTCGCCGTACCTGGCCAGCAGGTCCTTGCAGGTGTCGATCATCTCCTCCTGCAGCAGCGAGGAGCCCACACCGTGGCCCTGTGCGGCGAGGAAGGTGAAGCACATGCCGCCGCCGATGACGAGGGTGTCGACCTTCGGAGCCAGCGCCTCGATCACGGCGAGCTTGTCCGAGACCTTGGATCCACCGAGCACAACCGCGTAAGGACGCTTCGGGTCCCCGGTGAGGGCGGCGAGCACGTCGACCTCGCTCTGCACGAGGTCGCCGGCGTAGGCAGGCAGGAGCTTGGCGACGTCGTAGACGGAGGCCTGGGCGCGGTGGACAACGCCGAAGCCGTTGGAGACGAACGCGCCGTCCTCGCCCACCAGGCTCGCGAGTTCCGCGGCGAACGCGGCCCGCTCGGACTCGTCCTTGCTCGTCTCGCGGGGATCGAAGCGGACGTTCTCGACCAGCAGGACGTCGCCGTCGGTCAGGCCGTTGGCCCGCTCACGCGCGTCCGGCCCCACCACGTCACCGGCGAGCTGGACGTACCGCCCCAGCTCATCTCCCAGCTTCTCCGCCACGGGTGCGAGGGACAACTCGGGGTCGGCCTCGCCCTTGGGTCGGCCGAGATGGGCGGTGATCACGAGTGCCGCGCCCGCGTCGAGCAGCGCGTTGAGTGTGGGCAGCGAGGCGGTGATGCGACCGGCGTCGGTGATGGTCTTCCCGTCGAGCGGGACGTTGAGGTCGCAGCGGACGAGGATCTTGCGGCCCTCTACGCCGGCGTCGAGCAGGTCGGAGAGCGTGCTCACGGCCATGTGGTGGAACTCCTGTCGGAAGAACTGTGGGTGGGTCACCGGGTGGGTGGGCTGACCGTGCGGCGCCGGTCGATGTGCGCCGGGCCCGGCCGGGACGCTCGCGGCGTCCCCGGACCGGGCCCGGTGGTGGTACGGGGTCGTCAGGCCCGAAGGCTCTCAGAGCGACTTGCCGACCAGGCCGATGAGGTCGGCCAGGCGGTTGGAGTAGCCCCACTCGTTGTCGTACCAGGAGGCGATCTTGATCTGGCCGTCGATCGCCTTGGTCAGCGGCGCGTCGAAAATCGACGAGTGCGGATCGGTGACGATGTCAGAGGAGACGATCGGGTCCTCGGTGTACTTGAGGATGCCCTTCATCGGCCCCTCGGCGGCGGCCTTGACCGCGGCGTTGACCTCGTCGACCGAGGCCTTCTTCTCGAGCTCGACGGTGAGGTCGGTCAGGGAGCCGGTGGGCAGCGGGACGCGAACGGCGTAGCCGTCGAACTTGCCCTTGAGCTCGGGCAGCACGAGGGAGACGGCCTTGGCGGCACCGGTGGAGGTCGGGACCATGTTCAGCGCGGCGGCGCGGGCGCGACGCGGGTCCTTGTGGGGCGCGTCCTGCAGGTTCTGGTCCTGGGTGTACGCGTGGATCGTGGTCATGAGGCCCTTGACGATGCCGAACTCGTCGGACAGGACCTTGGCCACGGGCGCGAGGCAGTTGGTGGTGCAGGAGGCGTTCGAGATGATCGTCTGCGAGCCGTCGTACTTGTCGTCGTTGACACCCATCACGATGGTGATGTCCTCGTCCGACGCGGGGGCCGAGATGATGACCTTCTTGGCGCCGCCCTCGAGGTGGCCGCGGGCCTTCTCGGCCGAGGTGAAGATACCGGTGGACTCGACGACGACGTCGACGCCGTAGTCACCCCACGGAACGGAGGCGGGGCCCTCCTTGATGGCGAGCGCGCCGATCTTGGTCCCGCCGACCGTGATCGAGGTGTCGTCGTAGGTGACGTCCTTGCCGAGGCGACCGAGGATCGAGTCGTACTTGAGCAGGTGAGCGAGCATGTCGTTCGTGGTCAGGTCGTTGACGGCCACGATCTCGATGTCCGTCTTGCCCTCGGCCTTGAGAGCCTCCACCGCGCGGTAGAAGTTGCGGCCGATACGTCCGAATCCGTTGATGCCTACGCGCACGGTCACTTCGATGTCTCCTTATTGGTGGTGCGAGAACGCTGGACGTCACCAGAGCCGGGTGGGGCCCGGGGACGTGACCCAGACTACCCGCCGGTGCCCGGCCACGTGCAGGGTGTTCTGGGGGCCGATCAGGCGTCGTCGAGCATGTCCTCGGTGACCACGGACTCGGTGTCCGGGATCCCGAGCTCGGCGGCCTTGCGGTCCGCCATCGACAGCAGTCGCCGGATGCGTCCGGCGACCGCGTCCTTGGTCATGGGCGGGTCGGCGAGCTGTCCGAGTTCCTCCAACGAGGACTGGCGGTGTTGGACGCGGAGCTCGCCGGCCGCTAGAAGGTGGTCAGGGACGTCCTCGGCGAGGATTTCCAGCGCCCGCTGGACGCGGGCCGCGGCCGCGACGGCCGCGCGGGCGGACCGGCGGAGGTTGGCGTCGTCGAAGTTAGCCAACCGGTTGGCGGTGGCGCGGACCTCGCCACGCGAACGACGCTCCTCCCAGACGTCCCTGGTCGACGTGGCCCCGAGGCGGGCCAGTAGGACCCCGATCGCCTCCGCGTCGCGAATGACCACCCGGTCCCCTCCCCGCACTTCGCGGGCCTTGGCGGTGACGCCGAGTCGGCGCGCGGTACCCACGAGCGCCATCGCCGCCTCCGCTCCGGGGGCGGTCACCTCGAGGGCGGACGAGCGACCGGGCTTGGTGAGCGACCCGTGCGCGAGGAACGCCCCCCGCCACGCGGCCTCGGCCGCCGCGACGGACCCCCCGACCACGGCCGCGGGGAGCCCGCGGACGGCCCGACCGGCGTTGTCGATGAGCCCCAGCTGGCGGGCGAGGTCGGCGCCCCGGTCGATGACGCGGAGGACGAACTTGCGGGCCGGCCGGCCGCCCGAACCCCCGATCGGGTGGATCTCGCAGGTCACGGAGAAGAGGGCGTCGAGTTCGGCGGCGAGCCGATCGGCGATCTCGCCGGAGTCGACCTCCGCCTCGATGACGAGTCGGCCGGAGAGGACCTGGAGCGTTCCGGCGAACCTCAACAGCGCGGCGACCTCGGCCCTCCTGGTCTCGGTGTTCCCGACGGGGACCCTCACCAGTTCGGACTTGACCTGTGCGGTCAGCGACACGCCCTGCTCCTTCGTTCTCGGTCGTCACCCCGCGCCCCCTGGCAGCGAGGCGGCGAGTGCCGTCGCCAGCGAGGCGGGGTCGTGGACAGCCCTCATGGTCCCATCCGAGCCGGTCTCGGCTATCTCCGCGGTCACCACGCGGGCGCCCAGTCCTGCCGCCGCGCGCTCGAGGTGCTCGCGTTCGGTGGCGCTGAGCGGCATCCGCGGGTCCACGAGCAGGACGTCGACGTCTACCCGAGGCGCGTGCTGGCGCAGGACGTGCAGATGCTGCTCCGCGGAGAAGCCCGCCGTCTCCCCCGGCTGCGGGGCGAGGTTGAGAACGAGGGCCTTGGTGGCGGCGGTCCGCGTGAGGGCCGCCGCGATCTCCGGTACGAGGACGTTGGGGATGACGCTGGTGAACCACGAGCCGGGGCCGAGCACGACGAGGTCGGCCTGCTCGATCGCCTCGACCACCCCGTCCGCGGCGGGCGGGGCGTCGGGGATCAGCCGCACGCGTCGGACGCTGCCCGGCGTGGTCGCCACGGCCACCTGCCCGATGATGGTGCGCACGACCCTGGGGTCGGCCTCGAGACCGACGACCTCGGCCGCGATGTCGAGGGCCACCGGGGACATGGGCAGGACCCGTCCCGTGACGCCGAGGATCGAGCCGACCGCGTCGAGGGCCTCGATCGGGTCGCCGAGGAGTTCCCACAGTCCGGCGAAGACGAGGTTGCCGACGGCGTGCCCCGCCAGGGCCCCGGTACCGCCGTAGCGGTGCTGGAAGAGCCTCGTGAGGCGGGCGTGTTCGTCGTCCTCACCGGCGAGGGCGCACAGCGCCATGCGCAGGTCGCCGGGCGGGAGGATGCCGAGCTCGCGGCGCAGGCGGCCCGAGGAGCCCCCGTCGTCGGCGACGGTGACCACCGCGGTGACGTGGTCGGCGACGAGCCGACCGGCCTTCAGGGTCGCCGAGAGGCCGTGGCCGCCGCCGAGCGCGACGAGCGAGGGGATCCGCTTCGTGGGTTCCGTCATCGCCGGGTCACTCCCGTCCGAGGTCGCGGTGGCGGACGTGAACGTCGACCGCGTCCAGGCCGGTCAACCGGCCCGCGAGGGACTCGGAGATGGCCACGCTGCGGTGCTTGCCGCCGGTGCACCCCACGGCGATGGTCATGTACCGCTTGCCCTCGCGTCGGTAGCCGGTCATCGCGAGCCGGATCATCGTCACGGCGGCGCGCAGGTACTCCTCGATCGACTCGTCCGCCAGGACGTAGTCCTGCACCGGCTTGTCGCGCCCCGTGTGCGGTTGGAGTTCGGGGATCCAGTGCGGGTTGGGCAGGAAGCGCATGTCGAGGAGCATGTCGACGTCCACCGGGACCCCGTACTTGAAGCCGAACGACTCGACGGTGAGGTGGAAGTCGAACCCCAGGTCGCCGAACGGCGTCTCCAGACGGTGGCGCAGGTCGTGAACGCTGAGCGCGGTCGTGTCCACGACGACGTCTGCGCGTCCGCGCAGACCCTCGAGGGTCCTGCGTTCCCGGGTGATGCCGTCGATGAGCCCGCCGCCGGACTGCAGGGGGTGCGAGCGGCGCACATTGTTGAACCGGTTCACCAGCGCCTCGTCCGAGGCGTCCAGGAACAGGATGCGGGACCTCTGTCGGCCGGCGAACAGCTCGAGCAGCTCACCCAGGTGCTCGTCGAAGCCCAGGCTGCGCGTGTCGGCGACGATCGCGAGACGGCGGGGTTCGTCGGCCGAGTCGTCGAAGCGGCCGAGGAACTCCCCCACGAAGGACAGCGGAAGGTTGTCCACGACGTACCACCCGAACTCCTCGAGGACTTTCGAGGCGGTCCCCTTTCCGGCTCCCGACATACCGCTGATTAGGAGGAGCTCACGCCCCCGGTCCCTGTCGCCGTCGTCGTCCATCGTGTCACCTCGCGTCGTTCGTCGCGGCCGACTCCGGCCGCCCCGCCGAGTCTTCCACGTCGGTGCCGTCCGTGTCCCCGGGCTCGGAGTCGGCATCGGCCGACCCACCGCTTCCGAGCGTCGCGAGGATCGACGCCGCGACGCCGGGCCCGATGCCGGGGACCGTGCACAGGTCCTCGACGGAGGCCGCGCGCAGCGCGGAGACGGTGGGGAACTTCTCGACCAGCGCCGCGCGGCGGGCGGGGCCGAGCCCGGGCACGTCGTCGAGCACGGAGGCGGTCATCCGCTTGGAGCGCGCGCCCCGGTGCGCGCGGATGGCGAACCGGTGGGCCTCGTCGCGCAGGCGCTGGAGGAGGAACAGGCCCTCGCCGTGACGCGGGAAGATCACCGGGTACTCCTCGCCCGGCAGCCAGATCTCCTCGAGTCGCTTGGCGATGCCGATGACCGGGACGTCGGTCACGCCGAGCTCGGACAGCACCTCGGCGGCCGCCTCGACCTGCGGGCGCCCGCCGTCGACGACGAACAGCTGCGGCGGGTAGGCGAACCGGCGGGCGGGCGGGGCCGCCTCGGGGTCGCCCGGCTCGTCGTCGACCGGTCCGTCCGTCTCGTCCGGGGTGAGCGCCGGGTCCTCGTGATGACGACGGAAGCGTCGGCGGGTGACCTCGGCGATGCTGGCCACGTCGTCCGAGTGGCCGTCCCCCGCGGCGTCGCGGATGCGGTACAGGCGGTAGTCGCTCTTACGGGGGATGCCGTCCTCGAACACCACGAGGGACGCCATGACGTCCGTGCCCTGGGTGTGCGAGATGTCCACGCACTCGATGCGCAGGGGCGCGGAGTCCAGCTCGAGGTTCTCCTGGATCTCCTGCAGGGCGGCGGAGCGCGCGGTGAGGTCGCCGCTGCGGCGCAGCTTGTGCTGGGTCAGGGCCTCGACGGCGTTGCGGTGGACCGTCTCGGCCAGGGCACGCTTGTCCCCGCGTTGGGGAACCCGCAGGGAGACCCGGGAGCCGCGCAGGCCCGAGAGCCAGTCGGCGAGCTCGTCGGAGTCCTCGGGCAGGGCCGGTACCAGCACCTCGCGGGGCACGGCGGAGGCGATGTCGCCGGACTCGGCGGCCTCGGCCAGGTCGGCCTCCCCGCCGTAGAACTGCGCGAGGTAGTCCGAGACCACGCCGGGGATCGCCCGGGCCGCGTCGAACTCGCCGTCCTCGTCGATCCCGTGCGCGTGCTCGACCACCCAGCCGCGCTGGCCGCGGATACGTCCGCCGCGGACGTGGAAGACCTGGACCGACACCTGGAGTTCGTCGACCTCGACGCCCACGATGTCGGCGTCGGTACCGTCGCCCAGGACCACGGCCTGCTTCTCCATGGCCCGGCGCATCGCCCCGAGGTCGTCACGCAGCCGCGCGGCGCGCTCGAAGTCCAGGTCGGCGGAGGCCTCCATCATCTGCTTCTCGATGCGCCGCATGATGGCGTCGGTCCGCCCGGCGAGGAAGTCGATGAGTTCATTGACGATCAGCCGGTGCTCGTCCGGGGTGACCCGGCCGATGCACGGGGCCGCGCACTTGTCGATGTAGCCGAGCAGGCAGGGCCGCCCGAGCTGGGCCTGACGTTTGTACACGCCGGCCGAGCACGAGCGCACGGGGAACACCCGCTGCAGGGTGTCGAGGGTGTCGCGGATGGCCCACGCGTGGGAGTAGGGGCCGAAGTAGCGGGTGCCGGGCCGGCGGGGGCCGCGGTAGACGAACGCGCGCGGCACCTCCTCGCCGACGGTGACGGCGAGCATCGGGTAGGTCTTGTCGTCGCGGTAGCGGACGTTGAACCGCGGGTCGTACTTCTTGATCCACGTGTACTCGAGCTGCAGCGCCTCGACCTCGGTCGAGACGACGGTCCACTGCACGCCGGCGGCGGAGGTGACCATCTGCCGGGTGCGCGGGTGCAGCAGTGACAGATCGGCGAAGTACGAGCTGAGCCGACTGCGGAGGTTCTTGGCCTTGCCCACGTAGATGACGCGTCCGTGCTCGTCACGGAAGCGGTACACCCCCGGCTCGGTGGGTATCGAGCCGGGGGCCGGGCGGTAGGAACGCGGGTCGGCCACGGCGCGTCAGCGGTCGGCGACGGTCTCGGGGTCGGCGGCCGAGGGCTTGTGGGCGCGGATGACGTCGCGCAGTCGCGACATGGCCTCGACGCCGTCCCGGCCGTCGAAGGACTGGATCGCCCAGATCCCCGCGTGTTCATAGGCCGGCAGTTCCAGCCGGGGCCAGTAGCTCGAGCGGGGGAAGGTCACGCCCACGATGTCCTCCCAGCTCCACCCCCGGGTCCGGAGGGGGCCGCGCAGTTCGACGCCCTGCTCGCCGGCGCGGACGCGGATGCGCAGGAGGGTGAGCAGGACGCCGGCGAAGATGAGGCCGGTGACGACGAAGGCCAGCTGGTCGGCGACGCCGATCGTCACGCCGGTGTCCCCGCGGACGAGGATGACGGCCCACACGACGTGGATGATGACGATGAGCACCGCCAGCGCGATCACCGTGGTGCGCATCCGGCGCGGGGTGTGCTCGAACTCCCAGGTGCCGTTCATCGGATGGTCCTCAGTTCGCGCAGGGCGATGGCGGCGCCGAGCGCGGCGGCCACCGCCTCCCCGCCCTTGTCCTCCGCTGCGCCCTCGTGGCCGTCGCGGTCGCGGGCCTGGTCCTCGTCCTCGGTGGTGAGGACGCCGTGGGCGACGGGCGTGGCCTCGTCGAGGGCGATCCGGGTGAGGCCGTCGGTCACCGAGCGGCAGACGTAGTCGAAGTGGGGCGTGGCGCCCCGGATGACGACGCCGAGCGCGACCACGGCGTCGTGGGTGCGCGCGAGCTCCTGCGCCACGACGGGCAGTTCCACGGCCCCGGTGACGCGGGCGAGGGTGACGGCCGCTCTGGAGGCCTCGGCGACGGCCAGTGCCCGGTCCACGAGCTGGGTGCAGATCTCCTGGTGCCATGTCGAGGCCACCACGCCGAGCCGCAGCCCGCGGGCGTCGGGGACGACCGGTTCAGGCCTTCCGCTGCCGCTCATCGCTGATCCTCTCCGTTCACGTCGGCGCCCGCCGGGCCGGCCGGCCCTTCGTCGAGCCCCTCGAGCAGGTGGCCCATACGGTCCCGTTTCGTGCGCAGGTACCTCAGGTTCTCGGGGGTCACCGCGGTGGGCATGGGCACCCTGGCCACCACCTCCACCCCACCGGCGCGCAGGGCGTCGGCCTTGGCGGGGTTGTTGGTCATGAGCCGGACCCGGGTGACCCCGAGGTCGCGCAGCATCTGCGCGGCGAGACTGAAGTCACGGGCGTCGGCGGGCAGGCCCAGGTCGAGGTTGGCGTCGACGGTGTCGCGGCCCGAGTCCTGGAGCTGGTAGGCGCGGAGCTTCTGGACGAGGCCGATCCCCCGGCCCTCGTGGCCCCGCATGTAGAGGACGATCCCGCGTCCCTCCTCGCATACGGCGGCGACCGCGGCGTCGAGCTGCGGGCCGCAGTCGCACCGCAGGGAGTGGAAGACGTCACCGGTGAGGCACTCGGAGTGGATCCGGACCGAGACCGGCTCGTCGCCGGAGACGTCGCCGGCGACCATGGCCACGTGCTCGACGCCCTGGAGGGTGTCGCGGTAGCCGTGGGCGGTGAGGGTGCCGGCGGGGGTGGGCACGCGGGCCGCGGCCTCGTGGACCACCTGCACCTCGTGTGCACGCCGCCAGGCCTGCAGTGCCTCGATGGTCACCATCGCCAGGCCGTGCTCGTCGGCGAACCGCCGCAGCTCGGGGGTGCGGGCCATGGTCGTGGGATCGTCCTCGGAGACGATCTCGCAGATCACGCCGGCGGGACGCAGGCCGGCCAGTCGGGCGAGGTCGACCGCGGCCTCGGTGTGACCGGGCCGCGTGAGGACGCCGCCGGGCCGGGCGCGCAGGGGCACCACGTGGCCGGGGCGGGTGAAGTCCCCGGGCACGGTGTCGTCGGCGGCGAGCAGCCGCGCGGTGCGGGCGCGGTCGGCGGCGGAGATACCGGTGGACACGCCGGTGCGGGCGTCCACGGTCACGGTGTAGGCGGTGTCGTGGCGGTCCTCGTTGATGGCCCGCATCGGCGGCAGGTCCAGGCGGAGGCAGTCCTCGGGCTCGAGTGCGACGCACACGTACCCGGAGGAATACCGGACGAGGAAGCCCATGAGTTCGGGGGTGGCGAGCTCGGCGGCGAAGATCAGGTCGCCCTCGTTCTCGCGGTCCTCGCTGTCCACCACCACCACGGCCCGTCCCGCCGCGATGTCGGCGATGGCTCGCTCGATGCCGTCGAAGGTGGTCACTGGTGCGGGGTCTCCTCGTGTCTGACGAGCCCGGGCGGCGGCCGCGGGTCCGGGCTCAAGTATGGCGCATCCGGTCAGCGGGACCCGCCACCGCGTCCGTCCAGCAGCCGCTCGACGTACTTCGCCAGCACGTCCACCTCGAGGTTGACCGCGTCCCCGTGGGCCAGGCCACCGAGGATCGTGGCCTCGAGGGTGGTGGGGATGAGCGACACCTCGAACCAGGCGTCGGCCTCGCCGGGCGCGCTCACCGCCGAGACGGTGAGCGAGGTGCCGGAGACGGTGATGGAGCCCTTCTCCACGACGTAGCGGGCGAGGTCGCCGGGCAGGGAGATCCGTAGGACGTGCCAGTGCTCGTGCTCGACGCGGCTGACGACGCGGCCGGTGCCGTCGACGTGCCCCTGGACGATATGGCCGCCGAAGCGGGCGTCGGCGCGCATGGCGCGCTCCAGGTTGACGGGGTCACCGGGCGCGAGGGCGGCGAGCGCGGTGCGGTCGAGCGTCTCGGCCATGACGTCCACGTCGAAGTGGGCGCCGGGCTCCCACTCGGTGACGGTGAGGCAGACCCCGTTGACGGCGATCGAGTCGCCGTGGCCCGCGTCGGAGGTGGCCAGCGGGCCGCGGATCCGCAGCCGCGCGGAGTCTCCCCGCCGGTCGATCGATTCGAGGGTGCCGAGCTCCTCAACGATTCCGGTGAACATCAGCGGGGTCCTCTCGTCGGTGGGGTCGCGGGCGCCTGCGTGTCGGGCGCCGCGGGCGTGGGTCGGGTGGTCGGCGCCGTCATGCGCAGGTGGACGTCGGCGCCGAGGACGGTGATCTCGCGAACGGTGAAGCCGTGCGCGTCGGCGAGCGTGGCGACGCCGGCCCCCTCGACGGCCGAGCGTCCGCAGCCGAGGACGAGCGGGGCGATGTAGGCGTCGACCTCGTCGACCAGCCCGGCGGCGAGGAACGCCCCGGCCAGGCGAGGGCCGCCCTCGACGAGGACGTGACACACGTCGCCGAGCATCGCGAGCGCCTCCGCGGGGTCGCGGGTGGCGAGGTGACGGAACCGGCCGTCGTCCCCCCGGACGGCCGCGCCGGTCGGCACGGCGGACAGGCCCATCACCGCCCGGAGGGGCTGGCGTGGGGCGGGGCGTCCGTCCTCGAGGCGGGCGGTCAGGGCGGGGTCGTCGGCGGTGAGGGTCCCGGTGCCGACGACGAGGGCGTCGATCTCCTGCCGCCTCGCGTGTGCGTGGTGTCGCGAGACGGGCCCGGTGATCCACCTGCTCGACCCGTCTGCCGCGGCCACCCTGCCGTCCAGGCTGGCCGCGTACTTCCAGGTGACGAACGGTCGGCCGTGGGCCTGTCGGTGGAGCCACGCCCGGAGCGGGCCGTCCCCGGCGGCGCGGACCTCGTCGTCGTCGCCCCTGGACACGTCGACCCCCGCCCGCCGCAAGGTGTCGGCACCGCCGGCCGCCACGGGGTTCGGGTCGGACACGGCATACACCACGCGCGCGACGCCCGCGGCCAGGGCCCGCGCGGTGCAGGGGCCCGTGCGGCCGTGGTGATCGCACGGCTCCAGTGTCACGACGAGCGTGCCGCCCCGGGCCGGGTCGCCGGCCTCGTCCAGGGCGACCACCTCGGCGTGCCGGCCGCCCGGCGCCTCGGTGGCGCCGCGACCGACGACCGCACCGGCGGCGTCGAGCACCACCGCGCCGACCGGCGGGTTGGGCGTGCTCACCCCGAGCGCCGCCCGCGAGAGAGCGATCGCCTCGGCGAGGGCGGCCCGCTCCCGGCGGCGCGACGCCGACGCCTCCGGGGTCGACCCGGGGGGGACGGTCTCGTCGGGCACGGTCACGCCCGCGCGGCGAGCGCCCGGTCGCGCAGGGTCCCGATCATCGCGTCGGGGTCCGGCGCGCCGTAGACGGCCGAGCCGGCCACGAACACGTCACAGCCGGCGGCCGCGCACTCCCCGATCGTGTCGGCGTCGATCCCGCCGTCGATCTGGATGCGGACGTCCAGACCGCGGCGGTCGATCTCGGCACGCAGGGCGCGGACCTTGTCGAGCGACTCGGGCATGAACTTCTGACCGCCGAAGCCCGGCTCGACGCTCATCACGAGGACCAGGTCCACGTGGTCGAGCACCTCGAAGCACATCTCGGCGGGCGTGCCCGGCTTGATCGAGATCCCGGCACGGCTGCCCTTGACGTGCAGCAGGTCCGCCACCGCCACCGGGTCGTCGGCCGCCTCGAGGTGGAAGGTCACGTTCGCGGCGCCCGCGTCGACGTAGTCCCCGACCCAGCGCAGCGGGTTCTCGATCATGAGGTGGCAGTCCATGGGCTTGTCGGTCACCCGGCCGACCGCAGCGGCGACCGGCGCGCCGAACGACAGGTTGGGCACGAAGTGGCCGTCCATGACGTCCACGTGGATCCAGTCGGCGGACGGGATCCGCTCGATCTCGCGGTCGAGTCGGGCGAAGTCGGCGGACAGGATCGACGGCGCGATGAGCGGCTGGTACGACATGCCGCCCAGTCTAGGCGGGCCGCGTCAGCGGGTCCGCCGCAGCGCCGCCATGAACATCGCGTCGGTGCCGTGCCGGTGCGGCCACAGCTGCACCCACGGCCCCGCCCCCGACCCGTCGGGCGGGCCGCCGACCGCGCCGCCGATGTCCGCGAGGATCTCTCGCACGTCGAGCGTCTCCACGTCGTCCCGACGCGCGGCCTCGCGGACCACCGACACGGTCTCCGACAGATGCGGCGAGCACGTCGCGTACAGCACCACACCCCCCGGTCGGACCAGTCGCATCGCCGAGTCCAGCAGCTCGCGCTGCAGAGAGACCAGCGCGGGGATGTCCGCGGCCGTCTTGCGCCACCGCGCCTCGGGGCGCCGCCGCAACGCGCCCAGGCCCGAGCACGGCGCGTCGAGGAGGACGCGGTCGAAGCCGGGTTCGAGGCCGGGATCGCGGCCGTCGGCCGTGTGCACCGTCACCGGAAGGTCCCGGGTGGCCTCACGGACCAGGTCGGCGCGATGCGGCGACACCTCGACGCCGGTGAGGGTCCCGCCCTCGATCTCCGCGAGCGCGCCCAACATGACCGCCTTGCCGCCGGGGCCGGCGGCGAGATCGAGCCAGCGTCCGCCGTCCGGGCCGTCCAGCGGCGCGCGGGCGGCGGCCAGCGCGACCAGCTGGCTGCCCTCGTCCTGGACCGCGGCCAGCCCCTCCCGCACGGCGTCGAGCGTGCCCGGGTCCCCCGAGTCGAGGTGCACCGCGTACGGCGACAGCTCGCCCTCGCGGCCCCCCGTGACCAACGCGAGCTCCTCGGCGGAGATCGCGCCCGGCCGGGCGGCCAGGTGGACCCTGGGCCGCGCGTCGTCCGCGGCGAGCAGCTCGGGCAGCTCCCCGGCGGCCGCACCGAGCGAGTCGGCGAACGCCCGGGCGATCCACTCCGGGTGGGCGGTGCCGATGGCCATTCTCGCCACCGGGTCGGTCACGCCGTCGCGTAGCGCCTCGACCCACGCGTCCGCGTCGCGCGCCGAGATCTTGCGCAGGACGGCGTTGACGAACGCACCGGCGCGGCCGAGCCCCGCGGTGCGGGCCGCCTCCACGCTGGTGTCGACGGCCGCGTGCGCGCCGATGCGCGTGAACAGCAGCTGGTAGGCGCCCAGGCGGATCAGATCGAGCACCGGCGGGTCGATCTCCTCGACGGGGCGCGACGAGGCGAGGGTGATGATGCGGTCGAGGAGCCCCTGCGCGCGGAGCGTGCCGTAGGTCAGCTCGGTCGCCAGGGCGGCGTCGCGGGTGTCGAGCTTCGCCCGGCGCAGCTCGGCCGGCAGCGTGAGGTTGGCGTAGGCCGCGCGCTCGCGGACCGCCGCCATGACCGTCAGGGCCACGGACCTCGCGTCGGGCCGTCGCTGCGCTCGCTGCTGGTCGCCCGACCGCTGCCGGCCACCTTGCTGCTGCCGGTCACCAGACCGCTGCCGGGCTCCCGAACGCGGTCCCCCTGACCGTTGCTGGCCGCCCGACCGTGGGCGACCTGCGCCCGTGTCCCGGGGGCGACCTCCGCCGTCTCCGCGCTTCGGAGCGTCACCGCGGCGCCCGCTGCCGCCGCTTCCGGCGCCACGGCCCCGTTCGCTGCCGCCGTTTCCGGCGCCGCGACCCCGTCCGCCGTCGGCGCTCACTCGAAGGCCGCCTCGGCGTCGAGGCGCGCACCGCGGACCCAGTTGAGTGCGTCCATCATCCTCTTGCCCGGGGGTTGGATGGTCTCGAGCACCATGGGAGCGGAGGCCGTGCCCACGTGCACGGCCTTCTTGTCCCACGCGATACGGCCGGGCTCGAGGTCGGGGGCGGTCTCCTCGGCCGGGCGGGCCGAGCCGATCTTCACCCGCTCGCCGCCGAGTGTCGTCCACGCACCGGGCGCCGGGGTGACCGACCGGATGTGTCGATCGACCGCCAGGGCGGGGTCGGACCACCGCACCCGCGCGTCGTCGACGGTGAGCTTCCCCGCGTGGGAGACGCCATCGGTCGGTTGCGGTACCGGGCGCAACTCCCCCGCCTCGAGGCCGTCGAGCGTCGCGACCAGCAGACCGGCCCCGGACTCGGACAGTCGCCCGAGCAGGTCGCCGGCGGTGTCGCGTGGCCGGATCGTCTCGGTCATCGTTCCCAGCACGGGGCCGGTGTCCATCCCCTCGTCGAGCCGGAACGTCGTGGCGCCGGTGACCTCGTCACCGGCCGCGATGGCGGCGTTGACGGGGGCGGCCCCCCGCCACGCGGGCAGGAGGGAGAAGTGCAGGTTGATCCAACCGTGCGCCGGGATGTCCAGAACGGGCCGTGGGACGAGGTGTCCGTAGGCGACCACGGGGACGGCGTCGGGCGCCAGTTCACGCAGCCGCTCGGCGAACCCGGAATCGCGGGCGTTGGGCGGGGTGAGGACCTCGATTCCCGCCGCGTCGGCGGCGGCCGCGACGGGACTGCGGGACAGCCCGCGGCCACGTCCGGTGCGCGCGTCGGGTCGGGAGACCACGGCCACCACCTCGTGGCGGTCGCTGTCGAGGAGAGCCCGCAGGGACGGGACGGCGACGTCGGGGGTGCCGGCGAAGACGAGGCGCATCGGTCACCTCACCGCCATGGCGTCGGAGAGCTGGTCGTAGACGACCCCGGCGCTGACGGCGGCGCTGCCGAACCACGCTGACGAGCGGATCTCGGCCATCGCGGCGCGGCGACGTTCCGGGGTGAGCCGCTGGAGGAACAGCACCCCGTCGAGGTGGTCGATCTCATGCTGGACAGCGCGGGCGAGGATGCCCTCCGCCTCGAAGCTGACCGGGTCACCCTTCATGTCGAACCCGCGTGCGCGGACCCGGGCGAACCGCTCCGTGGGCATCGACACCCCCGGGATGGACAGACAGCCCTCGTTGACCTCGGTGGTCTCGTTCCCGATGGCTTCCCATTCCGGGTTGACCAGGTGGCCCCGACGTCCTCCACAGGTGTAGACGAACACGCGGGTGGACAGGCCGATCTGCGGGGCCGCGAGACCGGCGCCCTCCTCGTGCGCGACCGTGTCCATGAGGTCCGTCACCGTCCGCGCCAGCCGGTCGTCGAAGGAGGTGACGGGATCAGCGGCGGTCCTCAGGACGGGATCGCCGAAGAGCCGGACGGGGTGGACGGGCATGCGTATCGGGTCTCCTCGGGGCGACGGTGATGAACAGCCATTCTAGGCGCTGCGTCAGTCATCCGATGTTCACGGGATCCAGGCGGACGCGCAGCGGATGGGTGGATCGTCTGCCCGCCCGCCGGACGATGAGGGCGCGCAGCTCCGCGGCGACGTCGTTCAGCATCGCCGGGGGGACCCGCAGGAGGACCCGCTCGGGATCCTCCACCTCGTCATGGCCGGGCAGCTCCTCGCCAGGGGGGAGGTCCACCGGGCCGAGCACCTCGACGCTGTCGGCGAACCGGAAGTCCTCGAGGAACTCCGCCAGCGCCGCCGCGGGGCCGTCGACCGCCATCATGTGGACCGCCGGGGGGAACCCGACCTCGGCGCGGTCGGCGAGCTCGCGCTCCGCCCAGCCCTGTGGGTCCCACCGGACCAACGCCTGGGCGACCGCGGACCCGGAGTCCGCCGACAGGAACACCCTGCCACCCTCGTCGGCCGGGCGGACGAGCCCGGCGGCGCCGATCCACAGCCGGAGCGCGTTCTGCACAGCCCTCAGGTCGGGCCGGCCGAGCAGCGCCCACGAGTCCAACAGCAGCGCGGCGCCGTAACCGCCGTCGGCGACGGGCTCCGCGCCGGGGGTGGACACGATGATCGCGGGACTCGCGGGCACGGAGTCGAGGATCTCCCCTCCCCCGCTCGTGCGGATCCGCACCCCGGGGAACATCCGGCCCAACTCCTCGGCGGTGCGCCCCGCGCCCACGACCCCGGCGCGCAACGCACGCGATCCGCAGGCCACGCACCGGAACCCCGGCTCGGGCGCCCCGCACCACCCGCACGCCAGCTCGACCGGCCCGTAGACCTCGTCCATGCGGCCGGCGCGCAGGGGGCCGTTGCAGCGACGACACCGGGCGGGCGTCCGGCAGGAACCGCACAGCAGAGTGGGGATGTACCCCTTCCGGGGAACCTGGACCAGGACCGGCGCGTCGACGTCGATCGACTCGCGGGCCATCGTCAACGCGACGGCCGGCAGGCGCGTGCGGCCGCCCGCGACGTCGCGTGCCTGGAGCGGGTCGGCGTCCGTCACGGCCACCACGCGCGGGGCCAGCTCGCGGACCAGGCCGGCGCGGGGCCGGATCTCGTGTGCCCAGCCGGTCCTCACGTACTCCGCGACTTCCGGCGTCCGGTCCACCGACGTCAGCAGGAGCGGGGTGCCCTCCAGCGCGGAACGCTGGGCGGCGACATCACGCGTGTGCGGATACGGAGCGCGGGGTTCGACGAAGGAGTCGTCACCGTCGTCGTGCAGCACGATGAGGCCCGGTTCGGGGAGCGGGGCGAAGACGGAGCTGCGTGTGCCCACGACGATCCGTGCATGCCCGCGGACCGCGCGCAGCCAGCGTCGGTACCTGGCGGAGGGGCCCACTCCCGCGGACAGGTCGGCGACGAGGTCCCGGCCGGCCGCTCCGCCCCCGACCACCTCGCGGCACGCCCCGGCGAGGCGGTCGACGTCACGTTGGTCCGGGACGATGAGCAGCACCTGCAGACCCCGTCGTCGGACGGAGTCGGCGAGTGCGGCCAACGACCGCGCCCAGTCCCGGCCGGGCGGCACCGTCCACACCCCCCGGGCCGGCACACCGCCGGTGACCGCCTCGAGGAACCTGGCGACCATCGGGTGGTCCTCCCAGCCCGCCGGTAGTTCGACCGGGCCGATCGACACCCCCTCGGGCGCGCCGGGCTCGGGCACGGACTTCTCCGCCGCCGCGTGCCGGGGCGGGATGGCCAGTCGGAGCACGTCGGACCGCGTGCCCACCCACCGGCGCGCGACGAGGTCCACCAGGCGCAACAGCGCCGGGGTGAGGACGGGTTCCGGGGAGACCACGCGTTCGAGCCAGGCGAGCTCGCCCTGGTGGTCGGTGTGGGCCGCGCGTTCGACGAGGAAACCGTCGACAAGTCGGCCGGCGAAACGCACCCGCACGCGTACGCCGGGGCGAGCCTCGGCCGACATCGACTCGGGCACCCGGTAGTCGAACTCGCGGTCGAGGTGGGGTACCCCGAGCAACGGCAGAACCCGGGCCACGGGGCGCTCGGCCGCCGCGACCCGGGTCGCCGGGCGCGTTGTCGTCACGTCGGAAATCCTCGCACCCCGCTACGACACCCAGGTGCGACGGCTCTACAGTCCGGCGGCCGTCCTGAGGTCCTCGACGCGGTCGGTGCGCTCCCAGGGCAGGTCGACGTCGGTGCGTCCGAAGTGGCCGTAGGCCGCGGTGGGGGCGTAGATGGGCCGCTTGAGGTCCAGGTCGCGGATGATGGCGCCCGGGCGCAGGTCGAACACCTCGGTCACGGCCTGCTGCAGACGGTCGATCTCGACCTTCTCGGTGCCGAAGGCCTCGACGAACAGGCCGACGGGGGCGGCCTTGCCGATGGCGTAGGCGACCTGGACCTCGACGCGCTCGGCCAGCCCGGCGGCGACGATGTTCTTGGCGACCCAGCGCATTGCGTACGCGGCGGAGCGGTCGACCTTGGACGGGTCCTTGCCCGAGAAGGCGCCGCCGCCGTGACGGGCCATGCCGCCATAGGTGTCGACGATGATCTTGCGTCCGGTCAGACCGGCGTCGCCCATCGGGCCACCGAGCACGAACCGGCCCGTGGGGTTGACCAACAGGCGGAAGTCGGAGGTGTCGATGTCACCGGCCGCATCGGCCAGGACCGGGTCGATCACGTGGGCGGTGAGGTCGTCACGCAGCGTGGTCTCGAGGTCGATGCCGTCGGCGTGCTGGGTGGAGATGACGATGGTGTCCAGACGCACCGCGCGGTCGCCGTCGTACTCGATGGTGACCTGGGTCTTGCCGTCCGGGCGCAGGTAGTCCAGGGTGCTGTCTTTGCGCACCTCGGTCAGCCGCCGGGACAGGCGGTGCGCCAGCGCGATCGGCAGCGGCATGAGCTCGGGGGTGTCCGAGCAGGCGTAGCCGAACATCAGGCCCTGGTCGCCGGCGCCCTGGCGGGCGATGGCGTCCTCGACCGACTCGGTGGAGGTGCGTGCCTCGTGGGAGGTGTCGACTCCCTGGGCGATCTCCGGGGACTGCTGGCCGATAGAGATGGACACGCCGCAGGAGACCCCGTCGAAGCCCTTGTCGGAGGAGTCGTAGCCGATCTCGACGATCTTGTCGCGGATGAGCTGCGGGATCTCCACGTAACCAGTGGTCTTGACCTCGCCGGCCACGTGGACCTGGCCGGTGGTGACCATTGTCTCCACGGCCACGCGGGCCGCCGGGTCCTGTTCCAGCATCGCGTCCAGGATCGAATCTGAGATGGCGTCACAGATCTTGTCCGGATGCCCCTCGGTCACGGACTCGCTGGTGAACAGCCGACGTGCCTGCGTCACAGTGCTTCTCTCTTCCATGGTGGGATCGCGTGTGATCGGTGCCGATCGCGTGAGAACGACACTAGTCGGTGCGGTCTGTGTCACTCCGGCGGGTCCGGCGGAGGCTGACCGCTGCGACCGCGTCGAGCAGCCGGTCGGCCAGGAGGTCCTTGCTCGCCCGGTCCAGCGTGGTCTCGGCGCCGTCGACGTCGAGGATCCAGCCCCCGTTGTCGTCCCGGCCGAAGGTGGTGTCCCGCCCGACCTCGTTGACGACGAGGAGGTCGCATCCCTTCCTCGCGAGCTTCGCCCGGCCGTGCTCGAGGACCGATCCGGAGGAGTCGCCGGTCTCGGCCGCGAAACCGACCAGGACGCAGCTGGCGGGGACGTCGCCGGCGGAGCGGGCCGCGACGAGGTCGGCCAGGATGTCCGGGTTGCGCTGCAGCCTGATCTCGGCCGGCTCGGAATCGCTGCCCTTCTTGAGTTTGGACTCGGAGACGTCCGCCGGCCGGAAGTCGGCGACGGCCGCGGCCTTGACGACGACATCGGCGTGGGCGGCGGCGCGCAGGGTCTCCTCCCGCAACTGCAGTGCGGACTCGATGTGCACGGCCTCGACGGCCGCGGGCACCGGGAGGTCCGAGGACGTCACCAACGTGACCCGGGCGCCACGGGCCGCGGCCACCGCGGCGATCGCGTGTCCCTGCTTGCCGGAGCTCCGGTTGCCGAGGAACCGGACCGGGTCGATCTCCTCGCGGGTACCGCCGGAGGTCACCACGACGCGCCGACCCGCCAGATCCCACGGCAGGGTCCCGCCGTCGAGGAAAAGCCAGGCCAGCCGGGCGATGTCCGACGGCTCGGGTAGGCGCCCGGCGCCGGTGTCGGCGCCGGTGAGGCGTCCGGAGGCCGGTGGCATGACGTGCACCCCGTCCCCGCGGAGGGTGTCGACGTTCCGCCGGGTGGCGGGGTGCTCCCACATCTCGGTGTGCATGGCCGGGGCGAGCAGGACCGGGCAGCGTGCGGTGAGCAGCGTGGAGGTGAGGAGGTCGTCCGCCCGGCCGCTCGCCGCGCGGGCGAGCAGGTCGGCGGTGGCGGGGGCGACGACGACGAGGTCCGCCCGCTGCCCGAGGGCGACGTGGCGGACGGACGGCACGTCCGAGAACACCCCGGTCGACACCGGATTTCCGGACAAAGCCTCGAAGGTGGCGGACCCGACGAAGCGCAGGGCCGCCTCGGTGGGGACGACGTCGACGTGGCATCCGGACTCGGTGAGGAGCCGGATCAGGCCGCAGGCCTTGTACGCGGCGATCCCGCCGCCCACGCCGACGACGACACGCTTGCCGCGCATGTCGTCCCCGGTGGGGCTCACTCTCCCTCGGCGCAGTCGAGCAGATCGGAGTGCAGCTCGCGCAGCGCGATGGTCAGCGGCTTCTCGTGCAGCCCCGGGTCGACCAGCGGACCGACGTACTCGAGGATGCCCTCCTCGATCTGGTTGTAGTACGAGTTGATCTGCCGCGCGCGCTTGGCGGCGAAGATTACGAGCGCGTACTTGGAGGACGCCCGCTCGAGCAGCTCGTCGATCGGGGGGTTGGTGATACCGATCGGGGTGTCGTACAGCGGGGTGGCCGCTGCGGCTTCGGTGGTGGCCACTATGGGATCTCCTCTGGGTACTGCGGGCGGTGTCTCGTGACACCCGGGTGACGCTGGGACCGGCGCTAGTCGCGGCCGACCAGCAATGATACCAACTCGTCGACGGCGGCCTCGAGTTCGTCGTTGACGATGACCACGTCGAACTCGTCGCGGGCCTCCATCTCGACCTTCGCGGTCTCGAGTCGACGGGCGACCACGTCGTGGGGTTCGGTACCCCTACCACGCAGGCGGACCTCGAGTTCTTCCCATGACGGAGGTGCCAGGAAGACGGTCGTGCCCTCGGGTAGGGACTCGCGGATCTGACGGACCCCGGCCAGATCGACCTCGATGAGGACCGGCCGACCCTCGTCCAGGGCGCGGCGGACCGGCTCGGCGGGGGTACCGGAGAGCTGGAGGCCCCGGTGGATCTCGGCCCACTCCAGCATGCGGCCCCCCGCGACCGCGTCGCGGAACTCCTCCGTGGTGACGAAGTGATAGTCGCGACCGTCGACCTCGCCGGGGCGGGGATCGCGGGTGGTCATGGAGACGCTGAAGTAGAGATCGGACAGGCGCTCGCGCAGGCGGGCGACGACGGTTGACTTGCCGACAGCGGAGGGGCCGGCCAAGACGATCAGCCGGCCCCTCTTCGCCGTCGCCTCCGGGGCGGCCCCGGACGACGGTGTGTTCATTCGCCGATCAGTCGACCGTGAAGTCGAACCGCTCGAGCAGTGCGCGACGCTGGCGGTCACCGAGACCACGCAGACGGCGCGTCGGCGCGATCTCCAGCTCGGTCATGATCTCCTGAGCCTTGACCTTGCCCACCTTCGGCAGGGCCTCGAGCAGCGCCGAGACCTTCATCTTGCCGAGGATCTCGTCGCTCTCGGCGTCCTTGAGCACCTGCTTGAGGTCGGTGCCGCCGCGCTTCAGGCGCTCCTTGAGCTCAGCCCGGGCGCGACGGGCGGCAGCCGCCTTCTCCAGAGCAGCAGCGCGCTGCTCATCGGTCAACTGGGGAAGGGCCACAATTCCTCCGTCTCGTTCGTGTGTGTCTCATGACTCACGCGGGTGTCCACCGTAGGACACCCCCGCCTGGTGTGCGGTGACCGTCCCCGGCGCGTCCGCGGGCTGCGGAACGCCTCCGGGAGCGGGCGCTCCCTCGTGCTCACCGTACCCGGGCGGTTCCGACTTCCCCGAGGGGATGTCGACTGTTCCGGGCCTGATGACCTCAGCAACAGTACGCGGCCGAGGGACCCCGTACCAGCGCGGGGCCCCGTAGCGGTACCCCGTCTGAACTGCGCATTGGCGTGGTGAGGTTGTACAGAAGACTAGCGGCGCGCCTCGGCCACCGCGAGTCGAACCACCCGAATGCCGCCGATCCGGTTCCCGCCGGGCACACCGGTGACGTGTCCCCATGTGACGTCGGTGAACCGGAGGGGACGGCGGTGACTCAGGAGTCGCCACCGAACCTGTACTGTGCCGCCAGATCGCGCACGACGGTCCGCATCGCGTCGACGTCCGGGCCCGCCCGGAGGACGTGCCGCGAGACGTTGACCAGGGTGTGCGGCAGCGCGGGCCCGGCGATCCTCCTGACGTCCTCGAGCGTGCCGCCCTGCTCCCCCACGCCCGGCATGAGGACGGGCCCGTGCAGCGCGTCCAGCCGCGGCGGATCGGCGACCGTGGCCCCCACGACCACACCGAAGGGGCCGGGTGCCCCCGGGGTGGCCGTGCCGTTGCGGCGGCCCACCTCGTCGACCACCGCCTGCGCGACCGATCCCGCGGACCCGAGCGAGCGCTGCAACGGACCCGCTTCGGGGTTGGAGGTGCGGGCGAGGACGAACAGCCCTCGCCCGGTGTCCGAGGCCGCCTCGAACGCGGCGTCCAGTGATCCGACGCCGAGGTACGGCGAGACGGTGAGCGCATCACACGCGAGCGGAGAGGAATCGCGCAGCCACGCCCGGGCGTACCCGGCCATGGTCGAGCCGATGTCGCCGCGCTTGGCATCCGCGACGGACAGCGCGCCGGCCTCGCCGATCCGGTCGAGGACCTGCTCGAGGACGCCGATGCCGGCCGAGCCGTGTTCCTCGAAGAACGCGACCTGGGGTTTGACCGCCGGGACGAGGTCCGCGAACGCCTCGAGCGACCGGCGTGCGAACTCGGCGAGCCCGTCGGCGTCCGCCCCGAGTCCCCACGCCTCGAGCAGTGCGGGGTGTGGATCGATCCCCACGCACAGGTTGCCGCGGGCGGAGACCGCCGAGCGTAACCGCTCGCCGAAGGGGGCCCGGGGGGCGGAGACGGTCATCAGGAGGCGAACCCCGAGTGCAGGTCCTGCAGCGGGCTGACGGTGACGTCGCCGCGGCGTGTCGCCTCGATGCCGTGGACGGCGGCCGTGGCGCCCTGGACGGTCGTGACGCACGGGACGCGACGCGAGATGGCGGCGGAGCGGATCTCGTGTCCGTCCGCCCGGGTCCCGCCCGTCGAGGAGGCGATGTTGAGGATGAGATCCACCTCGTCGGCGTTGATGCGGTCGACGATCGTCCGGACCGCGTTGCCCTCGGCGTCCACGGGACCCGAGCCCGACTCGGAGAGCTTCGCCACGGTCTCGCACGCGATCCCGTACCGCCGCAGCATCAGAGCGGTCCCCTCGGTGGCCAGAACGGTGAACCCGAGCGCGGCGAGGCGCTGCGCGGGGAACACCATCGAGCGCTTGTCCCGGTTCGCGACCGAGACGAACACGGTGCCCGACGTGGGGAGCACCCCCTCGGCGGCGAGCTGACCCTTGGCGAAGGCGACGGCGAAGTCGGGGCCGATGCCCATGACCTCGCCGGTCGACTTCATCTCCGGGCTCAGCAGGGAGTCGACGGTGTCGCCTTCCGGGGTGCGGAAGCGGTTGAACGGGAGGACCGCCTCCTTGACCGCGACGGGCGCGTCCGCGGGCAGGGAGCCGCCGTCCCGGTCCGAGGGCAGGAGTCCCTCCTCGCGCAGCGCTGCGATGGACTCGCCCATCATGATCCGGGCGCAGGCCTTGGCCAGGTGGACGCCGGTCGCCTTGGACACGAACGGCACGGTGCGGCTGGCGCGCGGGTTGGCCTCGAGGACGTAGAGGACGTCGTCCTTGATGGCGTACTGGACGTTCATCAGGCCCTTGACGCCGATGCCGAAGGCGAGTGCCTCGCTCGAACGGCGGACACGGTCGATGTCGTCCTGGCCGAGGGTGATCGGCGGGAGTGCGCAGGCGGAGTCGCCGGAGTGGATGCCGGCCTCCTCGATGTGCTCCATCACGCCACCGAGGTAGACCTCGGTGCCGTCACACAGGATGTCGACGTCGATCTCGACGGCGTCGTCGAGGAAGCGGTCCACCAGGACCGGACGGTCCGGGCTGATCTCGGTCGCCCGGTCGATGTAGGAGCGAAGTGAGGCCTCGTCGTAGACGATCTCCATACCCCGGCCGCCCAGCACGTAGGACGGGCGCACGAGAACGGGGTAGCCGATGTCCGCGGCGATGGTCGTGGCCTCCTCCGCGTTGATCGCGGTGCCGAACGCGGGGGCGGGCAGGCCGGCGCGGACCAGCACCTCGCCGAACTCGCGGCGGTCCTCGGCCAGGTCGATGGCGGACGGGCTGGTGCCGACGATCGGCACCCCGGCCTCCTCGAGCTGGGCGGCCAGGCCGAGCGGGGTCTGCCCGCCGAGCTGGACGAGGACGCCCGCGACCGTTCCCGACTCGGACTCGGCGTGGTAGACCTCCATGACGTCCTCGAACGTGAGCGGCTCGAAGTAGAGGCGGTCCGCCGTGTCGTAGTCGGTCGAGACGGTCTCCGGGTTGCAGTTGACCATGACGGTCTCGTAGCCGGCCTCGGACAGGGTCAGGGCGGCGTGCACGCACGAGTAGTCGAACTCGATGCCCTGGCCGATCCGGTTGGGACCGGAGCCCAGGATGATGACCTTCTCCCGCTCCGTCTGCGGCGTGACCTCCGACTCGGCGGCGGGGTCGAGCTCGTAGGTGGAGTAGTGGTACGGGGTCTTGGCCTCGAACTCGGCCGCGCAGGTGTCGACGGTCTTGTAGACGGGGCGCACCCCCAGGCGGTGCCGAAGGCGCTGCACGCCCTCGGCCCCGGCGAACTCGGGGCGCAGCGCCGCGATCTGGGCGTCGGACAGCCCGTTGTGCTTGGCGCGACGCAGCAGGGGCTCGTCGACGACCGGGGCGTCGATGATCTCCTGACGCAGCTCGACCAGCGCGGCGACCTCGTCGACGAACCACGGGTCGATGCCCGAGGCCTCGTGCACCTGCTCGACCGTGGCGCCCAGGCGCAGCGCGAGCTCGACGTCGTACATGCGTCCCTCGGTCGGGCGACGCAGATCGTCGAGGACCGCCGTGACGTCGGTCGAACGCCCCGGGGCGATGACCTCGTCGGGCAGGGTCCAGAAGCCGGCGGCCTTGGTCTCGAGCGAGCGCATGACCTTGCCGAGCGCCTCGCGGTAGTTGCGGCCGAGGCTCATGGCCTCGCCCACCGACTTCATCGTGGTGGTGAGGGTGTCGTCGGCACCCGGGAACTTCTCGAACGCGAAACGCGGGGCCTTGACGACGACGTAGTCGAGGGTCGGCTCGAAGCACGCCGGGGTCTCCCCCGTGATGTCGTTGGTGATCTCGTCGAGCGAGTAGCCGATCGCGAGGCGGGCCGCGATCTTGGCGATCGGGAAGCCGGTGGCCTTGGAGGCCAGCGCCGACGAGCGTGACACGCGGGGGTTCATCTCGATCACGACGATGCGGCCGTCGACCGGGTTGACGGCGAACTGGATGTTGCAGCCGCCGGTGTCGACGCCGACCTCGCGGATGATGGCGATGCCGAGGTCGCGCATGTTCTGGAACTCGCGGTCGGTCAGCGTCATCGACGGCGCGACCGTCACGGAGTCGCCGGTGTGCACGCCGAGGGCGTCCACGTTCTCGATCGAGCACACGACGACGACGTTGTCCTTGTTGTCGCGCATGAGCTCGAGCTCGAACTCCTTCCACCCGAGGATGGACTCCTCGATGAGGACGTTCGCGGTGGGCGAGGCCGACAGTCCGCCACCGGCGATCCGCTCGAGGTCCTCGGTGGTGAAGGCGAGGCCGGAACCGAGGCCGCCCATGGTGAACGACGGGCGGACGACGACGGGCAGGCCGAGCTCGGCGACCGTCGCGTGGACCTCCTCCATCGTGTGGCACACGGCGCTGCGCGCGGACTCGCCGCCCACACTGGCGACGATGTCCTTGAAGGTCTGCCGGTCCTCGCCGCGGTTGATCGCGGGGATGTCGGCGCCGATGAGCTCCACACCGTGCTTGGTGAGGATCCCCTGGGCGTCGAGCTGCATGGCGGCGTTGAGCGCGGTCTGCCCGCCCAGCGTCGCGAGGACCGCGTCGACGGGATGGCCCTGCTCGGCCTCGCGGACGAAGATCTTGTCGATGTACTCGGGAGTGATCGGTTCGACGTAGGTCGCGTCGGCGAACTCGGGGTCGGTCATGATCGTGGCCGGATTGGAGTTGACCAGCGTGACGCGCAGCCCCTCCGACTTGAGCACACGGCACGCCTGGGTCCCGGAGTAGTCGAACTCACTGGCCTGGCCGATGACGATCGGGCCGGAGCCGATGACGAGGACGTGGTTGATGTCTGTGCGCCGGGGCATCAGTTCGAGCCCTTTCTGGAGTCTGCGGAGCCGGTGTCGGAGGAGGCGAGCAGGCTGACGAAGCGGTCGAACAGGTCCGCCGCGTCGCGGGGGCCCGCGGCCGCCTCGGGGTGGTACTGGACGGAGAACGCGCTGCCGTCGGTGAGGGCGACGCCCTCGACGGTGCCGTCGTTGGCGCACACGTGGGTGACCGTCGCGGTCCCCCACGGGGTCTCCCAGGTGTCGTTCTCGGGGGCGCGGAGGGCGAACCCGTGGTTCTGCGAGGTGATGGCCACGGAGCCGGTGGCCTTCTCGATCACCGGGATGTTGGTGCCGCGGTGACCGAACCGCATCTTGTACGTGTCCAGACCCAGGGCGCGCCCGAGGATCTGGTTGCCGAAGCAGATGCCGAAGAACGGGATGCCCTGGCCGAGGACCTCCTTGGTGAGGTGCACGGCGGAGTCGGCGGTCGCCGGGTCGCCGGGCCCGTTGGACAGGAAGACGCCGTCGACGTCGAGGTCGAGGACGTCCTGGAGGGTCGAGCCGGCGGGGATCACGTGGACCCGGACGCCCCGCGCCGCGAGCATCCGCGGCGTGTTGGACTTGATGCCCAGGTCGAGGGCGGCGACCGAGAATCGGGCCTCGCCCTCCGGCTCGACCACGTACGGCGCGGAGGTGGTGACCTCCTCGGACAGCGACGCGCCGGCCATGGACTCCTGGGCGCGGACCGCGGCGAGCATGGTCTCGTCGTCGGAGAGATCCGCGCCGGAGAAGATGCCGGCCTTCATCGCACCTCGCTCGCGGATGTGGCGGACGACCGCGCGGGTGTCGATCCCCGCGATGCCGACGACGCCCTGGGCGACCATCTCCTCTTCGAGCGTGCGCGTGGAGCGATGGTTGGAGGCGCGGCGCGACAGGTCGCGGATGACCAGGCCCGCGACCCAGATGCGGCCGCCGCCGACCTCGCCGTCGAGCAGCGACTCGCCGTCCTCGTCGTTCCAGCCGGTGTTGCCGATCTGGGGCGCGGTGGTCACGACGATCTGTCGACAGTAGGACGGATCGGTGAGGGTCTCCTGGTACCCGGACATACCGGTGGTGAACACCGCCTCACCGAGCGTGGTGCCGGTGGCGCCGAAGGCCTGCCCCCGGTGGATACGCCCGTCCTCGAGGACGAGTGCGACGGGCTCGCCGACCCCCTGTCGCGCGGGCGTGGTGCTGTGCGATGTCACTGCTTCTCCTCGGTGGTGGAGTCGGTATCGGGGGTGGGGGCGGCGTCACCGCGCAGTGCCTCCCAGCGGGGGTAGCCGTCCTTGTCGTCGGCCCGGAAGCCCGAGTCGACGAGGGTGCGGCCGTCCGCGCCGGTGACCTGCCAGCGGGCGACGAGGATGCCGCCGCCGGGCACGGTCTTGTTGGCCAGTGCCGAGGCGCGGCGCACGTCGACGAGGTCGTGGCGCGGGATCCAGATGGTGGCGTCGGCGAGGTCGAGTCGCAGGCCGTCGGCGTGGGCGGTGAGGGTGCCGGCCGAGCGGTGCCCGAGCGGCGGGCGGGCGATCCTGGCCTGCCAGTCGCCCGCGATGGTGCTGCCGATGTACACGCCGGACAGCGGACCCAACACGATCTCGCCCGGGTCGGCGGGCGGTGCCGGCAGGTCGTCGAACAGACCCGCCTGGGATCGGCTCCGGTTCCGCCAGCCGACCGTCATCAGGCCGATCAGTCCGAGCAGCACGGCGATGACGACGATGACGGTCCAGGTGTCCTGGGTCATGCGAGTACCTCTCCGTCGCGGGTGGTCAGTCGGCCCCGGTACACGGTGCCGACGACCCTCGCCGCGAACGTCATTCCCTCGTAGGGGGTGTTGGCGGACAGACTTGCGAGCTCCTCGCCGACGACGGTCCACGGGGAGTCGGGGTCGACGACGGCGAGGTTGGCCGGCTCCCCCACCGCGATCGGCCGCCCCTGGTCCGACAGGCCGGCGATCTCGGCGGGCCGGGTGCTCATGACGCGGGCGAGGTCCCGCCAGGTCATGTCCCCGGTCTCGACCAGCAGTGCGGCGACGATGGGCAGGGCGGTCTCGAGGCCGAGCATGCCGGGACGGGCGGCGGCGAACTCGCAGCACTTCTCCTGGGCCGCGTGCGGGGCGTGGTCGGTGGCGACGCAGTCGATCACCCCGGAGATCAGGGCCTCGCGCAGTGCCGCTGCGTCGTGCGCCTCGCGCAGCGGCGGGTTGACGCGGTACACGCCGTCGTACGACTCGAGTCGCGAGTCGTCCAACAGCAGGTGGTGCGGCGTGACCTCGGCGGTGATCGAGATGCCCTGCGCCTTGGCCCACCGCAGCAGCTCGACGGTGCCGGTGGTGGAGGCGTGGCAGATGTGCACGCGGGCACCGGCGTCGCGGGCGAGGATCGCGTCGCGGGCGACGATCGACTCCTCGGCCGAGCGCGGCCAGCCGGTGAGCCCGAGGCGCGCCGCGGTGGGTCCATCGTGGGCCACGGCCCCACGGGTCAGTCGCGGCTCCTCCGCGTGCTGCGCGATGAGCACGCCGAGACCGGCCGAGTACTCGAGGGCACGGCGCATCACCAGCGGGTCGTACACGCACATGCCGTCGTCGGAGAAGACCCGTACGCGGGCCGCCCCCGAGGCCATCTGCCCCATCTCGGTGAGCTGCTCCCCGGCGAGCCCGACGGTGACCGCGCCGACGGGGTGCACGTCGCACAGACCGACCTCGCGGCCGATCCTGAAGACCGAGTCGGTGACGGTCTGGTTGTCCTGCGGGGGCTGGGTGTTGGCCATCGCGAACACCGCGGTATAGCCGCCGCGGGCGGCGGCGGCCGACCCGGTCGCGATGGTCTCGGTGTCCTCGCGGCCGGGCTCGCGCAGATGGGTGTGCAGATCGACGAACCCGGGCAGCAGGACAGCACCGTCGAAGTCGAGGACCTCGACGGCCTCCCCACCGTCCGTGGCATCGGCGGTACCGGCCCCGACGTGGGCGCCGGCGTCGTCACCGATCGCCGCGATCCGGCCGTCCCGGACGAGGACGTCCACCGGGTCGCCCTCCCCGTAGGGGCGTACCCGACGAAGCAGCAGGGTAGGCGCAGTATGGGCGCTCACTCGGGGTTTCCTTCCGTTCCGACCAGGGCGTGCAGCAGGACCGACATGCGGACGTGCACCCCGTTGGTGACCTGCTGGAGGATCGCGGACGACGGCGCGTCGGCGGTGTCGAAGCCGATCTCCATGCCGCGGACCATCGGACCCGGGTGCAGGACGACGACGTCCTCCCCGAGCCGGGCCGCGCGGGCGGGTCCGAGTCCGTAGCGCACCGCGTACTCGCGGGCGGACGGGAAGAACCCGCCGTTCATCCGCTCGGCCTGGACGCGCAGCATCATGACGGCGTCCGCGCCGTCCAGCTCGGCGTCGAGATCGGTGGAGGCGCGGACCGGCCAGGACTCCACGCCCACCGGCAACAGCGTGGGCGGGGCGACGAGGACGACCTCCGCGCCCAGCGTCGACAACAGCAGAGCGTTGGACCGGGCGACCCGCGAGTGCAGGATGTCGCCGACGATCACCACGCGGCGTCCCTCGACGCCCCCCAGCCGCTCGCGCAGGGTCATGGCGTCGAGCAGTGCCTGGGTGGGGTGCTCGTGCATGCCGTCACCGGCGTTGATGACCGACGGGCCCGCCCCTCCGGGGGCGACCCAGCCGGCGATCTGCTGCGCCGCACCCGAGGCGGGGTGGCGGACGATAAGGGCATCGGCACCGATGGCGGTGAGGGTCAACGCGGTGTCGCGGAGCGACTCGCCCTTCTGGACGGAGGACGCGCTCGCCGAGACGTTGATGACGTCAGCGCTCATCCATTTGCCGGCGGTCTCGAAGGACACGCGGGTCCGGGTGGAGTTCTCATAGAACACCGTCAGCACCGTCTTGCCGCGCAGCGTCGGCAACTTGCGGACCTCGCGACCGAGGAGTGCCTCCTTCAGTCGCGCCGCCTCGTCGAGAATCGACAGCGCCGCGTCCCGGTCGAGGTCGGCCGCCGAGAGCAGGTGCTTCATCGCGTCCTCTCCGGGTCGGGCCGCCGCAGGAACACGGCGTCGGTGCCGTCGATCTCGGTGAGCCGCACCGACACGCCCTCCTCCCGGGAGGTCGGGACGTTCTTGCCCACGTAGTCGGCGCGGATGGGCAGCTCGCGGTGACCGCGGTCGACGAGGACCGCGAGCTGCACGCGCGCGGGCCGCCCGAGATCACGGAGCGCGTCGAACGCGGCCCGGATGGTGCGGCCCGAGAACAGTACGTCGTCGACGAGGATGACCGTGGCCCCGTCGATCCCCTGCCCCGGGACCTTGGTGGGGCCCAGGGGCCGGTGCGGACCGCCCGCGAGATCGTCACGGTAGAGCGTGACGTCGAGTGACCCGGCGTGGACCTCGGCCCCGCTGAACTCGCGGATCCGCTCGGCGAGGCGAGCGGCCAGCGGCACGCCCCGGGTCGGGATGCCGAGCAGCACCACGGGGCCCGAGCCGGGCGCGTCCGCAGCGGTGCGTTCGATGATCTGATGTGCCAGGCGGGACACCGTCCTGGCGACGTCGTCGGACGTGAAGAGTGACACCGAGTTCGTCTCCGAACCGTCAGCGCTCACCGATCACCACCTCCTTGTCCGCCTCGCTGGACGGCTCGTTAAAGGGATAGCTTTCGGACCTGAACTCTATCAGCCGGCCGCGCCCGTCCCCGGATCGTCGGACGTGGCCTGCGACACGTCGGGCCCACCGGTGTCGCCGACGTCCGGTCCGTCGGGGCCGTCCAGACTCGACACGGCCCGCTCGGCGGCCCGGATGTGCTGGGCCAGCCCGGCCACCCGGTCGAGGACCGCGTTGACGTACGGCACCGACTTCTCCGCGGACAGGTCCGACACCAACAGGACCGCCTGGTCGATCACCACCGCCGCGTCCACCTCGTCGGAGCCGAAGAGCAGCTCCCACGCGGCCGCACGGAGCACCGCGCGGTCGACGGCGGGCAGCCGCTCGAGCGTCCACTCCCGCAGGTGCTCGGAGATCGTCGAGTCCAGCCGGTCGAGCCGCTCGGCGACGCCGGTGACGATCTCCATGGTGTACGGCGCGACGTCGTGGAACTCCTGGGACTCCTCCCCCATCCGGCGGCGCTCCTCGGCGAGCTGCACGACGTCGGCGTCCCGCAGTTCGGCCTCGAAGAGCAGGGAGACGGCACGCCTGCGCGCCCGGTACCGAGCTCCTCGGCGCCGGTGGTCGACCTCGTCCGCCATGATCAGTCGTTCACCCGGCTGAGGTAGTGGCCGTCACGGGTGTCGATGCGCAGCTTGTCGCCGGTGTTGATGAACAGCGGGACCTGCACCTCGGCGCCGGTCTCGAGGGTGGCGGGCTTGGTGCCACCGGTGGAGCGGTCACCCTGGAGGCCGGGATCGGTGTGCTGCACGATCAGGTCCACGGCGACCGGCATCTCGGCGAACAGCGGGACGCCCTCGTTGAACGAGACCTGGACGGTGGTGTTCTCGAGCAGGAAACGCGCGCCGTCGCCCATGACGGCCGGGCTGACGTTGATCTGCTCGTAGTCCTGCTCGTCCATGAGGACGTAGTCCTCACCGTCGCGGTACAGGAACGTCATGTCGCGGCGGTCGACCGTCGCGATCTCGACCTTGACGCCGGCGCTGAACGTCTTGTCGACGTTCTTCCCGGTGACGACGTTCTTCAGCTTCGTCCGCACGAACGCCGGGCCCTTACCGGGCTTGACGTGCTGGAATTCGACGATCTGCCACAGCTGCCCCTCCTCTTTGAGGACGAGGCCGTTCTTGAAGTCGGCGGTGGACGCCATAGTCGGTACTCCTTCGGGAAAGTCGTCGGGCGGGACGCCGGTGGGGGCGCCGCGCACGTGGTCGTGGGCAGACCACTCGGGGCGTGCTGGTGGTCAGAGCGCCCTGAGAGCCTTCGACGTGGTGGTCAGGGACCTCCCGCCACCTCCGGTGACGGCCACGGTGTCCTCGATCCGGATCCCGCCGAGACCCGGGAGGTAGATCCCCGGCTCGATGGTGATCACATCGCCGTCGGACAGTGTACTCGTGGACCTCGTCGACACCGCGGGCGCTTCGTGCACGTCCAGGCCCACCCCGTGGCCCAGCGAGTGGCCGAAGTGGTCGCCGAACCCGGCGTCGTCGATGATGCCCCGGCTCACCGCGTCGAGGTCCGCGCACCCCATCCCCTCGCGCACCGCCCCCACGCCGGCCAGCTGCGCACGCAGGACGACGTCGTAGGCGTCCAGCAGCCGATCCGGGGCGGTGCCCAGCGCGACCGTGCGGGTGCAGTCCGACGCGTAGCCGGAGACGGTGGCGCCGAAGTCGACCACCACGAGGTCGCCGTCGGCGAGCGCCCGGTCGCCCGGCACGTGGTGCGGGTGCGCTCCGTTGGGGCCGGAGGCGACGATCGTCTCGAACGCCACTCCGTCCGATCCCGCCCGCCGCATCGCGTGTTCGAGGTCGGCCGCGACCTCCCGCTCGGTGCGGCCCACGGCGATGGCACCGGCGTTCACCAGGTGTGTCCACGCCTCGTCGACCACGCCGCAGGCGCGCTCGATGAGCGCCAGCTCCTCGGGGTCCTTGGCGCGGCGCACCTGCTCCACGAGGCCGCTGGTCTCGACGATGCGGGTGGCCGCTCCCCCGGTGTCCGCGAGCGCGCGGCGGAGGGCGGACGCCGCCGACAGCGTCATGTGCTCGGCCTCCACGGCGAGCGGGGCGTCCGCGGGGCCGCGGCGACGCCCGAGCACGCCGGAGACGTACTCCCGCGAGATCACGTGCCCCACGTCCGGGGCCTGCTCGACCACCTGGAGTTCGTACCGCGAATCCGTGCAGAGCACCGCCTCGCCGTCGTCGTCCACCAACGCGACGCCACCGGACCCGCGGAACCCGGTCAGGTAGGCGATGTTGCGCGGATCGGTGACCAACAGGCCCTGCGCGCCGACGTCCGCGAGGGCGACGGCCAGGGCCTTCCGGCGGCGGGCGAGTCGCTCGATCACAGGAGGATCCCCCCACCGCTGGGGGCACGGCCCTCGGAGATGGTGGCGTAGGCGGCCGTCATCAGCGACGGGTCCGGGGCCTCCATCCGGGAGGGGCGCGCGAGCCCGTCCAGCACCACCAGCCGCAGGAAGCCGGAGTGGTTCTTCTTATCCCCGGCCATGAGCTCGAGCAGGCGCGGGAACGCGTCCGGGTCGTACCCGGTCGGCAGGCCGAGCGAGGCCAGGACCGAGGAATGGCGATCGGCCGTCGCGTCGTCGAGGCGACCGGCGAGCCTCGCGAGCTCCGCGACGAAGCACATGCCCACGCTGATCGCGGCGCCGTGACGCCAGCGGTACTGCTCGCGACGCTCGACCGCGTGGCCGAGGGTGTGCCCGTAGTTGAGGATCTCCCTCAGGCCCGACTCCTTGAGGTCCTGCCCCACGACGTCGGCCTTGACCTGCACGCTGCGGCGGATCAGCTCGACGATCGTGTCCCCGGACGGGTCCAGCGCCGCCTCCGGGTCGGCCTCGATGAGGTCGAGGATCACGGGGTCGGCGATGAAGCCGCACTTGACCACCTCGGCCATGCCCGAGACCAACTCGTTGCGGGGAACGGACTCCAGGGTGGCCGTATCGATGAACACCGCCGCCGGCTCGTGGAAGCTGCCCACCAGGTTCTTGCCCGCGTCCGTGTTGATGCCGGTCTTGCCGCCGACGGCCGCGTCGACCATCGCCAGCAGCGTCGTGGGGATGTGCACCACCCGCACGCCCCGCATCCACGTGGCGGCGACGAAGCCGGCGAGGTCGGTGGCGGCCCCGCCGCCCAGGCTGACGATCGTGTCCTTGCGGTTGAGCCCGATCTGCCCGAGGACGTCCCAGCAGAACCCGGCCACGGCGAGGTCCTTCCCCGCCTCGGCGTCGGGGATCTCGATCCGGTGGGCGTCCACCCCCGCCTCGGCGAGCTTCTCGCGCAGCGTCTCGGCCGTCTGCGCCAACGGCGGCTGGTAGAAGATCGCGACGGTCCGCGAGGACGAGCACTCCTCGAGGATCTCCGGCAGCAGCCCGCGGCCGATCACCACGGGATACGGGTCCGCGGCGCGCACCTCCACGACGACGGGGTCGCTGGTGTTCGGATCCTGGTTCATCTGTCGCTCCCGCTCATCGATCGTCTCCGCACGCGTGTGCGCGTCCTCACCATCATCTCGTCCGGCCGCCGGCGCCCCGCGGATGCGGGTCGCCGGAGTCGAGCCTGTCGACGATGTCCGACACCACCTTGCCCGAACTGCGTCGCTCGGTGCTCACGGTCGTCCAGGCCACCTCCCGGTACAGGGGTGCCCGCTCGGTGAGCAGTGCCTGGTACCGCGCGGTGACGTCACCGCCGGACAGCAGTGGGCGACCCGGTCCCTGGGAACGGCGCACGCCCTCGGCGACGCCGATCGTGAGGTGGACGACCCGGTGCCCGCGCAGCCGCTCCCGTGTCACCGGGGATAACACCGCGCCCCCGCCGAGGGAGAGCACCCCGCCGAAGGTGGTGAGAGCCTCGCCGATGATCCGCTCCTCGATCTCGCGGAAGGCGGGCTCACCGTCGGAGGCGAAGATCTCGGGGATACTCCGGCCCTCGGCCTCCTCGATCAGGTGATCGGCGTCCAGGAACGGCAGCTCGAGACGTCGGGCGAGTTTGCGGCCGATGGTGGTCTTCCCGGCGCCGGGCGGGCCCACGAGCACCGCGACCGGACGTGCCGGGCCGCTCATACCTCGTCCGTCGCCCAGTCCAGACGCTCGGCGACCGCGTCGAGGTACCCCTCGGCGTTGCGGCGGGTCTCCGCCAGCGAGTCGCCACCGAACTTCTGCAGTACCGCACGGGCCAGCACGAGCGCGACCATCGACTCCGCGACGACGCCCGCCGCGGGGACGGCGCACACGTCCGAGCGCTGATGGATCGCCGTGGCCGCCGACCCGTCCTCCATGTCGACCGTCGCGAGGGCACGTGGAACGGTCGAGATGGGCTTCATCGCCGCCCGCACCCGCAGGGGCTGGCCGTTGGTCATGCCGCCCTCGAGTCCGCCCGCGCGGTTACTGCGGCGCTCGACGCCGTCCGCACCCCGGACCATCTCGTCATGGGCGACGCTGCCGCGCCGGCGGGCCGTCTCGAACCCGTCACCGACCTCGACGCCCTTGATGGCCTGGATCCCCATGAGGGCGCCGGCGAGCTGGGCGTCGAGACGCTCCTCGCCCGACACGTGCGACCCGAGTCCGATCGGGAGCCCGTGGACGACGACCTCGACCACGCCCCCGAGGGTGTCACCGGCCTTCTTGGCGGCCTCGATCTCGGCGATCATCGAGTCCGCGGCGGCGGCGTCGAACGCGCGCACCGGGCTGGCGTCGATCGCCTGGAGATCGGCGAACGTCGGCTCGGGGCCCACGTAGGGCTCCGAGGCGCCGATGGAGATGACGTGGGACAGCACCTCCACGCCGAGGACGTCGCGGAGCACACCGCGGGCGACCGTCCCCGCCGCGACGCGGGCGGCGGTCTCACGCGCGCTGGCCCGCTCGAGGACCATCCGGGCGTCGTCGAAGTCGTACTTGAGCATCCCGGAGAAGTCCGCGTGACCGGGCCGCGGGCGGGTCAGGCGGGCGGCGCGGGCCTTGTCGTCGATCTCCTCGGGGTTTACGGGGTCCGCCGACATGATCTGTTCCCACTTGGGCCACTCGGTGTTACCGACCTCGATCGCCACCGGCGATCCCATGGTGCGACCGTGCCGGACGCCGCCCAGCACGCGCACGGCGTCGGCCTCGAACTTCATGCGCGCACCGCGGCCGTAGCCGAGGCGGCGGCGGGCGAGTTGCGCGGCGATCTGCTCGCTCGTCACCTCGACGCCCGCGATGACGCCCTCGACGATCGTCACGAGGGCCTGGCCGTGCGATTCTCCGGCAGTGGTCCACTTCAGCACGTCGCCGATCATCCCACGACCGGGTGGGCGGGGGCACATCAGGCCCGTCGAGGCGCCGCGTCGACGAGCACCGGGTGCCCCTCGCCGCGCGCGCCGGCGCTACCGCCCGAGGGCCCGCGCGAGTGCCGCGGCCATCTCGGCCCGCGGCGCGGGCCTGCCCGTGAACAACTCGACCTGACCGAAGGCCTGGTTGAGCAGCATGACGTCACCGCCCACCACCGGTACCCCCGCGGCGGAGGCGGCCGCCCCGGCCACGGTCGGCCAGGGGTCGTAGAGCACGTCGAAGAGCCGGCGGGCGCGGGACACGAGGTCGGTGAGGTCCCGGATCCCGGGCTCGGGGACGGTGTTGACCAGCACGTCCGCGGCCTCGATCTCGCCGGGCAGCGACGCGTCGGTCAGCAGCACCGTGCTGATGTCCAGTCCGAGGGCGCGTCCGCATTCCGCGGCCGGGCCGGCGTTGTCGCGGCGGGAGGCCAGGACGACCCGGGTCGCGCCGGCCGCGGCCAGGCCCGCCAGGACGGGCCGGGCGGTGCCGCCCACGCCGAGGAGGACCGCCGTCGGCGCGGCGGGCAGGTCGCCGAACTCGGCCAGGGCCCCGGTGACCCCGTCGACGTCCGTGCAGTCGGCGTACCAACCGCCGCTGCGCCGCACGAGGGTGTTGGCGCTGCCGACGATGCGGGCGCGGTCGCTGACCTCGCTGGCGTGCGCGAGGGCGGCGAACTTCCCGGGCATCGTGACCGAGTATCCGATCCGGTGGGCCGGCGAGGAGTCGACCAGGGACGGCAGGCGGTCGGCGTCGCAGTCGATGCGCTCGTAGGTCCAGTCGTCCAGCCCGAGGGCGCGGTAGGCGGCGCCGTGCAGGACCGGGGAGAGAGAGTGGTCCACCGGGTGCCCGAGTACGGCCGCCGACCGCGGCCCGGCGCCGGCGGACAAGGGATCAGCGTCCACTTGCCAGGACCCCGTTGGCGATCGCCTCGCTCTGGTTGCGCTCGTGTTCGGGGTACTCGTCGGCGAAGCGGGTGGTCCCCTGCATGTCCACCGTGACGAAGTACTTCCACTGCCCGTCGGCCGGGTTCTCCATGGCGCGGAGCGCCTCGAGTCCGGGTGAGCCGATGGGCCCATAGGGGAGGCCGTCCATGGCGTAGGTGTTCCACGGGGTCCGGGCGGCCCGGTCGGCGTCAGTGGTGGCGATCTCCTGATCGGCGAGAGCGTAGTTCACGGTGGAGTCGAACTGCAGCCGCATGGGTTCGGCGAGGCGGTTGAGGATGACCCGGGCGACCTTGTCGAAGTCCTGCGGCAGACCTTCCTTCTCCACCAGCGAGGCCGCGGTGACCACCTGGTACGGGGTCAGGCCGATCCGCTGGGCCGCCGGGACCAGACCGGTCTCGTCATAGGCGGCGGTGGAGGTCTCGATGAGGTGCCGCAGGATGTCGACGGGCTCGGAGCGGGGGTCGATGGTGTGGACGCCCGGCCGGATGAGGCCCTCGAGTCGGCGCACCGGGTCCGGGGCGGCCCGGACCTCGTTGATCGCCCAGTCGGGGACGCCCAGCACCGCGGGGTCGGCCTGGGCGGCGGCGTCCACGATCTCCTGGGGCTGTCGACACGCCGGGGCCTCGTCCGGCGCGTCGAGGTCGCGCAGGCAGGTGGCGTCGGCGATCAGGGTGAAGATCCCCTTCTCGGTGCCGCCGCCCACGACGACCGTGTCCAGGAGCCGGCCGCCGGGCTTGACGTCGACCATCCCGACGCGGTTCCGCGGGTCCGACAGCGCCTCGACGGCGGCGGCCGCGCTCATCTCCTGACGCACCTGGTAGTAGCCGGGCTGGATGCCCTCGACGGGCGTGCCGGCCGCGGCGCCGGTGAAGGCCCGGGTACTGGCGACCGTGCCGATCTCGTAGAGGCGGTCCCCCACGACGCCCAGGGTGTCGCCCGGCTCGACGTGCAGGAGAGCGTTGCCGCTGCCCTCTCCCTCGTGGTCGGGAGCGGCGGCGACCTCGGTGTTGAGATTGCGGTAGACCATGAAGCCGAAGGCGAGGACCACCCCGATCACGGCCGCCAGGAGGAGGAACCTGGTGGTGCCGCTCGTGCGTGAGCGTCCTCGTGCCGCAGACATGGTGCTCCTCGGTCAGGGTTGAAGGGGAGCTGCCCGTCGGACAGCATCGTGCTCGGCCGCAGTTTAGCCATCACCGCCGGTCGGCGCGCCGTTCATCAGCGGGCGTGCCGCGAGTCGATCCAGGCCTGGAGGAGGACGACGGCGGCGGCCTGGTCGATCACGTCGCGCTGCTTACGTGTGTTGCGACCGGCCCCGTGGAGGGCCGCGCCGGCGGTGACGGTGGTCAGCCTCTCGTCGACGAGTTCCACCGGCACTTCCGGGGAAGCGGTGGTCAGCGCGTCGGCGAACGACCGGGCCATGGCGGTCGAGGCGGTCTCGCGCCCCTTGAGGGAGGTGGGTAGCCCCACGACCACGCCGACGGCGTCGTACTCGGCGATCAGCTCGCCGAGCCGCCGGAGCTCGGCGGCCCACCCGGGGTCGCCGTCGACCACGCGGATGGTCTCGACCGGGGTGGCCAGGATCCCGTCTGGGTCGCAGGAGGCCACGCCGATGCGGGCGGTGCCCACGTCCAGGCCGAGCCGGCGCCCGCGGGTCCAGGCCGCGCCGGTGGCCGCGGGCGCGCCGGGGTCGGTCATCCCGCGTCCCGGACGGCGTCGCGCAGGGCTGAGACCGCGGCGTCGATGCCGCCGGGCTCGGTGCCCGCGCCCTGGGCCATGTCCGCCTTGCCGCCGCCGCGGGCGCCGAGTGCCGGGGAGATCGCCTTGACGAGGTCGCCGGCCCGGAGGCCGCGCTCCTGGGCGGCCGGGGTGACGGCGATGACGAACGGCACCTTGTCCTGGCCGGGTGCGGTGAGGAGGACGACGCCCGCGTCGGAGCCGAGGCGGCCCTTGAGGTCGGACGCGAGGGTGCGCAGGTCGCCGGCGGCACCGCCGGGGGCGCTGTGGGCGAGGAACCGGACACCGTCGAGGTCCTCGGCCGAGGCGAGCAGGTCGCCGGCCTGGGAGGCCAGCTGGGCCGCGCGCAGCGACTCGAGGGCCTTCTCGGTCTCGCGCAGCTTGGCGGTCAGCGCGGCGATGCGGTCGGGCAGCTCGTCGGCGGGTGCCTTGAGCGAGGTGGCGAGGCCGGACACGAGGGCACGCTCGCGGGCCTGGTGGCGGTAGGCGTCCATGCCGACGTAGGCCTCGACACGCCGGATGCCGGACCCGACGGACGCCTCGCCGAGCAGGCTGACGGGGCCGATCTGCGCGGAGCTGCTGACGTGGGTGCCGCCGCACAGTTCCATGGAGAACGGGCCGCCGATCTCCACCACACGGACCGTGGACCCGTAGTTCTCGCCGAACAGGGCCATGGCGCCCATGCGCTTGGCCTCGTCGAGGGTGGTCTCGATGGTGTTGACGCCGTAGTCGGCGTCGACGGCGGAGTTGGTGACCTCCTCGATCTGGGCGAGGACGTCGGCGGGGATCGAGCCGGACCAGTTGAAGTCGAACCGCATGTAGCCGGGCTTGTTGAGCGAACCGGCCTGGACGGCCTCGGGCCCGAGGATCTGGCGCAGTGCCGCGTGGACGAGGTGGGTGGCCGAGTGGCCCTGGGTGGCGCCCTTGCGCCACTCGGGGTCGACGGCGGCCGTGACGATTTGCCCGGCCTCGACCTCGCCCCCGGTGAGGACACCCTTGTGGATCCAGAGCTTCTTGCCGATCTTCTGGACGTCGTCGACGCGCATCTGGAAGCCGGCGGTGGAGATCATGCCGCGGTCGCCCAGCTGGCCGCCGGACTCGGCGTAGAACGGGGTGCGGTCGAGCACGAACTCCACCTCGTCGCCCTCGCGGGCCACCGCGACGGCCCGGCCGCCGGAGACGATGCCCAGCAGGCGCGACTCGTCGGTGAGGTCGGTGAAGCCGGTGAAGACGGTCTCGCCGGCGTCGAGGAAGTCGCGGTAGACGGACAGGTCGGCGTGGGCGTGCTTCTTCGCCTGGGAGTCGGCCTTGGCGCGGGCGCGCTGCTCGGACATGAGCGAGCGAAAGCCCTCCTCGTCGACCTGCAGCCCGGCCTCGGAGGCCATCTCGAGGGTGAGATCGATCGGGAACCCGTGGGTGTCGTGGAGGGCGAACGCCTGCTGGCCGGAGAGCACCGCGGCGCCGGACCGGCGGGCGGACTCGGCGGCGCGCTCGAAGAGTTGGGTGCCGGACTCGAGGGTCTTGAGGAAGGCGGCCTCCTCGGCCACGGCGATCCGTTCGATCCGCTCGTAGCCGGAGACGGTCTCGGGGAACGAGGGACCGATCGCGTCCCGGACGGTGGCCATGAACTCGGCCATGGTCTCCCCCGTCGCGCCGAGGAGGCGCACGGAGCGGACGATGCGCCGCAGGAGGCGACGGAGGATGTAGCCGCGGCCCTCGTTGCCGGGGGTCACGCCGTCGGAGATGAGCATGTAGGCGGTCCGGGCGTGATCGGCGATCACGCGGAACCGCACGTCCGAGGCGCTGTCAGCGCCGTACTTCGCGCCGGACAGGCGCTCGGCGGTGTCGATGACCGGGCGCAGCAGGTCGGTCTCGTAGACGTTCTCGACGCCCTGGAGCAGGAAGGCCACGCGCTCGACGCCCATGCCGGTGTCGATGTTCTGCTTGGGCAGCGGGCCGAGGATCTCGAAGGAGTCCTTGCCGGAGCCATCGCCGCGCTCGTTCTGCATGAACACGAGGTTCCAGATCTCGATGTAGCGGTCCTCGTCGGCCTCCGGCCCGCCGTCGACGCCGTAGGCCGGTCCGCGGTCGTAGAAGATCTCCGAGCACGGTCCACAGGGTCCGGGCACGCCCATGGACCAGTAGTTGTCGGCCATGCCGCGCCGCTGGATGCGCTCTTCGGGCACGCCGATCACGTCGCGCCAGATGCCGTACGCCTCGTCGTCGTCGAGGTAGACGGTCACCCACAGCAGCGCGGGGTCGATGCCGAAGCCCCCGTCGTCGAGTGAGGACGTCAGCAGCGACCACGCGTGGCGGATGGCCCCTTCCTTGAAGTAGTCGCCGAAGGAGAAGTTGCCGGCCATCTGGAAGAAGGTGTTGTGGCGGGTGGTGATGCCCACCTCCTCGATGTCGAGGGTGCGCACGCACTTCTGGATGGATGTCGCGGTGGCGTACGGCGGCGTCTCCTGGCCGAGGAAGTAGGGCTTGAACGGGACCATGCCGGCGTTGACGAACAGCAGGTTGGGATCGTCCAGGACCAGTGACGCGCTGGGGACCTCGGTGTGTCCGGCGCGGACGAAGTGGTCGAGGAAGCGGCGCCGGATCTCATGGGTCTGCACAGGGGGCCTCACTGGTCGTCTACGGGTGGTGTCGGGCGAGAGTCAAGACTACCGCCGCGCGGGTCGGCGCCCGGGAACGAGGTGGGGCGGGCCGGGATGCGCTGCGGGCGGGGTGAGGGGCCGCCGGGCTGGGGACGTGGTCCCGACGACGACGACGAGGGGCCGCCACCCGGAAGGGACGCGGGCGCCCGCTCCACCGGTCCGGCGGAGGGGCGCCCGGGCTGGCCGTGTGCGGCGAGAGGGTCGGTCAGCGCGGCATCGGGGGCAGGATGATGCCGAAGTTGGCGGCGGTGATGAAGGCCTCCTGCGGCAGCAGGCCGAGGCTGTGCGCCCCGGTGCCCCAGACGCCGACCGAGGTGGCGACGCCGACGAGCGTCGAGAAGATGCTGGCGAGACCGGTGAACATGAGAACCTCCGAATGCTGATGTGGACACAACATCCTGCCTGCTCAGGCAGGAAATATGACTTTCACACAGTTCTCAGGATTTGGCCAGGCTTTGCCGCGGGGGTCCCCTGGAGCCCGTCCCGGCGTGGCCCCCGGGCGCGCCTCAGTCCCGGATGATCCGGCGGAGTTTGTCGACCCGGGCGGACAGCTCGCGCTCGTGGCCGTGCGGCCCGGGCTCGTAGTAGTCCCGCCCCACCAGCTCGTCGGGCGGGTACTGCTGCGCCACGACCCCCGGCGCCGCGTTGTGCGGGTACCGGTAGCCCACCCCGTTGCCGAGCCCCTTGGCCCCGGCGTAGTGGCCGTCCCGCAGGTGCTTGGGCACCTCGCCGACGCCACCGGCGCGGACGTCGGACATGGCGGCGTCGATGGCCGCGATCACCGCCTTGGACTTGGGGGCGGTCGCGAGGTGGATGGTGGCCTGGGCCAGCGCGAGCCGGCACTCCGGCATGCCGACCTTCTGGACGATCTCCGCCGCCGCGCTCGCGGACAGCAGCGCGGTCGGGTCGGCCATGCCGATGTCCTCACTCGCGTGCACCATGAGCCGCCGGGCGATGAACCGGGGGTCCTCCCCCGCGACCAGCATGCGTGCCAGGTAGTGCAGCGCGGCGTCCACGTCGGACCCGCGGATGGACTTGATGAACGCGCTCGTGACGTCGTAGTGCTGGTCGCCGTCACGGTCGTAGCGCACGGGGGCCGCGTCCAGGCTGAGCTCGACGATCTCCGGCGTCACCACGCCGTCCGCCGCGGCCCCGGCCGCGGCCTCCAGGATCGTCAGGCTGCGCCGCGCGTCCCCTCCCGAGAGCCGGACGATGTCCTCCGCCGCCGCGTCGGTGAGCTCGACCCGCCCCGCCAGCCCCCGTTCGTCGGAGACCGCGCGCCGCAGCACGGCGGCCACCCCGGCGTCGTCCAGGCCCTGCAGTTCGGCGATGAGCGACCGGCTCAACAGCGGCGCGATGACCGAGAAGTGCGGGTTCTCCGTGGTCGCGGCCACGAGCAGGACGATGCCGTTCTCCACCGCCGCCAGCAGGGCGTCCTGCTGGCTCTTGGAGAACCGGTGCACCTCGTCGATGAACAGGACCGTGCGCTGACCGTGGACCTGCCGGGTGCGGGCGTCGTCGATCACCGCGCGGACGTCCTTGACCCCGGCGCTGAGCGCCGACAGGGCGACGAAGTGTCGACCCGACGTGCTGGCCACCAGATTGGCGAGCGTCGTCTTCCCGGTCCCCGGAGGGCCGTAGAGGATCACCGACGAGCCCCCGCGCCCCTCCACCAGCCGCCGCAGCGGCGAATTGGGGCGCAGCAGGTGCTCCTGGCCGATCACCTCGTCCAGCGTCCGCGGCCGCATCCGGACCGCCAACGGGGCGCCCGGGTCCACGGACGCCGACGCCGGAGGAACGGGCCCGGCGCCGCCCGCGTCCCCGGCGGCGAACAGCCCAGCGTCTTCGGTCACGCCCCCAGGCTACCGGCGGGCCCCGACAGCGAACCCCGGGTGAACATCCGGCGACGGATCCGCGGAAGTGACCGCGGCCTTCGTCGTCGTCGGGTTGTCTGGAACTCAGGTCTGCCACCTCCCCGGCGGGGGCACGCCGCCGCCACCCGGGCCACTACCTCAGGCCGCCACCCCACGACACCACCCCACGACACCACCCCGTGCCACGACCCCCGGAGGTCCCACCCGATGTGCCGCGACGACCACCCCACCCACGGACCCACCCTCACCCGTCGTGAGGCGCTCGCCGGCGCCGGCATGGTCGCCGCAGCGGGCGCCGTCGGGGTGACCCTGCTCGCTGAACCCGCCCCCGTGTGGGCGAACCCGGTACGGCCGGTCGCCGACGACCTCGACGTCTACGTGATCGTCACCGACGGCATGCGACCGGACGAACTGAACGCCGCGCAGGCGCCGACACTGCACCGCTGGGCAGCCGAGGGCACGCGGTTCACCGATGCGTCGTCGATCATGATCGCCGAGACCCTGCCCAACCACGCCGCGATGGTCACCGGCGTCCTCCCCCACCGCAACGGGGTGCCCGCCAACGCCATCTGGGACCACGCGATCGGGGACGAGCGGACCCTCGACCGGCCCGACGACCTGCGGGCCGCCACGGTCCTGGACCGCATTCGGACCGAGGCCGGCCTCACCACCGCGAGCGTGCTGAGCAAGGACTACCTCCACGGCCTGTTCGGCGGCCGAGCCAGCGTGCAGTGGGCGCCGTTCCCGCTCGTGCCGATCACCGACCACTCGCTCGACTGGTTCACCGTCGAGGCCCTCAAGCGGACCATCACCGACCACGCCCCGAGGATGACGTTCGTCAACCTCGGGGACATGGACCGCTTCGGCCACATGGACCTGTCGGGGACCTCGCTCCGACTAGCCCGCAACCAGGCGGTGTTCAACTCGGACCACAAGCTCTGGGACCTCGAGCAGTTCCTCCGCGCCACCGGGCGCTGGGAACGTTCCGTGCTCATCGTCCTGGCCGACCACGGGATGGACTGGTCGGAGCCCCTGCGCCTCATCAGCGCGGCCGGGGCGATCGACGCCGACCCGGCGCTGCGGGGCCGGTTCGGGATCGCCCAGAACGGGGGGGCCGACACGTTCGCCTACCTCGGCCCCGCCGGTGAACGCGACGCGGCACTGGCGCGCCTGCGGGAGGTGGTCGGCGCGCTCCCCGGCGTCAACCGCCTCTACGACCCGGCCGAGCTCGACCTCGGCGAGCGCGGCGGCGACCTCGTGGCCACGTGTCACCCGGGATGGCGGTTCTCCGACCCCACCCCGTTCTCCAACCCGATCCCGGGGAACCACGGGCACGAGGTCACGCTCGGCATCCCGTTCTTCATTGGCGGTGGGCACCGGATCGTCCGCCGCGGGCAGGTCGTCGACCGGCCTGTCCGGACCCTCGACGTGGCCCCGACGGTGTCCCGGCTGTTCGGGCTCGGCCACTCCGGGATGGACGGGCGGCCCGCGCTCGAGGCGTTCCACCTCTGAGACCCCGATATGACGGAAATCCGCTACTCCCCCGTCACATTCGCTACCGTTTTCCGTTCTTTTCCGGGTAGCGCGGCGAATCGCGCAGGAGAGTAGCGGATTCGGGGGCGGGGCAGGGCGGGGTGGGGCCGACTACTCGGCTGCGGCCCCGGACGGGGCGGCCTGGCCGCGCTGCACCGGCTTGGCGTCGATGCCGGACTCCTTGCGCTGCTGCGCCGTGATCGGCGCCGGCGCATCGGTCAGCGGGTCGACGCCGCCGCCGGACTTGGGGAACGCGATGACGTCGCGGATCGACTCGGTCCCGGCCAGCAGGGCGCAGATGCGATCCCAGCCGAACGCGATGCCGCCGTGCGGCGGGGAGCCGTAGGAGAAGGCGTCGAGCAGGAAGCCGAACTTCTCCTGCGCCTCGTCGGCCGAGATGCCCATGACGCCGAACACCCGCTCCTGGACGTCCTTGCGGTGGATACGGATCGAGCCGCCGCCGATCTCGTTGCCGTTGCACACGATGTCGTACGCGTAGGCGAGCGCCGAGCCCGGATCGGTGTCGAACGTGTCCAGGTGCTCGGGCTTGGGCGAGGTGAACGCATGGTGCACCGCGGTCCAGGCACCCGACCCCACGGCCACGTCACCGGCGGCCGTGGCGTCGTCGGCCGGCTCGAACATCGGGGCGTCGACGACCCAGGTGAACGCCCACTTGGTGGGGTCGATGAGGCCGAGCTTGGCGGCGATCTCACCGCGGGCCGCGCCGAGCAGGGCCCGCGTGGACTTCACCGCGCCGGCGCCGAAGAAGATGCAGTCACCCGGCTCCGCGCCGACGTGGGCGGCGATGCCCGCCCGCTCGGAGTCCGACAGGTTCTTGGCGACCGGGCCGCCGAGCTCGCCGTCGGAACCGACGAGGACGTACGCGAGTCCCTTGGCGCCGCGCTGCTTGGCCCACTCCTGCCAGGCGTCGAGCTGACGACGCGGCTGTGACGCCCCGCCCTTCATGACGACCGCGCCGACGTACGGCGCCTTGAACACCCGGAACGGGGTGTCGGCGAAGAACTCCGTGCACTCGACGAGCTCGATGTCGAACCGCAGGTCCGGCTTGTCGGAGCCGAACCGGCGCATCGCCTCCTCGTACGTCATCCGCGGGATCGGCGTGGTGATCTCGTAACCGGCGGTGGCCCACACCTCGGTGAGGATCTCCTCCGCCACGCCGATCACGTCGTCCTGGTCGACGAAGCTCATCTCCAGGTCGAGCTGCGTGAACTCCGGCTGCCGGTCGGCGCGGAAGTCCTCGTCGCGGTAGCAGCGGGCCAGCTGGTAGTACTTCTCCATCCCGGCCACCATGAGCAACTGCTTGAACAACTGCGGCGACTGCGGGAGGGCGTAGAACGTACCCGGCTGCAGGCGGGCCGGCACGAGGAAGTCGCGCGCACCCTCCGGGGTCGAGCGGGTGAGGGTGGGGGTCTCGATCTCCACGAAGTCGTGACGGGCCAGGACTCCGCGGGCCGCGGCGTTGACCTTCGACCGCAGCCGCAGCGCCGCGCCCGGACCCTCGCGGCGCAGGTCGAGGTACCGGTGACGCAGACGTGCCTCCTCCCCCACCTCGTCGTCGAGCTGGAACGGCAGCGCCGCCGCCTCACCCAGGACCTCGAACGACGTGACGTCGATCTCGATCTCGCCCGAGGCGAGGTTAGGGTTCTCCGATCCCTCCGGACGACGGTCGACGACGCCGGTGACCGCCACGCAGTACTCGTTGCGCAGGCGGTGGGCGCGCTCGGCCACGTCCTCGGAACGGAAGACCACCTGGCACACGCCCGAGGCGTCGCGCAGATCGACGAAGATGACACCGCCGTGATCCCGGCGGCGTGCCACCCAGCCGGCCAGGGTGACGGTGTCACCGGCGTCGGCGGCTCGGAGCTGGCCGGCGGAATGGGTGCGCAGCACTGCGGTGGTCCTCTCGTCGGGGAAAGTGTGGTGTGATCGCCTGAGCGTGAGCACCGACGGGACGACCCCACGGCCCGCCACGGGCTCGGACGGGGAACAGTCTACGTCCACGACAGACCGGGCGACGCACCACCCGGAAGGCGGAGATCATGACGTTTCGGCAAGGCGGAAGGCTCGACACCAGCGGAGTCTCCGGCGGAGGCAGGGGAGGTCGCCGGGGGATCGCGGTCGGCGGAGGGGTCGGCGGCCTCGCCGTCGTCCTCATCGCCCTGTTCCTCGGTGTCGACCCGGGCCAGCTCGGCCTGGACACCGGTCCCACCGGCGCGCAGGAACAGGGTTCCGACTCCGCGCAGCAGTTCCAGGCCCACATCGACCAGTGCGACCTGCAACAGGCCAACTCCGACACGATCTGCCGCATCGTCGCCACCACCGAGAGCCTCGAGGACGTCTGGACAATCCAGCTGCCGGATCAGGTGGGGATGAGCTGGGTCCAGCCCCGGACCACCGTCTTCAGCGGCGCCGTCGACACCGGCTGTGGTGCCGCCTCCTCCGACATCGGCCCCTTCTACTGCCCCGCCGGGCAGACCGTCTACATCGACCCCTCGTTCTTCGACAGCGTCCTCGTGGGGCAGCTCGGCGGACCGCCCTCCGGCGCGGCGCAGATGTACGTCGTCGCGCACGAGTTCGGCCACCACCTGCAGACCATGCTCGGCGACATCCGACGCTCGCAGCAGGACCCGCAGGGCCCGTCCTCCGGAGCGGTCCGCGTCGAGCTCCAGGCCGACTGCTACGCGGGGCTCTGGGCCCACTACGCGACCTCCACACCGGCGCCCGACGGCGGCCCGCCGCTACTGGAGAGCCTGACCCCGCAGGACGTGGATGCGATCGTCCGGACCGCGGAGGCCATCGGCGACGACCACATCCAGCGCACCGGAGGCGGGCGCGTCGACCCCCGCTCGTGGACCCACGGCTCGTCCGAGATGCGCAGGCAGTGGTTCCTCACCGGCTACGAGCAGGGCTCCGTGCAGGCCTGCGACACCTTCCGCGCGCAGCTCTGACGCGCGGGAGGAGTCAGCGCCCGACGGCCCGGGTGACGTGCCCGAGAATCGCCTCGAGCGGAACCGGCTCCTGCTCGCCGGTGGACATCGTCTTGACCACCGCGGTGCCGGTCTCGAGCTCGTTCTCGCCGATGACGACCGTGACCGCCGCGCCCGACCGGTCCGCCGCCTTGAACGCGCCCTTCATCCCCCGGTCGCCGTACGCCATGTCGGCCCGCAGCCCGTTGCGGCGGAACTCCGCCAGGACCGGAACCATCGCCGCCTTGGCCGCCGCCCCCAGCGCGACGCCGTACACGTCGACCCGCCCCTGCGCCGCCGGATCGATCCCCTCGGCCTGCAGCGCCAGCACCGTGCGGTCGACACCGATCCCGAAGCCGATGCCCGACAGGGCCTGACCGCCGAGCTGCTCCATCAACCCGTCGTAGCGCCCTCCGCCGCCGATCCCGGACTGCGCACCGAGGCCGTCGTGAACGAACTCGAAGGTCGTCTTGGTGTAGTAGTCCAGGCCGCGGACCATGCGGGGGTTGACCGTGTACGGCACGCCGAGCGCGTCCAGGTGCGCCCGCACGGTCGCGAAGTGCTCGGCGCTGGCGTCCGAGAGGTGATCGATCATCAGCGGCGCGTCCTCGAGCTGCTCACGCACCTCGGGGCGCTTGTCGTCGAGCACGCGCAGCGGGTTGATCCGCGCGCGCTCACGCGTCGCCTCGTCGAGATCCAAGCCGGCGAGGAACGCCTGCAGCCGCTCGCGGTACTGCGGGCGGCACGTCTCGTCGCCGAGCGAGGTGAGCTCGAGGCGGAAGCCGGTCAGGCCGAGCGACCGGAACGCCTCGTCGGCCACGGCGATCACCTCGGCGTCGAGGGCGGGGTCGTCCACCCCGATGGCCTCGATCCCGACCTGCTGGAGCTGCCGGTAGCGGCCGGCCTGCGGACGCTCGTACCGGAAGAACGGCCCGGCGTAACAGAGCTTGACCGGCAGCTGTCCGCGGTCCAGCCCGTGCTCGATCACCGCACGCATGACCCCCGCCGTGCCCTCGGGCCGCAGCGTGACGCTGCGGCCGCCCCTGTCCTCGAACGAGTACATCTCCTTGGAGACCACGTCCGTGGACTCGCCCACCCCGCGGGCGAACAGCGCCGTGTCCTCGAAGATCGGCAGCTCGATGTGGCCGTAGCCGGCGCGCCGGGCGGCGGTGGTGATCGCGTCGCGGACGGCGACGAACCCGGCCGACGCCGGGGGGACGTAGTCGGGCACGCCCTTGGGGGCCTTGAGGGCGGTCTTCTTCTCGGTGCCGGTCACAGGGAAAGTCCTCGGGTCAGATAGGGGGCGGGGGCGCCGGTCGGTCTAGAGGTCGCGCAGGAAGGGGTTGGACCGGCGCTCGCGACCGATCGTGGTGGACGGGCCGTGTCCGGGCAGGACCACCGCGTCGTCATCCAGGACGAGGAACTTCTTGGCGATCGACTGCATGAGCACCTCGGTGTCCCCCGCCGGCAGGTCGGTACGGCCGACCCCGTCCTGGAACAGTACGTCGCCACCGAGGACCACCATCCGCGGTCCCTCTTCGGTCTGCACGGTGATCCGGAAGGACACCGAACCGGGGCTGTGGCCGGGGGCGTGGTCCACGTCGAAGGTCATCGACCCGAACCGCAGGGTGTCGCCGTCGAAAACCTCGACGACCTCGGCGGGCTCGGTGAACGTCATGTCCTTGAGCATGGCCGACAGGTCGAGCGACAGGCCCTTGCCGGGATCAGACAGCATCGGGCGGTCGTCGGGGTGGATGTAGGCGGGGACGCGGTAGTGGTCCGCGACCTGCCGGGCGTTCCAGATGTGGTCGAGGTGACCGTGGGTGAGCAGCACCGCACGCGGCCGCAGGCCCGCCTCCGAGACCTGGCGGCGCACCTGCTCCTCGGCGTCCTGGCCCGGGTCCACGATCACGCAGTCCCCCGCGTCGTCGGACACGATGTAGCAGTTGGTCTGGAACATCCCGGCGGGGAAACCGACGATCTGCACGTCCCGTACTCCCTTTCTTCGACAATCCACGGCGCCTGGCGCGCGGCGTCGGGTCAACGCGGTCCGACACCGGAGTGGTGTGCGATCGACGTTGCCCGACCTGGTAGACAAGGACCCTGGGCCGGACCGTCCCCGGGGCCTCCGTGAGGAGACCCGGCGAGTCGATCCGGCCGACCGTTCCAGCCTAGTCCAGGTCCCCAGGAGGGTCAGTGTCCACCAACCAGGAACGCCGAGCCGAGGCGCGCCAGCGCCTGCGCGAGCAGATGGAGGCCCAGGCTCGCCGCGAGAAGCAGCTCAAGATCGCCGGCGCCGCTGTCGTCGTGGTGGTCCTGCTGGGGATCGTCGGGGTCGTGGTCTGGAACAAGACCGAGCAGGCGCGCGCCGAGGAGTACGCGGCCAACTGGGTCACCTGCGAGTACCCGGCGGAGACCCCCATGGAGAAGGTCGATCCCGCGCAGTTCGAGGACCAGGGCCCCGAGGTGGTCGAAGAGGCCGAGCGCTTCAACGAGCAGATCGACGAGATCGAGGAGACCAGGCGCGAGGTGGAGCCGCCGAGCGGCGACCAGCCCCGCCGGGGTACCGCACAGATCACCATCGCGACCAACGCCGGGGACATCCCGCTCGAGCTGGACCGGGCCGGGGCCCCCTGCAACGTCGAGAGCTTCGTCCATCTGGCCGAGCAGTCCTACTTCGACGACACCGAGTGCCACCGCCTGACCATCGGTGAGGAGGGCGCCGAGCTCTCCGTGCTGCAGTGCGGGGATCCGACCGGCACCGGCCTCTCGGGTCCCGGCTACTCCATCGTCGACGAGCCGCCCACCGATCTCCCCGTGGCGGAGGACGGCTCCGGGATGTCGGTCTACCCGCGCGGCACGGTCGCCATGGCCAAGTCCCAGGCGCCGAACAGTGCGGGCAGCCAGTTCTTCCTCGTCTACGAGGACTCCATGCTCCCGCCCGAGTACTCGGTCATGGGCACCATCGGTGAGTCGGGGCTCGAGGTCCTGGACCGGATCGCCGAGGGCGGGATCAAGAGCAACGATCCGATGAGCGAGGACTACCAGGCGCCCAAGCGTCCGGTCCAGATCGAGAAGGTCACGGTCGACGCGCAGGAGGGTCTGCCCGAGGAGTGACCCGGCCCGGGCCCGCCCGGATCGCGACCTGGACGACACCGCCCCGGCCATCCGGCCGGGGCGAAGTCGTTCGTGCGGCTCCGGCGCTCGCCGGGCCTAGGAGTTGGACGTCATCCGGTAGGCGTCGAAGACGCCCTCGACCCGACGGACCGCGTTGAGGACGTGGCCCAGATGCTTGGGGTCGGCCATCTCGAATGTGAACCGGGAGATCGCGACCCGGTCGTCACCTGCGGTCTGCACCGACGCGGACAGGATGTTGACCTTTTCGTCAGCCAGCACCTTGGTGACGTCGGACAGGAGCCGGTGCCGGTCCAGCGCCTCGACCTGGATGGCCACGAGGAACAGCGACCCCGGCTGTGGCGTCCACTCGACCTTGACCAACCGCTCGGGTTCGCGATGGAGGTCCGTGGCGTTGGTGCAGTCCGTCCGGTGGACGCTCACCGTGCCGCCGCGGGTGATGAAGCCCAGGACCTCGTCGCCGGGCACCGGTGTGCAGCAGCGGGCGAGCTTGGCGTGGACGTCCTCCACGCCTCCGACGAGGACGCCGGCGCCCGCGGGCGTGGGGCGGTGCGGGGTGATGGTCTTGTCCCGCGACCGGTCCGCGAGCTCCTCGGTGACCTCGTCGACGCCGCCGTGGGCCGCGACGAGACGCCCGACCACCGTCTTGGCGGAGACGTGGTTCTCGCCGATCGCCGTGTACAGGGCGGTGACATCGGTGAAGCCGAGTTCGCGGGCGACGCCGGCGATCGACTCGTTGGAGAACACCCGGTGGACGGGGACGCCACCGCGACGGACCTCGCGGGTGATGAGGTCCTTCCCGCGCTCGAGAGCCTCCTCGCGGCGCTCCTTGGCGAACCACTGCCGGATCGAGCTCTTGGCGCGGCCGGAGACCACGAACTTCTGCCAGTCCAGGCTCGGTCCCGCGTTGGGGTCCTTGGAGGTGAAGACCTCCACCACCTCGCCGTTCTCGAGCGGGCGCTCGAGGGCGACGAGCTTGCCGTTGACCCGGGCGCCGATGCAGCGGTGGCCGACCTCGGTGTGGACGGCGTAGGCGAAGTCCACGGGGGTCGCGCCGACCGGCAGGTTGATCACGTCGCCCTTGGGGGTGAAGACGAAGATCTCCTTGCTGGTCATCTCGAAACGGAGGGAATCGAGGAACTCCCCCGGGTCGGCGGCCTCGCGCTGCCAGCTCAGGAGCTGGCGCATCCACGCCATCTCGTCGACCTCGGCGGGGTCGCCGTTGTGTTTGCCGCGGGTCTCCTTGTACCGCCAGTGCGCGGCGATGCCGTACTCGGCGTTGCGGTGCATCTCGTGCGTGCGGATCTGGATCTCCAGAGGTTTCCCGTCCGGCCCGATCACGGTCGTGTGCAGGGAGCGGTAGACGCCGAAGCGTGGCTGGGCGATGTAGTCCTTGAACCGGCCCGGCATGGGTTTCCAGGTTGAGTGGACGACACCGATCGCCGCGTAACAGTCCCGCACGTCGTCGCACAGGACGCGGATGCCGACGAGGTCGTGGATCTCGTCGAACTCGCGACCGCGGACGATCATCTTCTGATAGATCGACCAGTAGTGCTTCGGCCGTCCCTCGACGCGGGCCTGGATGTTGGCCTTCTCCAGGTCGGCCTTGACCCGGTTGATCACGGTGTTGAGGTAGACGTCACGGCTGGGTGCGCGGTCGGCCACCAGCCGGACGATCTCTTGGTACTTCTTCGGTTCGAGGATCGCGAAGGCCAGGTCCTCGAGTTCCCACTTCACGGTGGCCATTCCGAGCCGGTGCGCGAGCGGGGCGATCACCTCGAGGGTCTCGCGGGCCTTCTTGACCTGCTTCTCCGGTGGCAGGAAGCGCATGGTCCGCATGTTGTGCAGGCGGTCGGCCACCTTGATGACCAGGACGCGGGGATCGTGCGCCATGGCGATGATCATCTTGCGGATGGTCTCTGCCTCGGCGGCCTCGCCGAAGTCGACCTTGTCCAGCTTGGTGACGCCGTCCACCAGGTGGGCGACCTCTCCCCCGTAGTCCGCCTCGAGCTGTTCGAGCGAGTAGTCGGTGTCCTCGACCGTGTCGTGCAGGAGGGCGGCGACGAGCGTGGTGGTGTCCATGCCCATCTCCGCGCAGATGGTGGCCACCGCCAGCGGGTGGGTGATGTAGGGGTCGCCGGACTTGCGGTACACGCCCTCGTGCTGGCGCTCGGCGAGAGTGTAGGCGCGCGCCAGGAGCCCCACATCCGCCTTGGCGTGGTGGATGCGGTGGACGCGGACGAGCGGTTCGAGGACCGCGGGGGTGGAGGTGACCGTGAGACCGGAGGTGAGTCGACGCGCCCACCGCGCCCGGACCCGGCGTCCGGCGGACGGCCGGGAGCCGGGGATCACCGGCAGCGGCTGGGTGGTGGGCTGCGGCGTGGCCTTCTTACCCGTGGGGCCGCCCCCGTCGGGGTTGCCGGCGGGGTTCTGGTGCTGCGTCATCTCCGGCTCCTCCCTGCAGTGTCGGGCCGTCAGGAGCGGCCGGGGGTCACGCGACCGTGAGGCAGGTCAGCGGTGTGCCGGCCAGTCTATCCCGGCCGCCGAGGCCGGGGATCTCGAGAACGACGGACAGTCCGGCGACGACGGCGCCACAGTCCTCCAGCAGGCCGACCGCCGCGGTGAGGGTGCCACCGGTGGCGAGGACGTCGTCGACGACGAGGACCCGCTTGCCGCGCAGGTCGAGCCCGTCTGCGGGCAGTTCGAGCGTGGCGGCGCCGTACTCGAGCTCGTAGGAGCGCGAGTGCACGGGCGGCGGTAGCTTGCCCGCTTTCCGGACGGCCAGGACGCCGGTGTGGAGGCGCACGGCGACGGCTCCGGCGAGCAGGAAGCCGCGCGCGTCGAGGCCGGCGACGTAGTCGACGGTGCCGATCTCGTGACCGGCGATGAGCCCGCGGACGACGGCGTCGAAGCCGTCGGGGTCGGCGAGCACGGGCGTGAGGTCGCAGAACTGGACGCCCGCGGACGGGAAGTCCTCGACGCGGCGCATCAGACGCTCGACGGAGGAGCTGATGGTCGGTGAGACGTGGGTGACGGATGAGTCGGTCATGCGATGGCCTCGGCCTTCTCGCGTCGGGCCAGGACCTTGGCGGTCTGGCGTCGGATGTCGGGGTCACGGTTCTTCAACGACACCAGCAGTGGCGTCGCGAGGAAGACGGAGGAGAAGGTGCCGGTGACGATGCCGACCATCTGGACCAGGGCGAGATCCAGCAGCGTACCCACGCCGAGGATCCACACGGCGATCACGACCAGCGCCAGCAGCGGCAGGACACCGATGATGGTGGTGTGGATGGACCGCATGAGAGTCTGGTTGACGCCGAGGTTGGCCTCCTCGGCGTAGGTCCGTGTGGCGGTGTGTCTGATGCCCCGCGTGTTCTCCTCGACCTTGTCGAACACGATCACCGTGTCGTACAGAGAGAAACCGAGGATCGTCAGCAGGCCGATGACCGTGGCGGGAGTGACCTCGAAGCCGATGATCGAGTAGACCCCGGCGGTGGTCACCACGTCGAACAGCAGCGCGACGATCGCGGCCGTTGCCATCTGCCATTCGAAGCGGAAGGCGATGTAGCCGAAGACGATCACGAGGAACACGCCGAGGGCGATCAGCGCGTTCTTGGTGACCTGACCACCCCAGCTCTCGCTGCGGGCGGAGTCGCCGATCGCCTCGACCGAGGCGACCCCGTCCGAGGTGACGGGCTGGAACTCCTCGAACATCGCGTTCTTGGCGGCGCGGATCTCGTCACTGGTGAGGAACCGGGTCTCGACCTCGACGATCCGCGCGGCCCCCGCGCCGACGACCTGGACCGTCTGGGGCTCCTCGCCGATGGCCTCCTCGACGACCGCGGCTACGCGGTCCTGGTCGTGATTGCCCGCGGGCATGGAGAGCTTGGTACCGCCGGTGAAGTCGATGCCGAAGCTGAAGCCGCGGAAGATGATGCTGGCGAGGCAGATGGCGACGATGACCACGGTCAGCACGTAGAACTTGCGTCGGTTCGCGACGATGCCGAACGCGCCGGTACCGGTGTAGAGCCGGGTGAACAGACTGCCGGTCGGCGCGCCGGCCGGGGCGCCGCTCTCGGTCGCGGTGCTGGTGGGAGTGCTCATCGGCCCTCCTCCTCGTCGGTGGCGGGTCGGTCGGTCCGGGGTTCGGTGAGCGTGTCGCCGCCCGGGCCGCGGATGGTCGCCGTGACCCCGCGATCCGCGGTCTCCTCGGTCTCCTTCTCGGCCTGTCGGTCGAGCCGGCGCTGCTCGGCGGCGGCCGCCTGGAGGTTCTCCATCCGGCCCATCCCGTTGGCCGACGGCTTGGCGAACAGGGGCCGGGTCGAGGCCAGGTAGACGAGCGGCCAGGTCACGGTGAAGGCCACGAACACGTCCATGACGGTCGTGAGGCCGAGAGTGAAGGCGAAGCCGCGTACCTCTCCGCTGGCGAGCAGGTAGAGCACGACGGCGCCGATGAGGCTGACCATGTTGCCGGTGACGATGGTGCGGCCGGCGCTCTTCCAGGCCCGGGGCACGGCGGATCTGAACCGGTGCCCGTCGCGCAACTCGTCCTTGATCCGCTCGAAGAACACGACGTAGGAGTCGGCCGTCATACCGATGCCGATCACCAGGCCGGCGATCCCGGCCAGGTCGAGGCTGTAGTCGACCGTGTAGCCGAGGAAGACCAGGACGACATAGGTGAGCAGGAAGGACAGCAGCAGCGAGACGAACGCGAGGACGCCGAGCAGGCGGTAGAAGAACGCGGAGTAGGCCAGCACTAGCAGGAAGCCGATCGCGCCGGCGAGTAGTCCCGCCTCGAGGGAGGCGAGCCCGAGGGAGGCCGGGACGTTGTCGACGTTGGGGTCCTCGAAGGAGATGGGCAGCGCGCCGTAGCGCAGGTTTGCGGCGAGTGAGGCCGCCTCGTCGATCGTGAAGTCACCGGTGATGGAGGTCGCGGACCCGACCGGCGTGACGCCCTGCACGACGGGGGCGCTGATCACCTCGCCGTCGAGGAGGATCGCGATCTGACGCTGGAGGTTCTCCTGCGTCAGGCGCGACCAGGTGGCGCTGCCCTGTTCGCCGGGACCGGCGTTGAAACGGAACGAGACCTCGTTCTTGCCGGCCTGCTGGTTGAAACCGTGGCTCACGGAGTCCTTGACGATCTGCTGACCGTCGAGTCGCTGCCCGTCCTCGGGCTCACCGACGAGCAGCGGCACCGGACCGAGGACGTACTTGGCTCCCTCCCCGCAGGCGATGAGAGCCTGCGCCGGGTCGTCGAAGCCCGCGAGCACGTCCCGCTCGGGGCACCGGAAGGTGGGTAGCTTCTGGATGAGCTCGGCGGGCTCGCCCTGACGTTCCGCGCGCGCCTCCTCGACGGCGGCGGCCACGGCCTCGCGATCGCCCTTGTCGGCGGGCACCGGCTCACGGTCCCCCTCCGCGACGGGTTGCACCTCGAGCACCGGCCTGATGGTCAGCTGGGACGTCGTGCCGAGGTCGCGCGCCTGGCTGGAGTCCTCGCCGGGGACGGTGAGGACGATGTTGCTGCCCTCGATGACGACGGTGGTCCCTGCGACGCCGAGGCCGTCGACGCGCTCCCGGATGATGTCCTGAGCGAGCCGCAGGTCGGCCTCGTCGGGATCGCCCTTGGGGATGAGCGTGACACGGGTTCCGCCCTGGAGGTCGATCCCCAGTTTCGGGGTCAGCCCCCTGTCCGCGACGGCAAACGCGGCGAGGAAGAGGATGAACAGCACCAGGAAGAAGCTGGACAGCAGCGCCCAGGGTCTGGGGCGGGCGTCGGCGCCTCGAGAACGTACTGGCGACACAGGTGATCTCTCTCGGTCTTCGTCTGAGGCCTCCGGCTGGGCGGCCCCACTACACTACTCGCCGGTAGTCGACTACCGGGAACCCGACGCGTCGGTCCCCGATCCGGTTTCCGGCGCGGCGGAGGTGTCGAACTTCTCCCGGATGACGCGCCGGTCCCAGCGGGTGCGGATCCCGGGCGCGATCTCCAGCTCGAGGGTGTCCGTGTCTACGCCGACGATGGTGGCGTGCAGGCCGGAGGTGGTGAGCACGTGGTCCCCCGCGGCGAGGGACTCCTGCATCTTCCGCAGTTCCTTCATCGCCTTGCGCTGCTTCGAGCTCTGCATGAACATCAGCACGAGCAGCACGATGATCATCAACGGCAGCAGCAGTTCCAGTCCCATGGGATCCTCCTGGTGTGGACCCGCGGGTTCCGGGTCCGGTGGGTCGGGTCCGGGCTACGGACGGTCCCGTCCGAGGATGCCAGCCCGGGGCTCAGCCGCGCGCGCCGGGGCCCCGGTCGACCTCGACCGGCAGCATCGGCTCGGAGGGCGTCTTGTCGGGGCGGGTGAGCCCGAGGTGGTCCCACGCCGCGGCGGTCGCGATGCGTCCCCGGGGGGTCCGGGCGAGCAGGCCCGCGCGGACGAGGAAGGGCTCGCAGACCTCCTCCAGGGTGGTCGACTCCTCCCCCACCGCCACGGCCAGCGTGCTCAGGCCCACCGGTCCGCCCTCGTGCTGGACGAGCAGCGCGCGTAGCACGGCGCGATCCAGGCGATCGAGTCCCAGCTCGTCGACCTCGTACACCTCGAGGGCCGCGCGCGCGACGGGCACGGTGATGCGGCCGTCCGCCCGTACCTCGGCGAAGTCGCGGACGCGCCGCAGCAGGCGGTTGGCGATCCGGGGCGTGCCGCGGGAACGACCGGCGATCTCCAGGGCGGCGTCGGGGTCGACGGGGATGGCGAGGATCTCGGCCGCGCGGGTGACGATCCGGGCCAGGTCAGCGTCGGTGTAGAAGTCCATGTGCGCGGTGAACCCGAAGCGGTCGCGCAGTGGACCGGTGAGCGCGCCGGAGCGCGTGGTTGCTCCGACAAGGGTGAACGGGGCGATCTCCAGTGGGATCGACGTGGCCCCGGGCCCCTTGCCCACCATGATGTCGATGCGGAAGTCCTCCATGGCGAGGTACAGCATCTCCTCGGCCGGCCGGGCGATGCGGTGGATCTCGTCGATGAACAGCACGTCGCCCTCGATGAGGTTGGAGAGCATCGCGGCGAGATCCCCGGGGCGCTCGAGGGCCGGGCCGGACGTGATGCGCAGCGAACCGCCGAGCTCGGCGGCCACGATCATGGCCAGACTCGTCTTGCCCAGCCCCGGCGGTCCGGAGAAGAGCAGGTGATCGGGTACGACTCCGCGGCGGGTGGCGGCGGTGAGGACCAGATCGAGTTGCTCGCGGACGGTCTCCTGCCCGATGAACTCCCCGAGGCTGCGTGGCCGCAACGCGCCCTCGACGTCGGTGTCGAACGGGGTGAGCGAGGCCGAGAGCTCCGCCTCGTGCCCGTCCCCGGCGTCCGCGCCGCCTCCCGTCATGCCGTTCTGACCGGTCATCAGCGCTTACCGAGTGACTTGAGGGCCAGGCGCAGCGCCTGCGCGGGGTCGAGGTCGGGCTGTGAGTCCAGTACGGCGGTGGCGGTCTTCTCGGCCTCCGCGGCGGAGAAGCCCAGGCCCTCCAGGGCGTCGGCCACCTCGGTGGCGGCCGGCGCGCGCCCGGTCCCGCCCACGGCGGTCGCCGCGTCACCGTCCGGCACCGGGCCGACCTTGTCTTTGAGCTCGAGGACCATCCGCTCGGCAGTGCGCTTGCCGACGCCCGGTACCCGGGTCAGCGCCTTGACGTCCCCGGTCCCGAGTGCGCGGATGAGGGCCTCGGGTTCGAGTGTGGCGACGATCGCCAGCGCGAGCCGAGGTCCGACGCCGGAGACGGTCTGCACGGTGAGGAACAGTTGCCGCGCGTCGACGGAGTCGAAACCGTAGAGGGTGAGCGAGTCCTCGCGGACCACGAGTTCGGTGTGGAGCATGCCCTCCGCGCCGCGCCGTAGTCCCGCGAGCGCGGCCGGGGTCGCGTGTACGAGGACACCGACGCCTCCGGTCTCCACGACGCAGCGGTCCAGGCCGATCTCGGCCACCGTCCCCCGGATCGAGGCGATCACCAGCGCACTCCTTTCGTCCGCGCCATGCCCCGGGCGGCCGCCCGGGCGCGTTCCTGGTCGGCGGCCGGGTCGCGCCGCCCGGTCCCGTCCGATGCCGCCGCTTCCCTGGCGGCCGCGACCTTCGCCTCGAAGCCGGCCCGCGAGCGGGCGACGTGGGCATTGAGCGAGGCCACCCGACCCTGCATGGGCGCGCGCCAACTGTGGCACACGGCCAGGGCGAGCGCGTCCGCGGCGTCGGCCGGGCTCGGCGGCTTCTGCAGACCCAGGATGCGAGTGATCATGAGGGTCATCTGCTTCTTGTCCGCGCGCCCGCTACCGGTGATCGCCGCCTTGACCTCCGACGGGGTGTGGAACGCCACGGGGATCTCCCGGTAGGCCGCCGCCAGCGCGACGACACCCGCCGCCTGAGCCGTACCCATGGCGGTCGAGACCTGGTTCTGCGCGAACACGCGCTCGATGGCCACCACGTCCGGGCGGTGGATCTCCATCCACTCGTCGGCCACGGAGTGCACGGCCCGCAGGCGCCGCTCGAGCGGCTCGTCGGAGGTCGTGCGCACCACGTCCACGTCGAGCGCCGTGACCGCGCGACCCGGGGCGGTCACGATGAGGGCGAGCCCGCACCGGGTCAGCCCCGGGTCCACACCCATGACGCGCATCTGCGACCTCTCCTCGACCGGTGGTAGAACCTACGTTCGAGACCCTACCAGCGGGGTCGGCCGTCAGGCGTCGAGGCTCGCCAGCACGTCCTCGGGGACGTCCATGTTCGAGTAGATGTTCTGTACGTCGTCGGAGTCCTCGAGCGCGTCGATCAGCTTGAAGACCTTTGCGGCACCGTCGGCGTCGACGGTCACCTCGACCGAGGCGCGGAACCCCGACTCGGCGGACTCGTAGTCGATCCCGGCCTCCTGCAGGGCGGTGCGCACCGCGACCAGGTCGGTGGGCTCGCAGACCACCTCGAATTGCTCGCCGAGGTCGTTGACCTCTTCGGCTCCGGCATCGAGAACGGCCATGAGGACGTCGTCCTCGGTCAGCTCGCCCTTGTCCAGGACGATCTCCCCCTTGCGGGCGAACAGGTACGCGACGGAGCCGGGGTCGGCCAGGTTGCCGCCGTTGCGGGTCATCGCCGTGCGCACCTCGCCGGCGGCCCGGTTGCGGTTGTCGGTCAGGCACTCGATGAGCATGGCCACGCCGTTCGGGCCGTAGCCCTCGTACATGATGGTCTCCCACTCGGCGCCGCCCGCCTCCTCGCCGGCGCCGCGCTTGCGGGCGCGCTCGACGTTGTCGGCCGGGACGGAGTTCTTCTTCGCCTTCTGGATGGCGTCGTAGAGAGTGGGGTTTCCGGCGGGGTCACCGCCGCCCGTGCGGGCGGCCACCTCGATGTTCTTGACGAGCTTGGCGAAGAGCTTGCCGCGCTTGGCGTCGATCGCCGCCTTCTTGTGCTTGGTGGTGGCCCACTTGGAATGGCCTGCCATTGATGTTCCGCCCTCCGGGGGTCTGGGGACCGGGTCCCGCCGTCCGGCGGCCCGGCGCGGGGCTGCGCTCGAGGCCCGCTGAACGCCCAGTCTACGAGGTCGTCTGCCGCACCATGTCGAGGAAGTACCGATGGACGCGCACGTCGTCGGTGACCTCCGGGTGGAACGACGTGGCCAGGGCGTTGCCCTGACGCACCGCGACCACGTGGTCTCGGCCGTCGGAGGCGCGGACCTCGGCGAGGACCTGCACGTCGGAGCCGACCGATTCGACCCACGGCGCGCGGATGAACACCGTGCGTACCGGGTCGGCGCCGAGGGCGTCGACGACGAGGTCGGCCTCGAACGAGTCGACCTGCCGTCCGAAGGCGTTGCGGCGGACCGTCATGTCGATCGCGGAGAACCAGGTCGCGTCGGCCCGGGTGTCCAGGACATCCGAGGCGAGCAGGATCATGCCGGCGCACGACCCGTAGACGGGCATGCCGTCGGAGATCCGCTCGGCCACGGGCTCATACATCTCGTGGACGTCCATCAACCGGCTCATGGCGGTGGACTCGCCACCGGGTAGGACCAGGCCGTCCACCGCGTCCAGTTCGGACCGTCGGCGCACGGGGACGGCCCGCGCGCCGACGGCCTCGAGGTGGGACAGGTGCTCGGCGACATCACCCTGCAGGGCGAGGACACCGATCGTCGGTGCGGGTCCGGTCACGACACGGACGTGGAGCCGGAGGTGTCCACGGGGAACGACTGCGCCCCGGGATTGAGTCGCCGGGACAGTCCCTCCTGGGTCACGGCGGCCACGAGTCGGCCCGATCGGTCGAAGATCCGCCCCTGGGTCAGGGCACGCCCCCCGGAGGCGGACGGGGACGTCTGGTCGTAGAGCAGCCAGTCGTCGGCCCGGAACGGACGCATGAACCACATGGCGTGGTCGAGCGAGGCGTCCTGGGTCGGCTCGTCCGGGTGCGGGATCTTGGCCGACCCCAGGAGGGTCATGTCGGACATGTACGCCAGCGTGCACACGTGGAAGTTCGCGTCGTCCGGGAGGGTGTCGACGCACCGGAACCACACCCGCTGCTGCGCGGCCAGCGCGGAACTGGTCGGCATCCCGTCACGCGGGACGAACCGGATGTCCCACTGGGCCCACTCGTCGACGAATACGCGGTGGACCTCATCCAGGTCGTCGACGGAGGGCACGGGGATCTCCTCGGGGTCGACGACGCGGGGCATCTGGTCCTGGTGCTCGATCCCATCCTGGTCGCGCAGGTGGAACGAGGCCGACATCGTGAAGATCGGCTCGCCCTCCTGGATGGCGGTGACCCGTCGGGTGGCGAAGCTCCGCCCGTCCCGCAGTCGGTCGATCTGATAGACGGTGGGCACGTCCGGGATCCCCGGGCGGATGAAGTACCCGTGCAGGGAGTGGACGTGCTTGTCGGAGTCCACGGTCCGGACGGCGGCGGTCAGGGTCTGACCGGCCACCTGTCCGCCGAAGGTGCGCTGGAGATGGGTGCGGATCGCGGGGCCCCGGTAGAGGTCGCGGTCGATCCGCTCGAGGTCGAGGATGTCCTCGATCTTCGCCACCGGCGGGTCACCAGCCCCGCTCGGCGAGCCGGTGGGGCTCCGAGATGTCGTCGACGTTGATGCCGACCATGGCCTCGCCGAGGCCGCGGGAGATGTTCGCGAGCATCTCCGGGTCGTCGTGGAAGGTGGTGGCCTTGACGATCGCCTTGGCCCGCTCGGACGGGTTGCCGGACTTGAAGATGCCGGAACCGACGAAGACGCCCTCGGCGCCGAGCTGCATCATCATCGCGGCGTCGGCGGGGGTGGCGATGCCGCCGGCGGTGAACAGCACCACGGGGAGCTTGCCCTTCTCCGCGACCTCCTTGACGAGTTCGTACGGGGCCTGCAGCTCCTTGGCCGCCACGTACAGCTCGTCCTCCGGCAGGCTCTGGAGCTTGCGGATCTGCTGGCGGATCGACCGCATGTGGGTGGTGGCGTTGGAGACGTCGCCGGTGCCGGCCTCACCCTTGGAGCGGATCATGGCCGCGCCCTCGGTGATGCGGCGCAGCGCCTCGCCGAGGTTGGTCGCGCCACAGACGAACGGCACGGTGAAGGCGAACTTGTCGATGTGGTTGGTGTAGTCGGCCGGGGTGAGGACCTCGGACTCGTCGACGTAGTCCACGCCGAGTGCCTGCAGGATCTGGGCCTCGACGAAGTGGCCGATGCGGGCCTTGGCCATCACCGGGATCGAGACGGCCTCGATGATGCCGTCGATCAGGTCGGGGTCGCTCATGCGAGCGACGCCGCCCTGGGCGCGGATGTCGGCGGGAACACGCTCGAGGGCCATGACGGCCACGGCACCGGCGTCCTCGGCGATCTTCGCCTGCTCGGCGGTGACGACGTCCATGATGACGCCGCCCTTGAGCATCTCGGCCATGCCCCGCTTGACGCGGGCTGTTCCGGTGGTGTTCTCGCTCGACTGCGGCTCGCTCACGAAATTGGCCTTTCCTGGCTCAGACGACGTGTTCAGGCCTACCAGTGTAGGTCGCCCTCACCTCCGTTCCCCAACCGCCGTCCCGCCCGGGTGGGTCAGGCGCGCGGGGGCGGGGCGTCGACGAGCTCGACGTAGTCGGGCATGGGGGCCCGGCCGGCCAGTCGGAGGGCGCGGACGGCGGTCTGCTCGCGCAGACCTCGGGTGTCCCGCACGGCGTCGTTGTAGAAGCGGCGGGCCATGGAGACGCGGTCGGTGGCGTCCTCGAGTTCGCTGGCGAGGTCGACGGGCAGTGCCTCCACGTCGAGCGCGGCCAGCATCATGCCGAGCGTGTTCTCGGCCAGTTCTGCGTTCTCGCCGGGCTCGTCGTCGTCGGCCCGGTCGGTCCTCCGGCGCGGCGGCGGCTGGGGCGCCGGGTCGGGCCCGGCGACGGCGTCCGGGGGATGCGCTCGGGCGCGGGCCAGCGCGTGGAACAGGCGGTAGGCCCCCGGTGGGTCGCGGTCGGCGAGGTCACGCGCGACCGCGGCGGCGACCGCGTGGCGCCGCTCCAGGGCGCCGGCCAGCGCGGCGCGGGCGAGGTCGGTGCGGATGTGCAGCCGGTCCAGCCGGTGGGCGGTGAGGTAGGCGCCGAGCAGGGCAGCGGCCAGGGCCGCGACGAGAACGACGACGACGACGAGGACGATCAGCTCAACGGACACGGAGCGTCTCCCCCGGCGCGCGGATCGTCTCGTACACGCGGATCACCCGGTCCGCCACGACGGGCCAGTCGTACTCCCGGACGGCCTCGCTGCCACTGGTGCACAGCTCGGCCCGGCGGGCGGGGTCGGTCAGGACAGCCTTGAGGGCGCCGGCGAGGGCGTCGGCGTCCCCGACCGCCGCGAGTTCTCCGCACTCCCCGTCGCGCAGGACCCGGCGGAACGCGTCGAGGTCCGAGGCGACGACCGCGGTGCCGGCGGCCATGGCCTCCACGAGGACGATGCCGAAGCTCTCGCCGCCGGTGTTGGGGGCGCAGTAGACGTCGGCGGCGGCCAGGACGGCGGCCTTGCGGGCGTCGTCGACGCGGCCGAGGAACTCCACGTCCAGACCGGCGGGCAGCCGTGCCCGCAGGGCGTGCTCGTCGCCGTCGCCCATGATCCGCAGGCGCAGGTCCGGCACCTCGCGCAGGACGGCCGGCAGCGCGGCGGCGAGGACCCCCATCCCCTTCCGGGGCTCGTCGTAACGGCCGAGGAACGTCACGGTCGGGGCGTCGGTCGGCTCCCCTGAGGTGTCGACGTCGCTGAAGGCGCCCACGTCGACACCGTTGGGGATCTCCACGGCGTCGGAGCCCAGGGCCTCCATCTGCCAGCGGCGGGCCAGGCTCGACACGGCGATGCGGCCACGGATCTTCTCGAGCAGCGGCGCCAGGACGCCGTCCGCGGCGTCGAGGATCATCGACCCGGTGGTGGAGGTGTGGAAGGTCGCCGTGATGGGGCCCGAACACATCGCGAGAGCGAACATGCCGACCCCGGGGGCGTTGGGTTCGTGGATGTGCAGCACGTCGAGGGGCTGTTCGCGGAGCCAGTGCCGGGTCGCTCGCCAGGTCGCGGGCCCGAAGCTGAGCCGGGCGACGGACCCGTTGTACGGGATCGGGACGCCCGGCCCGGTCAGCGTCATACCGGAGACCGGGGCACTGCCGGGGCTGCCCGGCGCGAGGACGCGGACGGTGTGCCCGCGACGGCGGAGCTCCTCCGTGAGGTCCACGACGTGGGCCTGTACTCCGCCGGGGGCGTCGAAGGAGTAGGGGCAGATCATGCCGATACGCACGGCCGGATCAGCCCTCGATCCGCTCTCGCCGCTCGGCCGACAGGTCGTCGAGCCACAGGGGCTGCAGCATGTGCCAGTCCGCGGGGTGGCGGGCGATGCCCTCGGCGAACAGATCGGCCATCGCCTGGACGGCGGGCTCGACTCCCCCGGAGACGTCTATCGGCGGGGTGACCCGCACGCGCATCGTGTCGGGGCCGTCGTACCAGAACTGGGCCACGAGGAACGGTGCGCCGGTCTCCACCGCGAGCCTGGCGGCCCCGGCGGGCATGCGGGTGGTCTCGCCGAAGAACGTCACGGGCACACCGGTCCGGCGCAGGTCCCGCTCCCCCGGCAGAGCGACGATGCCGCCTCCGGCGAGGTAGTCCCGCAGCGCGTCGAGCGGTGGGGTGGGTCCGCCCGTATGTGGGTAGATGGTGAACCCCAGACTCTCGCGATAGTCCAGGAAGCGCTGGTAGAGCGACTCCGGCTTGAGGCGTTCCGCGACCGTGGCGAACCCGCCGTACCGCCGCGCGAGCCAGGTGCCACCGAGGTCCCAGTTGGCCGAGTGGGGTAGCGCCACCACGACGCCACGCCCCTGCGCGAGAGCCGCGTCCAGGTGCTCGATCCCGTCGATGGTGCGGTCCATCTCGCGGGCGACGGCCTCGCGGTCCATGGACGGCAGGCGGAACGCCTCCCGCCAGTACCGGGCGTAGGACCGGAAGGAGTCGCGGATGAGCTCGTCGGGGACCTCCGCCGGGGCGACGCCGAGGACCCGGGCGAGATTCCTGCGCAGCTGGGAATCGGGGCCCTGCCGACGGGCGGCGATGTCGGCGCCCGTGCGGAAGAGCGCCCGCGCCAGGCCTTCGGGGAGGGCCCGGACCACGGCCCACCCGGCCGCGTAGCCCAGGTCGGACAGGCGCTCGGGCACGTCGCTCATCGGTCTCCCGGCCCCGTGGCCGGTGCGGTGGCGACGTCCTCGTGGGCCACGCGCCGGAGGTAGTCGGTGCGCCCGCCCCACACCCGCTGGACGACCGTGACGAGGCTGCCCACCGCGACGGCGGTGAGCCCGACCTCGAGGGCCCACGGGACACCCAGTCCCTCGAGCCCGGCGCCGAGCAGGATGAGCACCAGCCGGTCCGCGCGCTCCATGAGCCCGCCGGGGGTACGCAGGCCGCCGGCGTCCGCGCGGGCCTTGGAGTAGGACACCACCTGTGACAGCACCAGGCAGGCCAGGAGCATGACGAGGGCGTAGCGGTTGTCGGGCTCGGCGTGGACGAGCCACCACAGCAGGGAGGACAGGATCACGCCGTCCGCGACCCGGTCGGACACCGCGTCGACCAGGGCGCCGTAGGGCGATCCGCCGCCGCCGGCACGCGCGACGGCGCCGTCGACCAGGTCGAGCAGGGTGCACAACGCGATGACGATCGCGCCCGCGACGAGCAGTCCGTTGCCGAACAGGGCGACGGCCGCGGCGCTGGTCAGCACGAGCCCCGTCAGGGTGATGCCGTTGGCCGTGACGCCCGCCCGGACGAGGAGCGTCGCGAACGGGTGCGTCACCCGGGTGACCCCCGACCTTCCGTACTCGCTGAGCATTCGTCCCCCCGCTTACCTAGAAGGTGTGGTCGACCCGGGCACGGTAGCCGGGGACCCCGTGGTGGACCACGCCTCGGCGAGCAGCTGCCGTGTCTGACGGAGGAGCTGCGGCAGTACCTTGGTGCCGCTGGTCACCGTAATGAAGTTGGCGTCCCCGATCCAGCGTGGGACGACGTGTTGGTGCAGATGGTCGGACAGCGACCCGCCGGCCGCGCCGCCGAGGTTAAGCCCGACGTTGAACGAATCGGGTGCCGAGACCGCCTTGACGACCCGGATCAGGTGCTGCGTATAGGACATCAGCTCACGGGACTCGTCGTCGTCCAGGTCCTCCAGGTTCGCCACCTTGCGGTACGGCACCACCATGGCGTGACCCGGGTTGTACGGGAAGAGGTTGAGTACGACGTAGACATGGTCGCCCCGGGCGACCACCAGCCCGTCCTCGTCGCTCATCCGGGGGATGTCGAGGAACGGCTCCCCCGTCATCCCCTCGGCGGGTTCCGGGCGGGTCTCCGCGATGTAGGACATCCGGTAGGGCGCCCACAGCAGCTGGAGACGGTCCTCGCCCACGCCGAACTGGCGGTATTCCTCGGTCGGCACCGAGTCCCCGGACGTCACACGCGCTCCGCGGTGGGCACGTCGTTGCGGCGCGAGTTGATCCAGTAGGCGATCTTGTCCATGGCGGCGTTGCGCGAGACACCGTTGAGCTGGGTGCCGTCGGGGAACCGGAAGCTCACGGCGCCGGCCTCCACGTCGCGGTCGCCGGCCAGCAGCATGAACGGGACCTTGCCGGTGGTGTGGTTGCGGATCTTCTTCTGCATCCGCTCGTCGGACGTGTCGAGCTCGGCTCGGATGCCCCTGCCGCGCAGTTCGTCGATCACGTCCTCGAGGTGCTTCTCGTGCGCCTCCGCGACGGGGATGCCCACCACCTGCACGGGCGCGAGCCACGCGGGGAACAGGCCTGCGTAGTGCTCGAGGAGCACGGCGAAGAACCGCTCGATCGAGCCGAAGAGCGCGCGGTGGATCATGACGGGGCGCTTCTTGGTCCCGTCGGCGGCGTTGTAGGTCAGATCGAACAGCTCGGGCAGGTTGAAGTCGAGCTGCACGGTCGACATCTGCCAGGTGCGGCCGATCGCGTCACGTGCCTGCACGGAGATCTTGGGACCGTAGAAGGCGGCCCCGCCCGGGTCCGGCACGAGTTCGAGCCCGGAATTCGTCGCCACGCGGCGCAGGGTCTCGGTGGCCCGCTCCCACAGTTCGTCGCCGCCGACGTACTTCTCCGGGTCCTTGGTGGACAGTTCCAGATAGAAGTCGTCGAGACCGTAGTCACGCAGGAGGGAGATGATGAACGAGAGCACGGAGGCGATCTCGCCCTCCATCTGCTCCTCGGTGCAGTAGATGTGCGCATCGTCCTGGGTGAAGCCGCGGGCGCGGGTGAGCCCGTGGATCACGCCCGACTTCTCGTACCGGTAGACGGTGCCGAACTCGAACATCCGCAGTGGCAGCTCACGGTACGAGCGACCGCGGGAGTCGAAGACGAGGTTGTGCATCGGGCAGTTCATGGGCTTGACGTAGTAGTCCTGCCCCGGCTTGGTCTCGTTGCCGTCCGCGTCGTGTTCGGCGTCGAGCACCATCGGGGGGAACATACCCTCCGAGTACCAGCTCAGGTGCTGCGACTTGCGGAACAGATCCCCCTTGGTCACGTGTGGGGTGTTGACCAGCGAATAGCCGGCGGCCAGGTGGCGCCTGAGGGAGTGCTGCTCCATCTCGTTGCGGATGATTCCGCCGCGCGGGTGGAACACCGGGAAACCGGAACCGATCTCGTCGGGGAAGCTGAACAGGTCGAGCTCGGTGCCGAGCCGCCGGTGGTCGCGCTTCTCCGCCTCGGCCAGTCGGTCGAGGTAGGCGTCCATGGCCTCGGTGCTCTCCCACGCGGTGCCGTAGATGCGCTGGAGGCCGGCGTTGCTCTGGTCGCCCCGCCAGTAGGCGGCCGATGAGCGGGTGAGCGTGAACGCGGGGATGAACTTGGTGGTCGGGGTGTGGGGCCCGCGGCACAGGTCGGACCAGATGACCTCACCGGTCCGGGGGTTGAGGTTGTCGTACGCGGTGAGTGCGCCCGCGCCCACCTCCATGATCTCGGAGTCCTCGAGCGCCTCGGCGCCGCTCTCGTCGCCGGCGTCCGCTCGACCCTTGTCCTCGATGAGCTCGAGCTTGTACGGCTCGCCGGCCAGCTCGGCCCGGGCCTCGTCGAGCGAGGCGTACTCGCGGCGCGAGAAGCGCTGACCGGCCTTGATGATCTTCTTCATCCGCTTCTCGAGGTCCTTGAGGTCCTCGGGGGTGAAGGGCTCGGCGACGTCGAAGTCGTAGTAGAAGCCGTTCTCGATCGGCGGCCCGATGCCGAGCTTGGCCTCGGGGAACTTGTCCTGCACGGCCTGGGCGAGCACGTGCGCACACGAGTGTCGGATCACCGACCGGCCGTCCTCGGTGTCGGCGCGGACGAGCTCGACCTCGGTGTCCGCCTCCGGCGCCCACGACAGATCCCGAAGGGTGCCCTCCGGGTCGCGCACCACGACGATGGTCTCCGGCCCGCTGCGCGACTGGAGCTCGCGCTCGGCGAGGATCTTGCCCGCCGGCTCACCGGCCGGGATGACGGTGGTCACGGTGGCCGCACCCGTCGCGTCGACATCGGCTTGAGGCATGCGGTTCTCGGACACGGGGGACGATCTCCTCGGCAGTGGACGTCGGGCGGCGACGGGCCGCCCGGGCTGACACCGCGGTCCGAACGTGGGACCGGGCCGGTCCATGCTACCCGGGCCTCCTCGGAATCCCGGACCTCGCCGGGGCGTTGCACCCGGGTATGCGCATCGACATCTGGTCCGACGTCATCTGTCCGTTCTGCTGGATCGGCAAACGGCACCTGGAGGCGGCGTTGGACTCCTTCCGGGTCGAGCATCCCGACACCGAGGTGGAGGTCGCGTGGCGCGCCTACGAACTGGATCCGTCGGCACCCCGCGTCACGGGCGACGAGCCGGGCGAGACCAGCGTCGAGATGCTAG
>NZ_BCSW01000016.1 GCF_001571065.1 Dietzia cinnamea NBRC 102147
GTTTGCTTGGTCGCTTTCACACCTCACACGGAGGTCTTCCTCATGTCAGCCCGCCATGCCGACCGGTGACGCAACGTCCGTGGTCAGTACAACTAGCGCGCCCGGAGAGCGGCGTCGCCGGCCGCGGCCACGGCGGACCGTCGCGCCGCGTCCTTGACCGCGATCAGGCGCCGGAGCACCGGTTCGCGCGCGGCCGGGTCCGCGCCTACGTCCGGCTGGTCCAGGGCGACGGCGATAATGGCCTCGACCCGGTCGATCCGGTCGACGAGCTCCACCACCCGCGGGGGGAGCCCGGCGGGCAACCGCGTCACGTGGCCGTGGATGTCGACCTGCGCTGTCGGTCCGGTCCGCAGCGCGGTCCGTTCGATGAGTTCGGCGGCGTCCATGACAGCGCGACCGAGCTCGGCCAACGCCTCCGACGGGCCCGCCGGTTGGGGTGCCACCGGACAGTCGAGCACCCCGCGCGCCCGCCAGCGCAGCACGTCCGGATGGGGCTGGACACCAGTCAGGCACACCGCCTCGCGTGAGGCGGGGTCGCGGATGAGCACGCCCCAGCCGGCGTCTGCCACGTCCGCCCGGACCGAAGGGATCGGGGGCAGGCTGGACGAGTCACCGGGCGCGGCCGTGAGCAGGGACAGGACCTCGGGTGCCGGGTGCTCACGGCCGGCGCGCCGCAGCGTGGTGACCAGGTCCGGCAGCAGGCCCGTGGGACCGCCGGCGGGGGAGAGCCCGTCCAGCATCCGCACCGGCTCGCCGACGATGTCGAGCAGATGGGACCCGGCGAGACCGGAGACATACCCGGCCAGTTCGTCGAAGGGTTGATCCGCCCACGCGGTCCGGAGCAGGTGGAGGGGCAACGGCCACGCCGGGGACAGCACGGAGTCACGGGTGAGGGGTCGGGACATGACGATCGATCTTACCGACGGTGCGCCGCCGGTACCGCCGGCACGACTGCGGCTACGGTGTCTGGCCATGGCAGACATGTACGGCTCCGACATCCTGTCCGGGACGGCGCGGCGCCGCCGCCCGGAGGTCCCCGTCGTCGACGCCGAGCGGGACCTGGTGGTGGAGGACGCCGAGTCCGGGTTCTGCGGCGCGGTGGTGGGTTTCGACCGGAGTTACGACGGCGAGTTCGTCAAACTCGAGGACCGGCACGGTCGGGTCCGCCTCTTCGCGATGACGCCCTCGGCCTTCCTCATCGACGGCTCACCGGTGACCCTGCGCAAGCCGGTCCCGGCCGCCCGTCGCGGGCCCGCGGTCACGGCCTCCGGGTCGCGGAAGGTAGAAGGCCTGCGCGCCCGCACGGCCCGGGCGGGCCGCATCTGGGTGGAGGGCATCCACGACGCTGCTCTGGTCGAGAAGATCTGGGGCCACGACCTCCGGGTCGAGGGTGTCGTCGTGGAGCCGCTCCACGGCATCGATGACCTGGCCGCGCTGGTCGCCGAGTTCGGACCCACACCCTCGGCGCGCCTCGGAGTGCTCGTGGACCATCTGGTCGAGGGCAGCAAGGAGTCGAGGATCGTCGCCGGCCTGGGCGAGAACGTTCTTGTCACCGGCCACCCGTACGTCGACATCTGGCAGGCGGTGAAGCCGTCCGCGGTGGGCATCCGCGAGTGGCCGGTGGTGCCACGCGGCGAGGACTGGAAGACGGGCATCTGCCGGCGACTGGGCTGGGGCGAGCCCGCCGATGGATTCCGTCGGGTACTGGCGGCGGTAAGTTCCTACCGTGACGTCGAGCCGGCGCTGCTCGGCGCGGTGGAGCGGCTGGTCGATTTCGTCACGGAGCCGGCCTGACCGGCAACCGGGCGTCGAGCACCATCCCGGCGAGTCCGACGGCGGCGAACCCGACCGTGGCCCACAGTGCGGCCGCACCATCGCCGGACGTGAGCGAGTCGCCCAGCAGGACCGCGGCGACGGTTCCCGGGGCGCTACCGATCACCGTGGCCGCGATGAACTGCGGGTAGGGGATCGAGGTGAGGGCGGCGGCGTAGTTCACCACCGAGAACGGCGCGGCCGGCACCAGTCGCAGGCTCCCCACGGACAACCACCCGCGTCGACGGAGTCGGGCGTCCACGGCGGCCACGCGGGGGTGCGCCCGCAGCGCGGCCGTCCGTTCGTGACCGAGCCGCCGCACCGCGACGAACGCCAGTGCCGCCGCGACGCCGGTGGCGACCAGGGAACAGGGGATCGCCACGGCCGGGGTGAACAACACGGCCGCCGAATAGGTGAAGGTCGAACGCGGGATCGGCGCGACGGTGACGACGGCGTAGGCGGCGAAGAACGCCGCGGCGAACCACGGCCCGAACTGCGCGGCCCACTCGCGCAGTTGCTCGAGGCCCGGCGTCGGCACGAAGGTAGCGACCAGCACGACGAGCGCCACGGCCCCCACCCACGCGATCACCCGTCCCCGCACGCGGGCGACTGTAGTCCACGCGTACCGGCCAACCCGTCCGGCGTGCGGGCGGACGCCTTCCCCCGCGTGCGGGCCAGCGGGTATTGCCGCGTTCCCTCTGCGAACAGGGCTCGGCTAGAGTCCGACAGTGACCCCCTTCACTCCACACGAGAACGAGGTACCGGTGACCAGTCCGACCACAGGTCCTGACCTTCACTCCTGGTACGCCTCTGTGGGAGCCGTCCTCGCGAAGGCCGCCCGCAAGGATCCCGCCGACATGCCGGTGGACGCGTGGCGCGCCCTCGTGGCCACCACCCGGGACGGCATCGAGATCAACCCGCTCTACACCCGGGTCGACGAGATCGCGGAACGCCCCGCACCGGGGCGGTTCCCGTTCGTCCGCGGCGGGGACCGGTCGGGCCTGCCCGACAGCGGCTGGCACGTCAGCGCCCGCGTGGAGGCGACGGGGGAGGCCTCCGAGGTCAACGACGAGGTCCTGGATCTGCTGGGCCAAGGGGTCTCGGCGCTCTGGCTGTCCGTGCCCGCCGCCGACCTCGCGAGGGTCCTCAAGGACGTCTACCTCGATCTGGCCCCGGTCACCTTCGACTCGGGAGCCGGCCTCGAGGAGGTCGCCGGCGCGTTCCTGGACCTGCTCGACCAGCGCCGTTCGGCCGGCGACGGGGTCGCCGACCGTGCCGCGGTCATCGCCGACCTGGGCGCCGCGCCGGTCACCGCCGCTTACGCCGGTACCGACTCGATCGGGCTCGAGGCCGCGGTCGCACTCGCCGCCCGGATGTCCGAGCGCGAGGAGACCATCCGGACCTTCGTCGCCGACGGAACGGTCTTCCACGACAAGGGTGCCGGCGACGCCCAGGAGCTGGCCTACGCGGTGGCCGCCGGGCTCGAGTACGTGCGCGCGCTCGTCTCGGCGGGCGTGCCCGCCGCGGCCGCGCTGCGCCAGATCTCGTTCCGGTTGTCCGCGACCGACGACCAGTTCACGTCGATCGCCAAGTTCCGCGCCGGCCGCCTCATGTGGGCCCGCGTCGCCGAACTGCTGGACGCCCCCGAGTCGGGCGGCGCACCGCAGCACGCCGTGACCTCCGCCGCCATGATGTCGCGCCGCGACCCGTGGGTGAACATGCTGCGCACGACGCTCGCCGCGTTCGGCGCCGGCGTCGGCGGCGCCACCTCCGTGACGGTCCTGCCCTTCGACGCCTCCGTGCCCGGCGGGCTCGAGAGCACCTCCCGCTCGTTCGCCGAGCGCATGGCCCGCAACACCCAGCTCCTGCTCCTCGAGGAGGCCCACCTCGGCCACGTCGTGGACCCCGCGGGCGGCTCCTGGTACGTCGAGTCGCTCACCGACTCCCTCGCGGACGCCGCGTGGTCGGCCCTCCAGACCGTGGAGGCCGAGGGCGGCCTGGTCGCGGCGATCGAGTCGGGGACCGTGCGGGCGGCCATCGCCCGGGTCCGCGAGGCCCGCGACAACGACATCGCGCGCCGCGCGGCGCCCATCACTGGCGTGTCCGAGTTCCCTAACCTGGCCGAGCCGCCGCTCGACGCCTCCCGCCGTGGCGGCGACGACTACCGGTACGGCCGCGCGTTCGAGGATCTGCGTGACCGCTCCGACGCGCACCTGGAGGCGACCGGATCCCGGCCGACCGTCCTCCTGGCGGGCCTGGGCCCGCAGGCCGAGACGACGCCGCGCGTGACGTTCGTGGCCAACCTGCTCGCCGCCGGCGGCATCGAGGCGCGCAACCCGGGTGTCACCGAGGCCGGCCAGTACGCCACCGCCCGCGAGGGTGAGGACATCGCCGTGCTCTGCGGCGCCGACAAGCGCTACGCCACCGAGGGGGAGGCCGCCGTGCGCGCACTCCGCGACGCGGGCGTGTCGACCGTCTACCTCGCCGGGGCCGAGAAGGGCTTCCCGGTGGGCGCCACCGACCGCCCGGACGGCTACCTGGCGCTCGGCATCGACGCCGTCGCCGCCCTGACCACCCTCCTCGACCAGCTGGGAGTGAAGTGATATGACGACCTTCCCCGATTTCAGCACCGCCTCCCTCCGCGACACCGACGGCCCCGACGCCCGGGCCGCCTCCGTGGCGGTCGAGGACGGCATCGCCTCCGACGCGCACTGGGAGACGCCCGAGGGTATCGACGTCAAGCGCGTCTACACCAAGGCCGACCGTGACGCCGTCGAGGCCGGCACCGCCCCGACCGGCGACGGCGAGAAGATCACCCCCTTCCCGTTGGACACCGTGCCCGGTGCGGCTCCGTTCCTCCGCGGGCCGTACCCGTCGATGTACGTGAACCAGCCGTGGACCATCCGCCAGTACGCCGGCTTCTCCACCGCTGCCGAGTCCAACGCCTTCTACCGCCGCAACCTCGCCGCCGGGCAGAAGGGCCTGTCCGTGGCGTTCGACCTCGCCACCCACCGCGGTTACGACTCCGACCACCCGCGCGTGGCCGGTGACGTGGGCATGGCCGGCGTGGCGATCGACTCCATCCTCGATATGCGGGAGCTGTTCGACGGCATCGACCTCTCGTCGGTGTCGGTGTCGATGACCATGAACGGTGCGGTCCTCCCGATCCTGGCGTTCTACGTGGTCGCGGCCGAGGAGCAGGGGGTGACGCCGGAGCAGCTCGCTGGGACCATCCAGAACGACATCCTCAAGGAGTTCATGGTCCGCAACACCTACATCTACCCGCCCAAGCCGTCCATGCGGATCATCTCGGACATCTTCGCCTACACCTCCCAGAAGATGCCGCGCTTCAACTCCATCTCGATCTCCGGGTACCACATCCAGGAGGCGGGGGCGACGGCCGATCTCGAGTTGGCGTACACGCTGGCCGACGGTGTCGAGTACCTACGTGCCGGCCTGGACGCGGGCCTGGACATCGACAAGTTCGCACCGCGGTTGTCGTTCTTCTGGGCGATCGGCATGAACTTCTCCATGGAGATCGCCAAGCTGCGCGCCGGACGTCTGCTGTGGAGTGAGCTCGTCGAGAAGTTCGGTCCGAAGAACCCCAAGTCCAAGTCGCTGCGGACCCACTCTCAGACCTCGGGCTGGTCGCTGACGGCCCAGGACGTGTTCAACAACGTCGCCCGCACCTGCATCGAGGCCATGGCATCCACGCAGGGCCACACGCAGTCGCTGCACACCAACGCTCTCGACGAGGCGCTCGCGCTGCCGACCGACTTCTCGGCGCGAATCGCCCGCAACACCCAGCTGCTGCTGCAGCAGGAGTCGGGCACCACCCGCCCGATCGACCCGTGGGCAGGTTCGTACTACATCGAGTGGCTCACGGCGCAGCTCGCCGACAAGGCCCGGCTCCACCTGCTGGAGATCGAGGAGGCCGGCGGCATGGCGCAGGCCATCGGCGAGGGCATCCCCAAGCTGCGCATCGAGGAGGCCGCGGCCCGCACGCAGGCGCGCATCGACTCCGGCCGCCAGCCGGTCATCGGCGTGAACAAGTACGTCGTCACCGAGGACCAGGAGATCGAGGTCCTCAAGGTCGACAACTCGCGCGTGCGCTCCGAGCAGCTCGCCAAGCTGGAGAAGCTGCGGGCCGAGCGCGACGAGGACGCCTGCCAGGCCGCCCTCGCCCGACTGACGGAGGCCGCCTCCGGTGGCCCCAGCAGCGACCTGGAGAACAACCTCCTCGCGCTGGCCATCGACGCCGCCCGGGCCCACGCCAGCATCGGTGAGATCTCCGACGCGCTGGAGAAGGTCTACGGTCGTCACAAGGCCGAGATCAAGACCCTGTCCGGTGTGTACCGGCAGGAGGTCACCAAGGAGGGCGCCGTGGACAACGTCACCCGGGCCATGCGGATGGCCGATGCGTTCGCCGAGCAGGACGGGCGCCGCCCGCGGATCCTGCTGGCCAAGATGGGCCAGGACGGTCACGACCGCGGCCAGAAGGTCGTCGGTACCGCGTTCGCCGACCTCGGCTTCGACGTGGACATGGGTCCGCTGTTCCAGACGCCGGAGGAGGTGGCCCAGCAGGCCGCCGACGCCGACGTCCACGTGGTGGGCGTGTCCTCGCTCGCGGCCGGGCACCTCACGCTCGTGCCGGCGCTGCGTTCGGCTCTGGCCGAGGTGGGCCGCGAGGACATCATGGTCACCGTCGGCGGCGTGATCCCTCCCGGCGACTTCCAGGAGCTCTACGACGCCGGTGCCGCCGCGATCTACCCGCCCGGCACGGTCATCGCCGAGGCCGCGATCGGGCTGCTCGACACCCTCGCCGGCGAGCTCGGCTACGACCTGTCGTCGGCGGCCACCGACGCCACGGAGGCCTGATCGGACGTGACACGGCTCGGCTCGGGACCTGATCCGGCGGGTTCGGGGAACCCCCTGGGCGCCATGTCCACCACGGCGGGCACCGGCGCCCCGCGGGGTCCGGTGCCCAGGTCGACCGGGCCGCGCCCCCGCCGCGAGATCGACGTCGACGCGCTGCTCGAGGGAGTGCTGGAGGACCGGCGGCCCGTGCTGGCCCGCGCGATCACCCTGCTCGAGTCCACCAATCCGGCCCACCGGGAGAAGGCCCAGCAGCTGCTCCTCGGCGCCCTGCCGCACGCCGGCGGGGCGTTGCGGATCGGCATCACCGGGGTGCCGGGAGTCGGCAAGTCGACGTTCATCGAGTCCCTCGGCCTCTATCTGGTGGAGCAGGGCCACAAGGTGGCGGTCCTCGCCGTCGACCCCTCCTCCACGCGTACCGGTGGCTCGATCCTCGGCGACAAGACCCGCATGGCCACTCTCTCCACCGAGCCGCGGGCCTACATCCGGCCCTCGCCGACCTCCGGCACGCTCGGCGGCGTCGCGAAGGCGACGCGGGAGACGATGGTCCTGCTCGAAGCCGCCGGTTTCGACGTCATCCTCGTCGAGACCGTCGGCGTGGGCCAGTCCGAGGTGACCGTGGCCGGCATGGTCGACTGCTTCACCTTCCTCACTCTCGCGCGGACGGGTGATCAGCTGCAGGGCATCAAGAAGGGCGTCCTCGAGCTCGCGGACGTGGTGGCCGTGAACAAGGCCGACGGGCCGCACGTGAAGGACGCCCAGCGGGCCGCCCGCGAGCTGGGGGCCGCGCTGCGCCTGGTCAGGCCGGCCGATGCGGTGTGGAAGGTGCCCGTCCTGACGATGTCCGGCCTCGAGGGCGAGGGCCTCGACGGCTTCTGGGACGCGGTCCGCAAGCACCAGCAGACGATGGCCGAGATCGGCGAGGTCGAGGCGCGTCGCGCCCGCCAGCAGGTCGACTGGACCTGGTCGATGGTGCACGAGACGCTCATGGCACGCCTGGCCGCGGATCCCGACGTCAAGAGGGTGGCGCCCGAGGTCGAGCAGCAGGTCCGCGACGGCACGCTCACGGCGGCACTGGCCGCACAGGCGATCATCGACGCCTTCGATTCCTGAGCGCTCCCGCACCTAGCGGCGTTCGATGATCCTGCGCGCGGGCTCCTCCAGGAAACGGTGACTCGCGGCACCGGCCGCCAGTGAACCCGCAACCGTGACCGGCCAGATGACCGCCATGCGCGGCGCCCACAGCGGAGTGCGGGTGAGGGGGAACGCGGCGTGCAGCACGAGTTGGTGCCACAGGAAGATCCCGTACGACCAGGTACCGACCTTCTGCAGCGGAGCCGATTCCAGCACGGGGAACCGTGTGCCCTCCGGCGCCAGGACGACAGGGGCCAGGACGAGGAACGCCATCGTGCCCGCCAGCCCGGTGCGGGCGGCGAACTCGAGCGGCCCCGGATGGACGAAGCCCTCGGAGAACCACGCCGGCACGGTGGTGACGACCAGCGCCGCCCCACCGGCGATCCACCAGCCCCAGCGCGCGAGTCGATCGCGGCAGGCCCGGACGAGCGTGCCCTCGGGCGCGGTGACGATCTCGGCCAGCAGCATCCCGGCGGCGAACCACGCGGTGAACGACGGCGGGAGGATCTGCACGTTGACATCGGTCGGCAGGAGGCCGAGCGCGTGCCACGGGATCACGGGGAATACCAGACCGGACGCGCCGAACGCGGCGATGGCCGGGATCCTCCACTTCGCGGCGTCGCCGCGCAGGCCCCTCAGCGCGGTCCACAGCAGCGGGAACGCGAGGTAGTACGCCATCTCCACCGCGAGCGACCATGCATGGGTGAGGCCGGCGACGAGGAAGTTCGACGTGTAGATCTGCGTGAGGGTCAGGTTGGCGATCCACGAGGCGGGCCCGTTGACGTGGTTCTGCTTGAGCAGCAGCATCGCGGCGGCGACCAGCACGGCGTAGGCCGGCATGATCCGCACGAGCCGCGAGCGCAGGTACTCGCGTGTGGGCCTCGCCGTTCCCGGCCTGTCCCGGCGGGCGTGATCGGCGTGCGCACGCCACAACAGGAAACCGGACTTGGCGAAAAAGACCGCGACGGCCAGGTCGAGACGGCCGAACAGTCTCTTGATCGGCGTGCCGGTGGACGACCGCGTGACGAACGCGACGTGCGTGGTGAGCACGCCGACGGCAGCGAGACCGCGAATTCCCTCGAGGGCCGGGACGAAGCCCTTGGCGCCAGCCGGAGGGCGTATCGCGCCGCCCGGGCCCGGGGTCCGCGGGGTGCGTCCCGCACGCGCAGAGCCGGACCCCGCGGCCGCGACCGGTGTCGTGGTGTCGGCCGGGTGGACGGAACCAGGGGTCGCGGCGCCCGGACCCGCCATCGTGAACACCGGCCGGCCCGCCCGACGACGCGCGGCCGCCCACACCGCGGCGCGAGCGGCCACCGCTCCGCCCGCGGCGACGATCAGGGCGGCAGCGACAGACCTCATGGACTCTCCCAAAGCGGTGACAGGGGACGACGATACGTGTCCGGGCCCTACGGGGCCGTCGGACATCCGGTGGAGCCTAGCACCGGTTCTAGTCCCATCAGCCGCGTACGCGGGGGCCGCCCACCGTTTTCCGTAGGGTGGCTTCACCGGACGCCCGCGAGAGGACAGCCATGAACGACGCCCACACCGGCACCCTGCCCCCGTCCCTGAGAGAGCCGGTTCCCGAATCGGTCGACGTCCTCGTCATAGGTGGAGGCCCAGCCGGGCTGTCCGCCGCGACGTGGGTGGGCCGATACCAGCGATCGACCCTGCTCGTCGACGCGGGCCACCAGCGCAACCTCGCCGCCACGGAGATCCACGGCATGCTCGGCACCGGGCCCACGACGCCCGCAGAATTCTATGCAGACATCCACGAGGGCCTCGAACGGTATCCGACCGTCCGCCGGGTCGACGGCATCGTCGCCGATCTGGAGAAGGAATCCGACGAGAGGTTCGTCGCCCACATCACCCAGGCGAGAACCTCGAACGGTCGCGCGGACGACACGATCACCGTCATCGCCAAGCGGATCATCCTCGCCACAGGCGTACGCGACCGGCTGCCCGAGCTCGCCGGGATCGACGACCACTACGGGAAAGACGTGCACCACTGCCCGGCCTGCGACGGCCTCACCGCCGCGAACCAGCGCATCATCGTGCTGGGCGTCGGCGCGCACGTGCCCGCGTACGCCTCGGAGCTACTCGACTGGGCGTCCGAGGTCGTCATCGTCACCGAGAGCGACGCCGACCCCGCCTTCGACGATGACCAGCGCGCCGCCTGCGCCGAACACAACATCGAGGTGGTCGACGGCGTCGCCCGCGAGCTGGTCGGCGCCCCCGGCGCGCTGGAGGGCGTGCGCCTCGACGACGGGAGGGTGATCGAGGGGTCGAAGGTGTTCTTCTCCTACGCACACCACCCGACCAACGAACTCGCGGAGGCTCTGGGCTGCGAGATGGACGAACACGGGGGCCTCATAGTCAACTCGCTGCAGCTGACGAACGTGGGCGGGGTGTACGCGGCCGGCGACATCGTGACCGGCCTGCAGCTCGTGCCGATCGCCGTGGGCACCGGCGCGGCGGCCGGGGTGGCGTGCGCGACCTCGCTGCGCGGGCACGCCACCGAGGAGTGCGTCCCCGACCCGGCGCCCCCGACCCGCAACTTCACACGGCCGGGGAACTAGCCCGGACGCCCGACTCGGTCAGGCCAGCCCGGGGAGGCCGCCAGCGAGCTTATGGCAGCGCAGATCTCGTCCAGGATCGCGTCCGGCCCGCCCGGCACCAGGACGTCGATCGCGATCGCCGCGTTCTCGACCCTCCCGCGCTGACCACGCACGTCCGCGACCGTCATCCCGCGCGTGTACTCACCGGTGCACTCGACCCGCACGTGCGCGGGCTCGGACACCTCGGATCCCGGGTGCAGCGCGAGCCAGGCGACCAGCGGATCGTGCACCTGCGCCAGGTAACCCTCGCCGACGGACTCATGGAACTCGAAGTAGAACCGCAGCGCGTCCACCAGCGCGCGGGTCAGCGGCGTGTCGGCGGCGGCGAGCAGCACCCGCGAGCGCTCTGGCGTCCACACGGCCCGCTCCGTGAGGTTCAGGCCGCACCACAGCGGGGCGACGACAGCGGTGTCGGCGGCCCGCGCATCCTCCCACACCCGGCAGATCCGATCGGCGGCCTCCGGGTCCACGTCGACATTCCACTCGCTGACCGGGGTGGTGTTGCCCGGGTGCCCGCGGAACGTCCCACCCATCACGACCAGGCGCGCCAACAGACCGGGGAGCGCCGGGTCGAGCGCCACCGCCCGGGCCAGGCTGGACGAGGGACCGGTCACGATCCCCACCAGCTCACCCGGATGTGCGCGCGCCAGCTCCACCCAGAGGCGGGCGCCGTCGCGGGCGTCGACCGCCCTCGTCGTCGTCAGTTCCGCGTGCCCCGCCCCGCGGGGGCCGTGCGTCTCGGGGGTCAGCACGTGGGGGACGGCGATCGGGCCGGGCGCCCCGGCGGCAACCGGGATCGCCGGTGCGCCCGCGAGGTCCAGCCACGCCAGGGCGTTGGCGACGGTGTCCTCGAGTCCCACGTTGCCGGCCGTGCACACCACGCCGGTCAGGTCGATCCGCCCGGCTCGGTGCTCGGCCACCAGGTAGGCGATCGCCAGCGCGTCGTCTATGCCCGGGTCGCAGTCGAGCAGGACCGGCAGGGGGCTCACCGCGAGGGGCCCCGCGAGGCCAGCACGTCGCGCGTCACCTGCAGCTGGCCGGTGTGGGCGGCGACCTCGTGGAGGATGTGTGCCATCACCCAGTCCGGGGTGAAGGTCCCCGCCGCGCGAGCGCGGCCGACGTCGACAGTGGTGCCGGCGGGATCGGCGAGGTCCCCGCGAACGACCGCCGCGGCGAGCCAGCCGGGCAACCGGTCGATGAGCGCGGCGAGGCGGTCGAGTTCGGGCTCCACCGGGCCGGCGAAATCGAACTCCGCCTCGCGGTCGCGGGAGATGCTCTCGCCGCCGAGGCACGCCGCACCCCACGAGGTCACCACCCCGCACACGTGATGGACGAGCGCGGCGGCGGAATTGGTGGGCCACCCGGAGCCCGCGGGCGTCGGCCGGGTGTGCACCAGGGTGTCCGGACCGTCACCGCCGAGGTCGGCCACGGCAGCGCGGATAGTCGGAAGCAGGTCCTCGGTCAGGATCAGGTGGACGGCGTCGACGCTCACCACGGGCTCGGCTCGAAGTCCTTGAGGAAGCAACCGTAGATGTCCTCGCCGGCCTCGCCGCGCACGATCGGGTCCACCACGCGGGCAGCGCCGTCGACCAGGTCCAGCGGGGCGTGAAAGCCCTCCTCGTGGAGGCGGACCTTGGTCACGTGCGGGCGCTCGTCGGTGATCCAGCCGGTGTCCACGGCCGTCATGAGGATTCCGTGCTCGGTGAACATCTCCTCCGCGGAGGTGCGGGTGAGCATGTTGAGGCCCGCCTTGGCCATGTTGGTGTGCGGGTGCCCGGCGCCCTTGTAGCGGCGCGAGAACTGACCCTCCATCGCCGAGACGTTGACGACGTACTTGCGCCGCGCGTTCGACGCCGCCATCGCGGGGCGAAGCCGGGAGACGAGGATGAACGGCGCCACCGAGTTGCACAGCTGCACCTCGAGCATCTCCATCGGCTCCACCTGCTCGACGGTCGCCACCCAGCTGTTGTGGTCCACCACGTCCGGCAGCAGCCCGCCGGCGTCGATGGCCGTGCCCGCGGCCATCCGCTCGAGGGACGATGACCCGGCCTGTAGCGCGAGGGTCGCGATGTGGTCGGCCTCGCGCTCGGCCTCCTCGGACCCGATGAGGGCGGACTCGCCACCCATGAGTGCGGCGGGGTGCAGCTCGGAGGTGCGGCCCATGGTGACCATGGGGATGTTCGCGGCGCGGCCGGTGATCGGGGCGGACTCGCCGTCCACCAGGCCCGAGTAGGAACCGGGGGAGCGGCGCACCGTCTGGGCGGCATTGTTGATGAGGATGTCGAGCGGACCGGCGGCGGCGACCTCGTCGGCCAGCGCCACCACCTGCGCGGGGTCGCGCAGATCCACGCCGATCACGTGGACGCGGTCCGCCCAGTCGGTGTAGTCGTCCATCGACGCGAAGCGGCGCACGGCGTCGCGCGGGAAGCGGGTGGTGATGGTGACGTCGGCGCCCGCGCGCAGCAGCATGAGAGCGATGTACATACCGATCTTGGCGCGGCCGCCTGTGAGCAGGGCGCGACGTCCGGTGAGGTCCATGTGCGGGTCGCGCTTGGCGCGGTTCACTGCCGCACAGGCCGGGCACAGCTGGTGGTAGAAGGCGTCGACCTGGGTGTAGAGCTGCTTGCACACGTAGCAGGCGACCGCGCGCTGCAGGTGGCCGGCGACGGCGCCCGGCGTGTTGGAGACCAGACGGATACCGGCGGTCTCGTCGTCGATGCGCGTGGGGGAGCCGGTGGCGGTGGCCTCGATGACGGCCTTGTCCGCCTCCTGGCGGGCGCGACGCACCTCGGCGCGGCGGGCCTTCTTGAGGAGCTTGAACATGTGGCCCACCGACCGCTGCACCCGGATCGAGTCGGGATGGTCCTCGCCGAGTTCCGCGGCCCGGTCGAGGACACGCAGACACGTCTCGAGGTCGTCGGGGTCGATGCCGTCCGCGGGAGTACCTTCTGGGTTGGTGCCGGTCACGACAGATACGGTACGACGACTAGGTGGTCAGCCCCTAAACCGTCCGCCCCCGCAGGGTGCACGCGTCACCGGCGCGCAGACCGGTCAACACGTCCTCCACCGCCCGCAGGTGCTCGTCTCGCACGGAGAGCGCCGGCTGCCGGGGCGGGCCGTAGCGGGCGGCGTAGGCGTCGGACACGAGCTGGGCGTGGGCCTCCACCGGCAGAGCGTCCCGCTGCGCCGGGTGGACGTCCCCACCGGGCGAGTCGGCCGTCGTCGTGTCGAGCGCGGCCCGCCAGTCGTACGCGCGGCGCCCGAGCCGGATCTGCTCACCTAGAGCCCGCACGACGTACCGGGGGCCGAGGAAACGCCCCTGCCAGATGTGGACCAGTTCGTGCACCAGGGTCGGGGTGGCCCGCGGGCGGACGGACCCGTCGAGGCCCGCGATGCCGACGACACCGGGATCGGCGCCGAGGTAGATGAGCCCGGGGAGCGCGAACGCACGCGGGTGCGGGATCCCGGGGACGTGCCCGCGCCGGATCGTGACGACGGCGGGATCGACGGTTCCGGCGAAGAACGCGCGGAGGTCGTCGCGGACCGCGGGCGGCAGATCGAGCGGCGGCGGGGCCAGTCCGAGGGCGTCGAGCCGGCGGTCGGCCGCACGGGCGATGGCGCCCAGCGCACGGCCCAGCGCGTCCGCGATCGCGGCGGCCGCGAGGCGCTGGCGGAGTCGGTCGATGAGTTCCTGCCGGGCGGCGGGTACCGGCGTCCGGGACATCTGACGGAACCTTCCCGTGAAACGAGAGCGGGCCCCGGTTCCTCGCGGATCCGGGGCCCTTCTACTGTCTCGACACAGTGTGCGCGAGGGGGGACTTGAACCCCCACGTCCGTTAATAGGACACTAGCACCTCAAGCTAGCGCGTCTGCCATTCCGCCACTCGCGCTCGCACACTGGCTGCCTCCGCCGGTTCTCGTCCGGCTTGGCCGTGCGAGGAATGACACTAGCCGATGCCCGGACCCGGGACCAAATCGCGGTCCCGCCGCGGGGCGCGCGGCGCGGTCATCGCTGGTAAACAGGGACGTGACCGGATGGAGGATCACTCCACACCGTCCGATTCCAGGAGGAGAACGATGACCCAGTTCCGCGTGCCCGACCCGTATGCCGCCCTTCCGGACCTACCCGCCCTGGAGGTGACCAGCGAGTCGTTCGGCGAGGGCGCCACGCTGTCGGCCGCGCAGCTCGGCGGGAAGATGGGCGTCGAGGGCGGCCAGGACATGTCGCCCCAGGTGAGCTGGAGCGCCGGCCCGGAGGGCACCAGGACGTACGTGGTGACCGTGTTCGATCCGGACGCGCCCACCGCGTCGGGCTTCTGGCACTGGTCGGTGGCCAACATCCCCGCGGACATCACGTCACTGCCCGAGGGGGCGTGCACGGGTGATGACACCTCGGGGCTGCCGGAGGGCGCCGTCGTGGTGCGCAACGACGCGGGCTTCAAGGGCTTCGTGGGCGCGGCCCCGCCGGAGGGGCACGGCCCGCACCGCTACATCCTCGCCGTCCACGCGGTGGGCGACGAGATCGACCTGGGCGACGACGCCTCGTGTGCGTTCGTCGGGTTCAACCTGTTCGGTCAGGGCCTGGCCCGCGGGACCGTGACGGGCATCTACGAGCAGTAGAAGGCCCCGGGCGGTGCGCCCGGGGTCCGGAGGTCGACTCCGCGGCTCAGCGCACCGCCGAGCCGACCGCCTCCGCCAGCGTGCCGAACCCGCCCTGGCGGAGGCGCCTGGCCACCAGGCGGTTGGTGCCGCGCACGAGCGAGGGGCCGGTGAAGATGAACCCGGTGTAGGTCTGCACGAGGTGCGCCCCGTGGGTGATGCGGTCCCACACGTCCTCGGGGGTCTCGATGCCGCCGACCGAGATGATTACCAGGCGTCCCCCCGCGCGCGCGTGGATCCGGGAGAGAACCTCACGGGAGCGCGCGGCCACCGGGGCGCCGGAGATGCCGCCCGCCCCCAGGGCCTCGACGTGCGCGGGGGGCGTACGCAGACCCTGCCGGGAGATGGTGGTGTTGGTGGCGACGATGCCGGCCAGCCCCAGGTCGAGCACCAGGTCGGTGACCGCGTCGATGTCGGCGTCGTCCAGGTCGGGGGCGATCTTGACGAGGACGGGGATCGTCGCCACGTCGCGGACGGCGGCGAGGATCGGGCGCAGCGACTCGACGGCCTGCAGGTCACGCAGGCCGGGGGTGTTGGGGGAACTGACGTTGACGACGAGGTAGTCGGCAAGGCCGGTGAGCATCGTCGCCGAGGCCACGTAGTCACGGACCGCGTCCTCCGCGGGCACCACCTTGGTCTTACCGATGTTGATCCCCACCGGATCGCTACTGCGGCGCCGCCGGAGGTTGTTGGCCGCGTTGCCCGCGCCGTGATTGTTGAAGCCCATCCGGTTGAGGATCGCCCGGTCCTCGACGAGCCGGAACAGACGCGGGGTCGGGTTGCCCGGCTGGGGCGACGCGGTCACCGTGCCGACCTCGCTGAAACCGAATCCGATGGCGCCCCACGAGTCGACGGCGGCGGCGTTCTTGTCGAACCCGGCCGCGAGCCCCAGCGGGCCGGGGAAGGTGCGACCGAGGACCTCCTGGGCGAGCACGGGGTCGCGCACCCCCAGCACCCGCCGCACGACGGCGCCTAGGGGCGGCACCAGGGTCAGCAGCTTGAGCAGGCCGAACACGAGGTGGTGGATCCGCTCCGCGGGAAAGCGGAACAGCACCTTCTTGAGCAGTGCGTACACGGTCCTCCTCGATGGGACGTGGGTCGTCGGTGCGATCAGCTCACCGGCTCGGTGAGGGTCGGACGGAGGAGGTGCAGCCCTGCGCCGTCGGCGGACCCGACCACCACGGTGCCGGAATCCGTGACCGCCAGGGAATCCGGCTGGCGGACCGTCGGGATGTCCGCCCGCAGGATCCCCACGCCGTCGCCGAGATCGTACGCCTGGATGGTGTTCGTTCCCGTGGAGGCGACCCACACGACCTGCCTGGTCGGGTCCTCGGCCACCGCCCACGGGGCCGGGGCGACGGGAAACTGTTGGTGCAGCCGGACGGGCGAGGTGGAGTAGACCAGCAGCGTGCCGCCGACGGTGTCACTGGCGATCACGGAGCCTTCACCCAGCTCGTCGAGGAGCCCAGCGCCCTTGCCCGCGCGCAGGAGCGGTCCGGCGTGGTCCGCCTCGAGGTCGATGCTGGCGATCACGGTGTCCGGTCGACTCAGGGCGGTGACGGACCCGTCGCCGGAGACGCTGATCTCGTCGACCGACGTCAGCCCGTCGATGCGGTGCTGTTCCGCGCCGTCGGCGTCGCGCACGACGATCTCGCCGTCGGGGGTTCCCGTCAGCAGGCGCCCGTCGAGGGTGAGGGCGGCGGCCGAGACCGGCCCGAGACCCGAGAGTTCACGAACGCCACCGTCGGGGGAGACCAACACGACCCCGTCACCGTGCGGGACCACGACGGTCCCGTCGTGCGCGGCCGAGGCGACCCCGGCCCCGGCCGGCAGGGGCACGGAATCCTCCGCGCTCCAGCTGGTGCCGTCGACCCGGCCCAGCTCGAGCGACGGCGGGTTCTCGACCTGCGCGGCCACCCGGTCGCCCGTGGCGACCAGGGAGCGGACCGACCCGGGCACCGGGATGGTCTCACCCCCTGCCGGGTCGGAGACCTGTGGGGATTCGGCGGGGGCCGCGTTGCCCTGGGCGACACGGTCCTGCTCCTCGAGCTCGCTCGTGGGCGAGGAGCAGGCGGTCAGACCGATCGCGACAGCGATGAGGACGGCGGGCACGCCGGAACGGCGGAGGACACGTCGGTGCACGATGTTCCTTTCGACTGCCCGCCATTGTCCACCACCCGGGTCCGGGGTCCCCGTCCAGGTCCGGGCGACTACTCTCGCGGCGTGCCGTGACGCGACCGCGTCCGAGCCGCAGGCTGCCGAGAGGAAACCGCACACGTGAACACATCGGTCCTCGCCCAGGGCGTGGAGGGGATGTCCTGGCTCCAGGTCGTCGTCCTGTCCGTTCTCCAGGGACTCACCGAATTCCTGCCCGTGTCCTCGTCCGGGCACCTGAGGATCTTCTCGACGTGGTTCTTCGGTGAGGACGCCGGCGCGTCGTTCACCGCCGTCGTTCAGCTCGGCACCGAGCTGGCCGTCCTGGTCTTCTTCTTCAAGGACATCGTCCGCATCCTGGTGGCGTGGTTCCGCGGCGTGGTCGACTCGTCCCGGCGGGACGACCCGGACTACCGGCTCGGATGGTTCGTCATCGTGGGGTCGATCCCGATCGCGATCATCGGGTTCGTAGGCAAGGACTTCATCCGGGACGCCGCCCGCAACCTGTGGATCACCGCGATCGTACTCATCGTGTTCTCGTTCGTGTTCCTCGCCGCCGAGAGGTTCGGCAGGCAGGACCGGGCGGTCGACGCCAAGTCGCTCGAGGGACTGTCGATGAAGGACGCGATCGTCATGGGCCTGGCCCAGTGCCTGGCACTCATCCCAGGCGTCAGCCGCTCGGGGGGCACCATCTCGGCCGGTCTCTTCCTCAACATGTCGCGCGAGGCCGCGGCCCGGTTCTCCTTCCTCCTGGCGATCCCCGCCGTACTCGCCTCCGGGCTCTTCAGCCTCCCCGACGCGTTCGACCCCGGCACCGGCCAGGCCGCGACCGGGTGGCAGCTCCTCATCGGCACGGCCATCGCGTTCGTCATCGGTTACGCCGCCATCGCCTGGTTCCTGAAGTTCGTCCAGAACCACTCGCTGGGCTGGTTCGCCGGCTACCGGATCCTCCTGGGCGCCCTGGTGATGATCCTGCTCGGCACCGGCACCATCCCCGCGACCTGACCGCACCGGCCGGGGCGTCGGTAACCTGCCGGTATGACCGTCATCCTGCTCCGGCACGGCCGCTCCACCGCCAACACCGCGCTCACCCTGGCCGGCCGCACCCCGGGCGTCGGGCTCGACGAGACGGGTCACGCCCAGGCGCGGGATCTCTGCCGTCGACTGGAGGGCCTGCCCGTCGAGGCCGTCGTCCGGTCGCCGCTGATGCGGTGCCGGCAGACCGTCGAGCCGCTCGCCGAACAGTTCGGGGTGGAACCGGAGCTCGAGGAGGACCTCGTGGAAGTGGACTACGGGACCTGGACCGGCCGCCCCCTCAAGGACCTGGCCTCCGAGCACATGTGGTCCGTGGTGCAGCAGCACCCGTCGTCCGCGGTCTTCCCGGAGGGGGAGTCGCTCGCCGGGATGGCCGGCAGATCGGTGACGGCCATCCGCGGACACGATCGGAGGCTCGCCGAAGGGGCCGGCCGCGACGTGCTGTGGGTCGCGTGCAGCCACGGTGACGTCATCAAGGCCGTGCTCGCCGACGCGTACGGGATGCATCTGGACCAGTTCCAGCGGATCGTCGTCGAACCCGCCTCGATGTCGGTCGTGCGCTACACACCCCACCGACCGTTCGTCCTCCGGGTCAACGACACCGGCGGCGACCTGGCCAGCCTGCGGGGGGAGCCGGCCGGCCAGGTCGGTGAGCCGACGCCCGGCCACGCCAGCTCGGACGCGGTGCCCGGCGGGAACGTACCCTGATGATCCGCAGCACCATCGAGCACCCGAGGAGACGACCGGCATGAGCAGGGCAGTCCACGAGTTCCGCGATCCGGCCCGGTTCGTGGTGGGCACGGTCGGCCAGCCGGGCGAACGCGTCTTCTTCGTCCAGGCCACCGAGGCGGGCCGGACGATCTCCGTCCGCTGCGAGAAGCAGCAGGCCCAGATCCTGTCCGAGCGGATGGGCGACCTGCTCGACGAGATCGCGGCCAAGTCCGACATCCCCGTGCCCCCGGCCGGAGGGGACGTCGACGACCTCGATCCGCTCGAGATGCCGGTCGACGCGGAGTTCCAGGTCGGCACCATGGGCCTCGGCTGGGACGGCGAGCGCAATCAGATCGTCGTGGAGCTGCTGGCGATGGACCCGTCGGCCACGGACGAGTCGGTGGTGCTGTCGGACGCCGAGGACGCCCCGGACGCCCTGCGGGTGTTCCTCACCCCGCAGCGTGCCCGCCAGTTCGTCCTGCGCAGCGAGCGCGTGGTCTCCGCGGGCCGGGCGCCGTGCCCGCTGTGCGGCGAGCCGATCGACACCACCGGTCACCTGTGTGTCCGCCTCAACGGGTACCTGCCGCGGTCGGGGGAGGCGCTCACCGACCTCATCGACCCGTGACCGACCGTCCGGCGGGCCCCGAGCTCACCGTCCTGTCCCGGATCCCGTCCGGAAGCAACGCGGTCTACCACTGCGTCGACGAGCGGGGCGACAGCTGGGTGTACAAGCCGTCGGCGGGGGAGCGCCCGCTGATGGACTTCCCCGACGGCAGTCTCGCGGCGCGGGAGATCGCCGCCTACGCCGTGTCCGAGGCGTCGGGCTGGGGCCTGGTACCGGAGACGGTCGCGGCTCACGGCCCGGGCGGGCCGGGCATGGCGCAGCGGTGGATCGAGGAGGTCGACCGGGAACACGCACCCGGTCACGACCCGGTCGACGTCCACCCGGCCGACGCGGTGCCGCACGGCCGTGCCGTGGTGCTGCGCGGCGAGGGTTCCCGCGGTGAGGACGTGGTGGTCGCCCACGTCACCGACGGCCGGCTGCGCCGGATCGCGGTGTTCGACCACATGGTGAACAACGCCGACCGCAAGGGCGGGCACGTCCTGGTCGACGCCGCGGGGGTGGTGTGGGCGATCGATCACGGTCTGTCGTTCCACACCGATCCCAAGCTGCGCACCGTCCTGTGGGGGTGGGCGGGCCAGCCCCTGGACGGTGACGAGGTCGAGGGCCTCGAGCTCGTCCGTCGCGGCCTGGAGGCGGGTGGGGAGCTGCGGCGCACCCTCTCCGACCTGCTGTCCGACGCCGAGATCGCGGCGCTGTGCGAGCGTGTCGACACCTTGCTGGCGAGTCGGACGTTCCCCGTCCCGGGGCCGGGCTACCCGTTACCCTGGCCGCTCTTCTGACCGGGCGGTCTCTAGACTCGGCCCCATGCACTCGTGGTCTTCGCCTGTCGTCCCCTCGGTCCCCGGCGACGGCGTCCCCCTGAAGTTGTTCGACACCGCCGGGGGTGAGGTCCGCGAGGTGGAGCCCGGCCCGGTCGCGGGCATGTACGTCTGCGGGATCACCCCCTACGACACCACCCACCTGGGTCACGCGGCGACCTACCTGACGTTCGACCTCGTCTACCGGCAACTGCTGGACGCGGGTCACGAGGTCCACTACGTCCAGAACACCACGGACGTCGACGACCCGCTTTTCGAGCGGGCAGAGCGTGACGGGGTCGACTGGCGCGAGCTGGGGGACCGGGAGACCGACCTGTTCCGCGAGGACATGGAGGCGCTGCGGGTGCTACCGCCGCGCGACTACGTCGCGGCCACCGAGACGATCGACGAGGTGGTGGAGATGGTCGGCGAGCTGCTCGACCGCGGCCACGCCTACCGGATCGACCCGGACGTCGACGGCTACTCCGACGTGTACTACCGGCATAGAGCCACCGCCGACTTCGGATACGAGTCGGGGTACGACGACGACGAGATGGCGGTCGCGTTCGCCGAGCGCGGTGGCGACCCGGACCGGCCCGGCAAGGAACACCCGCTGGATGCCCTGCTGTGGCGGGTCGAACGGCCCGGCGAGCCGTCGTGGCCGTCCCCCTGGGGGGCGGGCCGACCGGGTTGGCACATCGAGTGTTCGGCGATCGCCCGCAACCGGCTCGGGATGGAGTTCGACATCCAGGGCGGCGGCAGCGACCTGGCGTTCCCCCACCACGAGTTCTCCGCCGCGCACGCGGAGGCCGCGGCGGGCCGGCGACCGTTCGCGCGGTTCTACGTGCACGCCGCGATGATCGGCCTCGACGGCGTCAAGATGAGCAAGTCGCTCGGCAACCTCGTGCGCGTGCAGGCGCTGCGCGAGCAGGGCGTGGATCCCGCCCTCATCCGGCTCGGGCTGTTCGCCGGGCACTACCGCGTCGACCGCTCGTGGTCCGATGAGCTGCTCGAGCGGGCACACGCCCGGTACGGCCTGTGGTGCCGGGCCATCGGCCGGGGGGTCGGCGCGGACGCGGCGCCCGTGATCGCGGAGATGCGCGAGCGCCTCGCGGACGACCTCGACACGCCCGGCGCGCTCGCGGTGATCGACGCGTGGGCGTCCGCCACGTTGGACGGCGACGACTCCGACCCGTCCGCCGGCGCCGGCATCGCGACCGCGCTGGACGCCCTGATGGGGATCCCGACGATCGCCGTCTGACGCCGGTCAGCCGGCGTCGGGCTCGTCCCGGTCACCCCGCAGGAAGCGCTCGAACTCGGCGGCGATCGCCTCGCCGTCGACCAGTGGCATCGCCTCCCCGCCGGACGCGCGGCCGCGGTCGGGCTCGGGGTCCACGCCCGGCGTGACCCCCGACTCCTCGTCCAGCCGGTCCTCCAGGGACCGGATGTAGTCGCGCAGGTCCTCGTCCTCGCTCGCCGCGGCGTCGACACGCTCGGCCCACGTCCGGGCCTGGACGCGGAGCGCGTCCATCGGCACGGCCATCCCGAGGTTCTCGGCGAGCCACGACAACATCGCCTCGGTCCCGCGCGGGTTGGGCGGGGAGGCCACGTAGTGGGGCACGCCCGCGAACAGGCTCAGGGTGGGCACGCCCGCCTCGGTGAGCAGCTGCTGCAGCACGCCCGACATCCCGGTCGGCCCCTCGTAGTCCGAGGGGGCCACGCCCATGGTCGTCATCCGCTGACGGCTGAACGCCGCACCGGTGAGCGGCACCGGGCGGGTGTGCGGCACGTCGGCGAGGTAGGCCCCCAGCAGCACGACCTGGGAGACGCCCAGGGTGTCGACGAGGTCGACGAACTCGGAGGCGAACCGCCGCCACTTCAGGGCCGGCTCGGGCCCGCGCACCAGCAGGACGTCGTTGGCAACGCCGTCCGGCCGACACGCCGAGACGACGATGCGCGGCCACTCCACCGAGCGCGAGACCCCGCCGGCGAACCGGACGACGGGCCGCTGCTCGAGATAGTCGAAGAACTCGTCACCACCGACCTCGGCGATCTGGCGGGCCTCCCAGTTGAGCGCGAGGTGTTCGATGGTGCCGGTCGCCACGTCCGCCGCGTCGTTCCAGCCCTCGAAGGCCACGATCATCACCGGGCTCTCGAGATCGAGATGCCCGTCGGGACTCCATTCGACAGTCATCAGTACAGCCTACGTACCTCCGATCCGGAGGCACCCATACACTGGGGCCCATGTCTGTCGATTTCGATTCGCCCTTGTTGGACGCCGCCCGTCGGCGAGTACTGATCGGTGACGGGGCGATGGGCACGATGCTGCAGGCGGTCGACCTCGACGTGGACGAGGACTTCCTGGGTCTCGAGGGCTGTAACGAGATCCTCAACGCGACGCGGCCGGACGTGGTGTCGGGGATCCACCGTGCTTTCTTCGAGGCCGGAGCCGACCTGGTCGAGACCAATACCTTCGGGTGCAACCTGTCCAACCTGGGCGACTACGACATCGTCGACCGTATCGGCGAGCTCGCCGAGAAGGGTGCGGCGATCGCGCGCGGGGTCGCCGACGAGATGGGCCCGTCCGAGGACGGGACCCCGCGGATGGTGTTGGGTTCGCTCGGGCCCGGGACCAAATTGCCCTCACTGGGTCAGACCACCTTCGAGGACATCCGAGACGCGTACTCCAAGGCCGCCGAGGGGCTGGCCCGCGGGGGAGCGGACGCGTACCTGATCGAGACGAGCCAGGACCTGCTGCAGGTCAAAGCCGCGGTCCTCGGGTGCCAGGACGGCATGGCGGCCGCGGGACGGCGGTTGCCGATCATCTCGCACGTCACCATCGAGACGACCGGCACGATGCTGCTGGGATCGGACATCGGCGCGGCACTGACCGCGCTGCAGCCGCTGGGCATCGACATGATCGGCCTGAACTGCGCCACGGGGCCGGCCGAGATGGTCGAGCACCTGCGCTACCTGTCGCGGCACGCCGAGATCCCTGTGTCGGTCATGCCCAACGCCGGCCTGCCCGAGCTGGGGGAGCACGGCGCCGTCTACCCGCTGGGTGCCGAGGAGTTCGCGCCCCAGGTGGCCGACTTCGTCTCCGAGTTCGGCCTCTCAATGGTCGGCGGCTGCTGCGGTACCACGCCGGAGCACATCACCCGGCTCCGGGAGCAGGTGGGCACACGGACGAGGGCCGAGCGCACGGTCGAGCCCGTCAACGCGGTCGCCTCGCTGTACAGCTCCACGCCGCTGCGCGCGGACGCGGGCATCATCATGATCGGTGAGCGCACCAACGCCAACGGCTCCAAGCGGTTCCGCGAGGCGATGCTGGCCTCCGACTGGGACACCTGCATGGACATCGCCAAGGAGCAGATGCGCGACGGCGCCCAGATGGTCGACCTCTGCGTCGACTACGTCGGCCGCGACGGCTCCGGGGACATGGCAGAGCTGGCCGGCCGGATGGCCACGTCCTCGACGCTGCCGATCATGCTCGACTCGACCGAGCCCGAGGTCATCAGGGCGGGCCTGGAGAAGCTGGGCGGTCGCTGCGCGGTCAACTCGGTCAACTACGAGGACGGCGCGGGGCCGGACTCGCGGTTCCAGCGGATCATGCGGCTGGTGTCCCGGCACGGCGCGGCCGTCGTCGGTCTGACGATCGACGAGGAGGGCCAGGCCCGCACCGCCGACCGCAAGGTCGAGATCGCCGAGCGGCTCATCGCCGACCTGACCGGGAACTGGGGGATGGCGGAGGAGGACATCATCATCGACTGTCTGACCTTCCCCATCTCGACCGGGCAGGAGGAGGTCCGCCGCGACGGCATCGAGACCATCGAGGCGATCCGTCGGCTCACCGGGGCCCACCCGCGTATCCACACCACGCTGGGTCTGTCGAACATTTCGTTCGGCCTCAACCCGGCCGCCCGCCAGGTGCTCAACTCGGTGTTCCTGCACGAGTGCGTCCAGGCCGGTCTCGATTCGGCGATCGCGCACAGCTCCAAGATCCTGCCCATGAGCAAGATCGACGACCGTCAGCGAGAGGTGGCCCTGGACCTGGTCTACGACCGTCGCCGCGAGGGCTACGACCCGCTGCAGGTGTTCATGGAGCTCTTCGAGGGCGTCTCCGCGGCCGGCGCCAAGGACGCCCGCGCCGCCGAGCTCGCGGCGATGCCGCTCATGGAGCGCCTGGCCGCGCGGATCGTCGACGGCGAGCGCAAGGGACTCGAGGAGGATCTCGACGCCGCGATGGCGGAGATCCCCCCGTTGGAGATCATCAACTCCCACCTGCTCGGTGGGATGAAGACGGTCGGTGAGCTGTTCGGCTCCGGTCAGATGCAGCTGCCGTTCGTCCTGCAGTCGGCCGAGACGATGAAGGCGGCGGTCGCCCACCTCGAGCCCCACATGGAGGCGAGCGATGAGGACGGCAAGGGACGGATCGTCCTGGCCACGGTCAAGGGCGACGTGCACGACATCGGCAAGAACCTCGTTGACATCATCCTGTCCAACAACGGCTACGACGTGGTCAACATCGGCATCAAGCAGCCGATCTCGGAGATCATCTCCGCGGCACGCGAGCACAAGGCCGACGTGATCGGCATGTCCGGTCTGCTGGTGAAGTCGACCGTGGTGATGAAGGACAACCTCGCCGAGCTCAACTCCGAGGGCATCGCCGGTGAGTTCCCCGTCCTGCTCGGCGGCGCGGCCCTGACCCGCTCCTATGTCGAGGTCGACCTCGCCGGGATGTACCAGGGCGATGTGTTCTACGCCCGCGACGCGTTCGAGGGCCTGCGGCTGATGGACGAGGTGATGACGGCCAAGCGGACCGGCGTCCCGATGGCACAGTCCTCGGAGGCCGCGGCCAAGGCGGCCGAGCGTCGCGAGCGCCGTGCCCGCAGTGAGCGGATCGCGGCCAAGCGCGCGGCCGAGGCCGAGCCCGTGGTCATTCCCGAGCGCTCGGACGTCGCCGCGGACCAGCCGATAGCGACCCCGCCGTTCTGGGGCACCCGCATCGCCAAGGGCATCCCGGTGGCCGACTACCTCGGGCACCTGGACGAGCGCGCGCTGTACTTCGGGCAGTGGGGCCTGCGTGGCACCCGCAGCGGGGAGGGGCCGGACTACGACGAACTGGTGGAGACCGAGGGCAGGCCGCGCATGCGCGCCTGGATCGACCGTCTCACCACCGAGGGCCTCCTGTCGCACTCTGCGGTGGTCTACGGCTACTTCCCGGCATACTCGGTCGGCGACGAGATCTGGGTCCTGGCCGAGCCGCGTCCGGACGCCGAGGTGCTGCACAAGATCGCGTTCCCGCGCCAGCAGCGCCCCCGCTTCCTGTCGATCCCGGACTTCGTGGCCTCCCGCGAGCGCTGCGAGGCGGAAGGCATGGTGGACGTCCTGCCGTTCCAGCTGGTGACGATGGGCACCCCGATCGCGGACTTCGCCAACGAGCTGTTCGCCGGGGACAACTACCGGGACTACCTCGAGGTGCACGGACTGTCGGTGCAGCTCACGGAGGCACTGGCGGAGTTCTGGCACCGACGCGTGCGCGACGAGCTCACCCTGCCCGAGGGATCGGTCTCCGACGAGGACCCCGACAGCATCCAGGACTACTTCAACCTCAAGTACCGCGGAGCGCGCTACAGCTTCGGCTACGGCGCGTGCCCGGACCTGGAGTCGCGCAAGGTAGTCGTGGACCTGCTCGAGCCCGAGCGCATCGGGGTGGTGCTGTCCGAGGAACTGCAGCTACACCCGGAGCAGTCGACGGACGCGTTCGTGCTGTACCACCCCGAGGCGAAGTACTTCAACGTCTGAGCCGTCGGACGGAGCGTCGGCCGAATCCCGGGCGGGTAAGATCACCTTCACCCGGCCTGAGGAGATCGTCATGCTCAGCATCGGCGGGTCCGCCGCCCTCGCCGTGGTGGGTGCCGTCCTCGCCGGGGGCGGCGCACGGACTGCCGCACTGTCACCGGTCGCGGCCGCCGGCGGCCTGCCGCGCGTCACCCCCGGTTCACCTGCTTCGGGTAGACAGTAGGCCGTGACCAGCACCTCTACCGCCCACCTCCCCGCCGCGGTGTGTCTCGACATGGACGGCACCCTCGTCGACACCGAACGACTGTGGGACATCGCCGTCTTCGAGCTCGCCGAGCACATGGGACGGCCGCTGGACGAGGCGACCCGCGAACGGACACTGGGCAACTCCCTGCACGGGTTCTTCGAGATCCTCGGCGAATACACCGGACGCCGGATCGAGGGCGAGGAGTTCGACCGTCTCGCGCATCGCCTCAACTCGCGCGTCACGGAGCTCATGCGGACCGACATGCGGTGGCGCCCGGGTGCCGAGGAACTGCTGTCCGACATCGCCGCGACCGGGGTCCCCGTCGCCCTGGTGACCAACACGACCGCCGACGTCGCCGTGGTGCCGCTGGAGTTCATCGACCGGTCCCGGTTCGACGTGGTCGTCACCGGCTGCATGGTGGCCGAGGGGAAACCGGCGCCGGACCCGTACCTGCTCGCCTGCGCTGAGCTGGGCGTCCAGCCCGGGTCGGCGGTCGCGGTCGAGGACTCGGTCACCGGGGCCACCGCGGCGGTAGCGGCCGGGTGCCGCGTCCTCTACATCCCGTCCACCGACGGTCAACCCGACGTCGCGGGGGCCCACACGCACTCGACGCTCGAGGGGGTCGACGTCGCGGGGCTCCACGCGCTCACCTCGGGGTCACCCGTGGGCGCGGCTGTGGGACAATAGGCCGCGTGAAGACCTTCGACTCCCTGTTCGCCGAGCTCTCCGAGCGGATCACCGCGCGCACCGAGGGATCCGGCACCGTCGCCGCGTTCGACAAGGGCGTCCACCATCTGGGCAAGAAGGTCATCGAGGAGGCCGGAGAGGTCTGGATCGCGGCCGAGTACCAGTCGGACGAGGAGTTGGCGGAGGAGATCTCCCAGCTCCTGTACTGGACCCAGGTCATGATGCTCAAGCGCGGACTGACCCTCGGGGACGTCTACCGACATCTCTAGGTCTGGCCCGTCCGGGTCGCGACCCATGTCCATCCTCACGCTCACAGATCCCGGAGACCCGTCATGCTGCGTGTCGCACTGCCCAACAAGGGCGCACTGTCCGAGTCCGCCTCCGAGATGCTCTCCGAGGCCGGTTACCGCCGTCGCCACGAGGGGAGCAAGGACCTCACCCTGATCGACCCGGACAACGACGTCGAGTTCTTCTTCCTTCGACCCAAGGACATCGCCGTCTACGTCGGCTCCGGCCGACTCGACCTGGGGATCACCGGCCGCGACCTGGCCGCCGATTCGATGGCCGAGGTGAACGAGGTCCTGGATCTCGAATTCGGCCACTCCACGTTCCGGTACGCAGGACCCGCCGGCGCGGGATGGTCGACCGACCGACTCGCCGGCGCCCGGATCGCGACGTCGTACCCGAACATCGTGCGCCGCGATCTCCAGCGGCGGGGGGTCGAGGCGGAGGTGATCCGCCTGGACGGCGCCGTGGAGATCTCCATCCAGTTGGGTGTGGCCGATTGCATCGCCGACGTGGTGGGGTCCGGCCGGACGCTGAAGGTCCACGGCCTCGAAGCGTTCGGCGACGTGCTGTGTGACTCCTCGGGCGTCTTGATCTCGCGCGCGGACGCCGAGGTGACGGCCGCGATGTCGCAGATGCGCGCGCGACTCCAGGGCGTCGTCTTCGCCCAGCAGTACATGATGCTGGACTACAACTGCCCCAAGGGCCTCCTCGACGAGGTCTCGACGATCACGCCGGGGATCGAGTCACCCACCGTGTCCCCGATGGCCGACCCGGCGTGGATCGCGGTCCGGTCGATGGTGCCGCGCAAGCGGGTCAACTCGATCATGGACGAGTTGGCCGCCGCCGGCGCGAAGTCGATCATCGCGACCGACATCCGCTCCTGCCGCATGGGATAGGACTATCGCCGCTGCCGAAGGTGTGCGAGAAATGCGCCGCTCCGCGATAGCCGAAACGTGGCCCAACTCGATGAAATGTTCGCACTGTTACACTTCTACGGGTGAAGGCCGAGCAGCGCACGTTCAGCGAATTGGTGGATGGACAGCGGCAGTTGCTTGTCCCGCTGTACCAGCGCCCTTACAGCTGGACTAAAAAGCAACGTGCAATTCTCGTCGACGACATCTTCGAGAAGTTCGAAGATGTTGACACGCCCGATAACCACTTCCTCGGATCTGTCGTCTTGGCGCCCGCAACCGGTTCTAGCTTCTTCGGGATCCAGCGCCTCCTAGTCGTGGACGGTCAGCAGAGGCTCACCAGTCTCTACATCTTCGTTCTGGCGATCCGCGACAGGTTGCGAGAGCGAGATCAGAACGGCGCTGCCGAGAAGACGAACGACGTCTACTTGATAAATCGGCACGAGACCGGGGAATCACGGCTCAAGCTCCTTCCGACACAGTTGGACCGTACTGCGCTGGAGCACTTGGTCGACGGCACGACTCGCCCGGACGGCCCCTCTGAGATCCTCAACGCTTTCGATGAGTTCAGCGCTCTGGTCGACACGATGGACGACGACCGACTTTCCAGGCTACTGAACGTGATCACCTCTCGAATGGAGATCATCGCAATCTCCCTGTCGGCCGAGGACAATACTTTTCGAATATTCGAATCGCTGAATGACAAGGGGCTTTCCCTGACTCAGGGCGACCTTCTCCGCAATCATGTGTTCATGATGCTGCCCACGCAGGGAGACCTCGTCCACAGGACAATGTGGGCGGACATTGAGCGGAACATTGGCTCCGATCGAATCGAGGATCTCGCTTACCTGGATATGGTCTTGCGAGGAACTCCGACACTGTCGAAGAAGAACACCTACCAAGCCCAGAAGAACAGGCTCACGCGGCGAGCGGCGGACGAGGACGACGTGATCGACTTCGTGCGCGATCTTCGTCGCCGGAGTACCTACCTTCGGAACATTCTCTCTCCGGAGACGTCAGACAGTCCCACCGTCGCCGCAGCACTGCGACGAATCAAGCGCCTCGGAAACGAGACCATCCACCCACTTGCATTGTTTCTGCTCGAAGGCCGCGGGGAGGGCCAGATGAGCGACGACGACGTAGCGCTGGCGCTGCACTACGCGGAATCGTTCTTGGTCCGCCGGACCCTGGCCGGGCTGACTGCCGCTGGCCTGAACCGGCTGTTCACTAGATTGCCTCAAGAGCTGGACTTCGCGGAACATGTCCCTTCGCGTATTCGCCTCATACTGTCGCGGCCCCAGTACCGCTGGCCGAACGACGACGAGCTCCGGAACAACGCAGTCCGCGAACGGCTGTACAACATCTCGAGGAACCCGACGCTCCGTCACGTCCTGCTGGGCCTGGAGGAATCCTACGGACACAAAGAGCTCGGCCTAATTAACTCGGAGTCGCTCTCTATCGAGCACATCCTTCCGCAGAAGCCGCCGTCATCTTGGGAGGCCCCCATCCTGACGATCGACGGGATCGATCCGGAGATGCAGCTGCACTGTTTGGGAAACCTCACGCTCACCGGTTTAAACAGTGAGATGGGAAATAACACTTTCTCTGTCAAACGCCAGACTCTGCGTAGCAGCAAGCTTGCCCTCAACGTCGAGATCGCCTCGCATCCCCAGTGGGGGAGCGCGGAAATCCTCGAACGCGCGAGGGAGTTGGCAGATCGCGTGGCCTCCCTCTGGGCCGGCCCGGCGGTCGCAGGAAATCAACCTGCGTCCGCCTCAGATACCCGGCCGGCCCGGGTGTCCCCGGGCCCCCGCGTTCCGGACGGCGAAACCAGTGGGTTCGGCTGCCAACGGCCTGCGGAGACAGCCGCCGGTCTGACAGAGCCTCCCAAGGCACCAATAAGCGGTATCGGGACTGCTTCCGTTCCTTCGTCATCGCCACCTCGATCAACTCGGCCTGTGCGAGCCTCCCGTTCGAATACAGCGCGGGGCTCGACTGTCACGCCGGCTCCGCTACATAAGAGCTACAGCGGGTCGATCGAGGAACATCTCCGTGAATGCCTCCAGCGGGTCGCCCCAGGCGGCTACCTGACCACCAATCAGATCTGTGCGATGGAGTCGTCGGCATTCAAACGACGGGGATTGACGCGAGCCCGGCTCGACGACTGGCTGACTGAGAACGAGCGGTACCACACGGAGTTCTGGCTCGAACGAACTGCGCGCAACGTCACGGTCTACCGGACGAGGTAGCACACTTACCGCAGCACACCGGGGCTCTGAAGTCCACCAGCCGCGTCCGTACATTCTCGGGCTCACACCCGCTCGACGAGCAGGGCCTGCAGGGTGTCGCCGATCGCGCCCTTCTCATCGAACAGTGTCCCGGAGGTCGCGCCGACCCCGTCCGGTCCGATCGACGCCCGGGCGGCCACGCCGATCCAGCGGCCGACGGGCGGTCGGTGCAGGTGCGTCACGAGGTCGGTGTTGAGAAACCGCCACTCGGCGGGCTCGAGGACCGCGCCGACCCCGTTGGCGATGTCGGCCACGCACATCACGTGCTGGACGGGCGTCGGCTCCTCCCCGGCGACCAGCGGCAGAGTGGGCCGGGCCCAGACGGTGCCGTCCTCGGCGCCGCGGATCTCGAGCGAGTCGATGTAGCCACTCGTCCAGCGGGTGAAGAAGTCGCCGTTGTGATCGGTGTCCGGCAGTACGCGCGGCGTCTCGGCCGCCTGCTCGACGTGGGTGGTGTCGCCGGTGGCGAGTCGCCACGCACTCGCCCGCGCGACGGTCCGTCCGCCGGCGACGAGCTCCGACTCCAGCAGCTGGATCCGGCGGCCCGGTCGGACCACGCGGGCACGGGTCCGCAGTTCACCGAGCGGGACGGGCCCCAGCAGATCGACGGCCACGCGGGCGATGCGTGCGCCGCCGCCGGCGTCGAGGCGCTCCATGGCGCGGGTGAGGATGGCCGAGGGCGGCGCTCCGTGCTGCAGGTCCGGGCCCCAGGCGCTGACGGTGTGCGGGGTCGCGCGGAAGACCTCCCAGCCGTCGTCGGATCCCAGCGGCTCGAAGTAGGCCTCCGTCATCATGAACTCCTCGGTTCTCCTCGCCCGGTCAACAGATCGCGTGCGCCGGCGGGGACCACGCGGGTCCCCGGCCACCCCGGGTACTCGGGCGGGGTGCCGCCGAACGCCGGGCACAGCGCCTGATGATTGCACCAGTCGCACAGGCGGGACGTGCGGGGGCGGAAGTCACCGGTCTGCCCGGCCCGCTCGATCTCCGACCACAGCGCGTCCAGGGACGCCTCGGTCTCGACGAGCGACGCGTGGTCCGGGGTGAAGGTGAGCCAGCTGCCGTTCTTGAGATAGATGAGTTTCAGCTGCGCGGGCAGCACACCATGGATGCGCTGGTACATCAGGGCGTAGAACCGCATCTGGAACATCGCCTGGTCCTGGAAGCGCGGGTGCGGGGGTTTACCCGTCTTGTAGTCGACCACCCGGACCTCCCCGGTGGGCGCGACGTCGACCCTGTCGAGGAAGCCGTGCAGCGGGGTGCCGGCCGCGGTGGCGGTGACCAGGTACTGCTCGCAGGAGGCGGGGGAGAAGCGCTGCGGATCCTCGACGCCGTAGAGCGCCGCGACCAGCGCCGCGACCTGCGCCTGGAAGTCGGCGCGGTCGGACAGCGGGACCACCGTCGCGCCGTCCTCCTCGGCGTAGAAGCGCTCGACGGCGGCGGGGACGAGGTCCGCGGCGCGCTGCGGCGCCCGCTCGGACTGCTCGAGTCCGTACAGCTCCTCGAGCACGGAGTGGACGACCGTGCCGAGGACCTGGGCGCGAGTCTTGGGCTCCGGGATGCGGTCCACGGCGCGCAGCCGGTACAGCAGCGGGCACTGCCGGTAGTCGGACGCGCGAGAGGCCGACAGGGCGAGGGGCTTGCGCTCCGGCAGGGGTACGTCGCCCGCTGCCGGGATGGCACCGATTTCGAGGGGATCCGTCACACCTGGCAGGGTAGACAACCGGTCGGACAACCGACCCCCCGTCCTCTGGAGGTCCCGTGCAGCGATCCGGCCCGTTCGTCGTGGGTGACCGCGTCCAGCTCACCGACACCAAGGGGCGCAAGTACACCGTCGTGCTGGTCGAGGGTGCGGAGTTCTTCACCCACCACGGCGCGGTGCGCCACGACGATCTCATCGGTGCGCCCGAGGGATCGATCATCACCTCGACCAAGGACGCGCAGTACCTCGCGCTGCGCCCGCTGCTCACCGACTATGTGCTGTCGATGCCGCGCGGCGCGCAGGTGATCTACCCCAAGGACGCCGCGCAGATCGTCCACGAGGGCGACGTGTTCCCCGGCGCCCGTGTCCTCGAGGCCGGCGCGGGGTCGGGGGCCCTGACGTGCTCGCTGCTGCGGGCGGTCGGCCCGGAGGGGAGGGTGTTCTCCTACGAGATCCGCGAGGACCACGCCGAGCACGCCGAGCGCAACGTCCGCACCTTCTACGGTGAGCACCCCGGGAACTGGGACCTCCGGGTCGCGGACCTGGCGGAGACCTCGGTCGAGGCGCTGGGCGGTCAGGTCGACCGCGTGGTGCTGGACATGCTCGCGCCGTGGGAGTGCCTGCCGACGGTGAGCGAGGTCCTGGTGCCGGGTGGGGTGCTGGTGGCCTACGTGGCCACGACCACGCAGCTGTCGGACGTCGTCGAGGCGCTGCGGCGCCAGCAGTGCTGGACCGAGCCCCGAGCGTGGGAGTCGATCAACCGCGGGTGGCACGTGGTGGGCCTGGCCGTGCGCCCCGAGCACCGCATGCAGGGCCACACCGCGTTCCTGGTGACCGCGCGTCGCCTCGCCGAGGGGGTGACGACCCTCAAGCCCAAGCGTCGCAGCGGTAAGGGCTGAGGGAGCGCGCGCCCACCCGCGTGCCACCCCGGCGATAGGGTGAAGGGGACGACGACGAGGAGACCCGTCGACGACCAGGAGGGCAGGTGATCGCGTGACCGAGGGACGTTCCCCGGCCGGCCAGGGCGAGGACAGGGTGGCGGTCGACCGCGCCGAACTCGCGCGGCTGCGCAAGGCCGTGGACGAGGGGGCCCGATCGGATCGGGAGAAGTCGATCAAGATCGACGCCCTCGGCGCCCGCAACGTCCGGCTCGCGGAACTGCTCAAGGACTCACGCGACCAGCTCGAGGCCCTCAAGGGCGAGGTCGAGCGGCTCGGTACCCCGCCCAGCACCTACGGCGTGGTCCTCACCCGTCCCGCCGGCGCGGACACCGTCGAGGTCATGGCCGCCGGTCGCCGCATGCGCCTGGCGATCGCCCCCGGCGTGGACGCCGCGGACCTGACCCCGGGCGTGACCGTGCGCCTCAACGAGGCCATGACCGTTCTGGAGGTCTCGAGCGAGCTCCCGGTCACCGGCGTGACCGCCGTCCTGCGGGACGTGCTCGCCGACGGCGTGCGCGCGCGGGTGGTCATGGGCAACGACGAGGAGCACATCGTGGTCCTCGCCGCCGCCCTGCGCGGTGCGCGCACGGCCGAGCACCCCGCACCCGTCCGCCCCGGCGACGCGGTCCTCGTCGATCCCAAGGCCGGCGTGGCCTACGAGGTGGTGCCCAAGGCGGAGGTCGACGAGCTCCTCCTCGAGGAGATCCCGACGGTCGAGTACTCCGACATCGGCGGTCTGGGTCCGCAGATCGAGCAGATCCGCGACGCGATAGAGCTGCCTTTCGTCCACCACGACCTGTACCGCGAGTTCCACCTGGCCCCGCCGAAGGGTGTCCTGCTCTACGGCCCTCCCGGATGCGGCAAGACCCTCATCGCCAAGGCCGTGGCGCACTCGCTGGCGCGTGCGGCCGCGGTGGCCCGGGGTGACGACGTCAGCGACGGCCGGTACCCGAACTCGTACTTCCTCTCGATCAAGGGCCCCGAGCTGCTCAACAAGTACGTCGGCGAGACCGAGCGGCACATCCGGTCGATCTTCGAACGCGCGCGGGAGAAGGCCACCGAGGGCAACCCGGTGATCGTCTTCTTCGACGAGATGGACTCCATCTTCCGCACCCGCGGGTCCGGCGTGTCCTCGGACATGGAGACGACGATCGTTCCGCAGCTGCTCGCCGAGATCGACGGCGTGGAGGACCTGCGCAACGTCATCGTGATCGGCGCCTCCAACCGTGAGGACATGATCGATCCCGCCATCCTCCGGCCCGGCCGCCTGGATCTGAAGATCCGCATCGACCGGCCCGACCGGAACGCGGCTGCGGACATCCTCGCCAAGTACATCACCCCGGACCTTCGCTTCGACCCGGTCGAGGTCGGAGACACGGACCGTGAGACCCATGTCCGCGAACTCATCGAGCGCATCGTCGACCGGCTCTACACCCGTGACGCCTCCACCACCTACGTGCACCTCGTGTACGCCTCCGGCCGCCGGTCGTCGCTCTACCTCGCCGACCTGACCTCCGGGGCGATGCTGCGCAACATCGTCGACCGCGCCAAGAAGCTGGCGATCAAAGACATCGTCCACGGCACCGGCCGGGGACTGACCACCGACGACTTCCTCGACGCGGTCGACGCCGAATTCGCCGAGAACACGGACCTTCCCAACACGTCCAACCCCCAGGAGTGGGCACGCCTGACCGGCGTCCGAGGTGAGCGCGTCATCGAGGTCTCCGTCCCCAACCGGGGAGACGGGCGGTGAACCCGCGCGGGCGCGTCATCGGCACGGAGATCGAGTTCGGGATCGTCGCCGTCGGGCAGCCGCTGCTCAGCTCGGTGGTCACCTCGACCCAGGTGATCAAGGCCTACACCGACCCGGGCGAGGCCGCCGGGGGAGCCGACGAGGCCCGCTGGGACTACGGCTCGGAGTCGCCCCTGCGCGACGCCCGCGGCTTCGACCTGGGCGCGGCACGTGCCTACGATCCCAGCGAGTTCGGGGTGACCAACCGGGTGCTGACCAACGGGGCCCGCTTCTACGTCGACCACGCACACCCCGAGTACTCGGCTCCCGAGGTCGACTCCCCACGCGACGCGGTGATCTGGGACAAGGCCGGCGAGGTGATCATGCACCGCGCGGGCGTCGAGTCGACGGCCACCGAGGGCAACGCCGAGCTCAAGCTCTACAAGAACAACGTCGACGGCAAGGGCGCCTCCTACGGCGCCCACGAGAACTACCTCGTGCGCCGCGACGTCGACTTCGACGGGCTCACCGTGAGCCTGGCCCCGCACCTACTGTCCCGCCAGGTGTTCAGCGGTGCCGGCCGCGTCGGGATCGGCCAGTCCGGAGAGACGGCCGGCTACCAGCTCGCCCAGCGCGCCGACTACATCGAGGTCCTCACCGGGCTCGAGACCACCCTGCGGCGGGGGATCATCAACACCCGCGACGAGCCCCACGCCCCGGACGAGACGTGGCGCCGCCTGCACGTCATCATCGGCGACGCGAACATGTCCGAGTTGGCCACCTACCTCAAGATCGGCACCACCTGCCTCGTGCTGGACGCGATCGAGGCGGGGGGCGACTTCTCCGACCTGTTGCCCGTCGATCCCGTCGAGGCGGTCCACATCATCAGCCACGACCCCACGCTCCGGGCGACCGTGGGACTGCCCGACGGCCGGAACGTCACCGGCCTCGCTCTCCAGCGCGAGATCCTCGAGCGGGTCGCGGGCGTCATCGGCGACGGCACGGGCCGCCCGGGCTGGGCGCTCGAGGTCCTGGGCGAGTGGCGCGGGATCCTCGACGCGCTCGAGGAGAACCCGATGTCGTGCGCCGACCGACTGGACTGGCCCGCCAAGCTCCGGCTGCTGGAGGGCTTCCGCACCCGCGACGGCCTGGACTGGGACCACGCCCGGCTCGCCCTCATCGACGTCCAGTACCACGACATCGACCCGCGGCGTGGACTCTACAACCGTCTGGTCGCCAAGGGCGCCATGCGCCGACTGGTCACCGACGACGAGGTCGAGGCCGCGGTCACGACCCCGCCCGCACGAACGCGGGCCTGGGCCAGGGGACGCTTCCTCGCCGAACTCGGCGACCGCATCCGCGCCGCCGGGTGGGACCACGTCGTCGTCGTCGACTCCCGCGGCCACGAACGCCACGTCGACCTCACCGACCCCTACGTCGGGTCCCGCGAGTACTGCGAGGCCCATCCCGACTTCCTCGGGCCCGACGGGCCCGACCAGTACCCGTACTGACGGCCCGCACAGGCCCGTCCCGCTCAGACACACGAGGAGACACCATGTCCCAGATCCAGAAGAACGCCGGCGGACCCGCCGACCCGGACGACGAGGCCGGCCAGCTCGTCAAGTCCGCCGACACCACCACCGCCGACTCGCTGCTCGACGAGATCGACGACATCCTCGAGACCAACGCCGAGGAGTTCGTGAAGTCCTACGTCCAGAAAGGCGGGCAGTAGACCCCCATGATCCGTCGCATCGTCGGGATCGAGACCGAGTTCGGAATCACCAGCGTCAGCGGTGAAGGCGCTCGTGGGCTCGGCGCCGACGAGATCGCCCGCTATCTGTTCCGCCCCGTCGTGGAGCGCTGGCGCAGCTCGAACGTCTTCCTCGACAACGGCGCGCGCCTCTACCTCGACGTGGGCTCCCACCCCGAGTACGCGACCGCCGAATGTGACGGGCTGCGACAGATCGTCGCCCACGACAGGGCGGGGGAGCGGATCGTCGACGACCTCGCCCTGGCCGCCGAACAGTCCCTCGCGGACGAGGGCATCGACGCCCGCGTCTACCTGTTCAAGAACAACACCGACTCCGTGGGCAACTCCTACGGATGCCACGAGAACTACCTGCTCGACCGCAGCACCCAGGTGCGGGGCCTCGCCAACACCCTGCTCCCGTTCCTCGTCAGCCGGCAGCTCATCTGCGGCGCCGGCAAGATCCTGCCCGGCATCCCAGCCGGCGTGGGCCTGGGGGAGACCTCCGAGCCGGTGTACTGCTTCTCCCAGCGCGCCGAGCACATGTGGGACGGCGTGTCCTCGGCGACCACCCGCTCGCGACCGCTCATCAACACCCGCGACGAACCGCACGCCGACTCGACGCGGTTCCGGCGCATGCACGTGATCGTCGGCGACTCCAACATGATCGAGACCACGACGCTGCTCAAGATCGCCAGCACCCGGCTCGTGCTGGAGATGATCGAGGCCGGCGTCGAGCTGCGGCCGATGGCCGTCGCGCACCCCATACGCGCGATCCGCGAGATCAGCCGCGACCTCACCGGCACCCGCCCCGTCGCCCTCACCGACGGCACAACCATGTCCGCGCTCGAGATCCAGCGCGAGTTCCTGGGCGCGGTCCGGCGCTACCTCGACGCCGGCGGATGGGAGCGCGACGACCGCCCGGACGTCGAACACTGCGTGGCCCTGTGGGAGCGCATCCTCGACGCCGTGGAGTCCGGGGACCACGACTCGATCGCCGCCGACGTCGACTGGGCCGCCAAACTGCGCCTCATCCGGCAGGTGCAGGCCAGGACGGGCGCCGACCTCGACCACCCGCGCCTCGCGCAGATCGACCTCACCTACCACGACATCCGGCCCGGGCGGGGGCTGCACTCCGTGCTCGAACGCCGGGGGATGGTCTCGCGCGTCGTCGACGACGCCGCCGTCGAACGCGCCCGCAGCGTCGCCCCCGAGACCACCCGCGCCGCGCTGCGCGGTCGATTCATCACCGCCGCACGGCAGGCCGGGCGCGACTTCACCGTGGACTGGGTGCACCTCAAGCTCTCCGACGGCTCGGTACCCACCGTCGCACTGACCGACCCGTTCGCCGAGGTCGACCCGCGTGTCGACGATCTCATCGCCGCGCTCGGACGATAGCGTTCCAGCAGTGTCCACCTCGAAGTCGCAACGCCTGGTCAACCTCGTCATCTGTCTGAGGTCGACCAACGCGTTCCTGTCGGCCGACGAGATCCGCCGGATGGTCCAGGGTTACGACGACTGCGAGTCCGAGAACGCCTTCCTGCGGATGTTCGAACGCGACAAACGGGAGCTGCGTGACGTCGGCGTGCCGCTCGAACAGGGCGCGTCGCTCGCGCCCGGCTCGCCCGCCGGGTACCGCATCCCCGCCCACGGATACGAGCTGCCCGAGATCACGCTGACGCCGGAGCAGGCCGGCGTGCTCGCCGTGGCCGCCGAGGTGTGGCGCGAGGGGGAGAGGGCCGCCCGCGCCGGCGGGGCGCTGGCCAAGCTCACCGCCGCCGGGATCGACCCCGTCCACGACGCCGGCGCCACCGTCTCCGTGGCCGACCCCGCCGAGCTCGCCACGGCCGCCCTGGTGGCCGAGGCGGTCGCCGAGGGCACCGGCCTCACCTTCTCGCACACCCCGGCAGGCGCCTCCGACCCGCGGACGCGCCGGGTCGAACCGTGGTGGACAGGCTCCCGCCACGGGCACTGGTACCTCGTCGGCCACGACCTCGACCGCGGCGAGCCCCGCACCTTCCGGCTCGTGCGCATCTCCGACGTCAAGGCGACGCGCGCCGCCCGGACCGTCCCCGTGCCGCCCACCGAGCAGGTCCTGGCGCTGCTCGACGACGCCGTCTCCCGCCTCAACCCGCTGCTCGAGGCCACCGTGTGGGTGGCCGACGGCCGCGCCGCCGAGCTGCGCGCGATGGCCCGGTCAGCCACGCCCGCACAGCGCTTCGGCAGGACGGGCGCCGATCTCGGTCTCGCCGCGCCGCTGGGCGAACTGTCCGCGCTGGTGGCCGCGCAGGGTCCCGATGCCGTCGCCCTGGGACCGGCGGAGCTGCGGGTGCGCGTCGTGTCGATCCTCAGCGCCGCCGAGGAGGCCGTCCGATGAGTCCCCGCACCGTCCCGCTCGCGACGCTGCTCAGCGTTGTCCCGTACTTCCACACCCGCGGTCCCGTCCGGGTGACCGACGCCGCACGCGACCTCGGCATGAGCGAGAAGCAACTCCGCGACGCCCTGTGGCAACTGTGGTCCTGCGGCCTGCCCGGCTACGGCCCCGGTGATCTCATCGACCTGGCCTTCTCCTCCGAGGACCTCGACGACGCCGAGATGGTCGAGGTGACGTTCACCGCCGGCATCGACCGCCCCGTGCGCCTCACCGCCGCCGAGGCGGTCACCCTGGAGACCGGGCTGGCCGTGTTCCTCGGCCAACCCGAGGTGATCGACCAGACCGCGCTACGCGACCTGCTCACGACGCTGCGCGCAGCCACCGGCGAAGACGCCCGCGTCACCGCGGATGACACGCGCCGCGAGTCGGCGGACTCCGACGCGGACGTGGTGCGGACCGCGGTGCACGACGGCCGGGCGCTGCGCTTCGTCTACCACTCGGCGAGCTCTGACACCTCCACCACACGCGTCGTGGACCCGGCCCGCCTGTCCGTCGCCGACGGTCACTCCTACCTCCACGGCGTGGACCGCTCGTCCGGTCAGTGGCGGACCTTCCGCACGGATCGGATGAGCGGGGTGGAGGAGGTGGGACCGCGCCGCGCGCTCGGCCCGGAGCCACAGGACGACGGCGAGGGGGACGTCCGCCTGGAGGCCGCCCGTGTCCCGGCAGCCGCAGCGTGGTTCCTCGACGAGTTCCGCTTCCACACGGTGGTCCGCCGCCCCGACGGCGATCTGGACGTCGAGATCGCCTATCACGACCGTGCGTGGCTGCTCCGCTTCCTGCTCGGGCACGCCGATGTCGTGCGTCCCGCGGACCCCGGGCTCGCCGCCGAGGTCGCCCGCCGTGCCGCTGAGGGCCTGGCCGTCTACGAGACGGGCGACGACTCTGGCGACCAGCGCGTGAATTCCCGGTGAACGACGAGGTCACGGGGGGTTTCCTGGGTTTGCGAGGTGTCGTCGCCGGCGGCGGGTGCGCTAGCATGGAAACGTTGTCAGACAAACGGAGGTTGACATGGGTGCGTTGAGCATCTGGCACTGGCTCATCGTCCTCGCGGTGGTGCTCCTGCTCTTCGGTTCGAAGAAGCTCCCGGACGCCGCCCGCGGCCTCGGACGGTCGATGCGCATCTTCAAGTCCGAGATCAAGGAGATGCAGAACGACGACAAGCCGGCCGAGGACCAGGAGCCGCAGGCGCTCACCCAGGGTCAGCCGAACCCCGCCCAGTACGCGCAGCCACAGGCGAACCAGTACCAGCCCCAGGCTCCGCAGCAGTCACAGGCGCAGCCTCCGCAGCAGTACCAGGCGCAGGGGCAGCAGCAGGGGCAGGCCCCGGCCCAGGGATACCCGCAGGCTCCGCAGCAGCCCTACCAGCAGCCGGCCCCCCAGCAGGGTCAGCAGCAGTTCACCGACCCCACCGCCCCGTACCACGGCGGCCAGGGCCAGCAGGGGCAGTAGGCCGCCTCGTCCATGACACAGACCGGGACCACGGACACCGGCGCCACCCGTCAGGGCGGCGCCGGTCGCCTGCTGTCCAAGCGACGCCGCAGGCCACGTAACCCCGACGGCACCATGCCGCTCATCGATCACATCTACGAGCTGCGGACCCGCCTGCTCATCTCGGTGGCCGCGATCGTGGTGACGCTCGGCTTCGGCTTCTGGTGGTACGGCACCGGGTTCCTGGGCGTGCCGTCGCTCGGCGGCATCCTCACCGGCCCCTATTGCGACATCCCGCCCGGCGCCCGCCTCCAGCTGGGCGACGCCGGCGACGAGTGCCGCCTGCTCGCGACGGGGCCGTTCGAGCAGTTCATGCTCCGCCTCAAGGTCGCCGCCACCGCCGGCATCGTCCTGGCCAGCCCGGTCTGGCTGTACCAGCTGTGGGCGTTCATCACGCCCGGCCTGCACAAGAACGAGAAGCGCTACGGCATCGTCTTCACGATCCTGGCCGCCGTCCTGTTCATCGGCGGCGCGGTCCTGGCGTACGTCGTGATCGTCCACGCGTTGGAGTTCCTGCTCTCGATCGGCGACAACGTCCAGACCACGGCACTGTCCGGCACGCAGTACTTCACGTTCCTCATCCAGCTCATCCTCATCTTCGGTGTGAGCTTCGAGATCCCTCTGCTCATCGCCATGCTCAACGTGGCGGGCGTCGTGAGCTACGAGGCGCTCGCTCGGTCGCGACGCGGCATCATCATGGGCATCTTCGTGTTCGCCGCCGTCGCCTCGCCCGGCCAGGACCCGTTCTCCATGCTCGCCCTCGCGGTGGCCGTGTGCATCCTGGTCGAGGCGGCCATCCAGTTCGCCCGACTGCACGACAAGCGCAAGAAGAAGTCCCGCGAGGACTGGCTCGAGGTGGACGACGAGTCCGCGTCCCCGCTCGCCCCCGCCGACGGCCTCGGCGGTGCCGGCCCGCTCGAACGACCCGAACCACTGACCCGACCCACCCCCTCCGCCGGTGCCGGCACCGGTGTACCCGGTACCCGCGCGCCCGGCGACACCCGACCGCTCCAGGCCCCGGCCGGCGGCGGTTCGATCTATGACGACATCACCTGACGAGACCTACCCCGACGACCTGCTGGAGGGGTTCCTCTCCGGCGAGGGCTTCGCGCCCGATCCGTTCCAGCTCGAGGCCTTCGCGGCCCTGGACGCCGGCCGGAACCTGCTCGTGTCCGCACCGACGGGCTCCGGCAAGACCCTCGTCGGCGAGTACGCGGCCTACCGCGCCCTCGCCGGCGGCGGTCGGTGCTTCTACACCACGCCGGTCAAGGCGCTGAGCAACCAGAAGTTCCGACAGTTCCGCGAGCGCTTCGGCCCCGAGAACGTCGGCCTGCTCACCGGTGACCACTCGATCGACGCGGACGCCCCCATCGTGGTGATGACCACCGAGGTGCTGCGCAACATGATCTACAGCGCCTCGTCGGCACTGCACGACCTCGACTGCGTGGTCATGGACGAGATCCACTACCTCGGCGACCGCTCGCGGGGCGTGGTGTGGGAGGAGATCATCCTCACCCTCGACCCGGCCGTCCTGCTCGTCGGGTTGTCCGCGACGCTGAGCAACACCGACGAGCTGGGGGACTGGATCACCGAGATCCGCGGCGACACCGCCGTCGTACTCTCCGAGCACCGTCCCGTGCCGCTGGCCCACATGCTCTACACGGACGGCGATCTCGTACCCGTCCGCGCCGCCGCCGACCAGCGCCGGCGGGCCCGGTCCGGGTACCACGACGAACGGATGGCCTCCCGCCCGCGCGCGCAGTGGGCCCGCCGTCAGGACGTCATCGAGCGGCTCGACGACGAGCACCTCCTGCCCGCTATCTACTTCGTGTTCTCCCGCGCGGGCTGCGACGGCGCGGTCGCGCAGATGCGCCGGGCCCGGCTGCGTCTCACGACCGGTGAGGAAGCCCGGCGCATCGCCTCGCACGTCGACTCCGCGGTCGCGCAGGTCCCGCAGCCCGACCTCGACGCGCTCGACTTCGCCGCGTTCCGCGCCGGGCTGGTCAACGGGCTCGCCGCCCACCACGCGGGGATGCTGCCGCTGTTCCGCACGATCGTCGAGGAGTTGTTCTCGGCCGGGTTGATCAAGGTGGTCTTCGCCACCGAGACACTGGCGCTGGGGATCCACATGCCGGCCCGCGCCGTGGTGCTCGAGAAGACGACCAAGTTCAACGGCGACACGCACATGATGCTCACGTCCGCCGAGTACTCGCAGATCACGGGGCGCGCCGGCCGACGCGGCATCGACACCAAGGGCACGGCGGTCGTGTTGGACCAGCCCGACCTGGACCTGGACGCGCTGGCCGCGCTCGTCGACACTCCGCGGTTCCCGCTGTACAGCGCCTTCACGCCGGACTACTCGATGGCCGTGAACCTCGTCGAGCAGCTCGGGGTGGAGGAGGCCACGACCCTCATCGGACGGTCGTTCGCCCAGTTCCAGACCGACCGCACGCTGGTGTCGCGGTCTCGCGCCATCGAGCGCCGCGCCGACGAGCGCGACCGGATGCGCGCCTCGCTGGAGGAGGCCGGGGGCGACGCGGACCTCGACGAGTACATGGGCCTGCGCGCCGAGCTGAGCAGGCTCGAGCGCAGGGCCGAGAAGGCCACGCGCGACGACCGGCTCGACTCCGTGCGGTCGGCCATGCTCAAGCAGACCGCAGGCTCCGTCATCACGGTGGGTCGCAAGCGGTTCGGCATGGTCGCGACCGTGCTGCAGGTGCGGACCGACATCCCCTCGGACCCCGCGTTACTCTGCCTCACCGACACCGGGTGGACCGGCTGGCTGCGCCAACACGACTTCGCGGCACCGCCCGTGCCGGTCGGGCGCGTGGATCTGCCCAAGGGCCGCCGCAAGCTGGACGGGCGGGCCAAGCGCGCGCTGGTCCAGCGTATGGAGCACCTGCGGGGCAAGGCCAAGGGGCGCATGAAGAACGCCGGCGGCAAGCCGGTCCGCAAGGATCCGCGGATCGCGGCGGCCCGCCGGGCTCTGCGGCAGCATCCGCTGCACGACGACCCCCGGATCGACAAGCTCGCCCGCCTGCACGAGCGGTGGGCCCGCGCCGACGCCGACGTGGCCGCCCTCACCGCCGAGGTCGACGCCGACGCGGACTCGTTGGCCCGACGCTTCCGCCGGATCGTCGACCTGCTCCGCCATCTCGGTTACCTCGAGAAGATCGACGGTGTCCTGCGTGCCACGGACGCGGGCCGCCTGCTCGCCGGGGTGCACACGGAGCAGGACCTCTTCGTGGCCGAGTGCCTGCGCCGCGGCGTGTGGCGGGGGCTCGACGCGGCCGGGCTCGCCGCCGTGATCGCGACCATCGTCGCGCACCCGCGCACCGACTCGGCGATCCGAGAGCCCTCGGACGAGGTCCTACGGTCGGCCCTCGCCGAGACCGAGCGGGTCGCGGCCGACGTCGCCGAGGTGGAGCGTGCCCACCGGCTGCCCACGACCCCGGACCTGGACGCCGGGCTCGCGCCGGTCCTGCACCACTGGGTCTCGGGGGGCGCACTGGCCTCGATCCTCGCCGCGTCGTGGCAGGAGGGCGTCGAGCTCACCGCCGGCGACTTCGTCCGGTCCGCGCGACTCGTGGTGGACGTGCTCGCGCAGGTCGGCCAGGTCGCCGAGCCGGACCTCTCCCGCACCGCCCGCTCGGCGGTGGGGTCGCTGCGCCGCGGTGTCGTGCTCGACCACATGGCCTGAGCCCACCCGCCCCGGCGCGCCTCGCATCCCGCGCCCCTCATCGCGGCGCCGCACCCCCTCATCGCGGCGCCGCACCCCCTCATCGCCGCGCCGCGCCCGGAACCAAAAGTGGTCGTGATCAGCGTGGTCCTGGTCGTAATGGTCGGACTGGATCGCGCAATTCACCACGACCGTTACGACCAATCCCCGCGTACGAGCTTCCCCGGCGGGCGCGGATCAGACCTCGTCGAGGACCGCCGTCGCCTCCACCAGCCGGCCTATCGCGCGCGCCTGGCCCGTCGACTCGCCCAGCGACTCGATCCGCCCGGAGTCCACCGGCCCGCGACGGCCGTCCACGTCGCCGTCGAACCGCACGTCGAACGCACGCCCGCCCAGCCGGACCACCCCGCGCGCCGCGGTCAGGTAGTCGGCGCCCTCGGTGATCGCCTTCTGCTGGCGGGCGCTCATCGCCGAACCGGGGTCGCCCGCGGCGGCGATGATCCCGTCCAGGTCGCCGTACTCGCGCAGCAGCGTGGCGGCGGACTTCGCGCCGATCCCCGCGACGCCCGGCAGGCCGTCCGAGGCGTCCCCGACCAGCACGGCATAGTCCGCGTACACCCGCGCGTCGTCGCCCGCCGGCAGGTCGAAGCGTTCGGCCACGACCTGCGGGGTGTACGCGAGCCGCTTCTTCATCCCCGCCCCCACGTACACGACGGTGGTCGTCGCCGAGGCGAGCTGGAACAGGTCGCGGTCGCCCGTGACGACCAGCACCTCGCGATCACGAGCGGACAACGCTGCCAGCACGTCATCGGCCTCCGCGTCCTCCGCCCAGGCCTGGGTGAGGCCCGCGCCGCCGAGGACCTCGCGGATCGCGCCGACCTGCGGGCCCAGGGATGCGGGGGCGTCCTCCTCGCCGTCGTCACCCACCCGGTGCGCCTTGTACGACGGCAACAACTCCACCCGCCAGTCCGGACGCCACTGACGGTCCAGGGCGGCCACCAGGCCCGTCGGCGAGTACTCCTCGACCAGCACGGCGACCATGTCGCAGAACCCGCGCACCGCGTTGGCCGGGGCGCCGTCGGGCCCGGTGATCTTCTCGGGCACGGAGTGGAACGCGCGGAACCACAGGCCGGCGCTGTCGAGAACCATGAGCGGGCCCTGGGACACCGCGCCTCCTTATGGGTCGGGGTTCATGCCGGTCGGGGATCATGCCGGTCAGGGGTCATGCCGGCCGGGAGTCATGCAGATCGCCGGTCATGCAGGTCGGGGGTCGCGGACGACCACCGCCCGTCAGGCTAGTCGCCCTCGGCCACCAGCGCCGACCCCCGCCGCGCGCGTCCGCCCGCGTCGCCCGCTCCGCCGCGCATAGTGTGGAGGCATGCCGACTCCCGACCCGCAGCTCCACTCCACCCGCCTGACCGCCGTCCGCGACCGCGCCGGCGCACTCGGGATCGACCACGTGGTGGTGTACTCCGGCGAGGACATGTCCTACCTCACGGGCGAGCGCATGGACTCCCACGAGCGACTCACCGCGCTGGTCGTGCCAGTCGCCGGCGGCGAGCCGCTGCTCGTGCTGCCCGCGCTCGAGCTCACCGACGTCACCCGTCGCGCCGCCGAGCGCGTGGGAGCGGAGATCCACCCGTGGTCCGACGGGACCGACCCGGTGCCGCTCGTGGCGGGGAAGGTCGCCGGGCGGGTGGCGGTCTCCAGCGCGCTACCGGCACTGCACCTGGTGCCGCTCCGTGACGGCGTCGACGGCGAGGTGGTGCTCGCCTCGGAGGTGATCGACCACGTGCGGGCCGTGAAGACCCCGGACGAGGTGGAGCAGCTCGCCGAAGCGGCCCGCCGTATCGACGCCGTGCACGCGCGCATGGGGGAGTTCCTCCGGGTGGGCCGGACGGAGGATCAGGCGGGCGAACTCATCACGGCGGCCATCGAGGCCGAGGGGCTCACGCACGCGGAGTTCGTGATAGTGGGATCGGGCCCGCACGGCGCCGACCCGCACCACGGCGTGTCGGACCGGGTGATCGAGTCCGGCGACATCGTGGTGGTGGACATCGGCGGCCCGCTGCCCAGCGGGTATCACTCGGACTGCACGCGAACGTACTCGATGGGGGAGCCCTCCGCCGAGGTCGCCGAGAACTACGAGGTACTGCAGGAGGCGCAGCGGTTGGCGCGCGAGGCCGTGCGGCCGGGCGTCGCGATCGGCGAGGTCGACGCAGCAGCCCGCGAGCACCTCGCCGCCGCCGGCCTGGGCGAGCTGTTCATCCACCGCACCGGCCACGGAATCGGGCTGGGGCTGCACGAGCCGCCGTTCGTCATGCCCGGGGCCGACACCGTGCTCGAGGAGGGGATGACGTTCTCGGTGGAGCCGGGCATCTACCGGCCCGGGCAGTGGGGCGCACGGCTTGAGGACATCGTCGCGGTGACCGCCGACGGCCGGCGCGACCTCAACACCGGGGAACGCGGCCTGCGGGTGCTCTGACCGCTGACGCCCGCCCAGCCGCTCCCGGATCCGCTCCCCGGCCTGGCGTCTCGCTCCCGTCGATGCACGCGAGAACCGCAGCCGCTCCTCAACTTGGCGCCTCGCCCACCCCGCGGTGCGCGCGAGACGCCATGTTCGCGTGCGGCTGCGCCCGGAGGCCGCCCTGCAGCCGCCCAGCATCGCCGCCCGCCCCGTACACGATCCCCCGGAGATCGAGCCAGAGCGACCGAGCCTCCGAGCGACCGAGGTCAGGCGCCGGTGAACATCTGGGCCGAGCCCAGGACGCGGTCCACTTCGATGGCCACGACCACCCGCTCGGGGTTCGGCGTCGGCTCGCGGTAGCGCAGTGCGTACCGGCGCTCTCCCTCACGGACGGCGTCGGGGTCGTCGAGCAGCCGGGCGGTGCCCTCGAAGGTGAGCCACCGACCGCGGTCGACGTGTGAGACGGCGGCGCGTCCGCCCCGGGCGGCGTTGCGGGCCTTCTGGGAGCCGCGCCGGGTGATCACGCGCGCCAGCCCGCCCTCGACGTCCACGGTGAAGCCCACCGCCACGACGTGAGGGGACCCGTCGCGCCGTAGCGTCGTGAGCGATCCCAGGTGGTACTCGGACAGGAACCGGTGCGCCTCGTCGGAGAGCTCTGCCAGGGTGTGCGCCATGCAGCCGAGCCTGCCACAGCGACTCGGCGCAGGGCGCGCAGGCGTGCGTGGGAGACTGGGCGCATGCCCACACCTGCAACCCCGTCGCCCCGGCCCGCGTCCGGCGGAGAGGTCGTGGTGGTCTTCGGTGGCCGCAGCGAGATCGGCCTCGCCGTCGCCCACCGCCTCGCACCCGGCCGGACGGTCGTCTTGGCGAGCCGCCCCGGGGGCGACGTGTCCGCGCTCGAGGCCCCGCTCGTCGAGGCCGGCGCGGCGGCCGTGGAGTTCGTTGACTTCGACGCCGACGACCTCGACGCGCACGCGGCCGTCGTGGACGGGATCGAGTCCCGCGTCGGGCCGATCGGCATCGCCGTCCTGGCGTTCGGGATCCTCGGCGACCAGGAGGTGGCCGAGCGCGACTCCCGCGCCGCCGCCCGGATCCTGCACACCGACTTCGTGGCGCAGGCCGCGTTGCTCACGGTGCTGGCCGAGCGGATGAAGCCGCGCAGGGCCGGTGTGCTGGTGGCGTTCTCGTCGGTGGCGGGGCAGCGGGTCAGGCGCGCCAATTACGTCTACGGTTCCGCGAAGGCGGGGCTGGACGGTTTCGCCTCCGGGATGGCCGATGCGCTGCACGGCACGGGCGTCACCCTGGTGATCCCCCGCCCCGGGTTCGTCATCGGCCGGATGACCGAGGGCATGGACCCTGCGCCGTTCTCCTCGACACCGGACCAGGTGGCGGACGCGGTGGTCGAGCGGGTGCTCGAGCGGCGGGCCGGGGTCGTGTGGATCCCGTGGCAGCTGCGGGTCATGTTCGCCGTGGCGCGGCTCGTACCGCAGCCCGTGTGGAGGCGGATGCCGCGGTGAGCGCTCCGCCACGGCCGGGTCCCGACCCGGCGGCCGTCCACCTCGTCGGCACGGGCCCCGGACCGGTCGATCTGCTCACTGTCCGCGCGTCCCGGCTGATCGCCATGAGCGGCACCTGCCTGTGCGACTCCGACGTGGGCGCGGCGTTGTCGTTGTGCCCGCCGACGGCCCGGGTCGTCGACGCCACCGATCTCCCGCCGGAAGACGCTGCGGCGCGGATCCGCGAGGCGGTGGAACGCGGAGACCGGGTCGTGCGGCTCTACGCCGGGGACCCGGCGCAGCACTCCGCACTGGCCGCGCACACGCGCGCTCTCGACGCCGCGGAGATCGAGTGGGAGCTCGTGCCCGGGATCCCGGTGGCCGGCCACGCAGCGCCGACCGCGCCCACGACCGTCGACAGCCCGGTCACGGCGCAGACGACGCCCCCGTCCGGCGAGCCGAGCGGCGGGCCGTCCGGCGAGCCGGGCCTCATCCTCGTCCTCGGCGGCACCGGCGAGGCGCGGCGGCTGGCCGATCTCCTGGTGACCGCCGGTCTGGACGTGGTGACCGCGCTGGCCGGAAAGGTCACGCGCCCGCGGCTGCCCCGCGGTGAGGTCCGTATCGGCGGGTTCGGCGGCGCCGAGGGCCTGGCGCACTGGCTGCGGGAGAACGCGGTGAGCGCGGTGATCGACGCGACCGACCCGTTCGCCGACGAGATCTCGACCGACGCGGTCCACGCCGCCACGGAGACGGGGACTCCGCTGCTGCGGCTGCACCGCCCGCCGTGGGCCGAACGCCCCGGCGACGAGTGGATCCGCGTCCCCGACACGCGGGCCGCCGCGCAGGTGGTGGCCGAGCGGTTCCGCCGCCCGATGCTCACCGTCGGCAAGCAGGGCGCGTCCGAGTTCGCCGGCGACACCCGCGGCTCCTACCTCATCCGCTGCTCGGAGCCACCGCCCGGACCGTTGCCGCACCGCTACCTGCTGGTACTCGACCGCGGGCCGTTCGGGGAGGACTCCGAGCGGACGTTGATGTCGCGGCACCGGATCGACGTCCTCGTCACGCGCAACAGTGGCGGCGACAGTTCGGCGGCGAAGCTGGCGGCCGCCCGGGACCTCCGTATCCCGGTGGTGATGGTCGACCGGCCGGAGGCGCCGCCCGCCCCCGAGACGGTGCACTCGGTCGACGAGGCCGCCCGCTGGCTGGTGGGGCGGTTCGGTTCACGCTGAGCCGGGCACCCAGGGCGAGGTCGCGTCGAAGATCATCCCCATGGGCGCCAGCACCCGCACGACCTGCTCGGCCATCCCCTCGGTGAGCCCGTGCAGTCCGATCACCCCGTCCGCCGAGACGGTGCCTGGCCGCTCCACGGCGCCGAGGAACTCGGCGAGCCGCGCGGGGATGACGCCCTCGGCGACCACGGCGAGGAGGCTGACGAGCCCGTCGGAGGTGTCGACCCACCCGACCGTCGGAGGAGCGGCCGCAAGCCGCCCCTCTACCTGGGTAGAGGGGGACGTGACCCGCGCGCCGGCGTCCCTGGTGACCGTGGTGGTGAGCGGGTGGGAGTCCAGGGCGACGACGACGAGGTCGTGCACCTCCCCGGACGCGGGCACGTCGGCCGGGCCCGCGGAGCGCGCGAGGTGGGCTGCCACGTCCGCGAGGACGACCGCCGCGTGGTCGAGCCGGACCCGGACGGCGACCTCCCGGCCGGCGACGTGGATCCGCGCGGTGCCGTCTGTGCTGTCGACGACGGCGGCCAGGTCGGGGGAGTGCGCCAGGACGTCTCCCGAGCCGTCGTCGAGCCCCAACAGGAGTCGGCCGGCGAGGGCGTCGATCCCAGCGTGACCGGCCAGCGCCGCGGAGAGCCGGTCGGGCAGGTCGGCGAGGCCGTGGTGGCCGTCGAGCAGGCCGGCCAGCGGCGAGGCCAGGACGACGGGCAGGCGGCGCGGACCGCCCGGGGGCAGGAGGCCGGAATCCGTGGCGCGCTCCCAGAGCCTGCGCACGGTGGGACCGTCGCCGTCCCGCTGGTCGCTTCCCGGCGGTTCGGGTGCGATCCCGCGGAGCTCGAGTCCGCCGCCGGCGACCGTGTGGACGGCGCCGCCGTGGTCGGCCGCGAGGGCCGCCAGAGCGGTCCAGTCGGCGGGGCGCAGGCGGCCGCCGGGGAAGTGCAGGCGGGCCCTGTCGCCGTCGGTGGTCGCGGAGACGCCCCGGGGGCCGGGGTGGTGGTCAGCGGCGGAGTCGTCCATGGCGGACCACAGTATCGGCCGGCCCGGTCGCAGGGGGACCGGCGCTCGGGGGCACGGCGGCGGTCCGACGGCGGTCCGTGGCGTGACGGGGGGTGGGCGGGCCCGGCGCCCCGGCGCGCTCGGGGATAATCGGACGCATGACCGCATTCCTGGCCACCGGGGGCCGCGTCCTCACGCCCGCCTCCCGAGACGCCACCGCGCTGGCGCACGAGAACGGCCTCATCGTGTGGGCCGGTTCCGACGCCCCGGGTCCGGCCCTCTTCCCTGACGCGGAGCGGGTCGACCTGGCGGGGGACTGGGTCGCCCCGGCGTTCGTCGAGTGCCTCGCCGACGGGCTCGACCTCGCGGCCGCCGCCGCCCGCGGGGTGGTCCCCGCCGTACTGACGGAGGGCCCCGGGCCGGACGCTCTCGACGACCCTGCCGTGCTCGAGGAGAGGGTGCGCGCGGGGGAGCGGGTGGTCCTCGGGGCCGACGCCGACCCGAGGCACCTCGCCGCGGAACTCACCCGCCTGGCCGACGAACTCGGCGGGCCCGCGGTCGCCCGGTGCACCCCCGTCCTCGTCGGCGGGGTGGCGGGCGGCGCGGCGGCCCCGGATGACGACACCCTCGCCGCCCTCGCCGCCGTCGGTACGGTCCTCCTCCTGCGTCCGCTCGTCGACGACCTCACGGGCACCGATCTCGTGCGCATCGCCGCCTCCGGCGTCGCGCTGGCGGCGTCGACGCGGGCCGGTGACGAGGTCCGTCCGTGGGACGCCCTGCGCGCCCTGACCACCGTCGAGGGCGGCCGGGGGCTGTCCCCGCGCGCCGCCTTCACCGCCACCACCCGGGGCGCCCGCCGCGCCTCCGGGGCCCGCGACGGCGCGGCCGGCACCCTCACCCCGGGTACGCCCGCCACCTTCGCGCGCTGGGAGACGGGCGAGCTGGTCGTGGTCGCGGCCGACGACGCCGTCCAGCGCTGGTCCACCGACCCGCGGTCGGGGGTGCCGCCCATGCCCGACCTCACCGGCCCGGACCCCGTCCTCCGCGCGCTCGTCGTGGACGGCCTGCCCGCCGGCCCCGCGGTCTGATGCCCCTCATGACCAGGCTGGCCTTCGCGGCCGCCTCCGGCGCGCTACTGGCCGCCTCGTTCCCCCCGGTCGGTCTGTGGTGGACCGCTGTTCTCGCGATCGCGCTCCTCGTCGTCGTCCTGGCCCCCTCCGGCGACCACCCGCCCCGGGCACGCACCGGCGCGCTCCTCGGCCTCGTCTCCGGCCTGGCGTTCTTCCTCCTGTTGGTCCCGTGGGTCGGTATGTACGTCGGCGCCTACGCCTCCTGGGGCCTGTCGCTGGTCGAGGCCCTCTACCTCGCCGCGTTCGGCGCGGGCGCCGTGGTCATCCTGCGCGCCGGACTCGACCCCGGCCCGCGGTCCGCCGCACGCGCGCTCAGCGCGGTGCTCGGCGTGGCCGGCTGGTGGTCGGTGTGGGAGTGGGTCCGGTCGTCCTGGCCGTGGGGAGGCTTCCCGTGGGGCCGGTTGGCGTTCGGGCAGGCCGACGGCCCCCTGCTGCCGCTGGCCTCGCTCGGCGGGACGCCGCTGCTCGGGTTCGTCGTCTCCGCGGTCGGCGCCGCCCTCGGGGTGGCCGTCGTCCTCCTGCTGCGCCGCGACGCCGACAGCGGACGGCGAGGGGCCCGCGCGGCCGCCGGCCTCCTGGCGGTCCCGCTCGTCGCGGTGGGCCTGGTCGCCGGCGCCGCCCTCACCCCGAGCGGCGAGCACACCGACACCGTCGAGGTCGCGGTGATCCAGGGCAACGTCCCTCGCCTCGGCCTGGACTTCAACGCGCAGCGCCGCGCGGTCCTCGACAACCACCTCGACGTCACGGCCGGGTACGCCGACGACGTCGAGGCCGGCACCCTCCCGCGCCCCGACCTCGTGCTGTGGCCGGAGAACGCCTCCGACATCTCGCCGCTCGGCGACCGCCTCGCCGGGGCGCAGATCAGTGCCCTGTCCCGGCGCCTCGACGCGCCGATCCTCGTGGGCACCGTCCTGCCCACGGGGCAGGGGCGCGAGGCCACCAACTCCACCCTCGTCTGGGACGCCCGCGCCGGCGAGGGCGCCGGTGACGGTGCCGGTGCCGGTGCCGGTGACGGTGAGGAGACCGGTGACGCGGCCGGCTCCGACCCGGTCGCCGACCGGCACGACAAGAAGTACATCCAGCCCTTCGGCGAGTGGCTGCCGATGCGGGGCCTGTTCGAGGCTCTCTTCCCGATCGCACAGGCCGCCGGCCACTTCGTCCCCGGGGACGGCGACGGGCTCGTCACCGCGAACGGGGTCGAGCTGGGCGTGGCGATCTGCTTCGAGATCGCGTTCGACGCCGCCGCCCGCGAACCCCTCTCGCGCGGCGCCCAGATCCTCACCGTGCCCACCAACAACGCCACCTTCGGCCACTCGGCCATGACGTACCAGCAACTGGCCATGTCCCGGGTGCGCGCAGTCGAGCACAACGTGCCCGTCCTCATCGCCGCGACCAGCGGCGTGAGCGCCGTCATCGGCCCCGACGGGGACGTGCGGCAGGAGACCGGCATCTTCGAGCCCGCGGTGCTGGCGGCTCGGGTCGAGGTCGGCGGGGCCGGTACAGTGGCAACCCGACTGGGCGGCGTCCCGCAGGCGGTGAGCTGCCTCGTCGGGTTCGTCGCACTGGCCTGGGCGCTGGTCCACACCCGCCGACGGCCCGTGACCCGACACGAGGAGACGTAAGTGACCGAACCGACGACGCCGGGCGGCAGCGCGCCCTCCGCGCGCACGCTGGTGATCATCCCCACCTACGACGAGCGGGACAACCTGCCCGGCGTCGTGGAGCGCCTGCTCGCCTCGGCCCCCGACGTGTCGGTCCTCATCGCCGACGACAACAGCCCGGACGGCACCGGGGAGGTCGCCGACCGGCTCGCCGCCGACGACCCGCGCGGCCGGATCTCGGTCCTGCACCGCGCCGGGAAGCAGGGTCTCGGCGCGGCCTACATCGCCGGGTTCCGCTGGGGGCTCGAGCGCGGGTACACGGTGCTGGTGGAGATGGACGCCGACGGCAGCCATCCGCCCGAGCGCCTGCCCGCCATGCTCGAGGCCGTGGACGGCGGCGCCGACCTGGCGATCGGGTCCCGCTACGTCCCCGGCGGCTCGGTGGTCAACTGGCCGTGGCAGCGCCACGTCATCTCCCGCGGCGGCAACATCTACTCCCGCGTCGTGCTGGGTGTCGGCATCAAGGACATCACCGCCGGCTACCGCGCCTACCGCGCCGACGCGCTGGCCGAACTCGACCTCGACGCCATCGAGTCCAAGGGCTACTGCTTCCAGATCGACATGACCTGGCGGCTGCTGAACAACGGGCGGCGTGTGGTGGAGGTGCCCATCACCTTCACCGAGCGCACCGTGGGGCACTCCAAGATGAGCGAGTCGATCTTCCGCGAGGCCGCGGTCAACGTCGCCCGCTGGGGCTGGGAGAAGCGCCGCGCGCAGCTGCGAGCGCTCGTCGGGCGCTGAGTCCCCCGTCGGCCGGGCGGTGCGCCCCGCCGACGCGGAACGCCCCGGCCCCCTCGAAAAGGGGACCGGGGCGTCATGCCGTCCGGTGGCTCAGCGCGCGCCGGCGCGGCGCCGCTTCTTGAGCAGGTCCATCCGCTCCTTGAGGAGCTCCTCGAGCTCCTCCAGAGAACGCCGCTCGAGCAGCATGTCCCAGTGGGTGCGCGGCGGCTTGCCCTTCTTCACCTCGACCGCGGGGCCGTCGATGAGCTGGCCCTCCTGGCCGTTCTTACACAACCAGGTGCCGGGGATCTCGGCGTCATCGGCGAACGGCACCTCGTAGACCTCGCCGTTCGGCGTCTGGTACCGGGCCATGCGGCGGGGCGCGAGGTCGTGGTCCCGGTCGGTCTCGTAGCTCACCGCTCCGAGGCGGCTGCCCCTGAGGACTCGATCTGCCATGCGAACTCCTTCTGCCGTGTTCGTCTGCGTCAAAGCACTGCGGTCACGTCACCGCGCTGCGGTCAATTCTGCGGATCGACACGACGCTGCGTGGTTCCTGCTCGTATCAACGCCAGAGGAACCCCCAAATGTTCCCACGGCCCGACGCCGCGGGCCACCCCGGGGGCGACCTGGGTACCCTTTCCTCCGTGGATTCCGACGTCCGGGCAGAGTCCCCCGCCCCCCGGCGGGGCGAGGCGTCCTGCGCGTGGTGCGGTCGCCCCGTCGACGAGGGCGGCACCGGGCGGCGGCGGCGGTACTGCCGTCGCTCGTGTCGCCAGCGCGCCTACGAACAGCGCCGGTCGCTGCGGATGCAGGATCTGCCCGAGGGGACGGTCGTGCTGTCCGAGGCCGAGTCCACCGACCTCATGGACCGGATGTTCCAGCTGCGCTGCGCGTGCGAGGACCTGCGGACCGCGATCGCCGAGGGCGAGGACCCGGCGGAACTGGCGCGCATGTCGGAGGACCTCGTGGCCGCAGCGCGCCGGGCCGAGCGGCTGCGGTGAACCGAACAGCTGCGGTGCGCAGTGTCGGCGAGGTCCTGCGGACGTGGTGGGATCGGTGGCGGCCCTCCGTCACGGGTCTCATCGTCGCCGCGCTCGCGGCGTGGGTCTCACTCATGCCGTCGCTGCTGCCGCGGGCGTGGCACTACCAGGGCATCGTCACGGGGGTGTCGATGCTGGTCGGCTACGGCGTCGGCGTGGCGCTCCGGACCCTGTGGCGGCGCGTCGTCGCCCCCCGCATCAGCCTGCACCCCGACCTCACCGCGTTGGGGGACCGCCTGCTGGCGTTCGCGCGGTTGTCCGCTCCGTACGTGCTGGTCGTCTACCTCATCACGGCCACCGCCACGGCGATCCGCTGGCAGGACCAGGTCTCCGACCTCGTCGAGTCGCCGCGCCCGCCGTGGGCGGACTACATGCGCATCCCGTGGGTCGCGCTGGGGCTCTTCGTCGCGCTGCTGATCGCCGCCCGGGGTCTGCGGGCGGCGTACCGGGCGTTCGTCCGCGCGGTGCGCCGCCGGTTCGGGATCGGGGAGTACACCGCGCGGCTCGCGGGGGTCGTGGTGGCCGCCGCGCTGCTGCTGGGCATGGTCCAGGGCGTGGTGCCGCGCCTGTTCTTCGAGGCCGCCAACCAGATCTTCAGCGCCCAGAACAACGAGGACCTGCCCGACGCGCGCCCGCCGCGCGAACCCGAGAAGTCAGGCGGCCCGGGTTCGCTCGTGGACTTCGAGGACCTGGGCCTGCAGGGTCGGCGGTTCGTCAGCGGCGGCGTCGACCGGGAGACGCTGAGCGACCTGCTCGGCGAGGAGGCGAAGGAGCCGATCCGGGCCTACGCGGGCCTGGAGTCCGCGCCCACGGACGACGAGCGCTCCGACCTCGTGGTGGCCGAGCTCGACCGGACGCGGGCCTGGGAGCGGGAGTCCGTCGTGATCGTGCCGACCACCGGCACCGGGTGGATCAACCCGCACGCCGCCCAGGCGATCGAACTGCTCTCCGGCGGTGACGCCGCGACGGTGGGCACCCAGTACTCGTTCCTGCCCAGCTGGATCTCATTCCTCGCCGACCGCGAGAAGGCGGAGGCCGCCGGGCGCTCGCTCGTCGAGTCGGTGGTGGAGTGGCGCGACTCGCTGCCCCCTGACCTGCCGCGGCCGGCACTCTACGTCTATGGCGAGAGTCTCGGCACCCAGGCCGGGGAGGCGGCGTTCTCGGGGATCCGGGACATCCGCGCCACCGTGGACGGCGTGCTGTGGATGGGCCCGCCCAACTCCAACCACATCTGGCACTCGCTGGTCGAGCGCCGCGACCCGGGCACGCCGGTCACCGAGCCGGTGTACGCCGACGGCCTGCTGGTGCGCTTCTCCGAGGACCCGGCCGAGCTCCGCGACGACGACAGCCCGTGGATCCCGCCGCACGTGCTCTACGTCCAGCACGCGACCGACCCGGTCGTGTGGTGGACGCCGGATCTGCTGTTCGACCGTCCGGCGTGGCTGGCCGAACCCCCGGGTAAGGGCCGCCACCCCGGCATGTTCTACATGCCCGTGCTCACGTTTTTCCAGGTGACGGCCGATCTCGGCAACGCGGTCGGCGGGTCCCAGGGCTACGGCCACCTCTACGATCATCAGATCCTCGACGGGTGGGCGGCCGCGACGGGCCGCGAGGGGTGGGACGACGACGAGTTCCAGCGGTTCGCGGAGCTGCACGCCGTCGCCATGCTCAATCAGGACCGCGGCTGACGCCTTCCCCGTCCCGGGTCCGTGTTCTAGCGTTGCCTCGGAGAGAACCGGCCCAGGAGACGCGCGAATGAGCACCCACACCGCAGACATGCACGACATCATCCGCGTCCTCGGCGCGCGGGAGAACAACCTCCGCTCGGTCGACGTGGAGCTGCCGAAGCGGCGGTTGACCGTCTTCACCGGTGTCTCCGGGTCGGGTAAGAGCTCGCTGGTCTTCGCGACGATCGCCGCGGAGTCGCAACGGATGATCAACGAGACCTACAGCGCGTTCGTCCAGGGGTTCATGCCGACGCTGGCCCGGCCGGACGTCGACGTGCTGGAGGGGCTGACCACGGCGATCGTCGTGGACCAGGAGCGGATGGGCTCCGACCCGCGGTCGACGGTGGGGACCGCGACCGACACCGGCGCGATGTTGCGGATCCTGTTCAGCCGGCTCGCCCGGCCCGCCATCGGCGGCCCCAAGGCGTATTCGTTCAACGTGGCATCGGCCTCCGGGGTGGGGACGCTGAAGAAGGCCGACGGCACCCGGCAGAAGGCCGAGTTCACCATCACCGGCGGCATGTGCGTGCGGTGCGAGGGCCGAGGGTCGGTCTCCGACTTCGACATCGACGCGCTCGTGGACCGCTCGAAGTCGCTGGCCGAGGGGGCCATCACGGTCCCCGGGTACTCGATGGACGGGTGGTACGGCCGCATCTACTCCGGGTCCGGGTTCTTCGACATGGCCAAGCCGGTGGGCGAGTTCACCGAGCGCGAGATGGACGACCTCCTGCGCAAAGAGCCGGTGAAGATCAAGGCCGACGGCATCAACGTGACGTTCGAGGGGCTGATCCCCCGGATCCAGAAGTCGATGTTGTCCAAGGACGTCGAGGCCATGCAGCCGCACATCCGGGCGTTCGTCGAGCGGGCCGTGGTCTTCACGACGTGTCCGGAGTGCGACGGCACGCGGCTCAACGAGGGCGCCCGTTCGTCACGGATCGGCGAGCACAACATCGCCGACGTCTCGGCCATGCAGATCACCGACCTCGCCGAGTGGCTGCGCGGACTCGACGAGCCGTCGGTGGCCCCGCTGTTGGGGTCGTTGCAGCACACGCTCGACTCGTTCGTGGAGATCGGGCTGGGGTACCTCTCGCTCGACCGGCCGGCGGGCACGCTGTCGGGCGGCGAATCCCAGCGGGTCAAGATGATCCGCCACCTCGGGTCAGCGCTGACGGACGTGACCTACGTGTTCGACGAGCCGTCCATCGGCCTGCACCCGCACGACATCGACCGTATGAACGGGCTGCTGCTGCGCCTGCGGGACAAGGGCAACACCGTCCTCGTGGTCGAGCACAAGCCCGAGACCATGGCGATCGCCGACCACATCGTGGACCTGGGCCCCGGGGCAGGGTCCGAGGGCGGGGAGATCTGCTTCGAGGGCACGGTGGACGGGCTGCGGGCCAGCGGCACCGTCACCGGCCGGCACCTGGACGACCGCGCCTCTCTCAAGGACTCGGTCCGCGCGCCGGCAGGGTGGATCGAGGTACGCGGGGCGAGCGCGCACAATGTGCGGAACGTGGACGTGGACATCCCTCTCGGGGTGCTGTGCGTGGTGACGGGGGTGGCGGGCTCGGGCAAGAGCTCGCTCATCCACGGCTCGGTGTCCCCGCGGGAGGGAGTCGTCGCGATCGACCAGTCGGCGATCCGGGGCTCGCGCCGCAGCAACCCCGCGACCTATACCGGCCTGCTCGAGCCCATCCGCAAGGCGTTCGCCAAGGCGAACGGGGTCAAGCCCGCGCTGTTCAGCCCGAACTCGGAGGGCGCGTGCCCGACGTGCAAGGGCGCGGGGGTCATCTACACCGACCTCGGCATGATGGCGGGTGTCGCCACGACGTGTGACGACTGTGAGGGCCGCCGGTTCCAGGCCGAGGTGCTCGAGTACCGGCTGGGGGAGCGCAACATCGGCGAGGTGCTGGCGATGTCCGTGGCCGAGGCGGAGGACTTCTTCTCGGCGGGCGAGGCGCGCATCCCTGCGGCCCACAAGATCCTGGTACGCCTGCGGGACGTCGGGCTCGGATATGTGCGGCTCGGGCAGCCGCTCACGACGTTGTCCGGGGGCGAGCGTCAACGCCTCAAGCTGGCCGCCCAGATGGCGGACAAGGCCGACGTCTACGTGCTGGACGAGCCGACGACCGGCCTGCACCTCGCGGACGTGCAGAATCTGCTCGGCATGCTCGACCGGCTCGTCGACGCCGGCAAGTCGGTGATCGTGATCGAGCACCACCAGGCGGTGATGGCCCACGCGGACTGGATCATCGACCTCGGCCCCGGCGCGGGCCACGACGGCGGTCGCGTGGTGTTCGAGGGCGCCCCGGCCGACCTCGTCGCCGACGCGTCGACGCTGACCGGGGAGTACCTGGCCCGCTACGTCGGCGGGTGACACCCGTCTCGGGGGCCGGGCGCCGTCCATCGCGACGCCCGGAGGTAGAAAGACGTCATGTCCGACTCCCGCGCTGTCCCTGATTCCTCGTCCTCCGCGAGCGCGTTCGTCCGTGTCTCCGGCCTCGTCGTGGACGAGGTGAGCGCCACGTCCCTGCGCGGACACGCGGACCTGGGCGCCGACCATCTCACCGACTGGGGGACCGTGCACGGTGGCGTGTACGCGAGCATCGTCGAGTCCGCGGGCGGGGCGGGTGCCGGGTACGCCGTTGCCGACCGGGGTCAGGTCGCTGTGGGGGTCCACAACGGGACCGACTTCCTGCGCGCCTCGGCCGGCGGGCGGGTTGAGGTGACCGCCGCAGCCCTGTTCCAGGGCCGTAGTCAGCAGCTATGGGACGTGGTCATCACCCAGTCCGAGACCGGGAAGGTGCTGGCCCGCGGTCAGCTGCGGCTCCAGAACGTCGACCGCCCGGGCGACACCGGGGTCGCCGACGCCACCGACCCGGCCGCGGGCTGAGCCACGCCGGCAGAGGGGAGCGGCGGGCCGGCACCCGGAGGGCAGCTCCAGGTCGGCGAGGTCCGTCCACTCCTCGGCCGTGCCCGTGACGGCGTCGCTGTCGCGTGCGCCCAGCATGAGATACCCGGCGTAGGTGACCGCTTCCGCGGTCCGCGACTCGGGGGAATCACCGTGCCCGTCCGCGATCAGCAGAGAGGTGCTGCTGTCGAGGTCCCGCAGCGCTGACGCCAGCGTCGGTTGGTCCGGGGCCTGCTCGTCGCCGCGCGAGTACTCGGCGATCTCGCGGAGTGCGCGCCGGGTGTCGTCGCGGACGAACTCCCGCTCGGCCCGGTCGGCCGCGGCGGCGGTCGGCAGCTCCACATCTGCGGACCCGGGTCCCCCTCGAGCCATCGGCCGGCGTCGGGATTGCAGGGATCGCAGGCGGGGTCGTCGCCGGGCACGATGTGCCGGCTCGCCCGCGCCGCGCGGGCGTCGTACTCGCGGTGGGCGGCGGCGAGCTCAGTGCTAATCGACTCGGAGGGAGTCCAGATCCCCTCGACGACGGTCTCTTCGGCGTCGGCGAGCGCGTGGGGCGCGGCGTGGTGCTGCGGTCGGCTGTCAGGCCCCGGTTCGGTGGCCGCGTAGGCCGCTACCGCGTCCCGCGCGCGGCGCACCGCTCGACGTTCCGGTCGGCGGGGATCGGGGAGGAGATCCGCCATGGCCACCAGCCACGCCACGGCGGCTCCGACAGCGGTCATGGCCGGGACGAGGACGGGTTCGGTGCCGTGCTCGCCGACCGAGGTGGGAGCCCGCGGTGAACGCGCCGAGGGAGGTGGCGACGACCAGGCCCAGACCGATGCCGGCGACGGTCGCGGCGCGACGACGCAGCGGGGCGGCCGGGGCGTAGAGGACGGCGAAGGTCCCGGTGACGGTGAGCAACCCCAGGTCGAAGCTCCCCAGCAGCGTCGGGACCGCCAGGCACAGCAGGACCGTGAGCCCCGCCTTGGTCGCATTGGGCAGCCGCGGGGGGCTCGGGGCCAGCGTGACGAGTGGTCGCAGGAGTTCTCCGGTTCGCGTCCTCGCCATGTGCTCCTCAGGCCGTCCTTCCGAATCGCTTGTGCAGTGCCTGCCTGCTCACCCCCAGGACCGTGCCGATCTCCGCCCAGCTCAACCCGTGCACTCTGGCGAATCGCACCGCGGCCGCCTCCTCGCGGGCGATCTCGGCCTTGGCCCGCGCGATGGCGGCCAGTCTGTCGACGGGGGAGTCCTCCGCGCTGAAGTCGAACGTCGTCTCCATTGTCACCACCTCATCCGTCAACCTACGTTGACACTACCGCCGATGTCAACCAGAGTTGACGCCAAGGGTGCGTCCCGGGGCGGTCCCGGGATACACTCCCGGGCATGTATCCCGGTGCCATCACCATGAAGCCCTGGCCCCGCCGCTGACGGCGGCGGAGACCACCTTCACCCCTCTCTCTGCACGCCGTCCACGGGCACACGCCGGGCGGCCATCTCGTGCTACCCGGCTCCACGACGAGCCGAAGAGGGCACCGTGCACCACGACCAGCATCATCACCAGCACCACCGACTCCCCGCGGGCCACCGCGCACACATCCGCCTGACCGACGTGGCGGTGACGCTCGGCGACCGCACCGTCCTGGCCGGCGTCGACCTCACCGTCTCCGCGACATCGCGGCTCGCCGTGGTGGGGGAGAACGGTCGGGGCAAGACGACGCTCCTGCGCGTCCTGGCCGGGCGTCACCACCCGGACTCCGGCAATGTCTCGCGGGTCGGGCGCCTAGGGACCGTCGATCAACACCTGGACGCTCCGGCGGCGCGCACGGTCGGCGACCTCGTCGCCGAGGAGATCGCCGACAGCCTCGCCGCCCTGCGCGCGTTGGACGCCGCCGCCGACGCCATGGGAGCCGGGGAGCCCGGCGCCGAGGACGAGTACGCGGCCGCACTCGAGCTGGCCACCGCACTGGACGCGTGGGACGCCGACCGCCGCGTCGACGTCGCGCTCGCCGGGCTCGGCACGTGCGACGACCGCGCGCGCCCGCTGGCGTCGTTGTCCGTGGGGCAGCGCTACCGGGTCCGCCTGGCCTGCGTCCTGGGCGCGCACCACGACCTGCTGCTGCTCGACGAGCCGACCAACCACCTCGACGCGTCCGGGCTGGAGTTCCTCACCGCCCGGCTGCGGGCGCACCCCGGCGGGGTCGCCGTCGTCTCGCACGATCGGGCGCTCCTGCGCGAGGTGGCGACGCATTTCTGCGACCTGGACCCGAGCCCGGACGGGAAGCCTCTGGTGTTCGGCGGCGGCTACGACGGTTGGCTCGAGGGGCGCCGTCGTGTGCGCTCCGCGTGGGAGCAGGCCCACGCCGAGCAGCTCGACGAGCACCACAGACTCGCCCGCGCCGCGGACGAGGCTCGGGACCGGCTCCGCGACGGGTGGCGCCCCGCGAAGGGACACGGCAAGCATGAGCGGTCGACGCGCGCGGGCGGCACCGTCCGGGCGTTCGTCCGCCGCCGCGAGGAGCTCGAGCGCCACCGCGTATCCGTGCCGCCGCCTCCGCCGCGGTTCCGGTGGCCGGCGTGGGACGTCCCGGCCGGGCAGCGAGTGCTGACCTGCCGTGAGGTCGTCGTGTCGGGGCGGCTGCGCACGCCGGTCTCGTTCTCGCTCGACACCGGCGACCGACTACTGGTCACCGGCCCGAACGGGGCGGGCAAGTCGACGCTGCTCGCCCTGCTCGCGGGGGAGCTCGTCCCGGACCGCGGGGCGGTCGATCGTCGTCCTGCCGCGCGGGTCGCGTACCTGTCCCAGGAGGTGCCGGAGTGGGATCCGCTGCGGACCGCGGCGCAGATCTACACCGAGCACGTCAGTCGGCTGGGCCGTGCCGACGCGCCGGGGCTGACGTCGACCGGGCTCCTGGACCCGCGCGCCGCCGCCACCGCGGTGAGCCGGATGTCGCAGGGCCAGCAGCGTCGCCTCCACCTCGCGCTGTGCCTGGCCGCGCGGCCCGCGCTGCTGATACTGGACGAGCCGACCAACCACCTGTCGTCAACCCTGGTGGACGGGCTCACCGAGGCGCTGGTCACCGCGTCCTGCGCGGTGGTCGTGGCCACCCACGACCGTCAGCTCCTGCGGGACCTGTCCTCGTGGCCGGCCCTCGCCCTGACGCCGTCGGGAGTAGATTCTGCGCATGTCCGCTAACGCGAACCCCGGAAGCGTCGACATCAAGCGGCTGCGACGCGACCTGTACTCGGGCCGCGTCGGGCGCATCGACACGGTGGAGGTCCCGCCCATGTGGTTCCTGCAGGTCGACGGCCGCGGCGACCCCGACACCGCGCCGGCCTACCGCACTGCCGTCGAGTCGCTGTACGTCCTGTCGTACGCGATCCGGGCGATCGCGAAGTCGGAGCTCGGGCGGGTCCACACCGTGGGCCCGCTCGAGGGGCTCTGGTACGCCGACGATCCGCGGGTGTTCACCGCGCGGGACAAGGACGCGTGGAACTGGACGATGATGATCTGGCAGCCGGAGTGGATCACGCCGGAGGTCGTCGCTGCCGCGAGGGAGAGGGTGACGACGACGAGGGGCTCGGACGCCGGGGAGCGTGTGCGGTTCGCCCGGTTCGCGGAGGGTACGGCAGTGCAGACGCTGCACGTGGGGCCTTATGACGAGGAAGGGCCGGTCATCGCGCGGATGCACGCGGAAGCGATCGCGGGCCGGCGCGCCGTGCTGTCCGGCCACCATCACGAGATCTATCTCTCGGATCCGCGCAGGGTCGAGCCCGCGAGGCTCAAGACGATCCTCCGCCAGCCCGTCGCGTCCGGCTGAGCCGCCGCCGCGCCGGGTCCGCTACGCGCCGGCCTCGAGAGAGTCGACGAGGCGCTGGGCGAGCGTGCGCAGTTGCAGCAGGTCCTCCTCCGACATGTCCAGCCTGCCGAGCAGGGAACACTGGATCGCCTCCGCCTCTGCGCGCAGCTTTTCGCCGGACTCGGTGAGGTGGACGTGGACGCTCCGGCCGTCGTCGGCGGACCGCGAGCGGGCGACGAGTCCTGCGTTCTCCAGGCGCGCTAGAAGAGGGGAGAGGGTCCCCGAGTCGAGGAGGAGGCGGTCGCCCAGTTGGCGGACGGTGAGGCCGTCCTCCTCCCACAGGGCGAGCAGGGCGAGGTACTGCGGGTAGGTGAGGCCGACCGACGCGAGAGCGTGCCGGTAGGCGGAGGTCGAGGCGCGCGAGGCCGCGTAGAGCGCGAAGCAGACCTGATGGTCGAGGCGGAGATCGGCGGGCATGGGTCCGAGTATCCCCGACAAATCGGTTGCGCTCAATTAGGTTGTGCGCAACACTTCTCCCATGGACGAACTCACCCAGTCACACCGGGCCGCACCCGCGCAGTCGTCGCCCGCCCGGGGGCGTCGGATCGGGGCGGCGGTCCGCCACGTCGGCCGCTGGGCCCTCGGCGCCGCCTTGCTCGGCGCGGGCACCGGCCACCTCACGTCCATGCGCCAGGAGTTCCAGGCGCAGGTCCCGACGTGGGTTCCGCTCGACCCGGACTTCGTCGTGGTCGCGTCCGGCGTCGTCGAGCTGGGCCTCGGCGCCTCGCTCATCCTCGCTCCGGCCCGCTTCCGCCCCGTGGTGGGCGGGGCGACCGCCGCATTCTTCGTCGCGATCTTCCCGGGCAACATCTCGCAGTACGTGACCGGCGCCGACGCCTTCGGGCTCGACACCGACCGCGACCGGTTCATACGACTGTTCTTCCAGCCGGTCCTCGTGGCGTGGGCCCTGTGGTCCACCGGCGCGTGGCGCGCATGGCGGGCCCGGTCCCGCCGCTGACCGCCTCGGTCGCCAACGGGCGCGCGGCGAGGGCGGCCGTGCGTAGACTCGGCGTCCATGCGCTTCGACGAGTACCGGAGTCATGACGCCCTGGGTCTCGCCGCCCTCGTCCGCGGCGGTGAGGTGACGCCGAGGGAGCTGCTCGACGCCGCCACCCAGCGGGCCGATCTCGTGGCCCCTCGGCTCAACGCCATCGTGCGACGGATGGACGGCGCGGCGCGGGCGCGGGTCGCCGAGGACCTGACGGGGCCGTTCGCCGGTGTGCCGTTCCTGCTCAAGGACCTCGGCCAGGACTACCGGGGGATCCCCACCAGCGGCGGGTCCCGCGCCCTGGCCGAGGTTCCGGCGGCCGAGCACGCGACCGTCGTCACGCGGTGGCTGGACGCCGGCCTGGTCGTCTTCGGCAAGACCAACACCCCGGAGTTCGGCGCGAAGGCCGTCACCGAACCGGAGCTGTTCGGGCCGGCCCGCAATCCGTGGGATACGCGCCGCACTCCCGGCGGGTCCTCGGGAGGGTCGGCGGCCGCCGTCGCGGCGGGTGTCGTGCCCGTCGCGGGCGCGAGCGACGGCGGCGGGTCCATCAGGATCCCGGCGGCCTGCTGCGGACTGGTCGGCCTCAAGCCCGGCCGCGGCATCGTCCCGATGGGCCCGGTACGCGGGGAGGCGATGCACGGCGCGGCGACCGACGGTGTCGTCTCGCGAACCGTCCGCGACACCGCCGCTATGCTGGACGTTCTCGCCGGCGGCGACCCGGGCGGCCCGTACCTCCCGGCGATGCCGTCAGAGACGTTCCTGTCCCAGGTGGGCACCCAGCCGGGCCGTCTGCGGATCGGGGTGTGCACGGCGTCATCCATCAACGCTTCGCCCCACCCGGAGGCGCTCGCGTCGGTCGCGTCCGCGGGCCGTGTGCTCGAGGGGCTCGGCCATCACGTCGAGGTTCTCGAGTCGCAGCCCGTCAACGATCTCGCACTGGCCCGCGACTTCCTCACCAGCTGGTTCGCGTACCTCGCGTGGACGGTGGAGAGCACCCGGCAGCGGACGGGGTGCCGCGACCGGAACTTCGAGACGGACACCCGGATCGTCGCCGCGCTGGGCAGGTCGCAGAGCAGCGTGGACTACCTCGCCGCGGTGATGCGTCGCGACGACTACGTGCGCGAGTTGACCGCCTTCTTCTCGGGGTTCGACCTGCTCATGACGCCCGGCCTCGCGGATCTGCCACCGCTCGTCGGCGCCCTCGAAACCCCGCCGTGGGCCGTCCGGGGTGCGGAGGCGCTGCTGGCGACCCGGACCGCGCCGCTACTACGCCATTCGGGGCTCGCGGAGTCGATCATCGACGACAACTTGAGCTGGGTCCCGTACACGCAACTGGCCAACCTCACCGGGCGGCCGGCGATGTCGCTTCCACTGCACTGGACGCCGGAGGGCCTGCCGATGGGGGTCCAGTTCGTCGCGCCCCTCGGCGGGGAGGGCCGGTTACTGCGGCTCGCCGGACAGCTCGAGCAGGCCGTGCCTTGGGCCGATCGCCAGCCGGCCGCGATCGACGGGGTCGGCACCGCCGCGTCGACGAGGTGACGCCCCGAATCGGGGCGGGCGCGATCGGCGACCGGCGACCAGATGACCCCCGTGGGGGCCGCCGAGACTCGTCCCGACCGCGACCTCGGACCTACCCGTGTTTCGTCACCCGTGACGTTTCGACTGCATTGTCGAGCACGCACACGGCCGGCACACCGGGGCCGGGGACGCCGGCGCCGACCCGGACCCGGCGCAGCGCCAGTCGTCGCCCGTCGGCCGGGCGACGCGAGACACCGACGACGCAGCAGCCGGGTGGCACGACGACGCAGTGCGCGAGCGCGCCGTGGCGCGGTCCGGAGCCGACGTCGGCGGGCTCGGCGGCGTCGGAAGGTCCGGAGATATCAGCAGTGTCGCCGACGACAAGTCCGAGGCGGACGAGGGCGGGCGCAGTCACGTCGAGGCCGCCGGTCGAGAACGGTGGGACAACGCCAGCCCGGAGGATCACGGCCTGCGGCCATGTCACGTCGCGCGTCGTCGACCCCTTCTGGCCCGGCCGCCGTATCCGCCAAGTGCCGATAATCTACATTATGTAAAGTAAAAA
>NZ_BCSW01000017.1 GCF_001571065.1 Dietzia cinnamea NBRC 102147
ACATCCGGGGTGATCACCGCCCCTTTCGAGGGAACTCCTCCAGCTTAGCGGACCCGCTTCACCGTGTCAAACCCGGCTGGGCCCTCCCGCTTCGCGGAGGCTGTCTCCTCGGGCGGCTCGGGCCTCTCGGTCCGCGCCGCTCTCGGCGACGTCCAATAAGTTACGCAGGTGTGAACGGAAACGCAAACCCGCAGGTCAAGCCAGCTAACGAACGATGGCGTCGGCGAGAGCCGACGCCATCGTCGTACGCAGGGGCTGATCAGCTGATGCGGACGCCCGCGAAGCTCTTCTTGCCACGCCGCAGGACCAACCATTTGCCGTGGAGGAGATCACCGGAGGACGGCGTCCACTCCGGGTCCGAGACCCGCTCGTTGTTGACGTACGCGCCCCCCTCACCGACCGCACGGCGGGCGGCACCCTTGCTCTCGCTCAGCCCGGAGGCGACGAGCAGGTCGACGATGGTCGTAGGGCTGCCCGGGGCGATCTCCACCGCGCCGGCGTCCTCGAGCGCCGCCGCCAGAGTCGCCTCGTCGAGCCCGTCGAGCTCGCCGCGGCCGAACAGGGCCTGCGCGGCGGCCTGGACGGATTCCGTCGCGGCCACGCCGTGCACGAGCGTCGTCATCTCCTCGGCGAGGCGCTTCTGCGCCGCGCGCAGGTGGGGCTTGTCGCGGGTCGACGCCTCGAGCTCGTCGATCTCCTCACGCTCGAGGAAGGAGAACCACCGTAGGTAGCGCACGACGTCGGCGTCGGCGGTGTTGAGGAAGTACTGGTACCAGGTGTACGGGCTCGTCATGGACGGATCCAGCCACAGACTGCCGCCGCCGGTGGACTTGCCGAACTTCTTCCCGTCGGCAGAAGTCACGAGGGGGACCGTCATCGCGTGGACCGTCTCGCCGTCCACCCGCCGGTTGAGGTCGACACCGCCGATGATGTTCCCCCACTGGTCGGATCCACCCAGCTGCAGTGTGCACCCCATGTTGCGGCGCAACTGCAGGAAGTCGTTTGCCTGCAGCAGCATGTAGGAGAATTCGGTGAACGAGATGCCCTCGCCCTCGAGGCGACGCTTGACGGTGTCGCGCCCGAGCATCGTGTTGAGCGAGAAGTGCTTACCGACGTCGCGCAGGAACTCGATGACCGTCATGTGCCCGGTCCACTGCATGTTGTTCACCACCCGCGCACCGGTGGGTCCCTCGGTGAGGTCGACGAACAATTCCAACTGGCCGGCGATCCGCTCGGTCCACTCCGCGACGGTGTCGGAGGTGTTCATGACCCGCTCCCCCACCTCGCGGGGGTCGCCGATCATCCCTGTGGCGCCGCCGGCGAGGACGATGGGCCGGTGCCCGGCCAGCTGGAACCGGCGCAGGGTCAGCAACGGGATGAGGTGCCCGGCATGCAGACTCGGACCGGTCGGGTCGAACCCACAGTAGAGAGAGACCGTCCCCGCGTCGAGGTGGGCGCGAAGCGCCTCCAGGTCGGTCGACTGGGCGATCAGCCCACGCCACTGCAGTTCATCGAGGATGTCGTTGGTCACGACCGTCATTGTCCCCCATCGGTGCGACCGGCCACCACGGGGCGGGTGACCTGCGGTGCGCGTGGGCTCCGCCGATAGGCGGAGACCTCCCGCGCGCCGGCGAGCCAGAACCGCCAGGGCCGGTCCGCCTCGCGGGAGACCCCCACGCGCGGACCGGAGCGGATGTGGTCGTCGGGGACCGGCTCGGGTCGGAACCTGATCGACGACGAGGGGTCCAACACATTGGTGCCCCGCATCGACAGATCGATGCCGAGCGTGCGTCCGAGGTTGCCGGGGCCTCGGGCGGTGCGTTCCACCGGGATGCCGGGCCGGCGGGTCTCCACGGTCTCGTGACCGCCCACGACGCGGGCCGCCCGGAGGAGCACACCCCCTCCCTCACCCCGAGGTCGGCAGGTGATGTTCACGCACTGGTGCAACCCGTGGCTCAGGTAGACGTACAGGTGACCGGCGTCGCCGAACATCACCTCGTTGCGGGCCGTGCGACCCGGCCACGTGTGGGCCGCCGCGTCAGGAAACGCCGAGTCGGCGGGTCCGCCGTACGCCTCGACCTCCATGACGCGCACCGAGACCGTGTCGTGTGTGAGGATCCCGCCGAGAAGTAGCCGCGCCGCCTCGTCCGGGGACGAGGCGCGCAGCAACTCCCGGAACCGCTCGCCACCCGTCTCGTAGCCACCGGTGTCGTCGCGGTCGGCCCGGGGCGCGCCCGCCAGCGGACTCACTCCGCGGGCGTGCCGCCCGACCGGGCGACGAGATCCGCGTGCTCGGCGTCGTCGACCTGCCGGGACTCGTCGACCAGCAGGACGGGGATGCCGTCCTCGATCCGGTAGGCCCGGCGCAGACGCGGGTTGTACAGCGTCTCCCCGTCGATCAGGAGGAGGGGGCCCTTGTCCTCAGGACAGGCGAGGATCTCGAGCAGACGTGCGTCGATGACGGACATGACTCTCACCCTACCCACGCGGCGAACTGGTCACGGACCTCGCCCAACCGCCGGCGTTGCTCCGCCACGGCCTCACCCGCGGTCCCACCACGGGCGTTCCTCGACGCGACCGAACCGGACACCGTGAGGACCTCGCGGACCTCGGGCGTGAGCGCGGGGTCCACGGCCGCCAACTCGTCGTCGTCCAACTCGTCCAGTCCCACGCCGCGGCCCTCGGCCACCCGCACGCACTCACCGGCCGCCTCGTGGGCGACCCGGAACGGGACGCCCTGGCGGACCATCCACTCCGCGATGTCCGTCGCCAGTGTGTAACCGGCCGGCGCGAGCTCGGCGAGTCGCTCGGGATGGAACTCGAGCGTGCCGACGAGCCCTGCCATCGCCGGCAGCAGCAGGTCCAGTTGCGCCACGGAGTCGAAGACCGGCTCCTTGTCCTCCTGTAGGTCCCGGTTGTAGGCCAACGGCTGCGCCTTGAGGGTCGCGAGCAGCCCGGTGAGGTTGCCGATGAGTCGCCCCGTCTTCCCTCGCATCAGCTCGGCGACGTCCGGGTTCTTCTTCTGCGGCATGATCGAGCTGCCCGTCGACCATTCGTCGGCGAGCGTGACGTACCCGAACTCCGGAGTGGACCAGGCGATGATCTCCTCGGCCAGACGGGAGAGGTCGACCGCGATCTGCGCGAGCACGTAGGCCGCCTCTGCCGCGAAGTCCCTCGAGCTCGTGGCGTCGATCGAGTTGTCCGCCGCGCGGTCGAAGCCCAGCTCCGCAGCGATCGCGTCCGGGTCCAGCCCGAGAGAGGACCCGGCCAGTGCGCCCGACCCGTAGGGCGACACTGCCAGCCGGCGGTCCAGGTCTCTGATCCGGTCGAGATCGCGCAACAGCGGCTGCGCGTGGGCGAGCAACTGGTGCGAGAGCAACACCGGCTGGGCTGCCTGGAAGTGGGTCTTGCCCGGCATGACCGTCTCCGGGTGGGCGTCGGCCTGCGCGACGAGCGCGTCGACCACGTCGAGCACGCCCGTCGCCACCACCCGGACCGCGTCGCGGAGCCACATCCGGAAGAGCGTGGCGACCTGGTCGTTGCGCGAGCGGCCGGCCCGCAGCCGCCCACCGACCTCGGGGCCGACCCTGTCGATGAGCCCGCGTTCGAGAGACCCGTGAACGTCCTCGTCCGACTCGGCCGGGACGAACGCGCCGGAGTCGACGTCAGCGGCGAGCCGATCCAGCCCGTCGAGCATCGAGTCCAGGTCCGGCCCGGTGAGCAGGCCCGCCCGGTGCAGCACCCGGGCGTGCGCCTTGGACGCCCGGATGTCATACGGGGCCAGCTCCCAGTCGAAGTGGGTGGACTTGCTCAGTGCGGCCATGGCCTCCGCCGGGCCGCCGGCGAACCGGCCGCCCCACAGCGCGCCGGTATTGGTCCCGTGCCGGTCTTCCCCGGTCGTCCGCCCGCCGCCGTTCTGCTCGGCACTCACAGGCCGAGGTCCCGCTTGGCGGCGATCTTGGAGCTCAGGCCGTGTAGGTTGACGAAGCCCTTGGCGTAGCTCTGGTCGAACGAATCACCCTCGTCGTAGGTCGCGAGGTTGAAGTCGTACAGCGAGGAGTCGGACCGGCGGCCGTTGACGGTGATCGACCCGCCGTGCAGGACCATCCGGATGTCGCCCGAGACGTGCTGCTGGGTGTTGTCGATGAAGGCGTCCAGCGCGTACTTCAGGGGCGAGAACCACAGGCCGTCGTAGACCGCGTTCGACCACTCGTCCGAGACGCCGGACTTGTAGCGGGCGAGCTCGCGCTCGAGCGTGACGTCCTCGAGGGCCTTGTGGGCGGTGATGAGAATCATCGCGCCCGGAGCCTCGTACACCTCGCGGCTCTTGATGCCCACCAACCGGTCCTCGACCATGTCGAGACGCCCCACGCCCTGCGCGCCGCCGCGACGGTTGAGCTCCTCGATCGCCTCGAGCACACTGACCTTACGGCCGTCGATCGCGACCGGCACGCCTTCGGAGAAGGTCACGGTGACCTCGTCAGGGGCGGCGAAGTTGATCGTCGGATCCTCGGTGTAGTCGTAGACGTCCTTGGTGGGGGCGTTCCACAGGTCCTCGAGGAAACCCGTCTCCACCGCGCGGCCCCAGACGTTCTGGTCGATCGAGAACGGCGACTTTTTGGTGACGTTGATCGGGATCTCGTTCTTCTCGGCGAACTCGATCGCCTTCTCGCGGGTCCACGCGTAGTCGCGTACCGGCGCGATGACGTCGAGGTCAGGGGCGAGGGCACCGAAACCGACCTCGAAGCGGACCTGGTCGTTGCCCTTGCCCGTGCAGCCGTGCGCGACGGAGGTGCCGCCGTGCATCTTCGCCGCTGTCACCAGGTGCTTGACGATGAGCGGGCGGGAGATCGCCGACACGAGCGGGTACTGCCGCATGTAGAGACCATTGGCCTTGATGGTGGGGGCGCAGTACTCCTCGGCGAACTCGTCGCGGGCGTCCACGACGATCGACTCGACGGCGCCGCAGTCCAGGGCGCGCTGGCGCACCACGTCCATGTCCTCGCCACCCTGGCCGAGATCGATGGCGACGGCGACGACCTCGGCACCGGTCTCCTTGCCGATCCAGCTGATGGCGACGGAGGTATCGAGTCCGCCGGAGTAGGCGAGGACGACGCGATCGGACATGGTGTTCTCCTTGGTGTGTGCTGTGGGTTTGTGGGTCTGTGGGTGCGGGTGTGCGGGTCGCGGGGTCAGAGCTGGCGTCGGGCCAGCGCGGCGAGCCGGTCCGCGAGTTCCGCTCCGGCGACGGGTTCGCGGGCCATCACGAATATGGTGTCATCCCCGGCGATCGTCCCGACGACGTCATCCAGGTTGGCGCGGTCGAGCGCGCTGGCGAGGAAGTTGGCGGCCCCCGGCGGCGTGCGCAGGACCGCCATGTTGCCGCTGTGGTCGGCGGACACGAGCAGTTCGCCGAGCATCTTGGCCAGTCGGTCCGTGCCCCCGGGGATTCCCGGGACATGGCTCCCGTCCTCCGGGATGACGTAGCGGCCCGCTCCCCCGTCGGCGGCGCGGAGCTTGACGGCGCCGAGCTCGTCCAGGTCCCTACTCAGGGTCGCCACCGCTACGGCGATCCCCTCCTCCGCCAGCGCCTCGGCCAGTTCGGTCTGGCTGCGCACCGGACGGCGCCGAAGGATGTCGGTGATGCGGGCGTGCCGCACCGTCCTACTCACGGCGCCGACCGCGGTCACGCCCGCTCCAGGAGCCAGACGAGCAGGGCCTTCTGGGCGTGGAGACGGTTCTCCGCCTCGTCGAACACCCTGCTGCGGGGCCCGTCGATGACCTCGGCGGAGATCTCCTTGCCCCGGTACGCGGGCAGGCAGTGCAGGACGATCACGTCGTCGGAGGCCCGGTCCACCGCCTCCTGTCCGAGCCGGTAACCGGCCAGGTCCCGGAGGCGGTCGGCTGCGGAGTCCTCCATGCCCATCGACACCCAGGTGTCGGTGATGAGCACGTCGGCCCCCTCGACGGCCGAGGCGACGTCGGTGGTGATGCCGACCGATCCGCCCGTGGCCTCCGCGATCCGCTCGGCGTCGGCCACCACCTGTCCGGAGGGCTGGTATCCGTCCGGAGCGGCGATGATGATGTGGATTCCGGCCGTGGCGAAGCCGAGCAGGTAGGAGTGCCCCATGTTGTTGGCCCCGTCGCCGAGATACACGGCTCGCAGGCCGGCCGTGCGGCCGAAGTTCTCCCGGATCGTGAGGAGGTCCGCGAGGATCTGGCAGGGGTGGAACTCATCACTCAGCGCGTTGACGACCGGGACGTCCGAGTGCCCGGCGAGTTCGACGAGCCCGTCCTGGGAGTACGTCCGCCACACGATCGCCTCGACGTAACGGGACATCACCTTCGCGGTGTCCTCGAGCGTCTCTCCCTTGCCCATCTGAGTCGAACCGGACTCGACGACGATCGGGTTGCCGCCCAGTTGCGCGATTCCGGCGTCGAAGGAGAATCGGGTCCGTGTCGACGTCTTGTCGAAGATGACGGCGACGGAGCGTGGGCCCTCCAGCGGGCGCGCGGAGAACGGCTCGGCTTTGAGTTCCAACGCCAGGTCCAGGACGGCGGACTGCTCGTCGGGGCTCAGGTCGTCGTCGCGCAGGAAGTGGCGCACCGAGCGGGAGGCCACGGGCGAACCGGTCATGACGAGGACTCCTTCTGGGACGCGGCGTCGAGGATCGCGGGCAGGGCGGAGACGAACTCCGCCGCCTGCCCCTCGGTGAGGATGAGCGGCGGGGCGAGCCGGACGACGTCGGCGGTCGTGGCCCCTACGAGATAGCCGGCCCTCCGCGCGGCCTCCTCCACGGACTTGGCCACCGGGGCGGTGAGCACCATGCCGAGCAGCAGCCCCCGTCCCCGCACGTGGTCGATCAGCGGATGGTCGAGGCACTCGATCTCCGCGGCGATGACCTTGCCGAGCCGGTCGACGTGCGCCACGAGGTCGTCGGACTCGATCGTGTCGAGCACGGCGAGCGCGGCGGCGCACGAGACCGGATTACCTCCGAAGGTCGTCCCGTGCTGGCCTGCGGTGAGCAGCTCACCGGCCGAGCCGATCCCGAGGCACGCCCCGATCGGCAGCCCGCCGCCGAGCCCCTTGGCGAGGGTGATCACGTCGGGCACCACCCCCGCCTTGCGGGAGGCGAACATCGCGCCGGTCCGGGCGATCCCGGTCTGGACCTCGTCGACGATCATGAGGACGCCGTGCTCCGTGCACAACGCGCGGACGTCGGCGAGGAAGCCCTCCGGCGGTTCGACGACGCCGCCCTCGCCCTGCAGCGGCTCGAGGATCACGGCGGCGGTGTCAGCGGGGGCCTTCTCCACCAGTGCGGTGAGGGCGTCGATGTCGCCGTACGGATAGAACTCGACACCGGCCGGCATCGGCTCGAACGGTTCGCGTTTGGCGGGCTGACCGGTCATCGCCAGCGCGCCCATGGTCCGACCGTGGAAGCCGTTCTCGGCGGCGAGGATCCGTGAACGCCCGGTGCGACGGGCGATCTTGAACGCGGCCTCGTTGGCCTCGGCGCCCGAGTTGCAGAAGAACGCCCGCACCGGCTCGTCCACCGCCAGCAGGGCCTCGAGCCGCTCCGCGAGCTCGACGACCGTCGGGTGCACGTACAGGTTCGACACGTGCCCCAGCTCGGCGACCTGCCGGCCGACCGCGTCGACGATCGCGGGATGCGCGTGGCCGAGCGAGTTGACCGCGATACCGCCGAGGAGGTCGGTGTACTCGCGGCCGTCGGCACCGACGACGGTGACACCGCGTCCCGAGACCAGTGCGAGCGGCGGGGTGCCGTAGTTGCGCATCAGGGCGGTGTCCCACCTCGAGGTGAGGGTGGGAATGGTCTTCTCGCTCACGCGTTGTCTCCTGCCGGTATCCGGGTCTCGTGATCGCCCTCGGTCACCATCGTCCCGATGCCGCCCTCGGTGAGGATCTCCAGCAGCACGGAGTGCTCGACACGGCCGTCGATGACGTGGGCGGCGCGCACGCCGCCCTGCACGGCGCGCAGGCAGGCCTCCATCTTGGGGACCATTCCGCTCTCCAGTGACGGGAGCAGGCGCTCCAGGGGCCGGGTGCCCAGATGGGTCACCAGCGAGGAACGATCGGGCCAGTCCGTGTACAGCCCCTCGACGTCGGTGAGGACGACGAGCTTCTCCGCCTCCAGGGCCGAGGCGAGCGCACCCGCGGCGGAGTCGGCGTTGATGTTGTGGACGGTCCCGTCGGCATCGGGGGCGATGGTCGAGACCACGGGGATCCGTCCGGCCTCTATCAGGTCGAGCACCGCGCGCGGGTCGACGGATTCGACGTCGCCGACGAGCCCGATGTCGGTGGGCCGACCGTCGACCATCGCGGTACGCCGGACGGCGGTGAACAGGCCGGCGTCCTCGCCGGAGATGCCGACCGCGTACGGACCGTGCGCGTTGATCAGGCCGACGAGTTCACGCCCGACCTGCCCGAACAGCACCATCCGCACCACGTCCATCACCTCGGGGGTGGTGACCCGGAACCCGCCGCGGAACTCCCCCTCCATCCCGAGCCGCGCGAGCATCGACGTGATCTGCGGGCCCCCGCCGTGGACCACGACGGGCTTGAGCCCGCAGGTGCGCAGGAAGACCATGTCGGCGGCGAAGGCCTTTTTGAGCTCGTCGTCGATCATGGCGTTGCCGCCGTACTTCACCACGACGATCTTGTCGTGGAACTTCTGCAGCCACGGCAGCGCCTCGGCGAGAACGTGCGCGCGGACGAACGGCGTCAGTTCGGTGGACCCGTCGTTCATCGCTGTGGTCATGTCAGGCCTCTCCGGGCTGGTCGGGGATGGTCAGGGTGAGATGGACGTCGGCGCCGCCGCGGTGTCGGAACCGGAACTCCACGCCGTCGGCCGTGGGCGCCGGCTCGGGCAGCGGCGAGTGCTCGGTGTCCGGCCGGAAGACGAGGACCTCGATCGGGCCGACCTGCGTCCCGGACGCCGCGGCCAGCGACTCGGCGACGCTCTCGGCGACGAGGTGCGCGGCGGTGAAGTCGGCGGCCGTGTCCCCGGCGCCGGCATCTCCGATCAACACCACGCCGCGGGTGGCGGGGACCTGTGCGCAGCGGGCGCTCCACTGGAGTTCGCCGGCCAGCGCGGCCTCGGACACGCCCGGCGCGGCGATGTCGAGCCGGGCCGCGGTGCCGGCGGGCGCCCACCAGGACACGCTCCCGGGATCGTCGATGTACCTCCGGCGGACGAGACCGTGGAGGTCCTCGCCCGGGACGGCGCCGTCCGCACCGACCGGTCCGGCGTCGGTCACGGGGCGAGACCGACCGTGCTGAGCCCGTCGGTCTCGGGCAGGCCGAGCGCGAGGTTCATCGACTGGATCGCCCCGCCGGCGGTGCCCTTGGCCAGGTTGTCGATCGCGGCGGTGAACACCGCGCGGCCCGCGCGCTCGTCCACCTCGATGCCCAACTGCACGGCGTTGGAACCGAGAACGGAGGCGGTCATGGGCTGCACGCCGGCGGGCAGGACGTGGACGAACGGCTCGGCGCCGAACGCCTCCGCATAGACCGCGCGCAGCTCGGCGGCGCTCGCCGTGGTGGGGGCCACGGCGGTGGTGAGGATGCCGCGTGCCATGGGGGCGAGGACCGGCGTGAAGCTCAACGACACCTGCTCGTCGGTGACCGACCGGAGGTTCTGGAGGATCTCCGGGGTGTGCCGGTGGGTGGTGACGCCGTACGCCTTGACCGAGCCCATGACCTCCGAGGCCAGCATCGGGACCTTGGCGGATTTGCCGGCGCCGGACGCGCCGGTGACGGAGACGATCGTGATGGCCGAGGCGTCGATCAGCTTCGCCGCGACGGCCGGGAACAGCGCGAGCGTCGCCCCGGTGGGAAAGCACCCGGGCACGGCGACACGGCGGGTGGTCCGCAGCGCCTCGCGCGCCCCCGGCAGCTCGGGGAGTCCGTACGGCCACGACCCGGCGTGCTCGGAACCGTAGTAGCCCGTCCAGTCCTCGGCGCTGGAGAGCCGGAAGTCCGCGCCGAGGTCGACGACGAGGACGTCCGGCCCCAGCTGCTCGGCGATCGCCGCGGAGTGCCCGTGGGGCAGGCCGAGCACCACCACGTCGTGGCCCGCGAGGGACTGCGCGTCGGTCTCCGCCAGGACACGGTCGGCGAGCGGCAGCAGGTGCGGGTGATGCTCACCCAGCGTCTGTCCGGCGTTCGACCCGGCGGACAGGGTGCCCAGCTCGAGCTCACCCGACACGTAGGCCGGATGCCCCAGGAGGAGGCGGAGGAACTCCCCTCCCGCGTATCCCGAAGCACCTGCGACCGCTACCTTGATTGCCATGCGCATGAGTATGCACGACGTTGCAACCTTTTGCACGTGCGGGGGTCAGGCCCCCAGCTGTCGCCGTCCCCCCGCGAACCGCCGCTGCCCCAGGTCCACCGAGCCGCCCACCCGTCGCCCCTCCTCTATTCCGGACATACCGACCCGTCGGCGGGTGCCGCGCACCGCGGTCGGGAACCGGCGGCGCAGCTCCGCGTCCGCCCGCTGGGCGTCCGACCGGAGGACGATCCCCGCCCCGGCCGCGTCCCGGCTCTCGGCGACGGCGCCCTGCTCCGCGGCTTCCAGCCGCCGGCCGACCTCGAAGGCGAACCCGGTCATGAACGACTTGCGATGGGTGACGGCGGAGACGCCGGGCGCCGGGCGCTGGCGGGCCGCCGCGGCGAGCATCACCCCGGTCAACGCGCCGGCCAGCATGCCCACCCGCTCGACGTGCCGACGGACCCCGACGATATGGACGACGCGCGTGTTGTCCCCGCGCACGGCGGTGACGGCCCGGCAGTGCATCGCCGACGCGAGTGCGGCGACGAGGCCCACCTGGTCGGGCTGATAGCTGCCCGAGACCACGTGGTCGAGCACGGTCACCTCCGCCGCGGTGGTGTCGGGACCCGTGCGCGCCAGCGCCTCGTCGACGCCGTACTTGGCGAGAAGTGCGTAGGCGCGCTCGAGGAGCACGTCCGCCTCCGGCGTGCCGGCCACGCTCTCGGCCTTGGCGAAGAGCTTGCGCACCCGGTCCAGCGCCTTCTCGGGTGGCGGGGCGTCGTCGCGGCCGCGCGGGCCCGCACCATGCGGGTCGCGGTCGTCCGCTCCGCGCCGGTCGCGGTCGCTCCCGTGGCGCTGGTCGTCATGCGAGGAGGTGGCGTGAGAGGCGTTCATGGTCTGCTCCTGGTCGTCTCGGCTGTCAGTCGGGACGGATGCTCGCACACGTGTACGACACCGACGGCGGCCGCGCCTCGGCCGGAGCAACCGTGCCCGACGTCCGGGGCGACCCCCGGAGACGCTCAGCGGTGCAGGAACCAGGTGTGGTCGAGCGGCCCGGATCCGCGGCCCACCTCGAGTGCGAGCCCACCGTGCAGCGCCCCGTCCATCCACGGCCGGACGCGGCGGTAGGCCGCCTCCCAGTCCGGCACGCCGACACGGGCGGTGGCCAGGGCCGAGGACAACGAGCATCCGGTGCCGTGCGTGTGCGGGGTGTCGACCCGCACGAACGGCAGGCGGAGCGTGGTCCGCCTGCCGCCCTCGGTCTCGACGAGGACGTCCTCGGCGCTGCCGTCCTCGAGGTCGCCGGTGGTGGCGAGCACCGCGCAGCCGGTCTGCTCGTGAACGAGTTCGGCCTGACCGACGATGGTCTCGATGTCCGTGGCGCTCGTCTCGCCGCACAGGACGGCGAGCTCGGGGACGTTCGGCGTGACAAGGTCCGCGAGGGGTACCAGGTCACGGAGCCTGTGCGCGGCGTCGTCACTGGCCAGCTGGCCACCGGTGGTGGCGACCATGACCGGGTCGAGGACGACGTGCGGAGGACGACGACGACGAAGCCAGTCCCCGACCGCCTCGACGAGGCCCGCCTCACCGAGCATGCCGATCTTGACGGCGTCGATCACCACGTCCTCGGCCACGGCGTCGAGCTGGGCGATGACAGTCTCGGGCGGCACGGCGTGCACCCCGGTGACGCCGACGGTGTTCTGGACGGTGACCGCGGTGACGGCGCCCATCCCGTACCCGCCCATCGCGGCGACCGCCTTGACGTCCGCGAGCAGACCCGCGCCGCCGGACGGGTCGGTGCCCGCGATGCACAGCACCCTCGGTGCCCGGACCCTGTCAGCCACGCAGAACCGCCCCCACGGCCTTCTCCGCGGCCTCGACGGCCGCGCTGCGCCAGGTGCTCGCCTCGTCCTCGGTGAGCGTGCGGTCGGCGGCGCGGAACGTCAGCGCATACGCCAGGGACTTGCGGCCCTCGCCGAGCTGGGCGCCGGTGTAGACGTCGAACAGGCGCACGCTCTCGAGCAGCTCCCCGCCCCCCGAGCGCAGCGCGGACTCGACGTCCGCGGCTGGCACCGAGGCGTCCACCACGAGAGCGACGTCCTGGTTCACCGCCGGGTACGCCGAGATCGTCGGGGCCGGCAGGACCTCACGGACACCGATCGCGGTGAGGTCGAGTTCCACGGCGCAGGTCCGGGCCGGCACTCCGAGTCGCTCGCACGCCGCCGGGTGCAGTTCGCCGGCGTGCCCGACGACGACCGAGTCGACGAGCACCTCCACACAGCGGCCCGGGTGCCAGGGCGCGCACTCCGCCGCCCGGACACGCACCTCGGCACCGAGCGTACGACCGACGATCCTCGCCGCCTCCACCGCGTCGAGGGCGTCGGCCTCCCGGCCCGGGCCGAAGTGCCCGGCCGGCTCGCGCTTGCCGGTGTACAACGCAGCGACGTGCAGCGGCTGCTCGGGCAGCGAGGCGCTCAGCCGCTCGCGCTCCTCCGGGGTGGGCTCGCGGTCGACCGGCAGCATCTCCACCGGCGCGGTTGTGGGCGTACGGAACGACACCTGCGCGACCGAGAACAGCGCGAGGTCGCGAGTCCCCCGGGTGATGTTGCGGCGGGCGATCTCGACCAATGAGGGCAGCAGCGTGGTCGCGAGGTGCGACTTGTCGCTCTCGAGGGGGTTGACCACGGACATCGTGTTGCGGCGCTCGTCGTCGTCACCCAGTCCCATGTCGTCGAACACCGACGGATCACAGAACGGGGACGTCAGCACCTCCACGTGCCCGGCCGCGGCGAGGGCGTGACCGACGGCGCGTCGCCCACGCTGCTCGGCGGTCAGGCCCCGGCCCGCCGGGGCGGTGGGCAGCACCGACGGGATGTTCTCCAGCCCCTCCAGGCGCAGCACCTCCTCCACGAGGTCGGCCGGCAGCGCGAGGTCGGGACGCCAGGTCGGCGGCGTGACCTCCAGCAGCACTGCGTCGTCACCGGCGACGGCGCAGCCGATCTGCTCCAGGCGCCTCCGGGCGGTCCCGGCCGGGTACCCGACGCCGGCCACGCGCGAGGGGCGGTCCGGGTCGAACGCGATCGTCGGCATGACCGGGGCGGACCCCACGTCCGTGAGCGAGTCCTCGACCGTGCCGCCGGTGATCTCGGCGAGCAGGGTGGCCGCGCGGTCCAGGGCGGCGATCGAGGCCGCCGCGTCGACCCCGCGCTCGTAGCGCTTGCCGGCCTCACTCGGCAGCTTGTGACGGCGGATCGTCCGGAACACCGCGAGCGTGTCCCACACCGCGGCCTCCAACAGGACGTCGGTCGTCGTGTCCGAGACCTCGGTGGAGGCACCGCCCATGACGCCGGCCATCGAGATGGGGCCGGTCTCGTCGCAGATGACGACGTCCTCGGGGTCGAGGGTGCGCGTGACGTCGTCGAGCGTCACCAGGGTCTCCCCCGCCCGCGCACGACGCACAACGAGACCGCCCTGCACGCGGGCGGCGTCGAACGCGTGCATCGGGTGACCGAGTTCGAGCATGACGTAGTTGGTGACGTCTACGGCCGGGGAGATCGGACGCACGCCCGAGAGCAACAGGCGGCGGGCCATCCACCACGGGGTGCGCGCGGCCGGGTCCACGCCCGTCACGCGACGCAGGGCGAACCGCCGGGCACCGGACTCGGCGGTCACCTCGAGCGGCCAGGCCTCCTTCTCCGACGGCAGCCCGAGCTCGACCGCCGGGTCGGCGAAATCCAGGTCGAACCCGCACGCCAGCTCGCGGGCCAGGCCGCGGGCAGACAGGCAGTAGCCCCGATCCGGCGTCACGTTGAGTTCGATCACGGTGTCCCGCTCGCCGGCGCCCGCGGCCAACACCGGGCCGGCGGGGTCCCCGGGCTCGGCGGTGCCCTCGGCGAGGACGATGATCCCGCTGTGGTCGGAGCCGATCCCCAGCTCGGAGGCCGAACAGATCATGCCCTCACTCGGCTTGCCGTAGGTCTTGCGCTTGCCGATCTCGAACCCGCCCGGCAGGACGGTGCCCGGTAGGGCGACGACGACCAGGTCGCCTTCCGCGAAGTTGCGGGCGCCGCACACGATCTGCTGCGGCTCGTCACCGCCCACGTCGACCAGACAGAAGCGGATGGGCTTCTTGAAGCCCTCGAGCTCCTCGATACTCGCGACCCGGCCGATCGTGAGCGGGCCGGTGATCTCGGGGAGCTGCTCCGGCTCGCCCTCCACCTCGAGGCCGACGCGAACGAACCCGGCGTCGAGCTCGGCGGGCGTCACGGACCAGCCGTCGTTGGCCCGCTGCAGGATCTCGGTCAACCAGGACTGCGCAATTCGCACTGTGGGGTCCTTCGTCTCAGTGTGGTGGGAGGGGTGCGGCGCGTCAGGCGCGGATGCCGAAGGGCAGGGAGAAGCGGACGTCGCCCTCGACCATGTCGCGCATGTCCGACAGGCCGTTCCGGAACTGCAGGGTGCGCTCCAGGCCCATACCGAACGCGAAGCCCGAGTACTCCTCGGGGTCGATCCCGCAGGCCGTGAGGACGTTCGGGTGGACCATGCCGCAGCCGCCCCACTCGACCCACCCGGCGCCGCCCTTCTTGCGGGGGAACCACACGTCCACCTCGGCGGAGGGTTCGGTGAACGGGAAGTAGTTGGGCCGCATGCGCGTCCGGGTCCCCGGACCGAACAGGGCGCGCGCGAACGCGTCGAGCGCGCCACGCAGGTGGGCCATCGTCAGCCCCTTGTCTATCGCCAGACCCTCCACCTGGTGGAAGACCGGGGTGTGGGTGGCGTCGAGCTCGTCGGTACGGAAGGTCCGGCCCGGGCATGCCACGTAGATCGGCGGCTCGCGGTCGAGCATCGTGCGGATCTGCACCGGGGAGGTGTGCGTGCGCAGCACCTGGCGGCTGCCCTCGGGCGCGACGTGGAAGGTGTCCTGCAGCGTGCGCGCCGGATGATCGGGCAAGAAGTTCAGCGCGTCGAAGTTGTAGTGCTCCGCCTCGACCTCGGGCCCCTCGGTGATCTCCCAGCCCATCGCCACGAACACGTCCGTGACCTCCTCGGTGATGATCGTGATGGGATGCTGGGCTCCCACCGGGGCGCGTCCGGACGGGACCGTCAGGTCGAGCGTCTCGGCCACGAGGACGGCGGCGTCGCGCTCGGCCTGCAGTTCGGCCAGGCGCCTGTCATATGCCTGCTGCACGCGCCCGCGGGCCACGTTGACCGCCTTGCCGGCCGACGCCTTCTGCTCCTTGCGCAGCGCGCCCAGGCCCCGCCGCGCCAGGGCGACCGGACTGCGGTCGCCCAGATGCGCCGTCTTGGCGGCGGCCAACGCGTCGAGGTCGGAGGCTCCCGCGAACGCGGCCTCGGCGTCGGCGGCGTAGCCGGTCAGTGACTCCTCGTCGATCCGGACCTCGCCCGCGCCTGTGTCTTCGCTCACCAGTGCCCTCGTCCTCCCCGTCACGTCGGCCTCTCGCAACCGACACACCACGGGTTCCGAGGGTAGTCGATCCCCGTAGCGCCCCCGGGTCCGCCCGGGCCGGCTCGTCCGAGGGCTCAGCCCCGGCGCCGGGTCACCGCGCTCCTCGTCGTCGTCATCTCCTCGCCGGATCCCACACCGCGGCGGCGACAATCCTGACGGCTTGCGCTCCGAGCTGATCCCGCCGGCAGGCTGCGTCACCTGGCCTCCCGGACGGCCCCCGACTCCACCACGAACTCGCGGGTCGCGCGGAAGGTGTCCCGCATGCGCCGGTCGTGGGTCACCAGCAGGACCGTCCCGTCGAAGGCGTCCACGGCCTGCTCGAGCTGCTCGATCGCGGGAAGGTCGAGGTGGTTGGTGGGTTCGTCCAGGACGAGCAGGTTCACCCCGCGCTGCTGGAGCAGCGCCAGCGCCGCGCGGGTGCGCTCGCCCGGTGACAGCGTGGCGCAGGCCCGCGCGACGTGCTCGCCGCCGAGCCCGAACTTGGCCAGGAGTGTTCGCGCCTCGGTGGGGTCGAGCCCGGCCGGGTCGGCGGCCACACAGAACGTGTCGAGCAGCGTGTCGCCGCCGCTGAACTCCGAGCGCGCCTGGTCGACCCGGCCGGGCACCACGCCGGACCCGATCGTCGCGCGCCCCGCATCGGGCGACGACGCTCCGGTGAGCACCGCCAGCAGGGTGGATTTCCCGGCACCGTTGGCCCCGCTGACGAGGACCCGGTCGCCGGCACCCAGCTGCACGGTGACGGGCCCCAGCGCGAAGTCCCCGCGCCGGACCACCGCGTCGGTCAGCACCGCCACCACCGCGCCGGAGCGGGGTGCGGCGGCGATCTCCATGCGCAGCTCCCACTCCTTGCGCGGCTCCTCGACCACCTCGAGCCGCTCCATCGCCCGCTCGGACTGGGCGATCTTGGCAGCCTGCTTCTCCGACCGCTGTCCGGCCCGGTTGCGGATGTGCTTGTCCCGTTCGACGTCCTTGCCGCCGGTCTTGCGCATGGTGTTGCGCACGCCTTTGTCGAGCCAGGTCTTCTGCGTCTGCACGCGCTCTTTGAGCTGGTCGACCCGGCCCGCGTACTCCTCATAGGCGTCGCGGGCCCGCTGCCGCGCCAGCGCGCGCTCGGTCAGGTAGGACTCGTAGCCCCCGTCGAACACGGTGATCTGCCGCTGGGCGGAGTCGAGTTCGACGATGCCGGTCACGCATCGGGACAGGAACTCGCGATCGTGGCTGACCACCACCATGGGGCGGCGTTCGGACCGCATGAACTCCTCGAGGACGGCCAGTCCCGCGAGGTCGAGGTCGTTGGTCGGCTCGTCGAGGAGCAGGATGTCGTACTGGCTGAGCAGGACGGCGCAGAGGTTGACGCGCGCGGCCTGCCCTCCCGACAGCGCGGTCATCGGCAGCTCCGTCACGGCGGCGTCGAGCCCGAGCCGCGCGGCGGTGGCGGGGATCCGGTCGTCGAGGTCGCCGCCGCCGAGCGCGAGCCAGCGTTCGAGGGCGTCCCCGTAGGCCTCGGCGGCGGCGGTGGAGTCGGCCATCCGCTCCGCGAGCGCGTCCATCCGCGCCTGCGCGTCCGCGACGCCGGTGACGCGGTGCAGGAAGTCGCGCACCACCTCGTCGTCGTCCCGCTCCACCTCCTGGCGGAGGAGGCCGACCGTGGCGTCCGGCGGGCTGACGGTGACCTGTCCGGTCATCTCCGCGAGAGGGTCGCCGGCCAGCGCGTGGAGCAGGGTGGACTTACCGGCGCCGTTGGGCCCGGCCAGGCCCCAGACGTCACCGGGGGCGACGACGAGGTCGAGCCCATCGAACAGCGTGCGCGCTCCCCGGGTGGCGCCGACTCCGCGGACGGTGAGCGTGGCGCTCACGCTCCCGCCTGCAGCCGGGAGCTGGTGTGCAGGCAGATGGACGCCGCAGTGACGATGTTCAGGCTCTCGGCGCGACCGCGGATGGGGATGCGAACCCGCAGGTCGGCGGCGACGGCGAGGTCAGTCGGCACGCCGTGGGCCTCGTTGCCGAAGATCCACGCGGTGGGAGCGGCGAGCACATCGTCGGCGCGTTCGATGTCGACCTCTCCGCCGGCGTCCGCGACGGCGACCTGCAGACCCGCCCGGTGGGCGCGACCGACGAGGTCGTCCTCGGCGATGCCGCGTACCACGGGGAGGTGGAAGACACTCCCGGCCGAGGAACGGACGGCCTTGGGGTTCTCCGGGTCGACCGCTCCCTCGGTGAGCCACACGGCGTCGGCGCCGAGCGCGTCCGCGACACGGATGAGGGTACCGACGTTGCCCGGCTCGGCCAGTCCCTGACCGACCGCGACGAGGCGCGGCGAGGCGACCATGTCCGGCCCGTCGTTCGTCACCGCGGCGCGCGTGGTGGCGTCGGCGGCGGTTCGCGTGACGGAGCGGCAGACAGCGACGATCCCGGTCGGCGTGACGGTATCGGACAGCCCGCGGATGGCGCGGTCGGTCACCACGGACACCGGGACGCCGGCGGAGCGACCGGCGTCGATCAGGCCGCCGAACCGGTCGAGCGCCGCCTCGGTACAGAAGAGTTCGACGGCGGAGCCGGTGGCGAGCGCGGCCTCGACCGAGTTGGCGCCCTCGGCGAGGAAGCGGCCGGCCTTGCGCCGGGCAGCCGAGCGGTGGAGCTTGGATGCGGAAACGACCCGCGGGGTCCGTTCGGTGAACGGATCCGCGGGTCGCCCCGTGCCCTGGTCGGGCGGAGTGTTCGTCAAGTCGCGAGTGTCAGGCAGCCGGTGCGTTGACGTCGGCCGGCAGAGCCTTGCGTGCGACCTCGACCAGCGCCGTGAAGGCGGCCGGGTCGGTGACGGCGAGGTCGGCGAGCACCTTACGGTCCACCTCAACGCCGGCGAGCTTGAGGCCCTGGACGAAGCGGTTGTAGGTCATGTCGTTGGCGCGGGCCGCGGCGTTGATCCGCGAGATCCACAGCTTCCGGAAGTCGCCCTTGCGCGCGCGACGATCGCGGTAGCTGTAGGTCATCGAGTGGAGCATCTGCTCCTTGGCCTTGCGGTACAGCCGTGAACGCTGCCCACGGTAGCCCTTGGTGGACTCGAGTACGGTCCGACGCTTCTTCTGGGCGTTGACTGCCCTCTTCACGCGTGCCACTGGTCAATCCTCACTGGTCTGGGTCGGTCGCCTACGGGGCGACCGTGAATTACTGAAGGTAGGAGGGGCTCAGAGCCCGAGGAGCCGCTTGATGCGGGGCACGTCGGCCGGGGCGACGTCCGTGCGGCCGTCGAGGCGACGGGTGCGCTTGGTGGGCTTCTTCTCCATGATGTGGCGGCGGTTGGCCTGCTGGCGGACCAGCTTGCCGGTTCCGGTCTTCCGGAAGCGCTTGGCAGTGCCCTTGTGGGTCTTCATCTTCGGCATGATCGGTCTTCCTCACATGGTTCGGCCCGGAATGCCCGGTGGGGCCTCGGGTGTGCGGACGGCGTGCGTCCGTGGTCTTGTCGGCGCGGAGGGCCTACTCGGACGCGGGGTCGGTGACCTTCGAGTCCTGCGCCTTGGCGCGGGTCTTGGCGCCGCGGTGGGGGGCCACGACCATGGTCATGTTGCGGCCGTCCTGCTTGGCGCTGGTCTCCACGTATCCGTACTCGGTGATGTCGTCGGCCAGGCGCTGCAGCAGCCGGAACCCGAGCTCGGGCCGGGACTGCTCACGGCCACGGAACATGATGGTGACCTTGACCTTCGAGCCCTTCTCGAGGAAACGGACGACGTTCCCCTTCTTGGTCTCGTAGTCATGTGTGTCGATCTTCGGCCGGAGCTTCTGCTCCTTGACGACGGTCTGCTGCTGGTTCTTCCGCGACTCGCGCTCTTTCTGCGCCGCCTCGTACTTGAACTTGCCGTAGTCCATGATCTTGCACACCGGCGGGCGTGCGTTGGGCGCGACCTCAACGAGGTCCAGATCGGCCTCCAGGGCCAGACGAAGTGCATCCTCGACGCGAACGATCCCCACCTGCTCGCCCCCGGGGCCGACGAGTCGGACTTCGGGGACACGGATTCGTTCGTTGATACGTGCTTCGGCGCTGATGGGCCCTCCTCGGTAGTTACGGTGCTGGCGTCCGCGACCACTCACGTGGCCGCACAACCGCCCTCGAGGGGCCCCACGCTCGCCGGCCGTGGCCGGCGAAGCCGAGAAGGCCCCACGGCATGTCTACCGGGGGCCTCTCACTCCTCACCCGTCGACGAGAACACGTCCGCGATCACTCGCGGTACCCCTCGCCGGGGTGGTGACCATCAAACTGCCTCGCGGCGTCGGATGGTGGGAGATCGGGCTCCTCTTGGACGACGGAACCCGCGTCGTAGCGGGCTCCCACAGTCGGTGATGAACTCTACCAGTTCCGGCCGTTGCCCCCAAACCGGTGTCGGTACACACGGCTCCGGGCGGTCCGTGGGACAGTAAACGGCATGAGCACCGACCATCCTTCATCCGCCGACCAGGCCACCGAGAACCTGCTCGGGGATCACCTCGACGCTCGCGAGGTCGAGATCGTCGATCTGGCGGACGTCTCCGCGCAGGAGATCATCTTCCGTTCCATCGTCGTCCTCATGAGTGCCGCGGCCGAGAAGCTGGGGCTGTCCGACGATGACCCGGCCTCGAGCCCGCGCCTCGACCTCGACGAGTCCCGCAAGCTCATCACCGCTCTCGCGGGCCTGGTGACCGGCTCGGCCGAGCATCTCGGGCCCCAGGCACGCGTCGTGCGTGACGGGCTGCAGGGCCTGCAGCGGGCGTTCCGCGAGGCCAGCGCGTACCCCGACGAGCCCGGCGAGGGCCCCGGCGAGAAGTTCACCGGCCCGGTCTACTGACCTCTCCCCCACCGCGGTCGGCGCCCGCACGGCGCCGACCGCTCGCATCGGGCACGCACCACGCGCCCGGAGGCGGGTGATCAGCGCAGCGCGCGCGCCCTGCGAGCCGCCTTGGCGGCGGTCTTCTTGGCCGCGGTCGGGGCGGGCTTCTTCGTACCCGAACTCTTCTCTCCGGTCTGTGTCGAACCGGCCTTCGCCACACCGGCCTTGCGCGCCCCGTTCGTCGCGGTCGAGGCGGAGGGCTTCTCTCCCGCGCTCGTTCCGTCGGTCCCCTGCCCCGTCGAGGTATCCGCTGCGGGCAGGACCTCCGCGAGGAACCGTCCCGTGTGGCTCTCCGGGACGGTGGCGACCTGCTCGGGGGTCCCCTCGGCGACCACGGTCCCGCCGCCGGCACCGCCCTCCGGTCCCATGTCGATGACCCAGTCGGCGCTCTTGATGACGTCGAGATTGTGCTCGATGACGATGACGGTGTTGCCCTTGTCCACCAGACCCTGGATCACCAGCAGGAGCTTGGTGATGTCCTCGAAGTGCAGACCGGTGGTGGGCTCGTCGAGGATGTACACCGTCCGTCCGCTGGAACGCTTCTGCAGCTCCGCTGCGAGCTTCACGCGTTGGGCCTCGCCGCCCGAGAGGGTGGGCGCGGGCTGGCCGAGTCGGACGTAGCCGAGCCCGACCTCGGTGAGCGTCTTGAGGTAGCGGTGGATCGAGGTGATGGGCTCGAAGAACTCGCAGGCCTCCTCGATGGGCATGTCGAGCACCTCGGCAATGGTCTTGCCCTTGTAGTGCACCTCGAGCGTCTCGCGGTTGTACCGCGCGCCGTGGCACACCTCGCACGGCACGTAGACGTCCGGCAGGAAGTTCATCTCGATCTTGAGCGTGCCGTCGCCCTGACAGGCCTCGCAGCGCCCGCCCTTGACGTTGAACGAGAACCGGCCCTGCTTGTAGCCACGCACCTTGGCCTCGGTGGTCGCCGCGAACAGGGTGCGGATCTTGTCGAAGACGCCGGTGTAGGTGGCCGGGTTGGAGCGCGGGGTCCGGCCGATCGGCGACTGGTCCACCTGGACGAGCTTGTCGAAGTCCTCGACCCCGTCGATCCGGGAGTGCCGGCCGGGGACCTGCCGCGCGCGGTTGAGCTGGTTGGCGAGCGTCGTCGCCAGGATGTCGTTGACAAGGGTGGACTTACCGGACCCCGACACCCCGGTGACAGCGCACAGCACGCCGGCGGGGAACACGACGTCGACGTTCTTGAGATTGTTCTCCCGGGCGCCCCGGACGTGGAGCCGCCTGTCGGGGCTCGGCTCGCGTCGCTTGGCGGGCACTGCGATCTTCCGTCGGCCGGCCAGGTAGTCGCCGGTGAGCGACTCCGTGTTGGCCAGCAACCCCTTGTAGTCGCCCGAGTGGACGACCCGCCCGCCGTGCTCACCGGCCAGCGGGCCGATGTCGACGATCCAGTCCGCGGACCGGATGGTGTCCTCGTCGTGCTCGACCACGAGCAGGGTGTTGCCCAGGTCGCGGAGGCGGACGAGGGTGTCGATGAGGCGGCGGTTGTCGCGCTGGTGAAGGCCGATCGACGGTTCGTCGAGCACGTAGAGCACTCCCGCCAGGCCCGACCCGATCTGGGTGGCCAGGCGGATGCGCTGGGCCTCACCACCGGACAGACTGCCGGCGACGCGGTCCAGGGAGAGGTAGTCCAGGCCCACGTCGAGGAGGAACCCCATCCGGGCCTGGATCTCCTTGAGGACGCGGCCGGCGATCATCGCCTGCCGCGAGTCCAGTTCCAGCCCGTCGAGGAAGGCCGCGCAGTCCTCGACCGACATACGGCTGATGTCCGCGATCGAGCGCTCCTGGCCGCCGGGGCCCGCGAGGGTGACGGCGAGGATCTCCGGCTTGAGGCGGGTCCCGTCGCAGCCCGGGCAGGGCACCTCGCGCATGTAACCCTGGTAGCGCTCCTTCTGCGATTCGGACTCGGTCTGTTCGAGGCGTCGCTTGAGGAACGACATGACGCCCTCGAACTTGGCGTCATAGGTGCGGGTCCGTCCGAACCTGTTGCGGTACTGGACCCGGACCTTGGTCGGGGCTCCTCCCAGCACGGCCTTGCGCACCTTCGCGGGCAGGTCCTGCCACGGCGTCCGCAGATCGAAGCCCATGTCGCTGGCCAGGCCGGTGAGGAGCTGCTGGAAGTAGTCCGCGCTCTGACCACCCGACCAGGGCGCGATCGCACCGTCGGCCAGGGACCGCTCGGGATCGGGGACCACGAGGTCGGGGTCCACCTCGAGGTGCGCTCCTAGGCCGTCACACACCGGGCAGGCGCCGTACGGGTTGTTGAACGAGAACGCGCGCGGCTCCATGTCGTCCAACGCGATGGGGTGGCCGTTGGGGCACGCCATGTGCTCCGAGAACCGCCGGTGGCGGGCGGGATCCGACTCGTCGCGGTCCACGTACTCGATCACGATCACGCCGTCGGCCAGGCCGAGGGCGGTCTCGACCGAGTCGGTCAGCCGCTGGCGCGAGGACGGCTTGGTCGCCAACCGGTCGACCACCACCTCGATGTCGTGCTTCTCCTGCTTCTTCAGCGTCGGGGGCTCGGACAGCGAGTGCAGGACACCGTCCACTCGCACACGGCTGTAGCCGTCGGCGGCGAGCTGCGCGAAGAGGTCGACGAACTCCCCCTTTCGCGTCCGCACGACGGGCGCGAGCACCTGGAACCGCGCCCCTTCCTCACCCTCGAGGATCTGGTCGACGATCTGCTGCGGGGTCTGCCGCGAGATCACCTCGCCACACGTCGGACAGTGTGGTACCCCGGCGCGCGCGTAGAGCAGACGGAGGTAGTCGTGGACCTCGGTGATGGTTCCGACGGTCGACCGGGGGTTGCGGTTGGTCGACTTCTGGTCGATCGACACCGCCGGCGAGAGACCCTCGATGAAGTCGACGTCCGGCTTGTCCATCTGACCGAGGAACATCCGGGCGTAGGAGGACAGCGACTCGACGTACCGACGCTGACCCTCCGCGAAGATCGTGTCGAACGCCAGCGACGACTTGCCGGAGCCGGACAGCCCCGTGAAGACGATCAGCGAGTCGCGGGGCACGTCGATGTCCACGCCCTTGAGGTTGTGCTCCCGTGCGCCGCGGACGACCAGACGGTCCACCATGGGTTCTCCTTCCGAATGGGGAGCGCCGCCACTGATCCGTGACGGAAGCCGTACGCCGGGGCATGGCCACCGTTCCCGCAGACGAAGGTACCAACGTGGTACGACACGTTTACGGCCACCGGCCGCGTCCGACGTCGGTAGCCTGCAGTTATGTCGAATCCCACCGAGTCCCTACCCGACCGCATCACCCTCACCGAGGGTTATTCCGGCCGCCTCTCCGGGCGCCTGACCGGCGAGCGCTGGACCGTGGGTCCCGCGCGACTGAGCAAGATCTCCGTCGGCGAGATGGACAACAACGTCTACGTCATCGAGTCGACCGACACCGGCGCGGTCCTGCTGGTCGACGCCGCCAACGACGCGCCGCAGCTCGTCGAGCATCTGCGCGACCGCGCCCCCGGCGTCAAGGAGGTGCTGACCACCCACCTGCACGCCGACCACTGGATCGGGCTCGCTGAGACGGTCGAGGCGCTCGGCCTGACCACCATCGCCTCCCCCGGTGACGCCGCGGGCATCGACGTCCCCACGGATCGACACGTCTCCCACGGGGACGAACTCGAGGTGGGCGACCTCCGACTGGAGGTCATCGGACTGCGCGGCCACACGCCCGACGGCATCGCCCTGCTCCTGCGGACGGACGCGGGGACCCATCTGTTCTCGGGCGATTCGTTGTTCCCCGGCGGGCCCGGCAAGACCGGATCCCCCGAGGACTTCACCACCCTGATGGACGACCTGGAGTCCCGGGTCTTCGACGTCCTCGACGACGACGTGGTGGTCCACCCCGGACACGGCGACGACACGACGATCGGCGCCGAGCGTCCGCACCTGGCCGAGTGGCGCGACCGCGGGTGGTGACGGTCGGTCGACTCGCCCGCCGACCGGCGACCCGCGACCGCGACCGGAAGCGCGCGCCGCGAGTTCGCACTAGGTTCGGTGACGCACTCCCACCTATCCAGGAGGAACGATGATTCGACGACTCGCACGACCCATGCTCGCCACGGTGTTCGTCATCGACGGCGTTGAGACGCTTCGCAATCCGCAGGCCCACGTCGCCGATGCCGCACCGCTCGTCGACAAGACGGCACCGCTGGTGGAGAAGGGTGAGCAGGCCGTCAACGAGAAGGTGTCCACGTCGGTGCCGCCGGTGCCCAAGGACACCGAGACGCTCGTCAAGGCGCTCGCCGGGGTGAAGATCGGCGCGGGCGCGCTGTTCGCGCTGGGCAAGGCCCCCCGCCTGTCGGCACTGGCACTCACCGCCGCCCACGTCCCCTCGGCGATCAGCCGACACGCGTTCTGGATGGAGTCCGACCCGGCCGCGCGCAGCCGCAAGACCACGGGGCTGGCCACGGACGTCGCACTCCTCGGTGCGCTCCTGCTCGCCTCCGTCGACACCGCCGGTCAGCCCGGCCTGGCGTGGCGCGCCCGCAAGGCCGGCGACACGGTCGCCGCCAAGCTGCCCGGCGCGAAGGCCGAGTCCGCTGCGGCCGGCGCGGCGATCGCCGGCGTCGCCCACAGCGTCGCGGACCAGGCGCGAGGCGCCGCCGATACGATCCGGGACAAGGCCCCGGAGGTGGCCGAGACGGTGCGTGAGAAGGCCCCCGAGGTGGCCGACCAGGTTCGTGAGCAGGCGACCGGCGTCGCCGGGGCCGTCCGCGAGAAGGCTCCCGAGGTCGCCGGCCGACTGCGTGGGCGCGCCGCCGCCGCACGGGATCAGGCCGCTCCGATCGCCGCCCAGGTCCGCGACGCGGCCGTGCCGGTCGCCGCCGAGGTGCGGGGCCGCGCCGACGCCGCCGCCCGGGTCGCGTCCGACCAGGCCGACGACGTCCGCAACGCCGCGCTGGCGCGGAAGAAGGCCGCGGAGAAGCAGGCCAAGAAGAAGTCCGCGCGACTCGGCAAGGACGCCAAGAAGAAGACCGCCCGGTTCGAGAAGGACGCCGGCAAGGCGGCCCTGATGGCCAAGAAGAAGACCGACGAGGTCCGGGCGAAGGCGGCCGACGCCATCCATCCCTGACCCGTTCGGGACCCGGCCGCCACTCGGGCCGGTCGGCTCCCCGGACGATCTCGTCACCCGATGACCCCGCCCGCACCCGGGCGGGGTCATCGCCGTCCGAGGGCACGTCGCGGATCCCGGTACCCTGGACGTCCTGCCCGAACAGCCCCAACCGGAAGGAGCGCCTGTGACGGGACACGACGCCGTCGACGAGGAGCAGCGTCACCTCGGTCGTCTCCTCGACCGCCTCGAGGAGTTGCGGGCGGACACCCGCGCGCGGCTCGACGCCGTCCTGCGCACCTCCGGCGGGACGCCGCAGGCCCGGTCGGAGCGGGAGTCGTTCGCCCGGCTCTACTCGTCGGAGCTCGCGGCCTTCAGCGCGGCCAACCTGGGCCTGTACTTCGGCCGCCTGGACATGGGTGACGGGGAGGTCCGGCGGATCGGCCGCGTGGGGCTGCGGGACGACGACGAGGACCTCACCACGCTGCTGTTGGACTGGCGCGCCGACCACAGCCGCCCCTTCTACCTGGCCACGACCGCCCGGCCCGAGGGCGCGCACCGCCGTCGTCACCTGCGCACGATCGGGCGTCGGGTGATCGGTATCCACGACGAGTACCTGACGGCGCCGGAGGACGGCGAGTTGCCGGAGGACCACGACGACGTGGTGGGGGAATCGGCCCTGTTGGAGGCACTCGACACCGCGCGGTCCGGGCACATGACGGACATCGTGGCGACCATCCAGCGCGAGCAGGACGAGATCATCCGCAATCCCCACGCGGGCGTGCTGGTCGTCCAGGGCGGGCCGGGCACGGGCAAGACCGCGGTGGCCCTGCACCGCGCGGCCTATCTGCTCTACACCCACCGTCAGCGGCTCGACCGCAGCGGCGTACTCATCGTGGGCCCCAACGCACGGTTCCTCGACTACATCGCCCGGGTGCTGCCGTCGCTCGGCGAGTCGGGGGTCGTGCTGCGCACCCTCGCCGATCTCTATCCGGGCGTGCGGGCGACCGGCCCCGAGACGCTGCGTGGTGAGGAGGTCAAGGGGTCGGGCGAGATGGTCGGCATCCTCAAGGCCGCCGTGCGGGCGCGTCAGCTCGCGCCGCGGTCCGAGGTGGTGGTGCGCGTGGAGGGCCACGACCTCACTCTCGCCCCGGCCACGGTGCGGGCGGCGCGGGGGCGGGCGCGGATGACCCGACGCCCCCACAACCAGGCGCGGGAGGCGTTCGCGACGCGGATCGTCGACGCGCTCACCGAGCAGTACGTGGCCGCCCTGACCGATCCGGTGGGGCGCGCGGAGGACGAGGCGTGGTCGCCGGAGGGCGACGGCGTCGGGGATCTGGGGGATCCGGCCCGGCCGCTGTTGGACGCGGACGACCGCGCGGAGCTCCGGCGCGAGGTGGAGGCCTCCCGCGAGGTCGCGGAGATCGTCGACGAGTGGTGGCCCGTCCTGCGGCCGGAGCAGTTGCTGGCCGATCTGCTCTCGAGCCGCGAGCGGATCGCCGAGGCGGCGGGTGACTACGTCGCGGAGGACCAGGAGGCGCTCTTCCGCCGGGACGGCGCCGCGTTCTCGGTGGCGGACGTGCCGCTGCTCGAAGAGCTCGCGGAGCTGCTCGGGGAGGATCCGACGGCGGACGGCAGCGAGGCCGACCGCGCCTGGGCGGAGCAGCTGCGCCAGGCGGAGGAGGCGCTGGAGATCCTCACCGGCTCGGCGGTCCAGGACATCGAGGACGATCTCGATCCCGAGGTGCTCATGGCGTATGACGTCGTCGACGCCGAGGCGCTGGCCCGCCGCCACAGCGCCGATTCGGACCTCACGGTCGCGGACCGAGCGGGGGCCGATCGGACGTGGGCGTTCGGGCACGTGATCGTCGACGAGGCCCAGGAGTTGTCCACCATGGCGTGGCGGGTCATCATGCGCCGCTCCCCCAACCGGTGGATGACCCTCGTCGGGGACGTGGCCCAGACGTCGAGTCCGGCCGGGATCGACTCGTGGCACGACGCCCTGTCGCCGTACGTCGACGACCGGTGGATCCTGACCGAGCTGACGGTGAACTACCGGACGCCCGAGACGATCTCCGCGGTGGCGGAGCTGCTGCTGGCGGAGATCGATCCCGACGCGGCCTCGCCGCGCCCGGTGCGACCGGGGCGGCGCCCGGTGGCGTGGCTGGAACCGGAAGCCGACGAGGTCACGCGGGTCGTGGCGGAGGAGATCCGCGCGGTGCCGTCGGAGCGCGCGGTGGCTGTTCTGGTCCCGGACGACGGCGGGGAGGTTGACGGGCGCGGCCACGACGGTGGCGTTGGCGTTGGCGGCGACCATGACGGTGACGACGACGAAGGTACCACTCCGCGGTACGCCGCCCTCGCCGAGGTCGCGGAACGGGCCCGGCCGGGGACATCGGTGCTGCCATTGGCCCTGGCCAAGGGGCTCGAGTTCGACGTGGTCGTGGTCGTGGACCCGGATCGTGTGCTCGCGCGCTCGCCGCAGGGTCTGCAGGATCTCTACGTCGGCACCACCCGCGCCACCCAGGAACTCGTCCTGGTCCAGCCCGGGGGCTTCGGCCCGCTGCTCGCGGGGATCCGGGACCGCGTGGCCGCCGCAGACCGGGAGCTCAGCGCATGAGGCGCGTCCGTGCACGGGTGTTGGCCACGACGGCGCTCCTCGCGGTGACGGCCGTCGCGGCGGCGTGTGGCGATGCAGCGGACGGGTCTGACGCCAACGGGTCGACCACGGCGGCCTCGCCCGAGACCGTCGCGGCGGACACGTCGGTCGGCGCCCGGCCGGGGACGGGTGGGCCGCTGCGCACCGAGGAGGAGCGCGCCTTCCTCGCCGACCTGGCCGGTCTCGGGTTGCCGACCGAGATGACCGCGGAGACGACCCTAGAGGTCGGTCTCGGCATCTGCCGGGGAATCGACGACGGCGCGGACACCGAGACGGTCCTCGATCGGATCCGTCCCCTCACCAGTGCGATCGCGTCCCAGAACGACGAGTGGGACACGGCCAGGGTCGGTCGCGCGCTCATCGACGCGAGCCGGGCCCACCTCTGCGACTGATGGCGGGGTACGACTCATGGCCGAATACGGCCAGCAGCCGGGCCCGGCGACGGCCCGGCCCGGCCGCGTGGCGCGAGCGCCTAGGTGGTGTGGACGATGAGCACGTCGCAGGTGGCCCGGCGGGCCGCGTCGGCGGGCACCGATCCGAGCAGACGCCCGGTCAGCGAATTCAGCCCCTTGTTACCCACCACGAGGAGGTCTGCGTCCACCTCGTCGGCCAGCTTGATCAACGACTCCACCGGTGCCCCACGGACCGTGCGCGTCTCGAGCTGCGTGGCCCCGGCGACGAGAGCGCGCTCGCGGGCGCCCCGGACGATGTCCTCGGCGGGATTGTCGCCACGGATCTGGTAAGCGTCGTCACCCAGCTGGTCGGCGGCCTGACTGACCGACCGCGGGTCGGCGGGCACGTACGCGCAGGCGATCACGAGCGTCGCCCCGGCGTCGGCGGCCAGTCGGGCAGCGCGATCGACGGCGCGGTAGGACGACTCCGAGCCGTCGGTTCCCACCACCACCTTGGTGTAGGCGCTCATTTGCTTCCTCTCCTCGGGAACACGTTGCACACAGCGTAGTCCCAGGCGGGCCTGACCGTGCGCGGTAAGCGCGGTCTGCACGGAGGTCCGGGCGTGCGTGTGCGCACCGTCCGGGTCAGTCGATGCCGGCCTCTCGCATCCCCTTGAGCTCTTTACGCAGCTCGGCGATCTCGTCGCGGAGCCGGCCCGCCAGCTCGAACCTCAGGTCCGTGGCCGCCGACATCATCTGCTCGGTCATCTCCTCGATGAGCTTCTCGAGCTCCTTGCGTGGCCGGGCGGCGTCCCCGACCGCACGGGCGCCGAGCAACTCCGGACGATCCGCGCCGTCGGCGGAATCACCGCGCTCCTCACCGACCCGGTCGAGAATGTCGGCGATCTTCTTGCGCAATGGCTGCGGGTCGATGCCGTGTTCGGTGTTGTAGGCGATCTGCTTCTCGCGGCGACGCTCGGTCTCCTCCATCGCGTACCGCATCGAGTCGGTGATGGTGTCGGCGTACATGTGGACCTCGCCCGAGACGTTTCGCGCGGCACGGCCGATCGTCTGGATGAGCGACGTGCTCGACCGGAGGAACCCCTCCTTGTCCGCGTCGAGGATCGCCACCAGTGACACCTCGGGCAGGTCGAGGCCCTCGCGCAGGAGGTTGATGCCCACCAGCACGTCGTACTCGCCACGACGCAGGTCCCGCAGGAGTTCGACGCGCTGCAGTGTGTCGATCTCCGAATGCAGATACCGAACCCGCACGCCGAGTTCGAGCAGGTAGTCCGTGAGGTCCTCCGACATCTTCTTGGTCAGCGTGGTCACCAGCACGCGCTCGTCGCGCTCGGCCCGCGCGCGGATCTCCCCGATGAGGTCGTCGATCTGTCCCTTGGTGGGCTTGACGACGATCTTCGGATCGACGAGGCCGGTCGGCCGGATCACCTGCTCGACGAACTCACCGCCCGTGCGGCCCATCTCGTAGGGGCCCGGCGTCGCGGAGAGGTACACGGTCTGCCCCACCCGGTCGGAGAACTCCTCCCACGTCAGCGGCCGGTTGTCGAGAGCGGACGGCAGGCGGAAGCCGAAGTCGACGAGGTTGCGCTTCCGGGAGGCGTCGCCCTCGTACATCGCGCCGATCTGCGGCACGGTCACGTGCGACTCGTCGATGACCGTGAGGAAGTCCTCGGGGAAGTAGTCGATGAGGGTCGCCGGTGCACTGCCCGCGGGCCGGCCGTCGATGTGACGGGAGTAGTTCTCGATGCCCGAGCAGAAGCCCACCTGCTGCATCATCTCGATGTCGTAGGACGTCCGCATGCGCAGGCGCTGTGCCTCGAGCAGCTTTCCCTGGTTCTCCAGCTCGGCGAGCCGGACCTCCAGCTCCTCCTCGATCGACGCGATCGCCTTGGCCATCCGCTCCGGCCCCGCGACGTAGTGGGTGGCGGGGAAGATGCGGACCTCGTCCACTCGGCGGACCACGTCGCCGGTCAGCGGATGGATGTAGTACAGAGCGTCCACCTCGTCACCGAAGAACTCGATGCGGACCGCGAGCTCCTCGTACGTGGGGATGATGTCGACCGTGTCGCCCTTGGCCCGGAACGTTCCGCGGGTCATCGACACGTCGTTGCGCTCGTACTGGACGTCCACCAGCAGGCGGAGCAGCTGGTCCCGGTCGACCTCCTGCCCGACCGCCAGGGACACGGACCGGTCGAGGTACGACTGGGGGGTGCCGAGGCCGTAGATGCACGAGACGGAACTGACCACCACCACGTCCCGCCTCGACAGCAGCGAGGACGTCGCGGAGTGGCGCAGCCGTTCGACGTCGTCGTTGATCGACGAGTCCTTCTCGATGAAGGTGTCCGTCTGCGCGATGTACGCCTCCGGTTGGTAGTAGTCGTAGTACGACACGAAGTACTCGACCGCGTTGTTGGGCAGCATCTCGCGCAGCTCGTTCGCCAGCTGCGCCGCGAGCGTCTTGTTGGGCGCCATCACCAGCGTGGGACGCTGCACCTTCTCGATGAGCCACGCCGTGGTCGCGGACTTGCCGGTGCCGGTCGCGCCGAGCAGCACGACGTCGCGCTCCCCCCGGGCGAGCCGTTCGCTCAGTTCGGCGATCGCCGTCGGCTGGTCGCCCGACGGCGTGAATTCGCTGACCACCTCGAAGCGGTTGGTGCTGCGTTCGACGTCGCCGATCGGGCGGAATTCCGAGTACGAGAGGACGGTCGGGTCGGCGGGGATCCCGTCGTCGGGGATCTCGGTCGCGAATGCCATGCCACCAGCGTACGAGCACTCGCCCACCCCCGCCCACCGGCAATCTCCTGACCGATGTCTCAGGCGGCCACTACCGTATTCTTGACTCTTCCTCACCCTCTCGTCGTGTCGTCTGGAGAACACCGTGGCCTTGAGCCCCCCTCGTCGTCGTATCGCCCACAACGTCTTCCTCATGCGGACGGACCTGTCCGACATCCCGACGCGGACGGTCCCCAACCCGAACGCCCGGATGCGCACGGCCGACGACAGCTGGACCCGCAACACCCCGGACCCCGCCGAGACCGGTGAAACCGTCCTCGTCGAGCGCCGCGAGATCCCGGGGGTCTGACGTGACCAGCACGCTCCCCCGCCTCGCGGGGGCGATCACCGCCGTGTCCGTCACGCTCGCCGCCGCGGTCACCGCCGTCGGCACCGTCGGCGTCGGGACCGCCTCCGCGGGCCCGTGCAGCGAGATGTTCGGCAACTTCGGGTCGTTGCTCGAACACCGCACCGGCGCCGGCATGGCCACCGGGTCCCTCGGCTCGCTCGGGTCGTCCGGCGACTCCGGATCCCTCGGCTCCACCTCGCGCGCGCTCGGCTCGGCCGACCGTTCCGGGTCGCTCGTCCGTGAACTGGAAACCGGCTCGCTCGGCAACGGACTGTCGGGCTCCCTCGATTCGATGGTCGGCTCGGTCTACGGGATGCCGCCGTGGATCACAGGCGACGAGGGCACCGTACCCGTCCTACGCGGCCCCACCCGGTTCGAGCAGCTCGTCACCGGGCCCACCAGCCCCTCCGAGTCCGTCAGTCGCTTCGGCGTGGGCGGCACCGACCTCGGCATCATGTGGGACAACGGCGACCCCGACGATCCCGAAGTGCTCATGGCCTTCGGCGACACCATGGGTGACTGCACCGTGCCCGGGACGCAGTGGCGCTCCAACGTCCTGTTCCGCTCCGCGGACACCGACCTCACCGACGGGATCACCATCGACTCCGCCGCCATGGGTACCGACGGACTCGCCAAGTCCATCGTCCCGCGCTCGGGGTTGCCCGGCGAGGTGACCATCATCCCCACCGCGGGCATCGCGGTGAACGGCGTCCAGTACCTACGGTTCATGTCGGTGGCCCACTGGGGTCAGCCGGGATCGTGGACCACCAACTACTCGGGACTGGCCTACTCCGTCGACAACGGGGAGAACTGGACCGTCGTGCCGTCTATGGCCCGGCCGATCACCGACACCGTCCCCACCGGCGCCGGATCCCCCGCCGTCGACGCCGCGTGGCGGGGCGCGCAGATGAGCTCGTTCCTGCGAACCGACGACCACCTGTACGAGTACCTCACCCCGTCCGGCCGTCAGGGCGGTGCGATCGTCTCCCGGGTCCCCCTCGCCGGGTCCCCGACCGCCGACGACCTCGACGCACCCGGCGGTCCGCCGGCCGTCGGCGTCCTCGACCCCCGCGCGTACGAGTACTGGGACGGCACGGGGTGGGTCTCCGACATCCGCGCCGCCCGACGCGTGCTGCCCGCCCCGGCCAGCGAGATCTCCACGATGTGGAACGAGCATCTCGGCAAGTACACGGCGATGTACTCCCAGGGCTTCGACTCGGTGGTCCTGCGCACCGCGGACCGCCCCGAGGGGCCGTGGAGCGCCCCGACCACGCTGGTGGACTACTCCATGCTCCCCGGCGTGTACGGGGCGTTCATGCACCCCTGGGCGCAGGGCGAGGACCTGTACTACCTCGTCACCACCTGGAACGCGTACAACGTCTTCCTCGTACGCACCCGGTTACCGGAGGTGTTCCCGGACCGCTCCCGCTCAGCGCGCGGCGTGGCCCCCGGGCCGCTGGAGACCGAAGTCGTCCGCCGCGTGCCGGTCTCCGAGCTCGTGGACGGGATCGTCCCCGGCGAATGACCTCTCCGCCTCGCGGCCTCGCGCCGGCGGCCTAGCGACCGCGGCGCGAGGCCTCGCACAACGTGCGCTCGAAGCGACGCGTCTCCTCACGGTTCGCCCGGCGCAGGATCTCGGAATACTCGGCGCGGGCACCGGGATCGGCACCGATCACTTCTGCCATCAACAGCGCGAACTCGTGCTCAGGGTCGTCCTCGGCGACCACGGACACCTCCAGTGGGCGCGCGGGGTCGCACCAGTGCAACAACGGCCGCTCGCTGGAACGGTCGCGGACGTAACCCGCGCCGGTGAGCTTGGCGAGCGCGGACTCGACCGCCGGCGCATCGCGCACCGTGACCTGCAGATCGATGACATCCGGCGCGTCGAGTCCGTCGACCGCCGTCGGCCCGACGTGGTCGATGCGCGTAGCGAGCTCGCCCACCACGTGGCGGAGCCGCGCGCACGCCCGCTCGGCCTCGCCGGCCCACTCGGGACGGAACGGGACGACGGTACGGTCCCCGACGACCGGCGTGCCGGTCCGTAGATTGTGCTCGAACGGGCTGAGCCTGAGCTCGATGAGGGCGTTGGTCAGATCGATGGTGGTCTGCCGGTCGCCGGAGTTGTCGATCAGCACGTCGGCCACGGCCCGCCTGGCCTCGTCGGTCGCCTGCCTGGCCATCCGGGCTCGGGCGTCCTCCTCCGGCATCCCGCGCTGCTCCACGAGCCGCCGGAGCCGGATCTCGGCCGGGGTGTCGACCACGATCACGAGGTGGTATCCGGGGGCCATCCCGCCCTCGACGAGCAGCGGCATGTCGTGCACCACGATCGCGTCCGCGGGGGCCGAGTTGTAGAGCTCGGCGGTCCGCTCCGCGATGAGCGGGTGAGTGATGGCGTTAAGGGCGGCCGTGCGCTCGTCGTCGACGAACGCCTTGGCGGCGAGGGCGGCGCGGTCGAGCGCACCGTCGGGTCCGAGGATGTCCTCGCCGAACTCGGCGACGAGCATCGCCAGACCGGGACTGCCGGGTTCGACGACCTCTCGCGCGATGCGGTCGGCGTCCACGACCACCGCTCCCGCGTCCGCGAGTACCGCCGTCACCGTTGACTTGCCGGCGCCGATCCCACCGGTCAGACCCACCATCAGCATGGTCTGGAGTCTAGGTGACCGTCCGGCCACCCGCCCGAGCGGGCGGCTCCGGGCGGGCGACTCCGGGGTGCGCGGCTCCGGGCGCGCGAAATAGACCGCGGCCCCGGAGGGTACCCACCGTGGTGGGCGACCCTCCGGGGCCGTGGCCGATGCTCTCGGGCGCCCGGGGCGCCGTCAGGCTGCGACGATCACTCTCCGCCGGCGAGCTTGGCACGCAGGGCGGCCAGCTGCTCGTCCGAGGCCAGCGAACCGCCGGTGGTCTCGGAGGTGCCGGCGTCGGCAGCCGGACGCGAGGACGGGGCGGACTCCGACGAGTAGTTGGTCGGCGCGGCCTCGGCGGCCTCCGCAGCGGCGACGCGGCCCTTCTCGATCTGGGCCGTGTGCATCTTGTGGCGACGCTCGGCCTCCGCGTAGCGGTTCTCCCACTCCTCGCGCTGCTTCTCGAAGCCCTCGAGCCACTCGTTGGTCTCGGGATCGAAGCCCTCGGGGAAGATGTAGTTGCCGGCCTCGTCGTAGCTGTCGGCCATGCCGTACTTCGACGGGTCGAACTCCTCCGTGTAGTCCTCGTCGGCCTGCTTGAGCGACAGGGAGATACGACGACGGTCGAGGTCGATGTCGATGACCTTGACCATGGCGTCGTCGCCCACGGAGACGACCTGGTCGGGGACCTCGACGTGGCGCTCGGCCAGCTCGGAGATGTGGACCAGGCCCTCGATGCCCTCCTCGACGCGCACGAACGCACCGAACGGGACGAGCTTGGTGACCTTGCCCGGGACGATCTGGCCGATCGCGTGGGTCCGGGCGAAGTGTCGCCACGGATCCTCCTGGGTGGCCTTCAGCGACAGGGAGACGCGCTCGCGGTCCAGGTCGACGTCGAGCACCTCGACGGTGACCTCCTGGCCCACCTCGACGACCTCGGACGGGTGATCGATGTGCTTCCAGGACAGCTCGGAGACGTGGACCAGACCGTCGACGCCGCCGAGGTCGACGAACGCACCGAAGTTGACGATCGAGGACACGACGCCCTTGCGGACCTGGCCCTTCTGCAGCTGGTGCAGGAACTCGGAGCGCACGGCCGACTGGGTCTGCTCCAGCCACGCACGACGCGAGAGCACGACGTTGTTGCGGTTCTTGTCCAGCTCGATGATCTTGGCCTCGAGCTCCTGGCCGACGTAGGGCAGGAGGTCGCGGACGCGGCGCATCTCCACCAGCGAGGCGGGGAGGAAGCCACGGAGGCCGATGTCGAGGATCAGGCCGCCCTTGACGACCTCGATGACGGTGCCCTTGACGGCCTCGTCCTTCTCCTTGAGCTCCTCGATGGTGCCCCAGGCGCGCTCGTACTGGGCGCGCTTCTTGGACAGGATCAGACGGCCGTCCTTGTCCTCCTTGGTCAGGACCAGAGCCTCGACCTCGTCGCCCACCTCGACGACCTCACCGGGGTCGACATCGTGCTTGATCGAGAGTTCGCGCGAGGGGATGACGCCCTCGGTCTTGTAGCCGATGTCGAGCAGGACCTCGTCGCGATCGACCTTGACGATCGTGCCCTCGACGATGTCACCATCGTTGAAGTACTTGATCGTGGCGTCGATGGCGGCGAGGAAGTCCTCAGCGGAGCCGATGTCGTTGACGGCTACCTGCGGGGACGTGGTGTTGGTGGTCATAGGGTGGGGTGCTCCGAGGTGGATAGGAATCGTAGGTGGACGGACTGAACGCGAACGCGTACGCACGCGACCGTCAACTGTACGCTTCTGCCGTGACGTCTACAAACCCGCCCGGACATGGAGAGTCGGTCCGAGCCTCCCGCTCGTGGTGGGACTCGGAGGCCTCCGACTACCACGAGGAACACGGCGTCTTCCTCGGCGCCCACTCCCCCGACGGCGAGTTCATCTGGTGCCCCGAGGGCCTGCACGAGGGCGACTGGCATCTGCTCGGCGCCGTGGCGGGTCGCGACGTGCTGGAGATCGGGTGCGGTTCCGCGCCGTGCGCGCGGTGGATCGCCGGGCAGGGCGCACGCGCCGTGGCCGTGGACCTGTCGGCGGGCATGCTCCGGGTGGGCGCGGAGGCGGCGAGCCGCTCGTCCGGACCGGCGGCGTCCGTGCCGCTGATCCAGGCCGACGCCCGGCGACTCCCGTTCGCCGACGCGAGTTTCGACGTGGCGTTCTCGGCGTTCGGCGCGATCCCCTTCGTGGCGGACTCGGCGGGCGTGATGGCGGAGGCGGCGCGGGTGTTGCGCCCGGGCGGCCGGTTCGTGTTCTCGGTCAACCACCCGATGCGGTGGATCTTCCGGGATGACCCGGGTCCCGGCGGTCTGCAGGCCGTGTTCCCGTACTTCGACCGATCGCCGTACACCGAGTACGACGACGACGGCGAGCTGTCCTATGTCGAACACCACAGGACGGTGGGTGACCGGATCCGCGAACTGGTCGCCGCCGGGTTCGTGGTTCAGGACCTCATCGAGCCGGAGTGGCCGGAGTGGCTCGACCGGGAATGGGGGCAGTGGAGCCCCCTGCGGGGCGGGATCTTCCCCGGCACCGCGATCTTCGTGGCCTCCCTGCCGTGACACCCGCCGGCCGGGGTCATCCCGGCCGGCGCTCGGCGCGTGCGCTCAGAGGATCTTCGACAGGAAGTCCTTGGTGCGCTGGTGAGTCGGCCTGGCGAGCACGTCGGCGGGCTTGCCGGCTTCCACGACGACGCCGTTGTCCATGAACGCCACGGTGTCGGCGACCTCGCGCGCGAAACCCATCTCGTGGGTCACCACGACCATGGTCATCCCCGCATCGGCGAGCTCCCGCATCACGCCGAGCACCTCACCCACGAGTTCCGGGTCGAGCGCCGAGGTGGGCTCGTCGAAGAGCATGAGCTTGGGGTCCATCGCGAGCGCACGGGCGATCGCGACGCGCTGCTGCTGCCCACCGGACAGCTGCGCCGGGTAGGCGTCGGCCTTGGCGCCGAGTCCGACCATGTCGAGCAGTTCGCGGGCACGCTCGGTGGCCTCCGCCCGCGACTGCCCCTTCACCAGCATCGGTGCCTCGATGACGTTCTCCAGCGCGGTGCGGTGCAGGAACAGGTTGAAGTGCTGGAAGACCATCCCGATGTCGCGGCGCTGGCGGGCCGCCTCCGCGGGCGAGATCTCGTAGAGCTTGTCGCCCTTCTCGCGGTAGCCCACCAGGTCGCCGTCCACGTAGAGCCGACCGGCGTCGACCTTCTCGAGGTGGTTGATGCAGCGCAGAAAGGTGGACTTCCCCGAACCGGAGGGTCCCACCAGGCAGAGCACCTCACCCGCGGCCACCTCCAGGGAGATCCCCTTGAGCACCTTCAGGGAACCGAAGTTCTTGACCACCTGGTCGGCCTTGACCATCGGCGTCATCGCCTACCTCCGGACGGGTCGGCGGCCTCGGCCGCGGCGAGGGAGGACGGCGTGAGACCGTCCGCGTCGGCGAGCGCGCGCAATTGCTTGCCGGTGAGCTGGCGGGTCGCCCCGCGCGAGAACCTCTTCTCGAGGAAATGCTGCCCCACCATGAGAACGCTGGTGATGACGAGGTACCACGTGGCCGCGACCAGGAGGAGCGGGATCGGCTGGAAGTTGACGCCCGAGATGTCGCGCGCCTGACCGTACAACTCCCCGGAGAACGGGATCGCCACGACGAGCGAGGTGGTCTTGAGCATCGAGATGAACTCGTTGCCCGTCGGCGGGATGATCACGCGCATCGCCTGCGGCAGGATCGTGCGCCGCATGGTCTGCCCCCACGTCATGCCGAGGGCGGTGGACGCCTCCGCCTGACCTTCCGGCACCGACGAGATGCCGGCCCGCACGATCTCGGCCATGTAGGCGGCCTCGTTCATCGCCAGGCCCACCACGGCCAACCAGAAGGCCGAGTAGAGCACCATGGTGTCGTCGAACCGGATGAAGTCGATGTCGGTGAAGGGGATGCCGAACTGCACCTGTCGGTAGATGGTGAAGATCAGACCCCAGAACAGCAGCTGGACGTAGACAGGGGTTCCGCGGAAGATCCACAGGTAGACCCACGCCACGGCCTTGAGCACCGGGTTGGCGCTCATCCTCATGACCGAGAGGATGACGCCGAGAACCACGGCCAGGGTCATCGACAGCACGGTCAGCGCGATGGTGTAGAACACGGCCATCCCGAACCTGGTGTCGAACAGGTAGCGGGCGTACGTGTCCCAGCCGTAGGCCGGGTTGGTCGCCGCGCCCCAGACGAACAGGAAGACCAGGACGAGGACGATCGTCGCCGACACCCAGCGCCACGGGTGCCGTAGCGGTACGGCCTTGATGGGTTCCGGGGCCTCCGCCGCGGGGGCCCCGGCCCCCCTCTCCGCGGTGCTCACCTGACGATCCCTCAGCCCTTCCGGATCTCGGCGTCGTCGATCATCCCGTCCTCGACGCCCCAGTTCTGGGCGATCTTCTCGAAGTCGCCGGTCTCGATCAGCTTGTCGGCGGCGGCCTCGAGGGCCGCGGTCAGCTCGGAGCCCTTGCGCACCGGCCATCCGTAGGGCGCCGCGTCGAAGACGTCGCCGGCGAGCTGCATCTTGCCCTCGGATTGCTTGACCGCGTACGCGGTGATCGGCGAATCGGCGGACATCGCGTCCACCTTGCCCAGCGCGACGGCCGTGGAGGCCTCGTCCTGCGAATCGAACTGGACCTTCTCGATCGCGGGCTTGCCGGCGTCGGTGCAGGCCTTGCTGCGGGCGGGCACGTCCTCCTGGTCGGAGACGGTGGTCTGCTGGACGGCCACGCTCAGACCGCAGGCGTCATCGGGGTCAACGTCGTTGCCGGCGGCCGACGCCCATTGGATCCCGGCCTCGAAGTAGGTCACGAAGTCGACGGTCTTGAGGCGCTCGTCGTTGACGGTGAAGGAGGAGGCGCCCATGTCCATGGTGCCGCCCTCGATGGCCGGGATGATCCGGTCGAAGTCCGACTCGCGGAATTCGGCGCGGAGTCCCATGAGCTGGGCGATTGCGGTCATGACGTCGATGTCGAAGCCGACGATCTCGCCGTTCTCGTCCTTGAACTCGTTGGGGGCGTACGGCGGGTTGGTGCCGATCACTATGACGCCCTTGTCGCGGATCTCGGCGGGCACGAGCGCGGCGATCGCCTCGTCGGCCTCCAGCGACACCTCCTCGCGGGGCTCCCCGGAATCCTGCGGGCCCTCGGTGTTGGTGGTGCAGCCGGTCAGGGCGAGGGCTGCGGTGGCGGTCATGGCCAGGGCGGCACGCAGGCCGCGCCGTGAGGTGAGGGTCATGTGGGTGCCCTTTCAGGCGTCGGGAAGCCGAATCTGCAATGAACCTAGGGCATACGGGGACCGGCTCAAAACCAATCGACCTGTTTCGGGCCCAGTGATCTCCGTCGCGTAGTGGCTCCGTCGCGCCGGTGGCCCCACCCTCCCTGGACCTGTCAGTGGGCGGCGGAGTCCCAGTTCGGACCGGTGCCGGTCGACACGTCCAGCGGTACGTCCAACTCGATCGCGGAGTACATGCGGTCGACCACCAGGTCGCGGACCTCGTCCAGTTCGCCGGGCGCCACCTCCAACACCAGCTCGTCGTGGACCTGGAGGAGCAGTCGACTTCTGAGTCCCCGTGCGGTGAGGTCGGCGTCCACCTCGAGCATCGCGGCCTTGATGATGTCGGCGGCGGTGCCCTGGATCGGCGCGTTGAGGGCGGCACGTTCCGCGTTCTCGCGCTTGAGCCGGTTATCCGAGTTGAGCTCGGGGAGATAGCGCCGGCGACCGAAGAGAGTCTCGGTGTACCCGTCCTTACGGGCCTGTTCGACGACCGCCTGGAGGTAGTCGCGGACCCCGCCGAACCGGGAGAAGTACGCCTCCATCTGCTCGCGCGCCTCGCCCTGGCTGATGCCGAGCTGGGCGGCGAGGCCGAAGGCGCTGAGCCCGTACGCGAGGCCGTAGCTCATGGCCTTGACGCGGCGCCGCAGCTCGGGGGTGACCTGGTCGATCGGGACCCCGAACGCCCGGGCCCCCACGAACGAGTGCAGGTCTTCGCCGGTGCGGAAGGCCTCGATGAGGCCGGCGTCGCCGGACAGGTGCGCCATGACGCGCATCTCGATCTGGCTGTAGTCGGCGGTGAGCAGACAGTCGTACCCCTCACCCACGACGAACGAGCCGCGGATGCGCCGGCCGTCTTCGGTGCGCACGGGGATGTTCTGCAGGTTGGGGTCGGTCGAGGACAGGCGGCCGGTGGCGGCGACGGTCTGGTTGAAGGTGGTGTGGATGCGTCGGTCGTCGCCGATGGTCTTGATCAGCCCCTCTACGGTCGTGCGCATCTTCGTCGTCTCACGGTGCAGGAGCAGCGCCTCGAGGAAGGCCCGCCCCGGGGTGTCGCCCGTCTCCTTGGCGAGCAGTTCCTCCAGCGCCTTGGCGTCGGTGGTGTACCCGGTCTTGGTCTTCTTGGTCTTGGGCATCCCGAGCGTCTCGAACAGGACCACCTGGAGTTGCTTGGGCGATCCGAGGTTGATCTGCTCGCCCCCGATCGCGGCATACGCGGCCTCGGCCGCCTGCCGGCCGCGGTCGGCGAAGTCGTCGCGCAGTCCGTCCAGCGCGGCGGCGTCGACCGCGATGCCGATGGACTCCATCCGCGCGAGCACCGGCACGAGAGGTAGCTCCATCTCCGCCATGAGGGTGGCGCCGTGCACCTGGTCCAGCTCCACGTCCAACCGCTCGGCGAGGTCGACCACCGCGCGGGCGCGGGTCGCGGCGGCGTCGGCGGCCTTCTGTGCGGCCTCGGCGTCATCGACCTCGTCGAGGAGCGACAGCTGTTTCTCCGCCGCCTCCGCCTCCGGGAGTTCGCGGCGCAGGTGGCGCTGGAACAGTTCGGCGAGTCCGTAGCTGCGCTGCCCCGGGCGGACGAGGTACGCCGCCAGAGCGACATCCATCGTGACCCCGCCGAGACGTAGGTCGCGTCCCATCAGCGCGTGGGTGGCGGCCTTGGCGTCGTGGACCGCCTTGTGGACGGCGTCGTCCCCGAGCCATCCCCGGAGGGCCTGCTCGTCGTCGGGTCCGATCGCCGCGAGGTCGAGGTGGGCGGAGGCGCCGCCTGCGGCGGCGATGGTGATGGTCTGTGCGTCACCGGCGCCGGGCCGGGAGGGACCGACGACGACGAGGCCGTGCCGCTTCCCGGCCGGCGCGTGGGCTGCGAGCCAGTCCGAGACCTCGCCGGCGTGCAGGAGCGACGCCTGTTCGAGCGCGACCTCAGCGGCGGGCTCCGGGGCCCCCTCTGGAAGGAAGGCCGACAGGAAGCGGTCGCGGGCCTGGGGCCCGAATTCCAACCGGTCGAACAGTGCGTTGACATCACCGCGCTCCGGGGTGGACCGGACGAGGTCGGCGAGCTCGACACCCAGATCCAGGTCCCGGGTGAGCTCGGTGATGCGGCGGTTGAGCTGGACCTGCGGGAGGTGTTCGCGGAAACTCTCCCCCACCTTGCCCTTGATCTCGTCCGCGTGCGCGATGAGCTCGGACAGGCTGCCGTACTGGGTGATCCACTTGGCGGCGGTCTTGTCACCGACCTTCGGAACCCCCGGCAGGTTGTCGGAGTTGTCCCCGCGCAGCGCGGCGACGTCCGGGTACTGGGCCGGCGTGACGCCGTACTTCGCCTCGACCGCCTCGGGCGTGAAGCGCGCGAGCTCCGAGACGCCCTTGACCGGATAGAGCACGGTGACGGCGTCGGAAACGAGCTGCAGCGCGTCGCGGTCACCGGTACAGATGAGGATCCGGGCATCGCCCGAGTGCGTGGCGCCCGTCGCGAGGGTGGCGATGATGTCGTCGGCCTCGTGCCCCTCGAGTGAGAGCGTCCGCACCCCGAGTGCGGCGAGCGCCTCCTGGATGAGCTCGATCTGCCCCTTGAACTCCTCCGGGGCGGCCGAACGGGTCGACTTGTACTCGGGGTACTCGGCCGTGCGGTGCAGCGTGGCCCGTGAGACGTCGAACGCCACGGCGAGGTGGGTGGGCTCCTCCTCGGTGACGAGGTTTGCCACCATCGACAGGAAGCCGTAGACGGCGTTGGTGTGCTGACCGGACGCGGTGGAGAAGTTCTCCGCTGGCAGCGCGTAGAACGCACGGAACGCCAGCGAGTGCCCGTCCAGCAGCAGCAGCCTCGCCGGCCCCTCCCCTTGGACGGCGGAGGAGGGTGCGGCGGTGGTGACGTCTGTGGTCTGGCTCGTGGTGCTCACACGGCCACTCTAGGGCGGGCGTCGGACAGACGCTCACCGGTCGTCGGTTAGACTCACCGAGCAGCGGCTCGCCGCGCTCGCCCCCGTAGCCCAATTGGCAGAGGCAACGGATTCAAAACCCGTCCAGTGTCGGTTCGAGTCCGACCGGGGGCACCACCACGCCGACCCTTCCGCACCATGGCGGGGAAACTGTGCCGTTCAGCGCCCACGCCAGGAAGTCAGCCCTCGACGTCGGCCTTGAGGTTGGTCAGCAGCTGGTGCTGGATGCGCTTGAGTCCGGCCGGCGCGAAGGTCCGCTCGAAGAACCCGCCCACTCCCCCCGCTCCGTTCCAGGACGTGGTCATCTCGACGAGCGAGCCGCCCGTGGCCTCGCGGACGGTGTACGTGGTTGCCATGGACGAGTTCTCGTCCTTCTCCACGAGCGACCAGTGCGCGCCCGCGTCGTCCACCGTCACGGTCGCCTTGACGTCGCGATTGCGCTTCTTCGTCGCCTGCAGGTTCCAGGCCGCGACGGTGCCGTGGCCCTGCCCGCCCTCGATCAGCCGGTAGGCGCTGAACTGCTCGGGCTGAATCCGCGGCCGGACCCGGGCGTAGTCGGCGATCGCCGTGGTCACGGCGTCGACCGGTGCCTCGATGACGATGGTGTTGGTGGCGGTGACCCTGGCCATGTCGGTGACTCCTCCTCGTGGGTCCGACCCTCTCGCACCCGACGCGGTCGCGAGGGTGGCGCCCGGTGGGCGCGTCAGACCACTCCCATCCTGCCCGACGACGGCGGTCCGTATCGGCCCGCCGAGCGGTGGGTCTGACAGCCGGTCGGCCCGCCGGGACGGGACCGGCCCGCGGCGACACCACCCGGCGTCACACCGGGCGGGCCACCGCGGGCCGGCTGGTTCTGCGCGGGGTATCAGTGCCCGCGCCTGATCCACTCCTCGAGGTGCGGGGACTCGTCCCCGACCTTCGTGCCGTCACCGTGACCGGTGTGCACGAGGGTCTCCGCCGGGAGCGTGAGGATCCGCTCGCGGATGGAGGTGATGATCGTCGGGAAGTCCGAGTACGAGCGCCCGGTGGCGCCCGGCCCGCCCGAGAACAGCGTGTCGCCCGAGAACAGGACACCCGCCTCGGGGACGTGGAACACGCACGAGCCCGGCGAGTGCCCGGGGGTGTTCATCACGTCGACGCGGGTACCCGCGATCTCGAACTGCTGACCGTCCTGCAGTTCACCGTGGGACACGTCCGGATGCGTCTCGTCCCACAGCATCTGGTCGCCGGGGTGGACGAAAATCGGGGCGTCGAGCTTCTCGGACAGCTCCGGTGCCACCGTGATGTGGTCGTTGTGGGCGTGCGAGCACAGGATGCCCTTGACCTTCCGCCCCCCGACCGCGTCGATGATCGGCTGGGCCGTGTGGGCCGCGTCGATCACGAACACCTCGGAGTCGTCCCCGAGGATCCAGATGTTGTTGTCCACCTCCCATTCGCCGCCGTCGAGCGCGAAGATCCCGCTCGTGATGACCTTCTCGATACGCAGTCCACCGGCGTAGCCGGCGCTGGTGTAGGTCTCACTCACAACGTCACCACCGATCGCAGTACGGAACCGGACTTCATGGCGTCGAACGCCGCCTCGACGGCGTCGATGCCGATCCGCTCGGAGACGAACTTCTCCAGCGGGAGTCGACCCTGCAGGTGCAGGTCGACGAGCATCGGGAAATCCCTCTCGGGCAGGCAGTCGCCGTACCAGGAGGATTTGAGGGACCCGCCGCGGCCGAAGAAGTCCAGCAGCGGGAGCTCGAGGCGCATCTCCGGCGTGGGGACGCCCACGAGGACGACCGTGCCGGCGAGGTCGCGGGCGTAGAACGCCTGCTCGTACGTCTCGGGCCGGCCGACCGCGTCGATCACGACATCTGCGCCGAAACCGCCGGTGGACTCCCGGATCGCGGCGACGGGGTCCGTGGAGGTCGAGTTGACCGTGTGGGTCGCCCCGAAGTCCTTGGCCCACTCGAGCTTGGTGTCGTCGATGTCCACCGCGATGATCTCGGAGGCGCCCGCGAGTCGCGCGCCGGCGATCGCGGCGACGCCCACACCGCCGCACCCGATCACGGCCACGGACTGGCCGCGGGTCACCTTGCCGGTGTTGATCGCGGCACCGATGCCGGCCATCACGCCACAGCCGAGCAGACCGGCGACCGCCGGATCGGCGGACGGATCGACCTTCGTGCACTGGCCCTCGTGGACCAGCGTCTTGTCGATGAACGCCCCGATACCGAGAGCGGGCGTGAGCGCGGTGCCGTCGGTGAGGGTCATCGGCTTCGACGCGTTGTGGGTGTTGAAGCAGTACTCGAGCTGCCCGCGCTTGCAGGCACGGCACTCGCCACACACCGCCCGCCAGTTGAGGACGACGTAGTCACCCTCGGCCACGTGCGTGACGCGGTCCCCGACGGTCTCGACGACTCCTGCGGCCTCGTGGCCGAGGAGGAAGGGGTACTCGTCGTTGATGCCGCCGTCCCAGTACGCCAGATCGGTATGGCAGACGCCGCACGCCTGCACCCGAACGATGACATCGTTGGGCCCCGGATCGGGCACCACGACATCGACCAGTTCGACCTCGGCACCCTTGCTGCGGGCGATGACGCCCTTCACGGTCTGCGACATGGATCGCCTCTCGATTAGATGTGGATACTCCCCACCCACTCTGTCAGAAGCGCACGGAGCCCGACCGCACAAAGCGATGCGCCCCGCCTCCTTCAGGGGAGGCGGGGCGCAGTGCGTGCGTGAGCCGGGATGGCCCGGTCAGACGGCGAGGCCCTCGCGATCAGACCGCGATGCCGTTGGCGCGCAGCCACGGCACGGGATCGATCCACTGGCCGGCCGGGTTCCGCACACCGAAGTGGAGGTGCGGCCCGGTGGAGTAGCCACGGTTGCCGACCGTCCCGATGACCTGGCCGGCGTTGACCCGCTGCCCCACGGAGACGTAGTTCTGATCGTTGTGGCCGTACTCGAGGAGGTGCCCGTCGTCGGTCTGGATGCGGATCCACAGGCCGTACCCGGACGCCGGCCCGGCCGCGACGACGGTGCCCGACTTGGCGGCGAACATCGGGGTGCCGATCGGGGCGCCGAAGTCCGTGCCGTTGTGGAACGTGCCCCAGCGCGGGCCGAAGCCGGAGGTGATCGGGCCGTAGGTCGGGGCGTGCGCACCACCGGCGGCCGGGAGGCCGAGCGAACCGAACATCGCCGGGTCGATCGCGTACTCGCGCAGCTGCTCGGGGGTGAGTCCGATGCCCTGGACGACACCCTGCGCCATCTCGGTGAGCTGGTCCACGCCGATCTCGGCGGACTGCGCGGACGCGGCGGGGGCGGCGGCGAGGGCCGCGCCGCCGGTGAGGGCCGCGCCGGCGACGGTGCCGGCGACGAGGCGGCCCACGGCGTTGGAGGAACGGGCTGCACGGTGGCGACCGGCGGTCGCGCCGGAACCCTCGACGCCGAGTCGGTCTGCGAGCTCGGCGAAGGTGATGCGAGTGGCGTCGGACATCAGGGGAAACCTCGGGGTCTAGAGGGGTGAAGCGGTGAGCCGACCGGCTTCCCCGGTGGCCTCCAAGAAGGTAACAGAATTGTCTCGGCGCTGTCACGTCAAAAGCACGAACTCAGACGAAAGCACCGGTGAGCGGGGGTGCTCACCGGCGCTTCCGGGTGTTATCAGATGGTGACTACAGGCGGTCGACGCCTCGTCCCCGCCCTGTTCAGTGGTCGGCCTCGCCGATCCGGTGCACGAGGATGAAGTTGGTCGACCCCTCCACCCCCGGCACGTTGCCGGCGACGATCACGATGAGGTCGTCCTCGTTGTATCCCTCGACCGGGAGCAGGAGTTCGTCGGTGACCTTCACCAGCTCCGCCGTCTCGGTGACGCGGTCGGTGAGGAAGGTCTCGGTTCCCCACGTCAGCGACAGCTGACTGCGGATGCGCGGATCGCCGGTGATGGCGATGAGTGGCAGGTGACTGTGCAGGCGGGCGAGACGCCGGACGGTGTCACCGGTGGAGGTGACCGCGACGAGCGCCTTCGCCCCGAGCCGCTCGCCGATCTCGCGCGCCGAGTACGAGATCACGCCACGCTTGGTGCGCGGGATGTGGACCAGGTCGGGTGCGGCGGTGGAATCCGACTCCACAGCCAGCGCGATCGAGGACATCGTCCGCACGGCGTCGATGGGGTACTTGCCCACGGAGGTCTCGCCGGAGAGCATGACCGCGTCCGCCCCGTCGAGGACCGCGTTGGCCACGTCGGAGGCCTCCGCCCTCGTGGGCCGGGAGTTGGTGATCATCGACTCGAGCATCTGCGTGGCCACGATGACCGGCTTGGCGTTCTCGCGGGCGATCTGGATGGCCCGCTTCTGGACCAGCGGGACCTCCTGCAGCGGCAGCTCAACGCCCAGGTCCCCGCGCGCCACCATGATGGCGTCGAACGCCAGCACGATGGACTCGAGGTTCTTGACGGCCTCGGGCTTCTCGAGCTTGGCGATGACGGGGACGTGGATGCCCACCTCGTCCATCACCTCGTGCACGAGGTCGACATCCGCGGGGGACCGCACGAAGGACAACGCGATGAAGTCGACGCCCAGAGCGAGGGCGAACCTCAGGTCGGCGATGTCCTTCTCGCTCAGTGCGGGCACGGAGACGTTCATGCCCGGAAGCGAGACGCCCTTGTTGTTGGACACGGTGCCGCCCTCGGTGACGACGCAGCGCACGTCGTCGCCCTCGACCCGCTCGACGGTCAAGCCGATGTTCCCGTCGTCCACCAGCAGGCGGTCCCCCGGGCGCGCGTCGGCCGCGAGACCCTTGTACGTGGTGGAGACGCGGTCCTTGGTGCCCTCGACGTCCGCGACGGTGATGACGACGTGGTCGCCCTCCGCCCACTCGTGCCGGCCCTCGATGAACCGGCCCAGCCTGATCTTGGGGCCCTGGAGGTCCGCGAGCACGCCGACCGCGCGTCCGGACTCGTCGGAGGCCTTGCGGACCCACTTGTAGTTGGCCTCGTGGTCGGCATGCTCTCCGTGACTGAAGTTGAGGCGGGCGACATCCATCCCCGCGTCGACCAGCTCACGGATGCCGGCCTCCGAGGCGACAGCGGGACCCAGGGTGCAGACGATCTTGGTACGACGATTCACCCGACCCAATCTAGTCCCCTCGACCGGCTGGCCGGTTAACCCGACGTCAACGGCCGGACAACGGGGGTGCGTCCGTCGGGCCGTCCCCCACCGACTCGTCCACGGGATCGCCGAGAGCGCGCAGCTCCGAGGGGGCCTCACGGCCGCGGCGGGCACGCCAGAAGTACAGCAGCGCGGCGATCATGACGACCAGCGACACGATCGTGTTGATCCGGAGACCGAACACCTCGGTGGCGGCGTCGGCGCGCAGCAACTCGACCCAGAACCGGCCGAAGCAGTACAGCGCCACGTAGAGGGCGAAGAGCCGGCCGTGTCCGAGCCTGAACCGGCGGTCGATCAGCACCAGCGCGACCGCGACGAGGACGTTCCACAGCAGTTCGTAGAGGAACGTGGGGTGCACCGTCGCCAGCACCTGCCCGGTGGAACGCCCGATGGTCTCGGAGTAGCCGTACGCCTCGTCGTAGCGCTGGTAGATCTCCAGGGCCCACGGCACGTCTGTCTCGCGTCCGTAGAGCTCCTGGTTGAAGTAGTTCCCGAGACGGCCGATGCCCTGCGCGAGGACGACGCCCGGCGCGATCGAGTCCCCCAGTGCGCCGAGGGCCCGGATCCCCTGCTGCCGGAGTCCGATGTAGGCCCCGAGCGCACCGAACGCGACGGCGCCCCAGATGCCCAGACCGCCGTCCCAGATCTTCAGCGCGTCGACCGGGTTACGGCCCTCACCGAAGTAGCGGTACCAGTCGGTGGCCACGTGGTAGATGCGCCCGCCGATGAGCCCGAACGGGATCGCCCACAGCGCGGTGTCGAGCACGACCCCCGCCCGCCCGCCACGCGCGACCCAGCGCTTCTCGCCCCACCAAACCGCGATGACGATGCCGAGGATGATCCACAACGCGTAGGCGCGCAGCGGGAACGGGCCGATCTCCCACACGCCTTGGGGAGGGCTCGGGATCACGACGACACTCCGCGGCGACGGACACCCTCGGCCAGCTCCGCCGTCAGACGCCTGAGCGCGTCCGGCCCCTCGGTCGCCGCCGTGATGAGCGCCGAGCCGACGATGACGCCGTCGGCGTAGGAGGCGATCTCGGCGGCCTGGTCGCCGTTCCGCACACCCAGACCCACACCACAGGCCAGATCGGATATCTCGCGTACGCGCCGGGTGAGCGTGCGCGGCGCGTCCGAAACGACGTCCCGCGCGCCGGTCACCCCCATCACCGCCTGGACGTAGACGAAGCCACCCGTGCGCGACAGCGTCATCGCCAGCCGTTCCGGGGTGGACGACGGGGCCACGAGGAAGACCCGGTCGATGCCGTGCGCATCGGAGGCGGCGATCCAGTCGTCCGCCTCGTCGGGGATGAGGTCGGGAGTGATCACGCCGGTGCCGCCGGCCGCCGCGAGATCGGCGGCGAAGCGGTCGACCCCGTATTGCAGGACGGGGTTCCAGTAGGTCATCACCACGGGCACCGCGCCGGCGTCAGCGACCGCCCGGACGACCTCGAAGGTGTCCGCGACCCGGAATCCCGCCTCGAGGGCGGTGTCCGCGGCGGCCTGGATGGTGGGGCCGTCCATCATGGGGTCGGAGTAGGGGATGCCGACCTCGATGATGTCGCAGCCGCCCTCGACCATCGTCCGGACGGCCTCGATCGATCCCTCGAGGGTCGGGTACCCGGCCGGGTAGTAGCCGATGAGCGCGGCCCGGTTCTCCGCCCGGCACCGCTCGAACACGTCGCTGAGAACGCTCATCCCTCGACTCCCCCGTCCGCGTACGCACCCTCGCCGTCGTCGGCACCCCGGCTCGAATCCACCCCGGCCTCCGGCGGCTCACCACCGCCCAACAACCCGAACCACCGCGCGGCGGTGTCGACGTCCTTGTCCCCGCGGCCGGAGACGTTAACCAGGATCAGGCCGACCCCCTCGGCGGCGAGCTGGGCCGCTCCGGCGACCGCATGTGCGGACTCGATGGCCGGGATGATGCCCTCCGTACGGCACAACTGCGCGAAGGCGTCCATGGCCTGGGTGTCGGTGATCGGCCGGTATTCGGCGCGACCGATATCCGACAGCCGCGAGTGCTCCGGCCCGACGCCCGGGTAGTCCAGGCCGGCGGAGATGGAATGCGACTCGATCGTCTGACCGTCCTCGTCCTGCATGAGGTGGGCGTACGAGCCCTGGAACACGCCGGGCCGGCCGGCGTTGACGGTCGCCGCGGTACGCCCGGTCTCCACACCGTCACCGCCGGCCTCGCAGCCGACGAGGCGCACGGACTCGTCCTCGATGAACGGGTGGAACAGGCCGATCGCGTTGGAACCACCGCCGACGCAGGCGACCGCGGCGTCCGGCAGCCGTCCCGCCTGCTCGAGGATCTGCACCCGCGCCTCGGCACCGACGATCCGCTGGAAGTCGCGGACCATCGTCGGGAACGGGTGCGGCCCGGCCGCCGTGCCGAACGCGTAGTAGGTGTCGTCGGCGTGCGCGACCCAGTCGCGCATCGCCTCGTTGATCGCGTCCTTGAGCGTGGCCGAGCCGATCTCGACGGCCTCGACCTCCGCGCCCAGCAGACGCATCCGGGCGACGTTGAGCGCCTGACGACGCACGTCCACCGCGCCCATGTAGATCTTGCACTCCAACCCCAGCAACGCACACGCAGTGGCGGTGGCCACCCCGTGCTGGCCGGCGCCGGTCTCCGCGATGACGCGGTTCTTACCCATCCGCTGGGCGAGCAGCGCCTGACCGAGCACGTTGTTGATCTTGTGCGAGCCGGTGTGGTTGAGGTCCTCGCGCTTGAGGAAGACCCGGGCGCCGATCTCCTCGCCGAACCGCGTGGCCTCGTACAGAGGGGACGGCCGACCCGAATAGTGCTTCTGCAGCCGGTCCAGCTGGTCGAGGTACTCCTCGTCCGCGCGGGCCTTGGCGTAGGCGTCGGTCACCTCGTCCACGACCGCCATCAACGCCTCGGGAACGTAACGGCCCCCGAACGGCCCCCAGTGGCCGCGCTGGTCAGGCTCGTGTCCGGTGGCTGTCCGGAGCACCTCCCCCATGGTGGGCAGTGACGTCAGATCCTTGGAGTTCACGACTCCCAGTCTGCCGGAAGCCCACCACCGGGGCCTAGCGGGGCCCCTGCGGGCAGGAGGGGTGAGCACCCGCCGTGGCCAGCGCGTTGCAGGCCGCACGCGGGTCGCCCTGCGTCACCAGCCCCTCGCCGACGAGGACCGCGTCCGCACCCACGCTGGCGTACGCCAGGAGGTCGGAGGCGTCCCGGACACCCGACTCGGCGATCTTCACGACGTCGGACGGCAGGCCCGGTGCGATGCGGGAGAACACGTCCCGGTCGACCTCGAGGGTCTTGAGGTTGCGGGCGTTGACGCCGATGACGCTCGCTCCGGCCTCCAGGGCGCGGTCCGCCTCCTCCTCGGTGTGGACCTCCACCAGCGCGGTCATCCCGAGCGACTCGGTACGGTCCAGCAGCGACACCAGGGCGTCCTGCTCGAGGGCGGCCACGATGAGCAGGACCAGGTCCGCTCCGTGCGCCCGCGCCTCGTGGATCTGGTACGGCCCCACGACGAAGTCCTTGCGCAGGACCGGGATGTCGACCGCGCGCCGGACCGCGTCGAGATCGGCCAGGCTGCCGTGGAAGCGTCGCTCCTCGGTCAGGCACGAGATGATCCGCGCCCCGCCGTCCTCGTACATGCGGGCCAGCACCGCCGGATCGGGAATGTCGGCCAACGCCCCCTTGGACGGGCTCGCCCTCTTCACCTCGGCGATGACGCCCACACCCGGGTCGCGCAGCGCCTTGAGCGCATCGAGCGGGTCCGACGCGGACAGGGCCGCCTTCTTCACCGACTCCAGGTCGATGACGGCCTCGCGGGCCGCGACGTCCTCGCGGACCCCGTCGAGAATCGAGTCCAGCACGGTACCCACCGTGACCTCCCTCAGCAGTGATCGGGGCGGAAAGTGTGATCGAGATCGACAATAGAGGTCCGGAGCCGGGTTCCCGAATCGGGTCCACCCCGTCGCGGTCAACCGGTCGGATCGCGTCCTTCGTCGAGCTCCGACCAGAGGTCACGACCGGCGTCGCCGTCCGCGTCATCCCTCGCTTCTCCGCCGGTTCCGCGGCGTACGGCGGGCGTGACGTACCGGTCGTCGCGCCGCACCGGACGCGCCGGCCGCGCGAGGACGACGATCCCCGCCGCGAGCAGCGCGGCCGCGCCGGCGCCGGTGAGCGACGGGCCCACCGGCCGGGTCGACGACTCGGTGATCCGGGACCACTCCGGGATCGACTCGGAGCCCTCGGCGCCCGGCCCCGCGTTGGTCCGGGCGACCCCCTCGTCACTCGTGATCACCGTATGGACCCGCTCGGCGTCGACGCCGCCCACCGACGAGATCAGCAACGCGACGGCCGCCACCCCGAGCAGGGCGATGACCGCTCCCACGGCGCGGGCCGCGAGCCCCCGCACCAATGCCACCGCCGCAATGGCGGCCAGGGCGCCCAGCGCGAGCGGCACAAGAGCCGGCTGCCACTCGGCGCCGACGAGCGCGCGCCGGGCCTCACCCGACTGGTCGTTGAACGCGGCCACATCGAGCCACACCATCCGGGAGGCGATCCACAGCAGGGCCGCGCCGACGAGCAGCAGGACGACGGGCACCAGGAGCCGGGCGCGACGGCTCACCGGGACTCCCCTGCCGGCCGCAGCGTCTCCGCGGCGGAGACGGCCCGCAGGACCGCCATCGCCTTGTTGCGACACTCGGCGTCCTCCGAGGCCGCCACCGAGTCGGCGACGATTCCGGCCCCGGCCTGGACGAACGCGGTGCCGTCCTTGATCACCGCCGAGCGGATCGCGATGGCCTGATCGGTGTTGCCCGCGAAATCCACGTAGCCGACCACGCCGCCGTACACGCCGCGGCGGGTGTCCTCGAGGTCCTCGATGATCTGCAGGGCCCGCGGCTTCGGGGAACCCGAGAGGGTGCCGGCCGGGAAGCACGCGGTCACCGCGTCGATGCCCGTCCGCCCGTCGGCCAGGCGCCCCGTCACCGTCGACACGAGGTGCATCACGTGGCTGTACCGCTCCACCTGGCGGAACTCGGTCACCTCGACCGTGCCCGGGACGCAGACGCGGCCCAGGTCGTTGCGCCCGAGGTCGACCAACATCAGATGCTCGGCGTTCTCCTTGGCGTCGTCCACCAGGTCCTTGGCGAGCAGGATGTCGTGCTCGTCGTCGTCACCCCTGGGCCTCGTCCCCGCGATGGGGTGGGTCGTGGCGACGCCGTCGACCACGGTGACCAGAGCCTCCGGGCTCGATCCCACGATCGTGAACGCCGTCCCGCCGAACCCGTCCGGCCCCGTGCCGTCCGGGATCGTCATGAGGAACATGTACGGGCTGGGGTTGGTGGTACGCAGGATGCGGTACACATCGCGCGGCGAGGCGTCGGTGTCGACCTCGAAGCGCTGGCTCAGCACCACCTGGAACGCCTCGCCCGCGTGGATCTGCTCGATGATGTCGGCGACCCGCGCGTGATAGGTGGGCTCGTCGGTGCGACGACGCACCCGCGGATCAGGTGTGTTGAACACGCTCACCCCGCCGGCGCCGGGCTCGGCGAGACGCGCCGTCATCGACTCGAGCCGCTCGACCGCGTCCGCATACGCCTCGTCCACCCGCTCGTCGCTGCCGTCCCAGTTGACGGCGTTCGCGATGAGATGGATCCGGCCCTCGTGGTGGTCGAAGGCGGCCAGATCCGTGGCCAGCAACTGGACGAGCTCCGGCACCCGTAGGTCGTCGATCGTGTCGGGGGCGATCCGCTCGAGCCTGCGGACGATGTCATACCCCAGGTAACCGACCATCCCGGACGTCAGCGGCGGCAGGCCCACGATCTGGTCGGTCCGCAGCAGCTCGAGGGTCCGTCGGAGGGCGTCCAGCGGATCACCGCCGGTCGGCGCGCCGGCGGGGACGCTGCCCCACCACGTCGCCTCGCCGGCCTCGTCGACCGTCAGCGCGGCCGCCGCGCCACAGCCGATGAACGACCACCGTGACCAGGAGCGCCCGTGTTCGGCCGACTCCAACAGGAACGTGCCCGGCCGGTCCCCCGCCAGCTTGACGTAAGCCGAGAGCGGGGTCTCGGAGTCGGCGAGGACCGTGCGCACGACCGGCACCACCCGGTGCCCCGCGGCGAGCGCGCGGAACTGCTCCAACGTGGTGGTCGCGGTGCTCATCCGAGGGCCTTGCCGCCGATGCCGAAGGAGTCGTGCGGCATGTCGTTGACATGGACCCACACCTTCGCGGGGTCCTTGCCCGAGGCCTCCGCGTACGCCGCGGTGACGGCCTCGATGACGCGGGCCTTGCCCTCCGCGGTCATCCCGTCGAGCTGGTTGATCTGGATGAACGGCACGGCGATCAGTCCTCCCCGAGAAGTGTGGCGGTGTCGAAACAACTGGTCGTGCCGTTGTGGCACGCCGCCCCGGTCTGGTCGACCCGGAGCAGGACTGTGTCCCCGTCGCAGTCGATCTCCACGCTACGGACGTGCTGCACGTGGCCCGAGGTCTCCCCCTTCACCCAGCGCTGACCCCGCGAGCGCGAGTAGTACACGCCGCGGCGGGTCGCCAGGGTCTCGGCGAGTGCGGCGTCGTCCATCCACGCCATCATGAGCACCCGACCCGAGGTGGCGTCCTGCACGACGGCCGCGATCAGGCCGTCGGCATTGCGTGAGAGCCGCTCGGCGATGGACCGGTCCAGGACGTGCGCGGTCATCGGACCGTGATCCCCTCGGCCGCGAGCGCCTTCTTGACGTCGCCGACGGTCATCTCCCCGAAGTGGAAGACGCTGGCGGCCAACACCGCGTCCGCCCCGGCGTGGACGGCGGGCGCGAAGTGCTCCACCGCGCCCGCGCCTCCCGAGGCGATGACGGGGATCGACACGGCCTCACGGACCGCCCGCACCATCGCCAGGTCGAAACCCTCCTTGGTGCCGTCGGCGTCCATCGAGTTGAGCAGGATCTCCCCCACGCCCAGCTCCTGCCCGCGCCGGGCCCACTCGACGGCGTCGATGCCGGTGCCGCGGCGGCCACCGTGCGTGGTGACCTCCCACCCCGACGGCGTCGGCTCTGAGCCCTCGGGCACGGTGCGCGCGTCGACGGAGAGCACGATGCACTGCGAACCGAAGCGCCGGCTGAGCTCACCGAGTAGCTCAGGTCGGGCGATGGCCGCGGTGTTCACGCTGACCTTGTCGGCGCCGGCCCGCAGGAGCTGGTCGACGTCCTCTTCGGCACGGACGCCGCCGCCCACGGTGAGTGGGATGAAGACCTGCTCGGCCGTGCGGCGGACCACGTCGATCATGGTGCCGCGACCCGCGGACGACGCGGTGACATCGAGGAACGTGAGCTCGTCCGCTCCCTGCGCGTCATAGGCCGCGGCGAGCTCCACGGGATCGCCGGCGTCGCGGAGATCGAGGAAGTTCACGCCCTTGACCACACGGCCGGCGTCGACGTCGAGGCACGGGATGACCCTGGTGGCGAGTGTCATGGTCGAATCACCGATCCCCGGCGAGCCACGGGCGGGGACTCTCCGGTTCCGGCGTGGCGCGACGTCGACCCGCCTCGAAGAAGTTCCCCGGCTCCCCGAGCTGCCGGACCGTGCCCAGCACCTCCGCGTGGGCTCGCGGCGACGCCGCCAGCAGCGAGGGCGAGTCGATGGACCACGGCTCACCCGCGAGGTCGGTGACGACACCCCCCGCGGCCCGGATGTGGGAGGCGCCCGCGGCGTTGTCCCAGGCGTAGTTGCCGAAGCTCACCGCGGCGGACAGGCGGCCCGACGCGACGAACGACAGGTCGACACCGGTGGAGCCGAACTTGCGGGTCCGCGCGGCGTCGAGGGTGAGCTGCTCGAACACCTCACGGCGGTAGGCCGGGGGGTACGTGGTGCGGGCGCCGGTGTTGAGCGAACCGAGCCCGAGTGCCACGTCGCGGATGGAGACGTCCGACATCCGCGGGGACTCGACGCCGTTCTCCATGAGCGGCCCACCGGCGATCGAGGTGAACGTCAGACCGAGCAACGGCAGCCATGTCAGGCCGAGCACCGGCTGACGATCGTGAACCAATGCGACCAGGATCCCCGCCGTGGGGATCCCCAACGAGTAGTTGGCGGTGCCGTCGATCGGGTCGACCACCCACAGCGTGCCCTCGTTCACCGGAGGGCCGCCGAACTCCTCACCGTGCACCTCGAGGCCCGTGCCCTCACGCAGCGCGTCGGAGATCCGGCGCTCCAGTTCCAGATCCAGCTCGGTTGCGAAGTCGTTCCGAGTGCCCTTGTTCTGGACGCCGGGGGCGCCGACACCCTCGACGAACCGTGGCGTCACCTCGTCGAGCACCCGCCTCGCCAACGCGAGCGCCTCGGCGGGATCGACGGGGAGTCCCGTCGGCAGGGTGTTTCCGGTCTGGTCTGACATCTCGGGCCTCCTGCTCGAGGTCGTGCGGGGGTGGAGCTACCGGGTGGACACGGCGCTCGATGGATTCAGCGGCCGCTGACGGCGGCGAGCGCTTCGGGAAGAGTGAACCGTCCGGCGTAGAGGGCCTTGCCCACGATGGCCCCCTCCACGCCCTGCGGCACCAGCGAGGCGATGGCCTCGAGATCCGCGACGGACGAGACGCCACCGGAGGCCACCACCGGTGCGTCGGTGGCCGCGCACACCTGGGAGAGCATCTCCAGGTTGGGCCCGTTGAGCATGCCGTCCTTGGACACGTCGGTGACGACGTAGCGGGCGCACCCGTCCTTGTCGAGGCGCTCGAGGACCTCCCACAGGTTGCCGCCGTCGGAGACCCATCCCCGACCACGCAGCCGGGGCTCTCCGTCGATGACCCGCACGTCGAGACCCACCGCGATGCGGTCACCGTGACGGGCGATGGCCGAGGCGCACCACTCGGGGTTCTCGAGCGCGGCCGTGCCCAGGTTGACGCGCGCGCACCCGGTGGCGAGCGCGGCCTCGAGCGACTCGTCGTCGCGGATCCCGCCGGACATCTCGACCTTGACGTCGAGCGCCCCCACGACCTCGGCGAGGAGCTCCCGGTTGGTACCCCGTCCGAACGCGGCGTCCAGGTCCACCAGGTGCACCCACTCGGCGCCGTCGTTCTGCCACTGCATCGCCGCGTCGAGCGGTGCGCCGTAGGAGGTCTCCGTCCCGGCCTCGCCCTGGACGAGGCGGACGGCCTGCCCGTCGGCGACGTCGACGGCGGGCAGGAGTTCGAGGTATCTGGCGTTGGTCACGGGCATCAGCCTAGTCCGTCGTCAGCGGGGCGCTCCGCCTGCCCGCCGGGCTCCTCGCCGTACTCCGCGCGGATCGCGCGATCGGTGAACCGGCGGGACGTCAAGCCCATCGCCGCCACCGTCGCGACGACGCCGGCGAGGGCGACGACCGCGCGCCCGGCGGGCGGCAGGGGCAGCAGCGCGACCGCGAGCGCGGTCAGCGCGAGCACCAGGACGCCCGCCCCCGCCACCGCCAGGGCGAGCGCGGCGAACGACACCGCGGCCGGGCCGCGGTCGCTCTCAGGCGACAGAGCGGATCCAGTTCTCGAGGAGCTGCAGGCCGGCGTCCCCGGACTTCTCGGGGTGGAACTGGGTGGCCGACAGCGGGCCGTTCTCCACCGCGGCGATGAACCGGGTCCCGTGCTCCGCCCACGTGACGTCGGGAGCACGCAGGTGGTCGGAGGGCTCCATCTCCCATCGCTGGACGCCGTAGGAGTGCACGAAGTAGAAGCGCTCGTCGGCGGACATGCCGGCGAACAGCACTGTGCGCGCGGGTGCCTCGACGGTGTTCCACCCCATGTGCGGGAGGACGGGGGCGTCGAGCTTCTCCACGACACCGGGCCACTCCCCGCAGCCGGGAGCGCCGGGAGAGCCCTCGTGCTCCCCGTCCGAGAACTCGGTTCCGCGCTCGAACATCACCTGCATGCCCACACAGATGCCCAGGACCGGGCGTCCGCCCGCGAGACGCTCTCCGATGATGCGGGGCCCCTTGACCGCCTCGAGGCCCTTCATGCAGGCGGCGAACGCCCCGACGCCGGGCACGACGAGCGCCTCGGCCTCGGTCGCCACGCGCGGGTCGGAGGTCAGCTCCACCCGGGCGCCGACACGCTCGAGAGCGCGATGAGCCGAGCGCAGGTTGCCGGAGCCGTAGTCCAGGAGCGCCACCCGCGGGGTCGTCTTCGTCATGAGTTCACCTTATCGCCGCTGTCGTCGGAGGCCAGATCTCGTACGGGCCGCGTGCGACGTGCACCCACCGCCGCCGGGCCGCCCACCACGAGGACGATCCCGGCCGCGACCGTGAACAGCACGACGTAACCGAAGCCCGCGAACGCGCCCATGACCACCGACCCGAGCCCGGTGCCGGCGTCGAAGGAGATGTTCCACGACGCGGACGCGGTGCCCAGCCGGGAACGCGGCATCCGCTCGAACGAGCCCACGAGGGCCTCGTTCTGGACGGCGCCGAACCCGAGGCCGAAGACCACGGTCGGGACGAGGAACCACCAGGGGTTCGCCTCCAGTGTCAACAGCGAGGCGATGCCGAGCATTCCGAGAGTCGCGACACCCAGTCCCGGCCACACCAGCGAGCCGGGGCCGCGTCGGTCCGACACGAGCCCCGCGACAGTGCGACCGACGATCACGCCGGCGCCCAGCAGGCCGAGCCCCAGCCCTGCGACCACGGCCCCGCTGCCGGAGGCGATCGAGTCGAGGGCCGGTGACAGGAACGAGGCCGCCGCGCCGTAGGGCAGTGTCACCGCGACCATCACCAGGAACGGTCCGGCGAGGAGGACTATCACCTTCCGGGGCCCCATCCCCTCGTGACCGGACTCCTCGGGCGGGGTCGGGAACACGTGGGGCAGACGCACCGCGGCGACGAGTCCGACGACGCCGAAGGCCGTGGCGGCCCAGGCCACCGTCGGCAGCCCGAACAGGTCGAGCAGCCACAGCCCGACCGGCAGGAAGAGCGCCTCGGAGATGCCCACGGCGAGGCCGATCAGCGAGGTCGCGCGTCCCAGCATCCCCGGCGGTGCCAGTTCGGCGACGAGCGCGGAACCGGCGACCGTCATCATGCCGAAGCCGGCGCCGCGCACTCCGCTGATGGCCAGCACCGCGAACGACCCGTCGAAGACCGCCAGCAGGCCCGAGGGCAAGCCCAGCAGGGCGCTGCCGATCCCGAGCACCCACCGGTACCCGATGATCCCCGTGAACCGGGGGGTGGCCAGCTGGAACAGGACCGTCACCGTCATGAACACGCCGGTGGTGGCCCCGGCGACGAGTTCACTGCCGCCGCCGCGGACGACCGCGAGCGGGACGACCGGCAGGAGCAGCGAGAAACCGCCGAACGCGAGCAGGACCAGGACGAAGGCCGCGGGGACGCCGGGGGTGCGGGCCAGGCGTGCGAACGCCCCCGGGTTCTCTAACCGCGCGTTCACGCCGGCATCACAGCGCGCCCTTGGTCGACGGGATCCCCGTGATGCGCGGGTCGGGCTCGACGGCGGCGCGCAGCGCGCGGGCCACGGCCTTGTACTCCGCCTCGGTGATGTGGTGCGGGTCGCGTCCGTAGTGCACGCGGACGTGGAGGGCGATCCGGGCGTTGTAGGCCAGGGTCTCGAACACGTGCCGGTTGAGGACCGTGCCGTAGGGCGCGCTGTCGTGGCCCACGATGAGGTAACCGAGCATCATGTCCGGTTCACCGGTGTGCACGCAGTAGGGACGGCCGGAGACGTCGACGACGGCCTCCGCGAGCGTCTCGTCCATGGGGATCGAGCACTGCCCGAAACGGCGGATCCCGCGCTTGTCCCCCAGTGCCTGACCGAACGCCTGGCCCAGGAGGATCGCCGTGTCCTCGACGGTGTGGTGGGACTCGATCTCGATGTCGCCCGTGGCGCGGACCGTGAGGTCGAAGGCGCCGTGCTGCCCGAAGGCCGTGAGCATGTGGTCGAAGAACGGCACCCCGGTCGAGATGTCGGTCTGACCGGTGCCGTCGAGGTCGATCTCCACGACGATCGACGACTCCTTGGTGGTCCTCTCGACGCGTGCCCGCCGCGCGTTGTGCTCGTTCATCGTCTCTCCTCGCTTCCGGTGGCGATCTCATCGGCCGCCAGGTCGGCGCTCACCTGCAGCAACCGGTCGTTCTCGTGCTCGAGCCCGATGGTCGCACGGAGCCGACCCGGGATGCCCACGTCGCGGATCAGCACGCCGGCGTCGAGGTAGCGCTGCCACGCGCGGCCGGCGTCCGCGAACGGGCCGTAGAGCACGAAGTTCGCCTCACTGGGCAGCACCTCGTAACCCTGCTCCTCGAGTCCGGCGGTGACCCGCTTCCGCTCCTCGGCGAGGAGCGCGACCGAGGCCAGCGTCTCGTCCGCGTGGCGCAGGGCGGCGCGCGCGGCGGCCTGCGCGATCATCGACAGGTGGTACGGCAGTCGCACGAGCAGCACCGCCTCGACGAAGGACGGGTCGGCAGCGAAGTAGCCGAGGCGGCCGCCGGCGAAGGCGAACGCCTTGCTCATCGTGCGCGACACGACCAGCTTCGCCGGGTACTCGGCCAGCAGGGTGCAGGCGCTCGGCGACGGGGAGAACTCCGCGTACGCCTCGTCCACCACCACGATGCCGGGCGCGGCGTCGAGAAGTCGACGAAGGTCGTCGAGGTCCACTACGTGACCGGTGGGGTTGTTGGGGGTCGTGACGAACAGCAGATCCGGCCGGTGGCGACCGATCGCCGCCAGCGCGGCGTCGACGTCGATCGACAGATCCTCGCCCCGAGGCACGGGAATCCACTCGGTATCGGTGCCGGACGCGAGGATGGGGTGCATCGAATAGCTGGGCACGAACCCCATGGCCGACCGCCCGGGACCACCGAAGGCCTGCAGCAGCTGTTGGAGGATCTCGTTGGAACCGTTGGCGGCCCACACCATGGCGACGTCCACCGCGACACCGGTCTGACGGGTGAGGTACGCGGCCAGATCGGTGCGGAGTCCGACGGCGTCACGGTCGGGGTAGCGGTTGAGATCCGTCGCGGCGGCGGACACGGCGGCGGCGATATCGGCGACCAGCGCTGGGCCGGGCGGGTGCGGGTTCTCGTTGGTGTTGAGCTGAACGGGGACCTCGAGCTGCGGCGCGCCGTAGGCGCTCTGGCCACGGAGGTTCTCCCGGAGTGGCAGGGCGTCGAGGCCGACGCCGGGGCGGGGGTCGGCGGTCATCGCTCGTCCCGCCCTGCGGCCAGGTCCTCGAAGCGGGCGCGCACGGCCTCGCCGTGGGCGGGCAGCCGCTCGGCGTCGGCCAGCGCCACGACGGTGGGGGCGATCTCCTTGAGGGCGGCCTGGTCGTAGTCGACGACGTGGATGCCGCGGAGGAAGGTCTGCACGCTCAGGCCCGACGAGTGGCGGGCGGTGCCGGAGGTGGGCAGGACGTGGTTGGACCCGGCGGCGTAGTCGCCGAGCGGCACCGGCGAATAGGCGCCGACGAAGACGGCGCCGGCGTTGCGGACGCGCGCGGCGTCGGCGGCGGAGTCGCGGGTCTGCACCTCGAGGTGCTCGGCCGCGTACGCGTCGACCACCTTCAGGCCGGCGTCGATGTCGTCGACCAGGACGATGCCCGACTGCGGCCCCTCGAGTGCCTCGCGCACGCGCTCGGAGTTGAGGGTGACGTCGTACCGGGCCTCGATCTCGCGGTCGACCGCGTCCGCGAACGTCTCCGAGTCCGTGACCAGGACGCTGGCGGCGTTCGGGTCGTGCTCGGCCTGGCTGATGAGGTCGTAGGCGACGTGCACCGGGTCGGCGGTCTCGTCGGCGAGGACGGCGATCTCGGTGGGGCCGGCCTCGGAGTCGATGCCCACGACGCTGCGGCACAGCCGCTTGGCGGCGGTGACGTAGACGTTGCCGGGGCCGGTGACCATGTCGACGGGCTCGAGGGCCTCGCCATCGGTGTCCTCCCCTCCGTAGGCGAGGAGCGCGACGGCCTGCGCGCCGCCGACGGCCCAGACCTCGTCCACTCCGAGGAGCGAACACGCGGCGAGGATGGTCGGGTGCGGCCATCCGCCGAAGTCGGCCTGCGGCGGTGAGGACACGACGAGGGATCCGACGCCGGCGACCTGGGCCGGGACGACGTTCATGATGACGCTGGAGGGGTAGACGGCCTTGCCTCCCGGGACGTAGAGCCCCACCCGCTCGACGGGCACCCACTTCTCGGTGACGAACCCGCCCGGGGCGACCTCGGTGACGCTGTCGCTGCGCCGTTGCGCCGAGTGGACGATGCGCGCGCGCCTGATGGCCTCGGCCAGTGCGGCCCGGATGTCAGGGTCGAGTTCCTCGGCCGCGCGGGCGATGACGTCGGCGGGCACGCGCACCGAGGCCGGCCGCACCGAGTCGAATTTCTCGCCGTGGTCGAGTGCTGCCCCGGCTCCGTGCTCGCGGACCGCCTCGACCACCGGACGGACGGTGTCGACGACGGAGTCGACGTCGGCGGCGCCGCGCGGGAGCGTACGCCTCAGCTCGGCCGTGCCGAGAGAGCGACCGCGCAGGTCGATGCGGGAGAGCATGGTGTGGCCTTTCCTCGGGAGCACCGTGGCCGCGGGCCGGATCGGCGCCCGTGTCGCGAGCACACGGTGGGCCATGACCCGCGCGGCCACCCGAATAGTCTAGTGCCGCCGACGGCGTCCGCGACTCGGGCCACCTGCCCGGGTGACCGCCGGGCGGGTCGTGCGACCCACGCACACGCCGCGCACGGATTGTCAGCCGGCGCTCATCCTTCCGCGGCCCCCGCTTTCTATGCTCGTCGGCATGCGGAAACTCCTGTGGGTGGTCGGTGCCCTCGCCGTCGTCCTCGTCGTCGTCCTCGCCGCACCGTTCGTCTACAAGGCCGCTCGCGGCGGCGATGACACCGCGCCGACGGTGATCGATGTCGAGGCCGCCGACGCCGCGGCGACCGACCTCGACGGCACCTGGGTCGTCGTGCCCGGCGAACCGCCGAACGGCACCGTCGCCGGGTACACGGTCGACGAGATGCTCCGCGGCGAGCCGGTGACGGTCGTCGGCACGACGAACAAGGTGAGCGGCGAGGCCGTGATCGCGGAGGGCGTGCTCGAGACGGGCCGTTTCGAGGTGGACATGGGCGGCCTGTCCACCGACATCGGCGCGCGCGACGAGATGGCCCGCTCGGCCGACATCCTCGACGTGGCCGGGCACCCCGTTTCGACCCTCGAGGTGGCCGATCCCGTCGACCTGGGCGCCGTGCCCGACGACGGCACCACCGCGACCGTGCCGATGCAGGTCAACCTCACCGTCAAGGGCACCACCGTCCGGACGCCCGTCGAGGTGACGGTGCTCCGGTCGGGCGATCGGATCATCGCCTCCGGCTCGATTCCGGTGACGTGGACCGACCTGGGGGTGGAACCGCCCAGCCTGGGATTCGTCACCGTCGCGCCGGACGGCACCGTCGACTTCCGGGTTGCCCTGGAGAAGCGGTGACCGTCGCCCGGAAGGGCGGGAACGGCGCGGTTCACCTCCTCGAACGGAGGGGGTGCTGTTAACATTGGCCGATGCAGCCGTGGACGACCCCGCGCCGCTCGGCGGTGTTCGCCTTCGTCCTGCTCGTGGCCACGGCCTTCGGGCGTCTCGGTGAGCTCCAGGAGTCCGGCGTCTCGCTGCACTGGCCCGTCGCGGGCGTGATCGCCCTGTGGGCGCTCGTCCTGCGCGACCGCGCGGAGTAGATGGTCGTGGGTCGGAGCGAGGGCCCCCGCGAGCGGACCCGCACCCGGGTGGAGTGGAAGAACCGGCTCGAGCGCGCGCTCGAGGCCGACGATCTGCTCCTGCATCTGCAGCCCATCATCGACGTCCCGACGCGGCGGGTCGTCGGCGCGGAGGCGTTAGTCCGGCTCGATGACGACGGCGTGGTGGTCCCGCCGTCCGAATTCGTCCGGGTGGCCGAGCGGGCTGGGATGGCCACCCGCCTCGATCACTGGGTGGTGCGGGCGGCGGTCGCGATGGCCGCGCGGCTGCGCCGGATCGAGCCCGACTTCTCGATGTGGATCAACGTCTCGGCCCAGTCGGTCTCCAGCGAGGAACTGGGGACCGCCCTGCTCGCCAACCTGGCGGACCACGGAGTTCCGCCGAGCGCGGTCGTTCTGGAACTGACCGAGACCTCGCCCGTGAACGACGTCTCCGCGGCGCGATCTTTGGCGCAGCGACTGCGCGCAGCCGGAGTCCGCCTGGCACTGAACGACTTCGGCACCGGGTTCGCCTCGTTGCTGTACCTGCGGCACCTGCTGTTCGACTTCGTCAAGATCGACGGGGAGTTCGTCGCCGAACTGGACACGTCCGATACCGACTGCACGATCGTGCGTTCCATCGTCGACCTCGCCACCGAGCTGGGCATGCAGGCGGTGGCCGAACCCGTCGGCTCGCCCGGGGTGCTCGACGTGGTCAGCCGGGAGGGGATCGCTCTCGCTCAGGGCTTCGGGATCGGCCGACCATGCACCGAGGACGAGTTCGTCACCCGCCACCTGACTGCCTCGAGCAAGGAAAGATGAGTCGGGAATACTCAACGAATGGGCTCCGTTGGACGAGGTGCGATCCCGGAAAGACCGGGCGCTCCCCGATCAGTCCTGAAGGAGACCTGCGATGGCCACCAGCAACCGCTTTGATCCGTTCCGTGAGCTCGACCGCCTCCTGGGCGAGGGGCTGCGCAGCGCGACCGCCTCGACCTCCCTGCCGATGGACCTCTACCGCGAGGGTGACCGCTTCATCGGCCTCATCGACATGCCCGGCGTCGATCCGGCGAGCATCGACATCGACGTGGAGGACCGCACGCTGACCGTGCGGGCCGAGCGTCGCTCCCCGATCGACGGCGACGGTCAGTGGCTCATGCACGAGCGCCAGTCGGGCGCGTTCGCCCGCCAACTCGCCCTGGGCAAGGGCCTGGCCACCGACAAGATCGAGGCCGACTACACCGACGGTGTCCTCCGGCTGGTGATCCCGGTGGCCGAGGAGGCGCAGCCGCGCAAGATCGCCGTCTCGCACGGCACCCAGCGCACCGAGCAGGCCGAGATCGTCGAGGGCTCGTCCGACCTCGGGAGCTGACCTCCCGCCTCGCATCGACGCGCGGTGTCGACTCACCCCGCCGCCTCATCCTCCCACGAGGTCGGGCGGCGGGGCGCGTCTCGTCTCGGCAGCCAACCGAGACGCGTTCCTGCGCGGACCCGACGTCGAGTTGCGGGAGGCGCCCCCGCTGATTGACGCCATGACCGCTTCCTCCGGCACAGGGCGTCGCTTTAAGGTGAGCGCACCGTGCGCGATAACCCCCTAGGTGGGGCCGGTACAGCTGCACCACTGCGAGACTCTCACTGCGGCGCCGGCGGTTCCTCCACGTCCCAGATCTGGGCGTAATAGCCGGACACGAGTGGCCACACCGCATTTCGTGCCTCAGCCACACCCGAAGCGATCGACGAGTCCAGCACGAACTCGTGCGGAATAACCCGTCCCGCCCGATCGGTCCTGTCGAGCGGGTCAGGAAAACGCAATGCCGCCCGGTCCCCGATGCGGACGAAGACCTCGTCATCGGGTCCGACATTGCCGAAGATTTGGTCATATTCCACGAGCGGATCATCGAACCCACCACCGTATACGAAGCGGAAGCCCCAGTGCCGGCCGCGCGTAGCCCAGATCAGACTCATGCCTTACTCCGGATCAGGACGTGGTCATTCTCGGCTGCGTCGAGGTCCAGCTTGAATTGGCTGAGCGTCACACCCACGGCATCGCCTTT